>JBJEUF010000130.1:0-2140 GCA_051883695.1 Aristaeellaceae bacterium
TGCCCACGCCGTCGGTGTCCAGACGGGCGAAGGGATCGCTCTCGAAGATCTTGGCGCTGTAGTAGGAATCCAGGAACTTGCCGGCGTCGTCACGGGAGAAGCCGAAGGTCATCTGGGTCAGGTCGTTGGTGCCGAAGGAGAAGAACTCGGCTTCCTCGGCGATCTCGTCGGCGGTGACAGCCGCGCGCGGGATCTCGATCATGGTGCCCACATGATAGGGCAGCTCCATGCCCTGCTCCTCGAAGACCTTCTTGGCGGTCTCGACGACGATGGACTTCACATAGGCCAGTTCCTTCTTGGAGCCGACCAGGGGGATCATGATCTCGGGCACGATGTCATAGCCGCACTCACGCTTCACGTTGATGGCAGCCTGCATGACGGCGCGGGTCTGCATCTCGGCGATTTCGGGATAGGTGACGGCCAGACGGCAGCCGCGATGGCCCATCATGGGGTTGGACTCGTGCAGGGCGTTGATCTTGTAGACAACTTCCTCCACGGAGATGCCCAGGTTCGCGGCCAGGCCCTCGATTTCCTCGGTCATGTCCACATGGGGCACGAACTCATGCAGCGGCGGATCCAGGTAACGCACGGTCATGGGCTTGCCTTCCAGAGCCTTGTACATGGCCTCGAAGTCGCCCTGCTGCATGGGCAGGATCTTCGCCAGGGCCTTCTCGCGCTGCTCCTTGGTGTCGGCGAGGATCATCTCGCGCACGGCGGCAATGCGGTCAGCCTCGAAGAACATGTGCTCGGTACGGCACAGACCGATGCCCTCGGCGCCGAAGGCCACAGCCTGCTTGGTATCGCGGGGATTGTCGGCGTTGGTGCGGACGCGCAGCTTGCGGGCAGCGTCAGCCCAGCCCATGAAGCGGGCAAAGTCGCCGGAGATGGAAGCGTCCACGGTGGCAATCTGGCCATCGTACACGTTGCCGGTGGAGCCGTCCAGGGAGATGAAGTCGCCCTCGTGGTAGGTCTTGCCGGCCACGGTCAGGGTCTTGGCTTCCTCGTTGATCTTCAGCTCGCCGCAGCCGACGACAGCCGCACGGCCCATGCCGCGGGCCACAACGGCCGCGTGGGAGGTCATGCCGCCAAAGACGGTCAGGATGCCCTGGGAGAAGTCCATGCCCTCGATGTCCTCAGGGGTGGTCTCACGGCGCACCAGGATGACCTTCTCGCCAGCCTTGCCATGCTCGGCAGCCTCGTCAGCGGTGAAGTAGATGCCGCCGGTGGCAGCGCCGGGGGAAGCGGGCAGGCCCTTGGCGATGACGGGCGCCTTCTTCACGGCGGCGGCGTCAAAGTTGGGATGCAGCAGGGTATCCAGCTGCTTGGGCTCCACCTTCAGCACGGCTTCTTCCTCGGACAGCACGCCCTCGTCCACCAGATCAACAGCGATCTTCAGGGCGGCGGCAGCGGTACGCTTGCCGTTACGGGTCTGCAGCATGAACAGCTTGCCGCGCTCGATGGTGTACTCCATGTCCTGCATGTCGCGGTAGTGGGCTTCCAGCTTGCCGGCGATGTCCACGAACTGCTGGTACACATCGGGCATCTGCTCCTGCAGCTGCGCGATGGGCTGGGGGGTACGGATGCCGGCCACGACGTCCTCGCCCTGAGCATTCAGCAGGTACTCGCCGTAGAGCTTCTTCTCACCGGTGGAGGGGTTGCGGGTGAAGGCAACGCCGGTACCGGAGGTCTCGCCCATGTTGCCGAAGACCATGGCCTGCACGTTGACGGCAGTGCCCCAGTCGCCGGGGATGTCGTTCATGCGGCGATAGTAGATGGCGCGGGGGTTGTCCCAGGAGCGGAACACGGCCTTCACGGCCTCCATCAGCTGAACCTTGGGATCCTGGGGGAACTCCACGCCCAGGTGCTTCTTGTAGATCTCCTTGAAGCGCACGACGACGTTCTTCAGATCCTCAGCGTCCAGGTCGCGGTCGAACTTGACGCCCTTCTTCTCCTTGAACTCGTCCAGCACAGCCTCGAACTCGCTCTTCGGGATCTCCATAACCACGTCGGAGAACATGGCGATGAAGCGGCGATAGGCGTCGTAGGCGAACTTCTCGTTGTTGGTCAGGTTGGCCAGGCCCACCACAGCCTTGTCGGTCAGGCCCAGGTTCAGGATGGTGTCCATCATGCCGGGCATGGA
>JBJEUF010000131.1:0-2126 GCA_051883695.1 Aristaeellaceae bacterium
TCTTGGAGAACTTCATGAACAGCAGCAGCGACGCGGTGGTGACCGCCAGCAGGATGGTGGCAATCGCGGAGGCGACGCCGTCGTTGCCCTGCACCACGTTGGTGTAGATGGCCAGCGTCAGGGTCTCCGTGCGCACGCTGTAGAGGATGATGGCGGTGGACAGCTCCGTGATGATCGTGATCCAGCTGATGATCGCGCCGGACATGATGCCGTTGGTCATCATCGGCACGGTGACGGTGAAGAACGCCTTGAGCTTGGAGCAGCCCAGGGAGATGGCGGCCTCCTCGATCGACATGGGGATCTGCTGGAGAATCGCGACGGAGGAGCGGATGGTGTAGGGCAGACGGCGGATGATCAGCGCGATGACCATGATCGCTGCGGTGCCGGTGAGAACCAGCGGGCCGTCGTTGAACGTGATGACCAGCGCAATGCCGACGACCGCGCCCGGGATGATGTAGGGCACCATGGAGAGCGTGTCGATCACGTTGTTGACCGCGTTGCTGCGGCGCACGACCAGATAGGCGATCAGGATCGCCAGCAGGACGACCAGCGCGAGCGCGGCCAGGCCGATGGTGAACGTGTTGGGCAGGCTGCGCTTCATGATCTTGCCGAAGGCCTCCCGGTAGCTGTCCAGGCTGTAGCCGGGCTGGAACACGCCGCCCTTGCACTTGCGGAAGGACTGCCAGGCGACGAACACCTGCGGCAGCATCGCGATGCCGACGATGGCGTAGCAGTAGAGGTGGATGAGGATGCTGGTCAGGCGCCTGGGCTTGTGCGTCTCGATGGAGTGCAGCGCGTTCATGGTGAAGCTGAAGCGGGTGGTCGCAAACTTCTGCACCAGGAAGATGGCCGCCGTGACCACGATGCCGATGACGGAGATCGCCGCGGCGAAGTTGTGGTTCATCGAGGTCTCGCCGACGTAGCGGTTGTAGATGAGCACGGGGAAGGTCTGGAAGCCCTTGCCGATGAGCAGCGGCGTGGCGAAGTCCGCGAACGCGCGCATGAACACCAGCAGCGCGGCGGCGAGGATCGTGGGCATGCACAGCGGCAGGATGACCACGAAGAAGCGCTTAAGGCTGTTGCAGCCCAGGCCGGACGCCGCCTCGATCAGCGAATTGTCGATGTTGCGCAGCGCGCCGGTGATGTAGAGGAACACCAGCGGGAAGAGCTGGCAGGTGATGACGATGACGATGCCGGTGAAGCCGTAGATGTCCGGGAATTTGATGCCAAACAGCGAGCTGAACAGCTTGGTGAACATGCCGCCGCGGCCGAACATCTGAATCCAGCTGTACGCGCCGATGAAGGGCGGGGACATGCTGCACAGGATGGCCAGCGTATGCAGGAGGGCCTTGCCCTTCATCTCAAACAGGTTGTAGAAATACGCGAACAGGATGCCCAGCACGAGCGAGACGGCCGTGACCGCCACGCTGACCTTGAAGCTGTTGAGCAGCGTGCCGTAGTAGTATTCCTTGGTGAAGAACTCCTTGAAATACTCCAGGCTGAATTGCCCGTCCGCGCCGACGACCGAGCTGCGCAGCAGCTGGAACATCGGCAGGATGAGGAACAGGGCGTACAGGCCGAGGATCACAAACGAGATGACCTGCCAGACGTCCATGGGACGCTTCTGCTTCATACTCAGCCCTCCTGCTGCGCCGGGGCGGCGTCGTTGACCACGCCGCGGACCAGGTTCCGGCTGCCGTCCTCACAGAAGATGTTGAGCTTGTGCTTCTTCATGCCCAGCACCACGCGGCTGCCCTCGGGCAGGACGGAATCCAGCTCCGCCTCCTGGATGACCTGCACGTGCTCGCCGGTCTCCAGCGTCAGGAAGTAGTGCATGTTCAGGCCCAGGAACGTGCTGCCCGTGACCGTCGCGGCGACGCCCTCGCCGTCCCTGGCGATGACGAACTCCTCCGGGCGCACGGAGACGACGACCTTCTGGTCGTGCATCTCGCTTTCCAGCAGGTTGTCAAGGGTCATGGTGCAGCGGCCGCCGACGGTGAGCTCGGCCTTGCCGCCTGCGATGCGCAGCTCGCCCGGGAGCAGGTTGGTGCGGCCGATGAAGCTGGCGACGAACAGGTTCGCCGGGCGCTGGTAGATCGCCTTGGGCGCGCCGATCTGCTGGATCT
>JBJEUF010000132.1:0-2104 GCA_051883695.1 Aristaeellaceae bacterium
GCACGTGCTTTGGGAGCATGGGGCCGGGGGTTCGAATCCCTTCACCCCGACCAGAATGCTACTTCGGATGAAGCGTGGCTCCTTGGTCAAGCGGTTAAGACACCGCCCTTTCACGGCGGCTACAGGGGTTCGAATCCCCTAGGAGTCACCACTTTTTCCTCTTCTTAGGCTTGGGCCTTTAGCTCAGTTGGTCAGAGCGGCCGGCTCATAACCGGTTGGTCCCGGGTTCAAGTCCCTGAAGGCCCATATTCTTTTGTGGCCCGGTAGCTCAGTTGGTTAGAGCGCCAGCCTGTCACGTTGGAGGTCGAGGGTTCGAGCCCCTTCCGGGTCGCCACTTTCTTTCCGGACTTGGACATCAGAGCTTCGTGCTGGCGTAGCTCAATTGGCAGAGCAGCTGATTTGTAATCAGCAGGTTGCGGGTTCGAGTCCCATCGCCAGCTCCATTCCTCTTGGAGCCCGTGCGGGAAATGAGGCAACTTCATATGGGTAGGTTCCCGAGTGGCCAAAGGGAGCAGACTGTAAATCTGCCGTCACTGACTTCGGTGGTTCGAATCCACCCCTGCCCACACTCTTCTGCGGGAATGGCGGAATTGGCAGACGCGCATGATTCAGGTTCATGTGCTCTTACGAGCTTGCAGGTTCAAGTCCTGTTTCCCGCACCAGACCAATGTCATCCGAACCGGTTGCTCCTTGTGGGCGATGGGTTCGGATGTTTTTTGGCGTCATGTCATGCATACATCGAAGCCATGCCCGCGTCCGGGCGGGCTATGCAGTGTTCTCCGTGTTCTCTCAACAAAAGGGGCCGTGCTTCCAGCGCATGGAAACACGGCCTTTCTTGGATGGGTTGGCTGGTCAATACTTATTCCACCGGCAGCAGCAGGAACAGTCCGCACACATCGGTGCTCAGCAGCAGGTTCCCGCTGACCAGACGATATTCGACCTCCGTCCAGACCTCGGTGCGATCGGTGGCCTCAGTGGCAGGCGTCACATCCACCCGCACAAGGCGGAAGGGCGGGAGCGCTCCAAAGTCATCCTGCAGGGTCATATCGGCCGTCCCGCTGAGGGCGAGCACTTCGCCGGCATAGCTGCCCGTCACGGTGAAGGCATACAGTACGCCGGGGAAGGGCTGTGCCATGCCGCGGACCAGCAGCTGACCGTAGGGGAGTGCCGTACTGGGCTGCGCCAGCAGGACGGGGATTGTCCGGTCGCCGAGGCTGCCGCAGATCGGGCAGAGCGTCTGCACCGCATCCGCTGCTGTCACCTCCCAGAGCGTGCAGAGCACCGCATCGGCGCTTTCACAGCCCGGGGCGGTACAGACGGCGTTGTGCGTTCCGTCGCCCGTGGGCGTCCAGGTGTTGTAGCTGTGGCCCTTGGCGGGAATGACGCGGCGGGGCGTCACTTCCGTGCCGCAGCGGCCGCAGATTTCGCCGTCAGTCCGGCCCTCGCTGATGCAGGTGGCCGGATAGCCGGCATAGAATTCCGGCGCGTGTCCCAGCGGATCGTCATGCACCGCGCCGCACAGGGCGCATTTGGCGCTCTCCGTACAGGTGGCCGCACCGCCCGTGTGAAAGCGGGTTTGCGTATGCCCGGAATTGGTCCTGCAGGTGCGGGTATGGGTTTTGTTGTCATCGGCGACCCACGCGCCCCAGTCATGGTCAGCCAGGTGCCCGTAGGGCTCGTGGCAGATATCGCAGACGGCAAGGGCTTCACAGGTTGCCGTACCACCGGAATGCACGTGCGTTTCTGCATGGCAGACAGCCGCAACGCAGAGGGCCAGCAGCAAACATACCATCTTCAACCGCTTCTTCATCGGAAACACCATCCTTCAATGTGGTTACAACGGGAATTGTATGATGTCATTATAACACATAGGGCGCCGTTGTGCAAGCAAGAATCTGGAAGCATGAAACAAATCTGTGGTGCGCGCCGCGCAAAAGAAAACAGGCCGCTGCGGATGCAACAGCCTGTTCACTGCAATCTCATCTGATCGGAAGCGATGAGCCTTCGTAATAGCTTGGGGCAGCCCTGTATGGAGGGAGCCTCTATGAAAAGCCTTACTGGAGGCCGAAACGCTTCTTGAAACGATCGACGCGTCCGCCGGTAT
>JBJEUF010000133.1:0-2103 GCA_051883695.1 Aristaeellaceae bacterium
CCTTGCGCGTCTTGCGCGTGGTGGTGAAGGGATCGCTGACGGCCCTGACCATTTCCCGACTCATGCCGCAGCCGTTGTCGATGAAGGCAAAGCCGACGCTGTCCAGCTCATGGCTCACAGTGATATCGATCTCCACCAGGCTTGCCCCGGCCGAGATGGAATTCTGGGCAATATCGAGGATATTGTCCGCAAGTTCACGCATCATGACGCTTCTTGATTTTCCGGTTTACTGACGGTACTTGGCGATGATGTCCGGAATCTGATCCGGCGTCAGACGACCATACACGTCGTCGTTGACCATCATGACCGGAGCCAGACCGCAGGCGCCCAGGCAGCGGGTGGCGTTCAGGGTGAACAGGCCGTCCGGCGTGGTGCGGCCGGCCGGAACGCCGAGCACCTCTTCCAGCTTGTCCAGCACCTGCTGGCTGCCCTTGACGTAGCACGCGGTGCCCATGCACACGCTGATGATGTACTGTCCCTTGGGCTCCAGGTTGAACTGCGCATAGAACGTGGCGACGCCGTAGATATCGCTGACCGGAATGTCCAGCTCCTTGGCGATGTAGTTCTGGACCTCTTCCGGCAGATAGCCGAAGATATCCTGAGCCCTCTGCATGATCGGCATCAGCGCGCCCTGTTCATTTCTGAGCTCGTCGATCACCTTCTGCAAGGCCTCGAACTTTTCCTTTTCGAGAGACATGTCGTGCAAACCCCCTTAATGCTTCCTGTCTGACATAAAGTTATCAAATTCATGACGGCCTATTATATCATACGCGTCTGACGTTAGGCCACACTAATTGAAACCTTTCGACAAAACACGCAGAATAATCTATGATATTTTGGAGTTATTTTCCCGAAATCGCCTCAAAAATGGCCGAAACGCTTCGTTCCCGCGCTTCCAGGGCAAATTGTGGTTCCAGGATATTTTCAAGATAATGTGCGTCCGAAGACTCCAGCAGGCGGTAGCCCTCCAGATTGACCGGCGGCATGGGCGCCTTCCTGGAAATCTCCAGCGCGTCGTAATGCACGTTTTCCGGCAGGAAGCCCAGCGCGCCCAGCACGCCGCTGCTTCCCCGGTTGATATGCGCCGGCACGCACAGCCCGCCCGCTTTACGGATGCGCTCGGCGCATGCCTCGAAGCTCAGATCAAGCGCGCTGATGAGCAGCCGCTCCTCCACCGCGATCTCCTCATCCTGCGCGTTCATCACCTGCTGGCGGCCGAAGAACTTTTCGTTGTTGGGAATCGGCGGCAGATGCGCGTAGATCTCCTCGCCGAACGCCAGGCATTGCTCCACGGTGCGAAAGTAGCACAGCATGTGCGCCTCTTCCTTCGTGGTCAGCTCCATGCCCGGCAGCAGCAGCACGTTCATCATATCGGCCGCCTCCTTGACCGCCGGCAGATTGCGCGCGCTGTTGTGGTCGCACACGGCGATCACGTCCAGCTGCTTGATGAACGCCATGCCCACGATGTTGTTGGGCGTCATCAGCGCATCGCCGCAGGGCGAAAGGCAGGAGTGAATGTGCAGGTCGCAATAGAGCTTCTTCATGGCTGCTCAGCCCTTTTTCGCCGGCGCCACCCCGTTTTGCGCCAGCAGCATCACCAGCTCATACGCCGTACGGTCGCTCGAGAAGATGATGATGTCCTCCTCCTGTGCCTTGGCGATGATCGGCGCCTCCACCGGCAGGTTTTCCGGGATGATGACGCACGCAAAGTCCAGCAGCGCCGCCACGGCAATGACGTTCATGTGCGCCTGCACGGTGATCCAGGCCATGTCCACCTGGCCGCGGCCCATGACGTGGCTGAGCAGGTCGCAGGTATAGCCGCAGGCAATCTCGCGGTCCTCATACGGGCCCGTCAGGCACTTCGCGCCGGAAATGCGCTCAAATTCAGAAACCTTCATCCTTACTTCTCTTCTCCTTCCTCGTCATCCGCATCGTCGCTGCGCAGCTCCTCCTGCATCTCCTTGAGCCTCGCCGTATCCTTCAGGGTGTTGTAGCGTGTGCTGGCGCCCAGCGTCACCATCTCCGCCGCCAGGGAATTGATGCGGTCATTCAGGCGGAACACGCAGTTGAGCTCATTGGCAGAGCCGTTCTCGATGTCCTCCG
>JBJEUF010000134.1:0-2043 GCA_051883695.1 Aristaeellaceae bacterium
GACGGTGGTGCGGTCCACGCCATCGTTTCTTGCCATGGAAGCACCTCCTTTCTTTCGTGGGTGTGATGGGTTTCGTTTGGGGCGCGGGGTGACGGGGGCGCGGCACTTTCTGCGAAAGTGTAACTACCCACTATGACACTTTCTGTCTTCCTGCGGAATCCAGCAAAGTGCCGTGGGCCAGAGCGCTCCGCCTCTGGACACCGGGCAAGGGGCTTCCCCTTGCATCCCGCGCAGGCGCTGCCGCCCTGCACCCGGCACAAAGACAGGAAGCCATGCTTTGGGCGGCATGGCTTCCTGCTTTGAGGGGATGGTGCGCATTGGTGCGTTCTGGTGCCAGAGGTATTACGCGGTACGAGGCTGGACACGGGATTGTGGTGCTCAAGAGCACCACAGCGCATCAACAGCCGAAGCTGTCCAGCGCATCGTTAAGGTCATCTTCGTCAGGCTCATCATCGTGAGCAGAGGGAGGCGCAGGAACATCGGTTTTCAGGGCTTGCAGTAAATCTCCAAGCTGAACGGGTGCAGCTGCAAGCTCTTCACGGACGATGGAGCGAATCGTCTCCCGCAAGCCTTCATCCGCGGCTGCCTTGCCATAATAGGCATTGACCGCCGGAACGATCAGAGCGCTGTAAGGCAGACCTCGCTCCGCATGAAGCTGACGCAACAGCGCAGCGGCTTGCCTACTGGCAGGCTTGTCCAGATCGAGCCGGAGGGTGGTGCGGAACATCTGGCTCATCCGGCAAAACCCTCGCGCCTGAGACGCCGCTCCGCAAGGTATTCGTAGCCCTCGGCGTTGGCGTGGATGTTGTCGATGATGGTCACGCGGTCACGGTCAAACTCGCCGAAGTGGCGCAGCAGGCATCCGCCGCCGCCCACGATCCACAGGCGCATGGTCTGCGGATCGTATTCGTGTTCACGCAGCCTGCGCATGATCTCGGCGGCATAACCAGCAGCAACCTCGCGGATGGTGTCCGCATAGTCGCGCCCGATGTCCGCGTCGCCGTTTCGGAGCACCTCGTCGATGACGGCATCCGGCACGGTGCGTCCGAACCGCTGCGTCAGGGCTTCGCGCGCCCGGAGCATACACTGATAGGTGCCGTACTTCTCCGTGAAGCACTGATCCATGACAGCGCGCCTGTCCTGAATGGTCATGATGTTCATGGTGCCGTTGCCGATGTCGCAGAGCATGTTCACGCCCTTGAACTGCCTGAGCATGGGCACGATGGCAGAGAAGCCCTGTGCGTACACGTCCGCACCGACGATATCGACGTGGTATTCGATGCCGCGCCAGATGGAATCCACATGGTCGTTCTGGAGCAGGTAGGCCCGGAAGCTCTCACGCTGGGATTCCACCCATGTCAGGGGCAGGCCGGCAGCGATGTAGACGCGGGCTTCGGTCATCCTGTGCGCCCACAGCTCCTGCCCGATACCGGCGAGTGTCAGGATATAGTGATCCGGGTTGCTGACCTTGTCCGGGGTAAACTCCCGGTGGCCGCTGCCAATGACGTGGTATTTGCCGTCATGAATGAGCAGGTCCTGCGCGCAGGCAGGCTCGTGGTTGAGGGTCAGCACGCTGGCGGGAAAGATGCCGCTGGCGGTTTTCAGGTTGCCGTAGCCATTGTCAATTCCGATGATTTGCATGTTCTTAAGCTGTTTCATAAGGTACCTCTCTTTCGATTGTTCATGGATAAAAGAAAAGACAGGCTGTGAAGCCTGCCCGGGGAAGGGGGCGCTCCGCACAAAAACGGAGATAGGATAGGGAATGCGGGTATCACATAGAATCACCGCCTTTCAGGTTTAGGGCAAAGAAAAAGCGCTGACGGGTTTACCGCCAACGCTGGTTTGGGTTTATCTGATCAACCGGATGTACAGCCCGTGGATGGGTTTCTCCGATGCTGGGCTGCATCAGGCGCTCTCGCCCTTCTTTGACAGTTTACATTATAGCACATATTGCCTTGGGCGTCTCGCGACTTTTGGCGACATTGTGCGACAACTTTTTGAGTTCGGGTTGCGCCGGGCAGGGTATTTAAAAGATGAGAAGGA
>JBJEUF010000135.1:0-2022 GCA_051883695.1 Aristaeellaceae bacterium
ATTCCTCGTAGTTCACGGGCTTGAGGATGTAGTCCGTGATCTGCAGCCGCAGCGCTTCCCGGCAGTAGGAGAAGTCGTCATAGCCGGACACGATGACGAAGGCGGTGCCGGGATGCTTGATCCGGCTGACCTGAATCACCTTCAAGCCGTTCATGATGGGGATGTTGATATCCATGATGACGATGTCGGGGCGCAGGGTGTCGATCTGCGCAAGAGCCTCCATGCCGTCAGCCGCTTCGCCAACGACCTCGCAGTCATGGGCCTCCCAGTCGAACAGCCGCTTGAAGCCCTCGCGGATCATGATTTCATCGTCCACCAGCAAAACGCGCAGCTTCTTCATGGCATGTCCTCCTTCATCGGCAGCAGCAGATGCGCCGTCACGCCGCCTGTGGGATTCTCCGTGTAGTGCAGTCCATATTCCCTTCCGCAGAGGAGCTTGATCCGCTTCTGTACGTTCAGGATGCCGATGCTGTTGCCCTCCAGCCTGGCAATCTGCCGGGCATAGTCGGAGAGCATCTCCTCAATGGCGGCCTTCTGCCCCTGGGCAAAGCCGCTGCCGCTGTCACAGACGGTAATCTCCATCCGGTGATCCGCCGTCACCGCAGCCGCGACGCGCACCGAGCCCCGATAGCCCTTGTTCTTCAGCCCGTGGAGCAGGCTGTTTTCCACGATGGGCTGCAGAATGAAATTGGGCACCTGCATCCCGCCCAGATCCGGGTCGATGTCATACTCGCAGGTCAATTCCGGATAACGGGAGCACATCAGCTCCATGTACGCTTCCAGCAGCTCCAGCTCGTCATCCAGCGTTACCATCTGGCGGTCAACCTTCACGCTGAGCCGGAAGAAATCCACCAGCCGCATCAGCAGGTCAGCCACCTTTTTATCCCCGTTGAGCTGCGCCTGAATGCGGATGGTATCCAGCGTGTTGTAGAGGAAATGCGGGTTGACCTGACTTTTGAGGTACAGCATGGACATGCGCTGCTCCGTCAGCTCCGCCCGGAGAATGTCGGGGTTTTCCAGCGTCAGTCCCATGCCGCTGATGAGCCAGGTGGGCTGCAGCGCCTGCAGGATGCTGACGGCAAGCTCCACGAACAGCGCAACGGCGATGGCCGACTTTTCCTCCCGGTTCATGCGCCGCCAGTTGCCCACCAGCAGCCAGACGCACAGGGACAGGTAGAACGCCGCGCCGGCATAGCACATCCAGGCGCAGGGGCCGGAGGAGTAGTTGCCCTCCGGCGTGACGGTGTAGTCCAGGGGCAGCAGCATCACGCCCAGCTCCGTCAGCGCAAGGAACACCAGCGCCGGGAGGGTCAGGCGGCTCCTTTTACCGGTCTTGCCCTCCACAAGGATGGCAATGTAGTGAAAGTAGAGGTAGGTCAGCAAGACCATTGTCCCAATAAACAGCCGGTGCAGCGTATCCGTCAGCCCCATGGGGAGCGTGTCCAGATGGCAGACGGCATAAACGGTTGACGCATCCAGCGCCAGATGCGCCAGCATCACGACCAGTACCACGGAAAACACCTGATGCAGTCGGGTGTGCTGCTTCTCCGCGGTGAAATACATATAGGCGATGAACGCCATGACCAGAAACAGCGCGATCTCCATGCGCAGCATACGTGACACCCCCGTATGGTCATTATACGCTTTCCTGCGCCCTCGGAACAGCCCCACGATGGAGGAGAATGTGTCAATTTTTTATACCAGGATTCCCTCCGCAACCCCACACGCCAAGAAACACCGGGCTTTTCGCCTCGAATCATCATGAAGCAACAAAAAAGCCTTGCATTTCTGCAAGACTCTGCGAGCTGATAACCAGATTCGAACTGGTGACCTCATCCTTACCAAGGATGCGCTCTACCTGCTGAGCTATATCAGCATCTGTTTTGCTGCCATGTCGGGCAACAAATATATGTTATCACATTTTCTCGAATTGTGCAAGAGGTTTTTTTGATTTTTTCAAAAATTATAGTCTACTGGCACCAAACATAGGTAACAAAACAGAAGGAGCACAGCAGTCAAGGG
>JBJEUF010000136.1:0-33689 GCA_051883695.1 Aristaeellaceae bacterium
TTGACCTGAACACGCTGGCCAGAATCCTGCAGAAGTGGATTCCGTGAGCGCGGCGGACCACGGCACAGCTCCGCATCATTTGACAAAAGCGGGTATGAAATGCTATAATGATAAGAAGTTTTACCGCCACTTACGCACGAACCGCAAATCACCGTCGGCAGGATTGCCGGGAGGGAAATCCCATGACCTTGCAGGAATGCTATCAGGCGCTGGGCGGCAGCTACGACGAGGTGCTGCGCAGGCTGATGTCACCGAAGCTGGTTGAGAAATTCATCATCAAATTTCTTTCCGACGGAAGCTATGCCACGCTCTGCGCTGCGATGGCTGCCGGACAGCGGCCCGAGGCCTTCCGCGCGGCCCACACGATCAAGGGAATATGTCAGAATCTGGGTTTCGGCAATCTGCTGCGTTCCGTCGAACCGCTGACGGAGCTGCTGCGCCCCCAGGCGGAGAGCATCCCCGATGGCGCAGCCGCGCTGCTGTCCCAGGTGCAAAAGGATTATGACGGCACGGTTCTGGCGATCCGGGCATACCGGCAATCCCGCGCGTAATCCGGATCAGCGGCTGCCGAAAGCGTTTGCGGCAATTCGTCCGCTGAAGCACGCCGCGCTCCCATCGAAGCACTGAAGCAGGAGACATCCATGGAGAAAACAGAAGCAGGGAACCGACAGCCATTCAGATTGCGTTCCGTTATTTTCGGCATCACGATCCTTTTCATCATCCTGTTCCTGATGATATTCGTCAACAGCAGCCTGGTCACCCGCGCCTACCGGCAGCTCAGCGACAGCACCGAGGAGCTGCAGGCCTGTTCGGTCGCCATCGCAGAGCTGGAAAGCGCCGCGAATCTGTCCTCCGAGCAGGCCGCCCTGTACGTCCGCCAGCATGACCCGGCGTACATGACCGCCTACATCAGCATCGCCGACAGCCGGCTGAATCCCCTGCTGGAGGATCTGCGCAGGTACAGCGCCACACCGTCTGCCGACAGTGCTCTGGACGCCGCAGCCCAAGCGCTCCATGTCCTGCAATCGCAGGAAGCCCATGCGATGCGTATCGCAGCCTCCGCCGCCGGCATGGATGCCTCCCGGCTCGTCTCCGCCTTCCCTGACCTGTTCCATTCCGGGACGGACGTCGTTTTCTCCCCCGAACAGGCACACACGATGGCCGTCGAGCTGCTGCATACGGCGGAGTACGCGCAATCTCACAGCGATTTTCGCGCCGGTCTCGAAGCCTTCCGGGCCATCCTTTTCAGCGATCTGAACCAGGCGGTGCAGAGCAGGCAAAGCAACGCACTGCGCCTGATGGGGTATCAGTATGCCTGTCTGGCGCTGCTGCTGACCCTCACTCTTTTCACCTGCCTATTTGCCATCCGGCGACTCCTGCGGCCGATCGAAAACTGCGTTGTCTGCATCCGGCAGGGAAAGCCCTTCCCGGTCACCGGCGTGAATGAGCTGAAGGTCATGGCCCGCAGCTATAACGCCGCCTATGCCCGCAACAACGCCAATCAGGAAAAGCTGCGCCGCCTTGCGGAGCATGATCCGATGACCGGACTGCTGAACCAGGGCTTCTACAGCGTGCTGAAAACGCAGCTGCAGGGCAGCCGGGTCAAGCTGGGTCTGCTCGTCATCGACGTGGACTACTTCAAGCGTATCAACGATACCTACGGGCATGAAGCCGGCAATCAGACGCTGAAGAAGATCGCCTCCATGCTCCAGCGGAGCGTTCGCCCGGATGACTATGTGATCCGCTACGGCGGCGATGAATTTGCCGTTGTCCTCCTCAACGCCGTGCGGGAGGATGCCGACAGGCTGGAGCAGATGATCGCCCGGATCAACGAAAGCCTTTGGCAGCCGGTGGACGGCCTTCCGCCGGTATCCCTCAGCGTCGGCGCGAGCTTCTCGGAAAGCGGCTTCCACGATCTGCTGTTCCAGCAGGCCGACCAGGCCATGTACGAGGTGAAGCGGAAGGGGCGCTGCGGCTTCGCCGTCTACCGGAACACTCCCGCACCTTCGGAAATCAGCGCTCCGCTGACGCCGGAGCCAAGCAAGCCGCGCATCCTCCTGGTGGACGATTCCGAAATGAACCGCGAGCTCCTGTGCAGCATGCTGGAAAACGAATACGATGTGCTGCAGCTTGCCAACGGTCAGCAGGCCATCGAGGAAATCGGCAAGTGCGGCTATACGCTGACGGCCGTCCTGCTTGACCTGATGATGCCGGTATGCGACGGCTACGAGGTGCTGGCCTATATGCAGAAGCACCGCTGGAACGAGCTCCTGCCCGTCATCATCATCTCCAGCGAAACAGACCCGGAATGCATCGGCAAGGCCTACGACCTGGGCGCAACGGACTTCATCAGCCGTCCCTTCGACGCGCAGCTCGTCCTGCGGCGCGTGAACAACACCGTCGACCTGAATCTGAGGTACAAGCGTCTGACCGATCTGCTGACCCGAAAGATTCAGGAGAAGCTCGAAGGATACGACATGATGCTGTCCGTGCTGAGCCAGGTGGTGGAATTCCGCAATCATGAAAGCGGCAACCACGTGCTCCACATCGGCATCATCACCGAGCTCCTGCTGGAATGCCTGATGAGGAAATCCACCGCCTATGCGCTGACCTACGAGGATATCCAGCAGATCCGTTTTGCCTCCGCGCTGCATGACATCGGCAAGATCACCATCCCGGACGAGATCATCAACAAGCCCGGGCAGCTGACAGACAAAGAGTGGGCCATCATGGAGACCCACTCCGCCGCCGGCGCGGACATGCTGGATCAGATCGGGGGCTTTGCCGGTAACCCGATGATCCGCCGGGCATGGGAAATCTGCCGCTGGCACCACGAGCGCTACGACGGCAGGGGCTACCCCGACGGGCTGGTGGGCGATGCCATCCCCATTTCTGCCCAGGTGGTCTCCATGGCCGACGCGTATGACGCGCTGACCAGCGAGCGGTGCTACAAGCACAGCTACCCCCATGAGCAGGCCATCGCCATGATTCAGCAGGGCGAATGCGGCGCCTTCAATCCCCTTTTGCTGGAATGCCTGAACGAAATCGCGGATTCCCTGCCCGAGAAGCTGCACAAGAATGCGCTGAACCGTACCTGGAATCACGGCGCGATGTTCAAGGAAATCTCCCATCTGGACGAACTCGATATGCATAGCAAGGTGATGTTCCAGCTCCAGTATGAGCAAGCCTGCGTGGAGTATTTCAAGAAGCTCCTTGGCGGCTGCACCTTCTCCTACCGGATGGATACGGAGCTGCTGATCCTGTCACCGGATTTGGCGAAGCTGATGAACACGGCCGAGGTGATTCATGCCCCCGCGCAGAACGCAGCCTTCATTGCCCAGGCAGGCAAACCCGAAGTCAGCTGGCGCACCCTGCGAAACAGCGCGTCAGCGGAATCTCCGGAATGCACCGCCCGGGTGACGCTTGGGGAGGGCGCCCAGGCCCGGGTATACCAGTACCACATACGCACCATCTGGTCCAACGAGGAAACGCCCCAGCTCCTGGGGATGGTCGGCATCCTGCAGACGCCCTGAAGGCCGCTTCCCTCACAGCCGTTTCCCGTGCGGCATCAGAACATCCGAAAAGGCTTGGGCCGTGCTTCCTCAGAAGAAGCACGGCCCCAATTCGTCCGATCGTACAATGTCTGAAATGTATCATTCGGCAAGCACGGCATGTTCCGAGCCAACCATTTTGCAGCTTTCCGCCATGTCTCCGTCAAAGGTGTTGCCGATCAGCTTGATGGCACGCCCGTTGCGGATGAACATGTCGCAGTCCCGGCTGTTGGTCCAGGTGCAATCCATGTGGGTCAGCGGATAGCAGTCCAGCGCCAGATGTCCCACAAAATTGTCCGCAAAGGTATTCCGAACGCTGACCACGCCGCTGTCGGTCACCCGCAATCCACAGGCGGAATTGCTCTTCACCGCCGTATCCGTCAGGCAGAAGAGCGCCTCGTGCTGCACATACAGCCCCAGCTCGTTGTTCTCAATCCGGCAATCCGCCACATGGTTGTTGCCGCCGCTGGCTGTGAAGAAGCCGGTGCCGTTGTTCACAATCTCGCAGCGCTGCACCAGACAGTTGTGCCCCCAGGAGAGGAAGGTGCCCTGTCCGCATTCGTTGGTCACGCAATCCTCAATCAGCACCCGGGACGAATCCCGAACGTCGATGCCATGGGCGCCGCGGTCGGCCCGGCTGGCGCTGATCGTGCAGCCCTCCGTTTTCATGATGTAGATGCCGAAGATGCCGTTGTCGTTGGCGGAGCAGTTCTCCACGGTCACGTCCGTGCAATAGGCCAGCTGAATGCCGATGCTGGCGGCATCCACGTTCAAATCGCTGAATGCCACACTCTCGCACTCCACCGCGATGATGGCCCCCGCATCCTCCGTCCAGGTCATATCCTTCGCGCCGATGAGATAGCACAGCGGCTTGCCGTTGACGGTGTTGTCCGCCACCGTGTGGGTGTTGAAGAAGGCCCGGTCCTCACCCACCTCGAACATCGCCGTCAGCACCGGAATGCCCACGCTGCTCTCCGAAATCGGCGGGCCCGCCACGGATACGCTGCATCCCACAAAGGTGTTGCCCGTCAGCGTGGTATGCTTTGCACCCGCCAGCCACATGCCGGAGGACGAGGTGCGCCAGACCTCATCCACCAGGGTAAAAACGCAATCCGTCACCGACACATGATCCGCCAGAACCCACATCCCGCAGCGGATATGGTCGAACCGCAGCCCTGTGACCGTCGCGCCGTCGCCCGTGATCTTCATGGCGGTGGTCTGCTCGGGGGACACGATCACCGGTGACGCGCCCTCCGCCGGGCGGATGGTCACCGCCTTGTCCACCATCAGCGGGAAGGTTTCACGGGTCTTGTCGTAGACGCCGTCCGCCAGGAGAATCTCATCCCCGGGCTGCGCCGCGGCGATGGCCTCCGTCAGGGAGAGCAGCCCGCTTCCGTCTGGGCCGGCATACAGCGTGTCCGCAGAGGCGGATACGCAGACGCACATGAGTGTAAGCATCAGAAGCCAGAACAGCCTTTTCATCTTGGCACTTCCTTCCGTATGCAGAAAAGCCGGCAAAGCTCCGGGTGTGAGCGTATCTTCACACCCGGGAAGCCCGGAGGATGGGCTTGCTTTGCCGGCCGGGGAAACAGGAGGGGTTTCCCCCATGAAGAAGCGTTAGCGTGTATCTCATTCCCTCCGCCCTGCGGATTCGGATTACTCGGCGAAGGTCAGGCGACCCCAGACAGCGGGGCTGACATCCATTTCAGCCGTGCCGGTCCAGGCGATCTGCGGGATGAACTCAGTGCCGGGGCAGGGATAGGAGATATCGGTGATGAGGAAGTTGAAGTTGACGGTATCGCCCACAGCGGGGGTATACACGGCAATGCGCTCATTGGAGAAGCATGCCCACGGGATCCGGCACTCGTAGGTGAAGCCCATGGTGGTCTGCACAGCCGCGCACTCATAGCCTTCCAGCACGCTCTCGCCGCCGTCCATGCCCTTGGAGATGAACCGCTGGCGGTTCTCCTTCGGCACCATGGAGCGGTCAATCGCGGTATCCCAGTACTCGCCGTCCATGATGAGGAACACCTTGAAGTCATTGGCGCTGTACTGCGTGCGGGCCGGATCATCAGCGGGATTGGTGGACAGGTAGATCTGGAAGTTGTCCATGCCGTCCACGGGCAGCGTCTCGATCGCGCCGAAGATGGAGTCCTCGGTCACCTCTGCGCCGATATAGATGTAGGTTTCGTCCCAGGCCACATACACATTGGCGCTCAGATCATCGGGGCCGTTCCAGAAATGACCGTCGCGCACCAGCTGGGCCGCATCGTTGAGCACCAGCGGGTTCTCCCGGTTCCACTCGTCCAGATTGCCGTCCAGCACGAACGCCCCCATCCTGTGGGCCGTTCCCTGCGCGGTGGAATCTTCCGCCAGGCCAACGGCCAGCATCATGCTCAGCGCCAGCGTCAGTACAAAGAGGGTACGGAACAGATTCTTCATGATATTCACTCCTTTTCCGTATGGGGTAGATGTTCTCTACTCCGATCTGCGACCATTATACGCAATAAATGCTACTATTTCAATGGAAAATCCGGCACAGCGGATTGGAATATCCGAAACAGAAAGCGGGAGCAGCCCGCTTGCACAGGCTGCCCCCTGGGGATCACTCCCCGGATTCACTTGGACGGATGATTACTCGACCACGGTCAGGGTATCCACCAGATCGCCGACCTGGATGGTGTACTCGCCGGCTTCCAGGGTCAGGTCGATGGTGACAACGCGCCAGGAGCCGCCGCACACGGTGAAGATCTTCTCGGCGACAACCTGATCGTTGGCCTTGGCTTCCACAGTCACCATGCCGTCAGCGCCGTCGTTGTTCAGCAGGCAGTACACGGTGAAGGCTTCGCCAGCCTTGGCCTGATTCCTGACAACGGTGTTGATGGTGGCACGG
This sequence comes from Aristaeellaceae bacterium, assembly GCA_051883695.1. Lineage (GTDB taxonomy): Bacteria > Bacillota > Clostridia > Christensenellales > Aristaeellaceae > UBA11524. The sequence goes on from JBJEUF010000136.1 coordinate 6,445, forward strand.
CCACGGCTGTCCAGACCTTCCTCCTGCGTGACGACACGGGGCAGGATCAGGCAGGAGTAACGGAGCTCGGGCTGCTCGCCGTAGGACATGCCGTAGAGGGCCTGCACCAGCGGATCGCCCCAGTTGTTGGGAGAAGCATGATACTCGGTATCCGCCATCATGGTGGCCTGAACCATCAGCTGCACGTAGGGATCAGCGCCCTGATCGCCGGCCAGGTCCTTCCACTGCAGAGCGTCCTTGATGGAGTCGCGGGCGATTTCCTTGACGATGACGCCGCCGGGCTCCTTGACGCCGAAGAGCAGATCCGCGTAGACCCAGGGCTCGGTGTTGGTGATGAAGCCAGCCTCGGTGGAGCCATGGTCAGCGCGCTGGTTGTAGGACATGTAGATGACCGCGTCAGCGGACTCCAGGGTGTACTGAGAGGGATCGATGTTGTTCAGGGTCAGCACAACGGGCTTGCCGGACAGAACAGCGTCCTCGATGAACAGCTCAGCCGCGTCGTCGATGCTGCTGAAGTCACCCACCAGCACGTCAGCCTCGTCCATGGACGCGACGACGGTGGCATAGTTGGCAACGTACTTGCTGTAGCCGGCCTGACGGTCAGCGTTGTTGGACTCGAGGTAAACCTTGATGCCTTCCTGCAGGGGCAGGACGTTGTTGTCGTTCTTGACCAGCACAGCAGACTTGGCCTGCAGCTTCTCGGTCAGCTCAACCTCGTAGGGCGTACGGGCAGCGCGCAGCTCCTCGTTGGTGTGGATCGGGGTGGGGTTGGCAGCCCACTCAGCGCTCGCGCACAGAGCAACGGCGGCGTCCACGTCACGGTAGGGATCCTCGAAGAGGTCCTTCTTCATGGAGAACCTGTAGATGCGGGTCAGGGCGCGGGCAACATACTCGCGGTTGATGGTGCCATCCTGCAGACCGGCAACGATCAGGTCAGGGCGATGGCACATGGTGTTGTTGTTGAAGTCTTCCTCGCCGCCATGGTCCACGTTGGGGGTGCCGAACATATCGGTGCCCAGCTCCAGCGCGCGGTTCACCATCCAGGCATAGGTCTGCTGAGACAGGTCAACGCCCTCAGGGGTGATGCCGGTCAGATGGGTGCGCATGCCGAAGGGCCACCAGTCGGAAACGACGACGCCTTCAAAGCCGATGGTGTCACGCAGGTAACCCATGGTCTCGGCCTCAAACTTCACGTCAACGGCGTTGCTGATGCCGGTGCCGCCGCAGTTGGTCATGACCCACTCGGAGCCGGAGCCCAGCGCGGCCTTCCAGCCGACCATCCAGTTATCGAAGTTCTGGGCAACGGAGCGGGCACGGCCGAAGCTGGAGTCGCCGCCGCGGCCGATCCAGTGCTTGGTGCAGGAGGCGAAGCCGGAGTCTTCCAGACCCTTGATCTCAGCCGCAACGACCTTCGCGATCAGCTCGGGGTTCTCGCCGTACTGGGCGCCGATCTCGTTGGCATAGGGCTCGAAGGTGACATGCACGCCGATGGCGGTCATCGCCTGGCCGTAGAAGTAGGCCAGCTGATAGGCCAGCTCGGGATCATAGGCAGTGCCGAAGCCCTCGTGGGACTTGTCGATGTAGCCGCCGAAGGAGTTGTACTCACGGTCGGAGGTGAAGATCATCGGGATGCCCAGACGCATGGACTCTGCCTTGGCCTGCAGGTTGTTCAGCGTGTTGGTGATGGTGATGGGCGTACCGTTCAGGTTGAACAGCAGGCAGGTCATCTCGAACTCGTCGATGACGTAGCGGGCCTTCTCCAGATCGGCGTTGATGCACAGCAGGCCGCCGGCCATTTCCTCATCGGTCATCTGGGAGATGAGGTTGGCGATGCGCTCGTCATCAGACAGCCGCCAGTCTTCGTAGACGTCCAGGACGCCGTTCTTGTTCATGTCCTTGAACTTCAGGCCGTCCACCTCAAGGATGGGGGTCACGCCTTCCACATAGGAAAGACGGGCCTGCTCGCCTTCCGCTTCAATCACGGAGTAAGCAAGGGGCTGCGCCAGCAGCTCGGTTTCGGTCGGTCCGGCGACTTCCGCAGTCTCTGCGAACGCGCCGAAGCAGCTCATCATCATGATGATGGCCAGGAACAGTGACAGTTTCTTCATGAGCTCAACTTCCTTTCACTCACGTCTGTACTTTTACAGGAGAGATCCATCTCCTCCCCTGCTCTTGATTTATAGTTTACTCACTTTCTTGCAGACTTCAATGGAATAATCAACACATTGTTTTGGAATTTTCGGTCATCCCTCCTCCGGGTTCAGTTGGATTTCCTGATTTTCCCGCTGCACCTGCTCCCGATGCCCTGCGCAGCCGCCCTCGTCGCGCATCATGTCCCGCAGCGCCTGACGGTTCAGCTTCATATTTACGGTATGGGGCATCGCCTGCAGATGGTGGAACCGATCGGGAATCGCATAGCGCGGCAGCTTCCGTTTCAGGGCCGCCAGCAGCGCCCTGGGTTCAGGGAGACCCGTGTAGAAGCAGTGCAGCACGCCGCTCTCCCGGTCAAACAGGCAGCAGCCTTCTTCCACACCCTCCACCGCGTGCAGCGCCAGCTCCGTTTCGCCAATTTCCATGCGGTAGCCCATGTGCTTGATCTGCGCGTCCCGTCTGCCGGTCACCACCAGCTGGTTCTCCCCGTCGAACCGGCCCAGATCGCCGCTGCGGTAGAAGCGCCGCCCGTCCTCCGCCGTGAAGAAGGCGCTTTCCGTGCGCAGCGCATCCCGGGCATAGCCGTCCGCCAGCCAGGGGGTGTGAATCATCATTTCGCCCTGCCCGGACGGCGTGCCCTCTTCATTTACAAAGCGGATCTCCACGCCTTCCAGCAACGTTCCGGCTGGGATCGTCCTGCCTTCCCAGCCGGCGCGGTCGATCCTCCACGCCGCCACGGAATACGTCTCCGAGCTGCCGTAGAAATTCCAGATCCCGCACCCGGGCGCGGCCTTCTGCCAGGCCTCCATCGTCGCCCAGTGCGCCGCCTCCCCAAGGAAGATGAGATGCCGGAGGTGCGGCAGGCTGTTCTCCGTCAGGATGCCGGAGGAAGCTACCTTCATATAGCTGGAGGGCGTCATGGTCAGCCCGGTGATCCTCTGGCGGCTGAGCCGCTCCAGCAGCACCCTGGGGAAGGTCAGCGCCATCGCCGGGAGAATCACCGTCCGCGCGCCCAAAGCAAGGGTCGGGAAGATGTCCATGATGGAATTCGCATAAAAAAAGGGCGACTGATTGCCAAAGACCGTCTCCTCGGTGAAACCGAATTTCTCAACCGTCGCCGCCGTAAAGCGGATATAGCTGCGCACGCTCTGCACCACGCCCTTGGGAATGCCCGTTGAGCCGCTGGTGTACAGGATCGACATGGGATCCTCCGGCGATGCCTGCGCCCGCCGCTCCGCCAGCGCCTGATGCGCGGTTGCATGCGCCACGGCCTGCGCATACGCCAGATGCTCACAGGGGAAGCACGCCGCAGCCGCGGCGCCCCTGTCGTCCTGCAGCACCAGCGCGGGCTGCAGTCTGTCCGCGATCAGCCGCAGCCGCTCCGCGGGTAGCCCCGCGTCCAGCGGGACATAGCAGCATCCGGCGTACAGCACCCCCAGCATGGCCGTCACGCAGGCCACGCTCCGGTCATTGAGCAGCAGCACCACCGGCTTGCGCGGCGGGATGCGCTCCGCCACCGCGCTGCCGATGGCCCGGGCCGCCGCGTACAGTCCCGCAAAGGAGACCGCGCCCTCCTCATCCGAAAAGGCGATGCGCTCCGGCACCCGCCGGGCCGTATCTTCCAGATACTCCAGAACGTGCTTCACGCTCATTGCCGATCCCCTTCCCCATGCTCCGGACGGTATTCCGGATACTGCCCGTACCATTGCTCCGCGCAGACCTCCCAGGAACGGTAAGCCGCATCCGTGCGCCTGTCCGGCAGCTCAAACAGCGTTCGCAGATCCTCTCCCAGCTTCCGCGAGAAGATCACGCTGCCCTTGACATTCAGGTGCTGCTGATCCGCAAAGCAGGAGGCATAGGTCAGCCCGTACCGCAGCCCGGGCGCATTGTAATTGATGTAGGGTACGCCGCATTCCTCCGCGATGGCCCACACGCTGTTATAGTACAGATGGTCATCCGCGTAGGCCGGATTCGGAAAGCCGACGAGCAGCAGCGGAATCCCCTCCCGCTGCGTCAGGGCGATGATCCTGCGCAGATACGCCTCCTCGCGGGCGTTGATCGGCTTCTTCGTCTCCACCCGGACAAGCGAGGGACGGCTTGCCGGCTCCGTCGCGGCCTGTTCGATGTAGCCCCTCCAGCTGCTGCCGCGTCCGCCGTTATCGGGCGGATAGGCAAAGCTGTCCCATGTTACCTCATGATAGAAGCTGTGCAGCTCCGGGAAGCCCAGCGCATAGCCCATGAAGTTCTCATCGGAGACGCAGGAGCGGATCGCGGCCAGACGGCTGCCCAGATTGCGGATCCCCATGCTGCACAGGAAGGTTCTGCCGCGGCCGGAATAGTCCTCGCTGTAGGTCGAAGCCTTGGCGTCCAGTACAATCAGCCGTGGCCTCTGTGTTTTGAGGGCTTCCTCCAGATAGTGGAAGCTGGCCCAGTACGGCTGCTCCGCGCCGCACAGGTCATAGGCTGCGATCCCGTATTCGGACCACAGCACGTGGGTGTTGACCCCCGCATAGGCCAGACTCGTGCCCAGCACCAGCACGTCGATCTGATCCTCCTGCTGCTGATAGAGGTTGGTCATGCTGCAGATACCGTAGTCATGCTTGGGCACCAGCACATACAGTGCATACCGCAAAAGCAGATACAGCAGGATGCAGAACACCGCTGCCCGCAGCAGAAACAGGAGCTTTTCCCGAAGGGACGCTGTTTCCGGAATCTCCGTCCGCATCCGCTCACCTCCTCAGAAGTTGGTGTACATGAACGCCGCGCTGTCAAAGCCCGCACCGTAGCAGCCAAAGACCAGGATTGCCAGAATCAGCAGCATCAGCGCCGGCCAGCGGAGCAGGAAACTGCCGCACGCCATCCGGCCGTTGACGTCCACGCCGCATTCGCACAGGCCGTCCACCGCCGCCACCAGCAGCAGCGCCCCTCCGGCGATGCCCCATTCCAACCCGCCGAGCAGCGCCGTCACGGTCGGTACGAACGCGCTGAAATCCCAACTCCGGAAGGTGCCCAGCATCAGGGCAAGCCCCTGCGCAGGCCCGGCGCTGACAGCGAAATACTGCGCCGGCAGGAGCAGCAGCATCGTCCGCACCCAGCCGAACGCGCGCCATCTCCGCGGATGCTCCGCGCACCGCAGACGCCTGCGAAGCGCCTTGAACAGCGGCTCCAGCAGCATGGCGCCGCCCATCAGCAATCCGAAATACGCGCCGTATACAACGGCATTCCAGCTGGCTGTGTGCCACATGCCGATCAGCAGGAAGATGATGAAGGTGGACGTCGCGCCGGGCAGCATCCTGCCCGCCTTCTTCCCCAGCAGCCGCTTGCCCGCCGCCGCCATGACCGCGCCGAAGCGCGAGGTGCTCAGCGGATACAGCACATAGGTGCGGAACCAGGTGCCCAGCGAGATGTGCCAGCGCCGCCAGTATTCCGCCACGCTGCAGGAAAAGAACGGGCGGCGGAAGTTCTCCGTCAGCTCCACGCCCAGCATCAGCGAAATGCCGCGCACCACATCCATGCCGCCGGAGAAATCCCCGTACAGCCGGACGGAATACAGCATCACGCCCAGCAGGATCAGCCAGCCGGGCTGGTTTGTTCCGGCAAAAACCGCCGCGGTCACACCGGCCAGACGATCCGCCAGCACCAGCTTCTTGAAATACCCCCACAGCATCAGCTGGAAGCCCATCGTGAACCGCTGCGGGTGAAAGGCCCTGGGCGAAAGCAGCTGCGGAGCCAGCTGCTGCCAGGTGGACACAGGCCCCTGAATGACCTGCGGGAAATAGCCGGCGAAAAGCAGGTGCTTCAGATAGTTGGTCTGCGCCGGGATCTTCCCCCAGTACACGTCAATCACATAGCCGACGCTCTGGAAGGTGAAGTAGCTCAGCCCCAGAGGTACCAGAATATGAAATGCCGGCAGCTCCGTCCCGCTGCCGCCATGCGCAAGCAGCGCGTTGATGGCCTGCCGCCCGGCATCGGCATACTTGATGAACACCATCGCGCCCAATACCGCCAGCAGGCACAGGGTCAGCCAGAGACGCATCCGGGATCTGATCTGCCCTGCCCGGGATGTCTCCCCTGCCGCGCGCGCTTCCTCCATCCGTCCGCGAAGCCTTGCCAGACGCAGCCCGGTCAGCCAGGTCAGCAGCGCGACCGTGCCAAGATATACGCCGCCCTGCCAGCCCGATGCCAGGTAAAACCCGATGCTCGCCGCCAGCAGGCCGAGCCAACGCACCCGCTTCGGCAGCAGGTACTGCACGAGGAGCACTCCGGCGACGAAAACCAGAAACTCAAAGGACAGGATGCTCATCTTCCCACTCCTGTTTCAGCCGGATACGATCCGTCTTGCCATTGCCCGTGCGGGGCAGCGATTCCCGGTGCATGAAGCAATCCGGAAGCATGTACCGGGGCAGCTTTGTCCTGAGCATACGCTTGATTTCGCGCTCATCCGCAGCCCCCGTATGGAAGCAGACGATCTGCTGCCGTGTCGCATCGTACAGGCAGCACCCCTCGTCCACACCGTCCAGGCTGCACAGCGCGCTCTCGATTTCCCCCAGCTCAATGCGGTAGCCATGGCGCTTGATCTGGCTGTCCCGGCGACCGATGAACAGCATTTCGCCCCGGTCATTCCATCGTCCCAGATCGCCCGTGCGGTACATGGGTTCCGTCACGCCCCGGCGCAGCGGATGGGGCACGAAGGCCGCCGCCGTCATCTCCGGCGCGCCGTAATACCCGGGCGACAGGCAGGTGCCGCTGACGCAAATCTCCCCGTCGATCAGATCAATGCGCGTGTTCGCGCAGGGATAGCCGATGGGCAGCACGTCGTCATCCGCGAATGCCCGATCCACGATGTAGTACATGCACACATCCGTGATTTCCGTCGGCCCGTACATGTTGACGTACAGCGCCTCCGGTACAGCTTGCCGCCACCGGTTGAGCGTCCGGCAGGGCATGACCTCGCCGCAGAAGAGCACCTTGCGCAGCCGTGGCGCATTTCCTGCGTCCAGTCCGGCCTGCGCCACGCCCGTGAGCGCTGACGGCACCCAGAACAGCGTGTTGATTCCGCGCTGCCTGAGGTATTCCGGCATCCTTGCCGGAAACGTGAAATAGCGCTTGGGGATGAAATGCACCGTCGCGCCCGCGCACATCGCACCGTAGATATCCAGCACGGAATTGTCGAAATACAGCGGCGCCTGATTGCCGAAAACGCAATCCGCGTCGATTCCCAGCGTCGGAACCGCCCAGTCGATGAAATCCACCACGCTGCGATGGTTGATCGCCACCCCCTTGGGCACGCCCGTGGAACCGCTGGTAAAGAGCACATACAGCAGGTCGGTGTCCACATGGCCCCGGCGGATGGCGGCGAGCGCCGCGTCATCCGTACAGGACGGCAGCTCCTGCACGGTCAGCACCGTCGCATCTGCCGAAAGCATCGCGGCGGTTTCCCGATACCGCGCGTCGCAAAGAATACACGTCGGCTGCAGCACCCGGGCAATCAGCAGCAGGCGCGCCATGGGCATCGCGGGATCCACCGGGGTATAGAAGCAGCCCGCGTACACCGCGCCAAGCATCGCAGATATGCAGGCGGGGCTCTTCTCCATGAGGATCAGCACCGGTGATTGCGGCGCCGTCACCCCGGCAAGCCCGGAGCCGATCTCCCGGGCTCTGCGCATCAGATCGCCATAGGTGAGACGTTCCTGGTCGTCCTCAAAGGCGATCCTGTCCGGGTGAAAGTTTGCGCTCCGCTCCAGCCAGTCCAGCACACAGCGGATCATTGTTCCGCCCGATAGCGTTTGAGCAGCTCCAGGATCGCATCCACGCTGTTGAAGTTCTCCGGTTCAATCTGCGATGCGTCAATGCGCACCCCAAAGGCTTCCTCCAGTTCAAGGATGATGGCCGTCAGGTCAAGGGAATCAATATAGCCCTCGTCGATCAGCCGCTGCTCCCGCTCGTAGTCCACGTCCTCATTGAAGTCCATGAGGATGTCAATGATTTTCTGACGCATTCCGATGCCTCCTTCTTCTGTTGCGGAAATGACAATACGCGCATGTCCCGCCTTCATTCAGGCGGGACAGAGGCGCAGTCCGTTATGGATTGATCCGCAGCTCGGTTTCCGGATCAAAGAGGTGCAGCTTCTGGGGATTGGGCGACAGTCTGAGCGTCTTTTCCACAGGCGCTTCCTCCTCGGCGTACTTGATGACAACCACCTGACCGCCGATGCGCACATAGATCAGGTACGCGTCGCCCAGCGGCTCGATGGATTCCACGGCACCGGTGATCGGGCCGTCCGCCACGGGAGTCAGATCGGACGGACGGATGCCCAGGTGCACCGTCCTGCCCGCATAGGGCGCCAGGCAATCCCGCATATCCGCAGGGACGGGCAGCGTGAATTCTCCGGCATCCAGCTTCATCCCGCCGCCTGCCGCATTCACCCGGGCATTGAAGATGTTGATCTGCGGCGTGCCCAGGAATCCGGCGACGAACTCGCAGTTGGGGTGGTTGTACAGCTCGTTGGGCGTGCCCTCCTGCATGATGCGCCCATCCTTCATCAGCACGATGTGATCCGCCATGGTCATGGCCTCGGTCTGGTCGTGCGTGACATAGATGGTGGTGATGCCCAGCTGCGTCTGAATCTTCTTGAGCTCATAGCGCACCTGATCGCGGAGCTTGGCATCCAGATTACCCAGCGGCTCGTCCAGCAGGAACACCTGCGGGTCGCGCACCAGCGCGCGTCCCAGTGCAACGCGCTGACGCTGGCCGCCGGAAAGCTCCGCGGGACGGCGATCCAGCAGATGGTCGATGGAAAGCATCCTCGCCATCGTATCCACGCGCTTGGCGATCTCGTCCCTGGGCGTCTTTTTGGTTTCCAGCGCGAAGGACATGTTCTTGCGCACCGTCATGTTGGGATAGAGGGCGTATTCCTGGAACACCATGGCGATGTTGCGCTCCTGGGGCGGCACGAAGGTTTTCTTCTTGCCGCCGACCATCTCGGTCATCATCTCACTGCCAAAGTGAATGGTGCCCTCCACAGGCTCCAGCAGACCGGCGACGCAGTGCATTGCCGTGGACTTGCCGCAGCCGGACGGGCCCAGGAAAACGCAGAACTCGCCGTCCCTGACCGTCAGGTTCAGCCTGTCCAGCACAAGGGTCTTCCCTTTGTTGTAGGATACGCTCATATCCTTGATCGTGATATCTGCCATATGATCGTTCACCTTTCTTTGCCGTCATGCTGCCTTGCAAACGCCGGAGCAGCGCTTTCTCATTTGCCAAAGGAGGTCACATCAATGCCGAAGCCGTACTCGTAGAGCGGATCGGCGATATCCTTGGGCAGATCCTCGCGCTGTGCCAGCACCTGCGCCATCGTTGCGGGAATCTGGAAGGGCAGATGTCCGGTGATGGCCGTTTCGCCGTACAGCGCAGCCACCACGGCGTCCGCGCCGCAGGTCAGGCCGGGACGATACGCCAGCATCACGCTGTCGCTCATTTCCGCCACAGGCGTGAGCACATAGGCACGGTTCATCAGCACCACGGAGACGACATTCGCGCCGGAGGCCTTCAGGGCCTGCAGCAGCTCCTGCTGCTCCTGGGGGAATTCAAGGGTCGCGGTTCCCCAGGAGGGCTCGTGGGTGCCGCTCTTTTCACCGACCACGGCGATGACCGTCTGTCCGGCCAGGTCGGCAGGCACGGAGGCCGCATCCGCATAGTAGGTCACGTTCTCATCGCCCAGCCGGTTCCGGAAGGCCGCCAGAATGCTGGTACCGCCCACGTCAATGGGTTCCTTGGCCGTCCAGCCGCTGTTGAGGGCACGGGCGTTGTCCGCCAGCTCACCGGCGACGATGACCTTCCCGCCCAGCGCCTGCACGTTCTCATACTTCACCATGGTGAAGGAGCGGGCCGCAGCCTCCGTGGCGATGGCCCTGTGTGCCTCGCTGCCCAGGATGGAGGCGGCAGCATTCTCGTCCACATAGGGATTCTCAAAGAGTCCCAGCTCAAACTTGGCGATCAGGATGCGGCGGCAGGCGTCCGTCAGCCGCTCCTCGGGCACCTCATCCACCACCGTGCGGGTGGAGCGCACGCCCGCGCCGCCCAGAATATCTGCGCCCGCATTGGCCGCGCCGGAGAAGTTGAGGCCCCAGTCCGTCTGGATCAGGCCCGTGAAGCCCAGCTCGCCGCGCAGCAGATCGGTCATGACCACCGCGGACTGATCGGCGTAGTTCTCCACCGCGTCGCCGCCCAGATAGGGGACGGTCGAATAGCCATAGGGCATGACCGCCGCGACACCCGCGTCAATGGCAGCCTTGAAGCCCGCCAGATGCAGCTCGATGGAATCCGCCTGAATGGTCAGGGGCGTGCCGTCCACGCCGTTGGTCTGCGCGCCGGAGCCGGGGAAATGCTTGACCGTGGCGATGACGGAATCCTTCGTCAGCCCCTCGCCGCCCTGCAGCCCCTCGACCGCCGCGACGATCAGCCGCTGCACGACCCCGGTGTCCTCGGAGTAGCACTCCTGATTGCGGCCCCAGCGGGGATCGGTGATCAGGTCGGCATCGGGCGAAAGCGCCATGCGCACGCCGATGGCCATCAGCTCCTCGCGGAGCACCTCGTTCAGCCGCTTCACCAGCTCGGGATCGTTCACCGCGCCCTGGTTGATCTCATCCGGCAGGAAGGTGCCGTCCTTGACGAAGGCCGCGCCCGCCTCCGTATCCATGGAGAAGATCACCGGGATGCCCAGCTCGGAGCTTTCGCTCAGCTCCTGAATCTCGTTGGTGCGCACCGCCGCGTCATAGGCGCTGTCAAAGACGTATTCGTAGACCAGCGCAAAGCCCACGTTGTTGCCGGAAAACCAGCTGTCCTTTTTGGAGACCAGCGTCAGATGCACCATCTGCGCCGCCATCTGGGTTGCGTCCATCCGGCCCAGCAGATCCTCGGCGCGCTCCTCGGGCGTCCTGCGCCAGTCCTCGTAGGGATCCAGCTCGCCATTGTCATTGAGATCCTTGAAGCGGTAGCCGTCCACCTCGATGATGGGCTTCACGCGCGCCGCCAGCTCCGGCTGAACCGGCGCTTCCTCCGCCAGCACAGGGCAGGAGGAAAGCAGCATACCCGCGCATACCGCCAGGCTGATCGCCTTTTTGACGAGGTTCTTCATCTTGCAGTCTCCTTTCCTTACGAGGCCGTCACAGCGCCCGACATCTGGCCGCTGATGAGGTACTTGCCCATGAAGATGTAGAGCACCAGCACCGGCAGCGCCAGAATCAGGGAACCGGCCATCTGCACGTTGAATTCAGCCGCCATGGTGCCCGCCAGCTCATTGAGCGCGATGGTCGCGGGCTTGGAATCGTAGCCGCCCAGCACCAGCGCGAAGAGCATCTCGTTCCAGATGGAGGTGCACTGGAAAACGAAGGTGGTGATCGTGGCGATCATGGTATTGGGCAAAACAATCTTGCGGTAGATGGCCCACATGCCGTTGCCGTCGATCATCGCCTGACGGATCAGCGCATCCGGGACGTCCGCGTAGTAGCCGCGCATCATGACCGTGCACATGGGCATGCCGAACACGGAGTGCACCAGCACCAGACCCCATACGTTGTCATAGAGATCCAGCGCGTTGATGGTCTGCAGCAGCGGGATGAGGATCGCCTGGAAGGGCAAATAGGTCGCCGCCACCAGGGCGATGAAGAAGACGTTGTTGAGTCTGAACTTCCACTTGCTCAGCGCATAGGCGCAGATGGAGCCGAGGAAAACCGACCCGGCCGCGCCGAAGATCGTGACCACAAGGCTCGTCATCAGCGGCAATCCCAGCTCCTCCATCGCGCTGGAATAGCCCTCCAGCGTCCACTCCGTGGGCGGCGTGATGGGGGTGGAGGTCATCACCTCGCTGTTGGTCTTGAAGGAAGTCATGACCGTGCCCCAGAAGGGCAGCATGTAGAAGACCAGAAAGACCACCATGATGAGGTAATACACGATATGCAGCACCGTCATGTGCCACCTGGGGCGCACCTTCACGGTCTGCGCCTGCTGCGCTTCCCGGCTTCGTTCAATACCGACATGATTCTGCATACTCGTCACTTCCTTCTATTGGTCCAGTAGGTCAGCGGCAGGATCAGCACCAGCACCAGCGCCAGCAGGAAGCAGCTGATGGCGGAGGAATAGGCGAAGTTGTTGTTCTGGAAGGCCTCGTTGTACATCCAGATGGGCAGCGTCCACGCGGCGGAGGTGGTGTAGCCGACCAGCGACACAATAAAGTCGAAGGAACGCAGCGCGTACATCGCCAGAATCGTGATGCAGCTGCCCATGGCTCCCTTGAGCTGCGGGATGATGAGCTTCATGTAGATGCGCGGCATGTAGGCGCCGTCGAGCTTGGCAGCGTTGATGATGTTCACGCGCACGTTCTTGATCGCCGCAAGGAAGATGACCGCCACGTAGCCGGAGAACTGCCACACCATCGCGATGATGACGGACAGCATGACCGTGCTGCTGCTGGACGCCCACATGAGGTGGCCTTCCTTCATTGCAGCGGCCACATTCACGCCCAGGATCTTCAGGAAGGAATTGAGCACGCCGCCGGTCGGCCGGTACATGTACGCCCACACCGTACCCGTCACCACGAAGGACAGGGCAAAGGGCAGGAGGATCAGCGTGCGGAACACGGCTGTGCCGCGCAAGCCCTGATCCATCACCAGCGCCAGGCCGAGGCCCAGCAGCAGGCAGATCGGAATGAGGCAGAAGAGCAGCAGCGTGTTCTTCAGCGCGGGCCAGAAATAGGGGCTGGTAAACATATCGACATAGTTGCCGAAGCCCCCGAAGCCGTAGCTTGCTTCCAGCTCACCGGCTTCCCAGTCGGAAACGGATACCCACAGGTTCCAGCCCAGGGACACGTACACGAAGTAAATCAGCGCTGCCGCCGGGATGCAGATCCAGATCAGCGGATGCTTGGTGAGGAATCTGTGGATGGGCGCAACAGCCTTGGGGACAAAGCGCAGCAGCAGATGGTAGATCAGCACCACGGCCGCGATGATTCCGACAACCGTCCAGAATCCGCCCTTGTCCTCAATGGTCATATAGTACATGTTGTCGAGAAAGTCCTGAAGCATAGGCAGAGCCTCCATTCGTTATCCCATGAGGGTCACGGGCACGGACGATTGCCTCCAACCGCCCGCAAAGCCTGCTGAATGCTTCATCCATACAACAGGCAGGCTGATGATAGCAGCATGGCGTCCGGCAGGGCGAGGGCACTCCCCCATCGCCGCTGCCGGACGGAGCCTCTGCCATCAGTAGCTCAGACCCCAGCCGTAATCGTAGAGCGGGTTCTCCAGATCGAAGGACACATCGCCGGACTGATCGTTGACGGACTCCATATCCCGGGGGAACTGGATGGGCGTCTTGCCGGTGGGGTTATTCAGGCCGAACAGCGTCTCCGCGATGGCGATGCCGCCCTGCTGACCGGGATAGTAGGCTTCCAGGATGGCGTTGGTGTTCTCGTCGCACCAGGTCAGGATGTAGGGACGGCCGCCGGTCACGACGGTGATGATCTTGCCGGAGGTATTCGCCTTGACGGCTTCCAGAATCTCCTGCTGGGTCGCGGTGATCTCCAGCGTGTCATAGCCCCACGGCGGATCGTGCTGATAGCTGGGCTCGCCGACGGAGACGATGACCACATCGGCATCCCTGGCAGCTTCCGCAATGGCGGTGACGTCATCGGCGATGTAGGTCACATTGGCGTTCTCGCCCGCATAGGCTTCCACCGCCGCAGCGATGGTCAGGCCGTTCTGCTCGGAGGACCAGCCGCCCACAAGGCTCGCCATGTCGCCCGCGCGGGGACCGCACACAAGGATGGTCAGACCCGCGTCCTGCGCCAGCGGCAGCGTGCCGTCGTTCTTCAGCAGCGTCATGGCCTTCCGGGCCGCTTCAAGGTTCACGGCGGTGCTCTCCTCGTTGCCCACGAAGGAGATCGCGTACGCCACGTCGCAGTAGGGGTTCTCGAATACGCCCAGCTCAAACTTGGCCTTCACGATGCGCATCGCGGCTGCGTCCAGGATCGCTTCGTCGATCTTGCCCTCGCCGGTCAGCTCCTCCATCTGGTCGATCAGGCGGATGGATTCGCCGCCGATGCCGTCCACGCGGCTCTGCGTCACGCCGATCAGGATGGCTTCCTCATCGGAGACCTCCTCGCCGGTCATGGTGCCCAGGGCCTCCTGAATCGCCCAGATCATGCCCCAGTCGGTCTGGATGATGCCCTCAAAGCCCATCACATCGCGCAGCAGGTCCTGCAGCGTGGCCTTGGAGCCAATGGCAGAGTTTTCCATATCAAGCGCCAGCGGCACGGAGTAATACGGCATGATGGAGCCGACATTGACCTCCAGCGCAGCGTAGTAGGGCTTCAGATGAATCTGCAGTGTTTCCTCGTCGGACACGATGGGAGAGGTATCCTTGCCGTCCATCTGGGGGCCGGCGCCGGGGAAATGCTTCAGGCAGGCCACGATGGAGCCGGTGTTGATGCCCTCCGTACCGTTCTGGAAGGCGACGACCTGCGCCCGGGTCATGGCGGTGACCAGCTCGGGATCCTCGCCGAAGGTCTCCATCACGCGGCCCCAGCGGGGTTCGGAGGCGATGTCCGCCTCAGGAGACAGGGTCATGCGAACGCCGATGGCCAGATGCTCCAGACGGGCAATCTCGCCCAGGCGGATGACCAGATCCTCGTCACGGGTTGCGGCCAGCGCCAGATTGTGCGGCGTCACCGTCGCGCCGGACACATAGGACAGGCCATGCACGGAGTCCATGGACACCAGCACCGGCACGCCCAGACGGGACGCTTCGGCATACTCCTGAATGGTGTTCATCGAGGTCGCGGCCTGCTCCACGCTGGCCAGCTCACGGATCAGCAGCATACCGATGCTCTCGGTCTCGCACCACTTCTTCAGATAGGAAGGAATCTTGCCGTCCGCGCGGGGCAGGAAGGTCGGATGCTGCATCTGCGCAATCTTCTCGCGCACGGTCATCTGGCTGACCAGATCCGCAGCGCGGGTCTGGGCGTCCAGGCGCCAGTCCTCGTAGGGATCCAGGGTGCCGTTGCTGTTCAGGTCGATGAAGCGGTATCCGTCCGCTTCGATGATCTGCTTCACGCGCGGCTGCAGCTCGGGCTGCTGCAGTCCGCCATCCTCCGCAAGGGCGGCGGCGCCCGTAATGCCCACCGCCAGCGCTGCCGCACATACCAGGGATGTGCCGCGCCTGAGTATCTTCTTAATCAACAAGGTTCCAATCTCCCTTCACGCTGGATTCCTTCATGATGTCCACAATCTTCTTGGCAAAGAACTCGGCGTCGTGCTGCGCGGAGGTGGCAAACTCCTGAATCTGCGTCTGCAGGCTCGTGGAGGCGCTCCAGGGCAACGCGGTGCCATGGGTAAAGCTCGGATACACCTTCGTGCTCTCAGCCATCAGCTCGTTCTTGAATGCGAGGGTCAGGGGGCAGTAGGTCGTATCGGGGGTGTCGCTGTAGGGAGAGATGCTCTCCTTCAGCGCGGAGAAGGCCGTCTGCACCTCCAGCGTGGAGACGTTGTACGCCCACTTGATGCCGGCCTCCACATCGGCGGAGTCATTGCTGACCACAAAGCCGTCGATGCACATGCCGAACCAGCCATCCGTACCGGGGAAGGTGAACACGCCGTAATCCTCGCCGTACACCTGCCCCATGCTGGTCATCAGGGGCTGCATCCACGCGCCCATGATCTGCATGGCGTAGGTGCCTGCCACCACCTGGCCGCTGGCCTCATACCAGTCGCGGCTGGAGTGATCGGGCGCGACATATTCCATCATCCGGGCGTAGGTGGACAGGACGGCGGTCACATCCTCCAGATTGTAGGTGCCGTTGATGAAGTCCTCATAGATCTGCGGATCGGTACCCATCATGATGTTCTCAAACACCTGACAGGCCGGCCAGCCCTTGCGGTCGCCCAGATCCAGCGGATACTCGCCGTCGGGCATCTTCGCGGCAAGCTCCTCGCAGATCGCCCAGAACTCGTCCCAGGTGATGTTCTGATGATCGGGAATCGCCACGCCGTACTTCTCAAACACATGGATGTTGTAGAAGATCACGTTCGTCTTGTGGATGCCGATGGGAACGATGTACTTGTTGCCGTCGGAGGCGGTGCACAGCGCCTCGATGCCGGGCAGGGCACGCTCGGAGAGCTTGCCGTACGCCCAGAGCTGATCCAGCTTGAGCAGCATCCTGGAATTGAGGTAAGGCTCAATTTCCTGACCGGGATGCGCCTGGAAGGTCTCGGGGCTTCTGCCGGCCTGCTGCAGCACCTTGACCTTCATGACCATCGCGCCGCCCGCGCCGCCGGGAATGGCGTTGGACTTGGCCTTCACCTTGGGGTAAACGTTCTTGAAGCCGTCCACGACGCTCTCGATGGCGTCCTTTTCGCCGCCGGCTGTCCACCAGTGGTAGACGTTGGCCGTGCCCTTGGTCGAGGTATCCTCAATGATCTGGCCGAAGTCGATCGCATCGGCATCGACCTTTTCCTTTTTCGCCGCCTGGGCCGCGGGCAATGCGCAGAGCAGCAGCGTCGCAGTCAGCACAAGCGCCCAGATTCTCTTCATCATCTTCGTGGGAGCCTCCTTCTCTCTCGTTCATTCCTTCGTTGCTGCCAAGCGATTATTCAACAAAGGTCAGCGTGCCCCACAGAGACGGATTGGTGTCCACGGGGTATGCCTCGGGGCTGCGGTCGCGGCCTTCCAGCTCGGCGGAGCACTGCATCCGCAGGCTGTGGATGCCGGGGCAGGGCAGGTCAACATCCAGGATGGAGCAGTCGAAGCCGATGACGGCGCCCACAGCGGGCATCAGCGGAGCGATCCGGTCATTGCTCAGCTCCGCCAGCGGAATGCGGCTCTCCCAGATGATGCCGCCGTCCATGGTGGCGATGGCGCCCTCGAAATCCTCAAACACCAGCTCGTCGCCGTATTCACCCTGGGTTTCCCAGCCCATGGGGTCAGCGATCATGTCGCGGTCGATGTAGCTGAAGAAATCGAAATCGTTCTTGTACTTGTCCGCGGACTGCACGATCCGCCAGTCGGTCGCCGTGTATTCGGTACGCTCAGGATCCGCGGCGGGATCGGTGCTCAGGAAGAGGATGATGGCGTCCAGCTCGTCCAGCGGGAAGCCTTCCCGGTAGACCAGAGGCGTGTCGTCAAAGATCTTCATGGCGATGTAGAGGTTTTCCTCATCCCACATGGCGTACAGCTCCATGGAGCAGTCCGCCGCGCCGTCCCAGTGCTCGATCTGGTCGATGATCTGCCCCTCGGAATCGATCCGGATGCACCGGGTCTGATCCCACTCGCTCAGGTCGCCGTCAATGACGACCTCGCCGGCCCGGGGCGCTTCCAGGTTCTTCCCCGTATACGCCAGGGCTGATGTGCCCATCGTCAATACCATGAGAAGGGCCGTCACAAGACTCAGATGCTTCAGGATTGCTTTCATTTGCCATTCCTCCTTGTTGATGGAAACACACTTGCGTCACAGATGCGTCATTGCCTGTGACCGTACTACATTCTATTATAGTAACGCATTGGCAGAGTGCAATGGAATTTTCAACACAAATGATGGGAATTTCGTGTCCTATGCCGTTTTTTCCAGTCCTGACGCTATGAATTTCCGGCACTATGAATATAAAAATCCGGCACTTATGCCCGCTCGGACGATTTCTGTGCTATAATGACAGCAACGCTGTATATGGGCAACAGCCTGCATATTGGGAGGATTGCTTCTATGAAAATGGAGCACAAGCTGACCCTGTTGTTTTCCCTGCTGGTCGCACTCATCACCATGGCCAATGCCATCCATTCGTTCCAGTACAACATGGAGCTGATTGACGAGAATGCCTTCAGCACGCTGTCCGCCCTTGGCAACAAGATGCTGACCGAGCTGGAATCCTACGAAAAGCTCGCCAGCTACGCCATTGAGGAGCTGACATCCAACATCAATTTCATGAACGCCCTGCGCAAGGCCGCCATGGACGGAAAGGACTGGAACGAGCAGGATCACTACGCCATGCGGAACCTGATGTATCAGGCCCTTTATTATGAAGCGCCGCTGACGGAGAACTTCTACCGCATCACCGTGTTCGCCCCCAACGGGTTCTACCTGTCCTCCCGTGTGGAGCGCAACAGCACCCTTGTCAGCATGTCGGAGGAGGCAAAGCAGCTGATCGCCTCCATGGACTATCTGGATGAGGTTCGGTCAACGCCCTCCGCCCAGCATACCATCGGGCCGCATCCGGACCCCTGGTCCTCGCTGCCCACGCCGCCCACGATCTTCTCCACCATCGAGGCCGTCCAGTGGCACGGCAAAACCATTGGCTACATTGAAGTGGATTCCTCCATGGATGATCTGGAACGCATCTTCACCGTCAACAACATCACAGGCGTCAACGCGCAGGCCCTGTTTGACGACGGCGATGTGCTGTACTGTTCCGAGGCGGACACCGTGGTGTACGAGGGCGCCAACGACGACCGCATCACCCTGTGCGTTCTGGCGGACGGATCCTCGCGCTTCGCGGTGTGCCTGCACAGCAACGCGCTGGGCCTGAGCCTCTATGTCGCGCAGGATGTGCAGGTCTACTACGCGCGCTCCCATCGGCTGCTGGTGGAGCATCTGGGCTTCAGCACCTTCCTTCTGCTCGCCGGCATCCTGATCATCAGCATGATGTCCCGACGGCTGACCCGCTCCATCCGCAGCCTGACCAAGAAGATCCGGCACATCTCCTCCCGGCGGATGGTGGATGCCAGCGCCGACCTGGCGCTGACCACCGTCACCAGTCCCCGCGACAGGGAAATCTTCAACCTTGAGCAGACGATGAACGACCTGCTCACCCGGCTGCGCAACAGCGCCCAGCGGGAAATCTCCCTGCGCAACAGCACCATGCAGGCCCAGCTGAACGCGCTGCAGACCCAGATCAACCCCCATTTCGTGTACAACACCCTGAACATCATCAGCGCCAAGGGGATGGAGTGCGGAAACGAGGAGATCATGGAAATCTGCGACCAGTTCGCGCAGATGCTGCGCTACGCCGCCGATACCCGCTCCAAGACGGCCACCCTGTCCGCCGAGGTGCAGAACGCGCAGCACTACCTGATGCTTGCCAAGGCCCGCTACGAGGATCAGCTGGAATTCCACATCGCCATGCCCGAAAACGCCGACGCGCTGCTCGTGCCCAAGCTGACGCTGCAGCCGCTGGTGGAAAACGCGCTGTCCCACGGCTTCAAGGGGCAGAGCGGCAAGCGGATCATCCACCTGACCGGCAGCGTGGAAGACGATCAGCTCCGCCTCGCGGTGCGCGACAACGGCAACGGGTTTGATGAAGCCATCCTCGCCCGGCTGCTCGCCGCCTTCAAGGAGGTGGACAGCGCCAACACGCCCTACTCCGATCCCGCAGACGGCCATATCGGCCTGCTCAACACCTACATGCGCCTGCATTTTTACAGCAAGGGTAAGCTGCGCATGTCGCTGTACAACGACGGCGGCGCGGTGGTGGAAATGACGCTGCCCTGCGAAAGCATATAACAGATGATATTGGAAGGAGCACACACCATGTACAAGGTTCTTCTGGTGGATGACGAAGCCCCTGCCCTGCGCTTTCTGCAGGCCATCGTAACCAAATACGCGCCGGATTTCGAGATTGCCGCATCCTGCACCAACGCCCAGGACGCCCTGGCCTTTCTCCAGGCCCATCGGGTCGACCTGCTGATGACGGATATTTCCATGCCCGGCATGGACGGCATCAACCTGTCCATGGAGGCCCGGCACCTTTGCCCATCGCTGTGCATCGTCATCGTGTCCGGCTACGCCGACTTCGAGTATGCCCAGGGAGCCATCCAGGCCGCGGTGGACGATTACATCCTCAAGCCCGTCACCATTCCGCACATGACCGCCACCCTTGACAAGATCAAGGCCAAGCTGGATAAGGCCCGCGCCGCGCAGGAGCCCGCGCTTCTCGCCGCGCTGCTCACCGGTTCGCCATACGACGCGGAGCTGCTGCGCCAGTTCTACGGCGAGGGCAAATACCACTTCGCCTACCTGCGCTGGGGAAATCTGATGCACTTCAACGAGGAGCCGCTTTCCGCCGCCACACCGCTCATGGAGCAGGGGCTCTCCTTCCACGTCCTGCAGGGGCGCAATGCGGAGGAGCAAATCCTCTATGCCCGGGCCGACATCGCCGCCGCCGATTTTCAGAACGCGGCGAAGGGATACATCGCCCAGGCCCGCAGCGCCTTCACCTGGAATCTGATCTTCGGCAAGAATCCCCTGCCCTTCTCCCAGTTTCCCGACTTTGTCCACAGGGCGGAGAAGCTCCACCGCAGCTCCGTCGTCATTGGCCGCCATCAGTACATGTTCCTGACCCCCGCCCCCAGGGAGGAGGAACCGCCCCACCTTTCCTCCGCGACCATCAAGAAGCTGGAATACTTCTGCGAAAGCGGCAACAAGCGCCTCGTCAAGGATCTTCTTTTCACTCTGGCTGCCGATTGGGAAAAGCGTCAGGTACCGCAGGTTCATGCCTATCGGATGGTTCAGCAGCTGCTGCACACCGTGCTGCCCTACAATCAGGCTCTGGCGCGCAATCAGGACGGCGTGAATCTGGAGATTCGCGAGCTGATGGGATGCGCCGCGCATTACGGCGATCTGATGGTGGGCGTATATACCCTGCTCTTTGATGAAGCCCTCGCCACCGACAAGCGCATGTCCCCAGAGGAGCTGTACCAGTGCGCCCTGAGCTTTATTCAGGAGAAATACGGCGAGCCCATCAGCGTCACCCATGTCTGCAGCGAAATCGGCATCTCCCAGACCTATCTGAACCGGCTTTTCCGCAAATTCGGCAACACCTCCTTCAACGCCTGTCTGACCCAGTGCCGCATGGAGGGCGCGATGAAGCTCATCCGTGAGCATCCCACCATGCGGCTGCGGGATGTGGCCGCCTGCGTCGGGTACGAGGATTCCTCCTATTTCAGCAAGGTTTTCCACCAGACAACCGGACAAACGCCCTCGCAATGGGCCGCGAGCTTTACCGACGCCGCGTCCGACCGGGAGGAGCCGGAGTCCTGACCGGCTGGGGGGACCGGTCTCCGCCGGCGCTGGTGTGGCGGTGGCAATGTTGGCGCTCGGGATGAATGCGGCAGGGCACACTGATGATGCAGCTGATGCAGCTATTTCCATATTGGTTTACTTTTTGAAAATGTAAAAGGAATATATATTGCTGCATCAGCTGCATCAGCTGCATCAGCTGCAACAAAAAACTCCCGGAATCAATTCCCGGGAGCCTTTCTATGATAGCGGATAAAGCGCTACGCGAATGCAACATTTTTATTGAGAATTAGGATTATACAGCTTCTCCCATGAAGCGCTGGATGGTCGCACCGGGGTTCTCCTTCTGCACCGCGGCAAGGATCTCGTCCCTGCGCGCCCACAATGCCGGTGAATCCCCCACGATATCGTGTATCTCATAGGGCCCGTACCGGAAGTGCCCGACGGATACGGCACGGAAAGCGCCCTCCACCAGCACATAATACTGCGGATCGTGATCGTAGGGCAGTGCGTCGCACAGGGGCTTGAAACGTGCCTTCAGCTCGTGCTCGAAGGCGCGGACAAGCGGATCGTTCCGGTGAAGGGCCAGAACCGGCGGCAGCGGCCCGTCCGGCAGCTGCGCCATGGCAGCAGCATCCGCAGCAAGCAGGAATCCGCCGTCCATGGCGGCGAACACGCCCCTCTCCGTCAGCCTTGCGCAGGCCTGCTTCAGCTCCTTTTCCGGCAGCTTGTAGTAGGATCGCGCCATCTTCGTGTCAAACCACGCCATGCGGTACGCAAAGCGCTGCAGGAGCGTGTCGAGGGCATCCTCCCGGGAGATGCCGTTCAGGTCGATCTCCGGGAACATTTCCTCAAAGCGGTACCACGCCCGATCCCACTCGCCGTCAAACTGATCCTCATAGAGCAGGAACGCTTCCTGCAGCCGGTGCAGCGCTGGCGTGACGGTCTTGACGAGATAGCCCGTTTCCTCCTTGATCTGCTGGATGTTCAGCGGGCCCAGGCGCTCAATCAGCGTCATGACGGTTGCCTGCACGTCGTCCATGAGCGCGATCGGCTTGCGGTACAGCGCGGCGAAAAGCGGCAGATCCTCCGGGACAATCCAGCCCAGATTGCCGCCGCCGAAGCGTCCCTTGACGAGGGTCCGCCGTGCCAGCCGCTCCCGGTTGTAGGAGATGTCATCGAAACCGGCGCGGAAGGTCAGTTCCGGCGGCTGCCCGAAGCCGTGCCAGTACAGGTTCAGCCCCGGCTGCAGATCGCGGTAGAGCGCGTCGTAGCCGTCCTCGCTGACGGGATGGAGCAGATGCTGCCGTTGCATCCGCAGCGCAAGGAGCTCTCGATTCATTTTCTGTTCCCCCATATCTCATAAGGCAGGCGTGTGAAGCCGCATTTCACCTGTTATTCCCGGTGAACGATCTGTCCGCAGGCCAGATTCGCTGATTTCACCTCACCGCTGCACTCGATTCGATTCGCCTGCAGGTTGTAGCAATCCTGTATGCTGGTGCATACAATGCTCCCTGCGGCATTGAGTTCATATACCTTCAAATCCCCGCTGACATGAACATCGCCGTTGATCTGTCCGCACGCAATGGATTGGTGGCAGACCACATCGCCGTTGATGGAGCCATCCGCCACGATATGACCATACACCTCCACCCTGAAATACTGGGCATGATCGTTGCAGTTTCGGGGAAACGCGATTTCAATGGGTCTCGACTCCGCGGAGGAACGCGGCGTGACGGCAAGCACCCGTTTGCCCTGCATCTGGACGATGCGGATGACATCGTCCTCTTCCATCGGCCACGGAAACTCTTGGCAGATGGGTGTTTCCGGGGAGAACAGTGCGTCAATCGTCACGCCAAACAGCTTCGCAATGGCTGGCAGCAGCGCAATATCCGGCGTATTGACCTTCGTTTCCCACTTGGACACCGCCTGGCAGGATACGCCCAGCTGCACCGCCACCTGCTCCTGGGTCAGCCCCTTGTGCTGACGCAGCGTACGGATATTGCTCCCCAGCTTCATGGGATCGCCTCCTTTGCCTCCATGGTAACATGGTCTTTCGCGGATTTCAAGCGAGCGATGCTCGTGCCAATCAACCAACGCGCGAATCAACGCCCTGCCGGGAGCTGATGCTGCCTTCGCTTCTCCATGGCAAGGAGCTTCGGGAGGCACGCCGTCCGCCTCCCCTGCTCAACGCCCGGTGGTCATGAGCTTCTTTTCCGACGGACGCTCCTTGGCCTTGTCGGCTTCGGCGGCGTTCCTGCGGGCGGCCTCCCTGTCGGCGGCCATCTCCTCCACGGTCTTGGTGTGCAGCCGCGCCGCGCCCTCGGTGATGATGGGCGGAATCAGCGTGCCTTCCCGCTCGGCCTTAGCCCAGCGTGCCTTGGCCCGTTCGATTTCCTCTGCGTACTGGGGGAGCCACTGGGCTTCCGCGATCAGCATTTCGTCCACCATCTGCCAGATCTCCTCGGTGTTGCACACCGCGCCGACCAGCGGATCCATCATCATCGCCTGCCGCAGCAGCCGGATGTCCCCGTGGGCTGCGGCCTCCACCGCCAGACGCTGCACCGTGATGTTCGACTGGCAGCAGGCCGCGCAGCCCAGCGGCAAATCGCCCAGCACGGGAATGTTGATGCCGAAGGTATCCACGAAGCCCGGCACCTCGACAACGCAGTCCGCCGGCAGATTGGTGATGCAGCCGTTGTTGACCACGTTGAAGTGTCCGCGGTAGACGCGACCGGTTTCGATGGACTCGATGATCCAGCTGCCGTGCTCCTGCGAGCGGTTTTCCTGCGCGTAGGTTCTGGGCGGCTCCTTGAGCCAGTTCGGGAAGTCCGTCTCGAACCAGCTGCGGCCCTCGGTGCAAACGCGCAGGTAGCCGCCGGTTTCGCCGTTGATCCACACGCCCAGGTCAATCCACCGCTTGATTTCGTCCGGGCGCTTGCGGTACCACGGCACATACTCGGACAGGTGACCGTTGGACTCGGTGGAGAAGTAGCCGAAGCGCTTCATCATGTCGATGCGCACCTTCTCGGTCCGGGCGATTTCCGGATCCGCTTCCAGCGCCTCCAGCAGCCTGCCATTCAGCTCCTCGCCGTCATGCTTGACGGACAGGTACCACGTCATGTGGTTGATGCCCGCGCAGACGATGTCGATTTCCTCCTGCCTATACCCCAGCGCCCGGGCGATCAGCCCGTGACCCCCCTGCACGCCGTGGCACAGCCCGACCGTCGGCACCTTGCCGTACTTGTTGCAGTACCAGGTCACCATGGCGTTGGGATTGGTGTAGTTCAGCAGCATGCAGCCGGGAGCCGCCACCTCGCGGATGTCGCGGCACATACCCTCCAGCATGGCGATATCGCGCTGGGCATACATCACGCCGCCGGCGCACAGCGTATCGCCCACGCACTGATCCACGCCGTACTTGAGCGGGATGTTCACGTCCAGCTCGAAGGCGTCCAGCAATCCGATGCGCGCGCAGTCGATGACATACTTCGCATCCTTCAGGGCCTCGCGGCGATCCAGCGTCGCCTGAATCCGGATATCCAGCCCGTTGGCCTCGATGTCCCGCTGGCAGAGCTGATACACCATGTCCAGGTTCCTCGGGTTGATGTCCATGAAGGCAACCTCGATCTCCCGGAATTCCGGCACCGCCAGCAGATCCGCCAGCAATCCGCGCGTGAAGCCGATGGAGCCCGCGCCGATAAAGGCAACCTTGAACTTCTTCTGATTCATGTCCTACATCCTTCCCTGCATCATCTGCAGCCTGACACGGATGCTCTCACAGGCCGCGCATCCGCCCTCTCCCGTTTCGCGGAGGCTGGCGGGCAGCGCGTCGCCAACCTCCTTCATCGCCACGATCACCTCATCCGGGTCAATGGGGCAGCGAATGCCGCTGAGCACCATATCCGCCGCCGTGAACGCCACGCCGGACGCGCCCACATTGCGATACACGCAGGGCACCTCCACCAGACCGCCCACCGGATCGCAGACCAGCCCCAGCAGATTCATCAGCGCGAAGGCCGCTGCGTCCGCGCACTGCTGCGCCGTTCCGCCCTCCAGACAAGCGAGCGCCGCAGCCGCCATCGCCGCGCCGGTGCCGCACTCCGCCTGACAGCCGCCCTCCGCGCCGGAGATGCTCGACTGGGTCGCGATGGCCTGTCCGACCGCCGCCGCCGCCAGCATCGCGTCAACGACCTGCTCCTCCGTTTTCCCGCGTTCCTCCAGCATCGCCAGCATCGCGCCGGGCAGGATGCCGCAGGCGCCGGCGGTGGGCGCGGCGACGATCTTGCCCATGCAGGCATTGCACTCCGCCGTCGCCAGCGCATAGGTTTCCGCCTTGCCCAGGAGCGATCCGCACAGGATGCTGCCGCTCTCCAGCCGTTTCAGCAGCAGGGCCGCCTGACCGCCCGTCAGCCCGGAGACGGAGCGCAGCTTCTCATCCAGCCCGTCGCGCACGGAAGCCTGCATACAGCGCAGATGGCTGCGCATCACTCCGCGCACCTCCTGCACCGTCGCGCCGCTCTCGCGGGATTGCACCTCGGCCGCAGCATTCGCCAGACCGCCGTACTGTCCGGCCAGCCCGACCCACTCTCGCAGAGAATAGTCCATATCCTTCAGCCTCTCGTCACGTTGATTTCCGTCCTTGTGGCCGTCACCACATACACCGCTTCCGCGCCGCCGGCCATCAGCGTCTGCGCACAGACGGAGGCCGTCGCACCGGTTGTGAGCACATCGTCAATCAGCAGCACCGGCCCGCTCATCCGTTCCCCGCAGGAGAACTTGCCATGCAGGTTCCGCAGGCGCTGCTCGCGGTTCATCCCGCGCTGCGTCCGGCCGTCCAGACGGTCGAGCATCCGGCGCATCGGCAATCCCGTGCGCGCCGCCACCTCCCGGCAAAGGAGCATCCCATGGTCCATGCCGCGCACGTTTGCTCTTTGGGGCGGCATGGTGACCCAGGTCAGCACGGTTTCCGGCGGCAGCTCCATCTCCCGGATGACCTCCGCCATGCCCTCCGCCAGCACCCTTGCACAATCGGCGATACAGCGATCCTTCAATCCCCGCACAAGCGTGCCTGCCACACCGGCGTATGACCATACGCTGCGGATGCTCCCGCCTGCATCGGGCAGACGCTGCTTCTCCAGCTGCCTTGCGCACTCCGGGCACAGCCAATCGCCCTCCGAGACGGTTTCGCAGCACAGGCACTGAAACGCCCTCGGCCAGAGCAGGTCCTCCAGCGTCCGCAGCAGCCTCATACCTCGCTCCTGCGCCGCAGGAAGGTTACGCCCTGCACATCGGGCAGCTCGCGGATGCTTTGGATGCATTCCTCCTCGGGCGCGCCGTCCAGCTCCATCACCATCATCGCGTCCGCCCCTGCCTGACGGCGGTAATCCTGCATCGTCGCGATGTTCACGCCCCGCTGGGCCAGAACGCCCGTCACACGCGCGATGGCGCCCGGCATATCCATATGGCGGATGATGAGGGTATTCTCCTTGCCGGTGAAGTTGACGTGGAGCCCGTCGATCATGCGCACCTCGATGTTGCCCCCGCCAACGGACGCGGCCTCCATGGTCAGCATCCTGCCGCTCTGCCCGGTGATCCGCAGCCGCACGGTATTGGGATGGGCCCCGCGGATGCTGACGTTCTGGAAGCTGACGCTCAGCCCGCAGCTTCTTGCAATCTCCAGCGAATCACGCAATCGCCCGTCGTCCACCGCCATGCCGAGCAATCCGCCCACCAGCGCGCGGTCGGTGCCGTGCCCGTGATAGGTCTTTGCAAAGGAACCGTGCAGCCCGATTTCCGCCCGGACGATTCTCTCGCCCAGCAGCAGCCGTGCCGTCAGCCCGATGCGCGCCGCGCCTGCCGTATGCGAGCTGCTGGGGCCGATCATCACCGGCCCGATCAGATCAAACAGATCCATGCTGTATACCGCCGCCTTTCTCCCCTCTATTCTACACGTTTTCGGTGGGCAGGTCAACGGGGCGCGACGGGCCTTTGCAATTTTCCCCGTTGCCACATCTGCCACGGCGCGATTTTT
>JBJEUF010000137.1:0-33517 GCA_051883695.1 Aristaeellaceae bacterium
GGGGTGGAGGGGGCGACCGGAAAGCCCCCTCCTCGCTTCCGCAGAAGCGAAACCCCCTCAGCAAAAGGGCTCTGCGCCCAAGGCCCCAACCAAGACATCATCCGACCATCAAGCACCTCCGGAAGCTGTGCCTATGGCGATTCCTCGCTTGATACGCAATGCCCTCGCAGTTTTGGGAACTCTGTTGCCCTGCTGTGCGGAGGTTCTGCCCTTCCTTGCGGCTGAGTGAGCTGTTTCGCGAATCCTTTGGATTCACGAAAGACGCGTGGGGCTTTGTCGCGCTGCGGCGCGGGGCCTCCGGCGGCCAGGGGCGCCGCCCCTGGACCCTGCAAGGGGCATCGCCCCTTGACCCTTTTTGGGCTGCCGCGGCTCGGCTGCTCCTTTTCTGGCTGCGCCCACTGTTTCTTTTCTTGTGTGCCGACCTGTTCCGCCGGAATAGGTCGTTTTCCTGTCCTTGCGGAGGTTCCCATGCTCGACGAACGCCTCTCCCTCGCCGCCGCCCTGTATGCCCCCTGCCCCCTGGGCGCCGACATCGGCACCGACCACGCCCATCTCCCCTGCCACCTGCTCCGCACCGGCATCTGCACCCGCATGATCGCCGCCGACGTCAGCCCCGGTGCCCTCGCCAACGCCCGGGCCACCCTGACCCGCAGCGGCCTGATCGCCCGCGCCGACCTCATCCTTGCCGACGGCCTGTCGGCGCTGACCGGCCGCACCTGCGGCTGCGTGTCCGTGATGGGCATGGGCGGCAAAACCCTTTCGGACATCCTCCGCCGGGGAGCGCATTATCTGCGCGGCGCGGTGCTGGTGCTCTCCGCCCACACGGAGCAGCCCCTTGTCCGGCAATCGCTTGCGGACATCGGCTACCGCATCGTCCGGGAGGAGCTGTGCCGCGCCGCCGGGCGGTACTACGTATTCTGGCGGGCCGAGCCCTCGCCCGGGCCGGAGACGCCCGATCCGCAATCGCTCATGTACGGCGGTCTGCTCTGGCGATGCGGCCATCCGGCCCTGCAGGACTACGCCGCCTGGCGGATGCGGGTGGCGCTGGAGCGCCTGCGCGGATTGCAATCCGCCGCATTTCCGGACGAATCTGCCCTCCGCGAAGCCCGGGACGAGGTTGAATTCTATCGCCTGAAACAGGAGGAGCTTCCATGCTGACCGTGCAGAATGTTTATGATTTCATCAATGCCCGTGCGCCCTTTGAGACGCAGCTGCCCTTCGACAATTCCGGGCTCCTGCTCGGTCGCCCGGACGCGCCCGTGACGGGCATCCACGTCGCGCTGGACGTGACGGAGCCGGTGATTGACGAGGCCGCCGCCCTTGGCGCGAACCTGCTTTTCACCCACCATCCGCTGATGTTCAGCCCCGTCAAGCGGCTGGTCGAGACGGATTACGAAGCCCGTCTGCTCTGCCGCCTGATCCGCAACGGCATCAGCCTGATTGCCGCCCACACGAATCTGGACGCCGCGCCCGGCGGCATGAACGACGCGCTGGCCGCCGCCCTGTCCCTGACGGACGTGACCGGCGAGGGCTTCCTGCGGGTCGGGACGCTCCCCTGCCCGATGACCGCCGCGGAATTCGCCGCCCACGCCGGGCGCTGTCTGGGCGATGCGGTGCGGCTGATGGGCGATGCGTCCGCCCGTGTCACGCGCCTTGGGCTGTGCTCCGGCTCCGGCGGGGATGAGTGGCCTGCCGCCGCCAAAATGGGCGCGGACGCCTTCCTCACCGGCGAGATGAAGCACCATCTGGCGCTCGCCGCCGCCGCGCGCGGGGTCGCCGTGTTCGAGGCGGGCCATCACGCCACCGAGGCCCCCGGCATTTTCGCCCTCGCGGACGCTTTACAAATCTGGCCCGATGCTGTACAATGTAAGGTGCGCGTCACCAAATCCGCCGCGCACCCCTATCAAACGACCGTGCGCTAACACGCACTTGATCATCAGGAGGTAAACATGGATCAGCTTGCGATGTTGTGGGAGTATCAGGTGGAGGATATGAAGGCCGACAGGATGGCCAACGACATCCGCCGCAGTCCGCTCCGCCAGAAAATGGAGAACGACCGCGCCCAGTACATGGACCGGCAGAAGCAGCATAAGCAGATCGAGGAGCAGGTGGCTGTGCTCTCTGACCGCAAGGACGCGGTTCGCGACGCCCTCAAGCGCAGCGCGGAGCAGCTCAAGGCCCTCAAGGCCCGCTTCGATGAGAATCCCCCGGCGGACGTGGAGGCCATCCATGCGCTGATCGGCGAGGTCACCAAGTGCCGCGAAACCATCCTCGGCTACGAGCAGGAGCTCAAGCGCCTGGCTGCCGAGGCCCGCGAGCACGACAAGCGCGGCACCGACATCCGCGCCGAGGCCGTCCGCCTGCGCGCCGAATTCGAGAAGCTCAAGGAGCAGTACGACAAGGAGATGCCCCAGCGCAAGGCCGCCCTCGAGGCCCAGCGGGCCGCCGCCGAGCAGAAGGCCGCCGCCATCGCGCCGGAGCTGATCGAGCAGTACAACCGGGTCAAGAAGCACATCACGCCGCCGCTGGCGCGCCTGATGGTCGACCAGTGCTCCGGCTGCAACACCACGCTGCCCTCCGCCGTGCTGCACAAGGTACGCAACGCCTCGGAGGAGCTGGTGGCCTGCGAAAGCTGCGGGCGAATCATCATCAAAGTATAACCTTTCCCGACCGGGATTGCCACTCGCGCAACCGGAGAAGCCTCCGCAGGAACGACGCCTGCGGAGGCCCTTCTATGCTGCGTGAGCTGCGGGCGAATCATCATCAAAGCATAACCTTTCCCGACCGGGATTGCACTCGCGCAACCGGAGAAGCCTCCTCAGGAACGAAGCCTGCGGAGGCCCTTCTATGCTGCGAGAGCTGCGGGCGAATCATCATCAAAGTATAACCTTTCCCGACCGGGATTGCACTCGCGCAACCGGAGAAGCCTCCGCAGGAACGACGCCTGCGGAGGCACTTCTGTTTGGCGGATGGCCCGCAGCCAGGCGCGGCTTTCCGTCCTCACCGGTACAGCATCACAGCCGCGACGGCTGCGGCTGCCAGCACAAGGAACCCCAGCAGGAACCGCCCCTGTCCGCCGCGGATGGTGCTGACCGCCACGGCATTCGGCTCGCCCCGGCGCCAGTACACCGGCACGACGTCCGTCACGCGATGCCTGCGCTTGCCCGGCAGCAGGCATTCCACCGTCTGCGCGGTGTCGTCCACGTTCAGGGTGAGCACCGCCTTCGTTCGGTGACCCTTGCGACCGTTCAGCCGCCGTACGATGCCGCGGGTTTCGATCACGTCCCCGTCCGCCGTGTTGATGCGCTGCATGTCGATCAGGCCGCGCACCATGACGCCGAGGCTCACCAGCCCGGCTGCGGCGAGCAGGCCCTTGGAGAGCGTTATCAGCATCGCGATGTCCTCCTTGATGGGTTTTGGTTGTATTGTATCATGAAATGATGCGGTGTGCAAGCGCCGGAGGGGGCTTTCCGGTCGCCCCCTCCACCCCTTCGGGTGCATCCTTTTGTTGGAGGTTGGCACAGTACCTATGGCTCCCTCCGGGAGGGAGCTGTCGCCGTCAGGCGACTGAGGGAGAATGCGGGCGTGTGGGTTGAACGCCCTCGGGGAACAGGATATGCCTGCTGCCATCGCCCTCGGGGAGGGTCACTCCCTCAGTCTCCGCTCACGCGGAGCCAGCTCCCTCGGGGAGGGAGCCTTTTGGTTGCGCCCACTGGTTGTGCGCACTGGCGCTGAGTTCCTCTCCATATACTGCGTTTCGCTTCTGCCGAAGCGAGGAGGGGGCTTTCCGGTCGCCCCCTCCACCCCTTCGGGTGCATCCTTTTGTTGGAGGATGGTGCAGTATCTAAGGCTCCCTCCGGGAGGGAGCTGTCGCCGTCAGGCGACTGAGGGAGAATGCGGAACTGTGCAGCGAACACCCTTAACCAGCGGGGACGGACTCCCTCAATCTCCGCTCATGCGGAGCCAGCTCCCTCCCTGTGGGCGCCTTCTGTGTGTGCCCCTGTCGTTGCCCCGGGCGCATGGTTGCTGCGCCGGCGGGGCCTGATTCCGCATATGCAAAGACCCCCTGCCATCGCTGACAGAGGGTCTGGAAAGACCGGAATTATTCCGCTACGGGAGACGGCGCGGCTTCGGGAGCCTCGGGCACCGCCACAATGCGGCCCTCGCCGTAGGGGTTGGCGTACGCCTCGCCCACAACGCCGCCCAGCTCGGTGGTGATGTAGGTGATCAGCACCTGATTGTCAATCAGCGTCTCGTCGATCAGCAGCTTCGCGCCCTTGAACATGGCGTAGCCGTCACCGGCGGACTTGAGCATGTAGTTGTGGGAAGCCAGCGTGTAGGTGGCGTTCACGTCCAGCGGTTCGCCGCCGACCATGACGTTCTTCACGCGGTACTCGCCCTCCACGCCCGCGAACATGCCTTCCGCGTCAGCGACGCAGGAGGAGGCAATGTAGGTGTGAATCTCATAGCTCAGGCCGGACACCTGCAGGAAGCCGCCGTTCTCGCCGGGGACGTTTCGGGCGCCCCACTCCAGCGCGTCCAGCACCTGCTGGCCGGTCACCTCGACCATGCACATCACGTTGCCGAAGGGATGCACGGAGTAAATCTGATCCAGCGTGATGTCGCCCGCGGGAATCTGCGCACGCACGCCGCCGCCGTTGACGAAGGCAATCTGCGCGCCGGACATGGCACGGTAGGCATCGGCGCACAGGTCGCCCAGGTTGGTCTCAGCGTTGCGGACGATGCGCACATCGGTCTCGGGATCCTTGATATAGAGCGTGTTCTCGGTGCGGGCCACGACGGTCTGGCGAATCTCGTCCAGCGCCGCAACCTTCTCAGCCACCGCGTCCACCACGGGGCCGGTCAGGCCCAGCAGCTCGGCGGGGTTGTCGGAGTTCTCCCAGCTGTACAGCTCGGAGGAAACCTTGCCGTCGGGCGTGATGCGCAGCACACCGATGTTGGCCAGCTTGGTGCCGCAGGCCACGCGCACAACGTCCTTGCCGTCCTTGCCCTTGACGATGTTGGAGGGCATGGTCTCGTGGGCATGGCCGTCCAGCAGCGCGTCGATGCCGGACACGTTGTAGATCACGTCGATGGAGGTGTAGGGGGCGCAGGTTTCCTCGGTGCCCAGATGGCCGCAGATGATGACGTACTGCGCGCCCTCGGCCCGGGCAGCGTCCACCGCGCCCTGGATGGCGGCGTAGAACTTCTCGCCCGTCTCGTCCTGGCAGAAGCCGTAGACGTAGTTGCCGTTCTCGTCCTGGAAATAGGTGGGCGTGGAGGACGTGATGGTCTTGGGCGTGGTCACGCCGACGAAGGCCACCTTCACGCCGTCGAATTCCTTCATGACATAGGGCTCGAACACGGTCACGTCATTGTGGACGAAGTTCGCCGACACATAGGGGAAGGCCGCCACCTCGCCCGCCAGGGTGAGGAAGTTGCTCATGCCGTAGTCGAACTCATGATTGCCGGGCACGGCCACGTCATAGCCGGCGGCGTTCATCAGCTCGATGATGGCCTTGCCGTTGGTCAGCGTACCCAGGGTTTCGCCCTGGATGGCGTCGCCGTTGTCGACCAGCACGACATGGTTCTTTGCGGCGAGGGCATCGCGCACGGCCGCCAGACCGGCATAGCCCCAGCCCTGATCGACGCCCGCATGCGCGTCGGAGGTGAACAGGATGACGATGTCCTTCGTCAGCGCGGCAGGGGCTTCCTCCGCCATGGCGGCGCAGCCCAGCAGCATCAGCGCGCTCAGGAGCAGCGCAAGCAGCTTTTTCATGGAAAACTCCTCCTTTTGTTGTCATCGGCGGACAGGCCGCCGCAGTCTGGAGAATGATTACCATCTTCATTATAGCAGGCTTGGCGGCGGATGGCAAGGCGAACACAGCACTTTTTTCAAAAAACTCACGGCATATGCCTGCTGCCATCGCCCTTGGGGAGGGTCACTCCCTCAGTCTCCGCTCACGCGGAGCCAGCTCCCTCGGGGAGGGAGCCTTTTGGTTGCGCCCGCAGGCACGAAATCCCCTTGCATACGCAGGGTTTCGCTTCTGCGGAAGCGAGGAGGGGGCTTTCCGGTCGCCCCCTCCACCCCTTCGGGTGCATCCGTTTGTTGGAGGATGGTGCAGTATCTAAGGCTCCCTCCGGGAGGGAGCTGTCGCCGTAAGGCGACTGAGGGAGAATGCGGAACTGTGCAGCGAACACCCATAACCAGCGGAGACGGACTCCCTCAGTCTCCGCTCACACGGAGCCAGCTCCCTCGGGGAGGGAGCCTTTGGGGCCGCCCTGTTGCAGGCTGCTGGCGCAGTCCCTCAGGCTCCCCTCTTGCGATCGCCGTCCTGTCATCCTCGCAAATCCGTTCAACCTTCTTGACATTCCCTGTCCTTTGTGGTATACTGGTACTGCGAACGTAGGTTCGCAAAAACATGATACAACGGAGGTCATATATGGAGAATTCTACCCCCATCCCCGCCTCCCTCCGGGCGGATGTGGAGCGGCTGATGGCCATGACGCCCTGGGCGAGCCGCCGCTACACGCTTTCGGACGCGGGCAACGGCTATCTGCTGGCGGATTTTTACCGCGATGTGATGCGCTACGCCGCCGACCGCGGCTGCTGGTACGTCTACGATGGGCGCGTGTGGAAGGCCGATCCGGCCGGGTTTGCGGCCATGAGCCTGTGCAAGCGCCTCGTCCACGCGATGTCGCTGACCCTCCCGATGATCGAGGACGAAGCCGCGCAGACGGCCTTCGCGCGGCATCTGACGCGCTGGCGCTCCCGCCGGGCCCGGGAGACCGCCCTCCGGGAGGCCGCCGAGGTCTACCCCGTGCGCATGGGCGACTTCGACCGCGACCCGATGCTATTCAACTGTTTGAACGGCACGCTCCACCTTGTCACCCGCGAATTCAGGCCCCACGACCCGGCGGACTTCATCACCCATCTGGCGGACGTGACCTACAACCCGACCATCCGCAGCGACGACTGGGACGTATTCGTCACCCGCATCATGGAGACGGACAGCGCCTTCCACCCGGAGGAGCTCCCCCGCGACCCCGTCAACCCGGACGAGCCGGACGCCGTGCTGCACACCAAGGCTCTGGAGGCCACCGCCAACAAGGCCATCTACCTGCAGAAGGCCTTTGGCTACGCGCTGACGGGGGAGACCCGGCACGACTGCTTCTTCATCCTGCACGGCCCGAGCACGCGCAACGGCAAGTCCACGCTGGTGGAGACCTTCGCGGCCATGCTGGGGGATTATGCCGCCGCGGCGCTGCCCGAAACCCTGGCCCAGCAGCGCTACGCCTCCGCCCACGGCCCCTCGGAGGACATCGCCCGCCTGACCGGCACGCGCTTCGTCTCCATGGCGGAGCTTGACCAGAGCCTGCAGCTGTCGCCCTCCCTCCTCAAGCGTCTGACCGGCAACGACACCATCACCTGCCGCTTTCTGCGGGAGAGCAGCTTCCAGTACCAGCCCCAGTTCAAGCTGTTCCTCAACACCAACCACCTCCCGGCCTGTCTGGACGACACGCTGTTCCGCTCGGGCCGCGTGCGGGTGATCGAGTTTGAGCGCCACATCCCGCCCGAGGAGCGCGACCTGACGCTCAAGGAGCGCCTTCGCTCGGACACGAACCGCTGCGCCGTGCTGAACTGGGCGCTCAAGGGCCTCGAGATGCTGCTGGAGGACGGCTTCGACCCGCCGGAGTGCGTCCTGTCCCGCACGGAAGCCTACCGCGACGAATCCGACCCGGTGAAGATGTTCGTCTCCGAGCGCCTGATCCCGACCCCGGGCGCCCTCGTCCGCACGGCGGAGGTGTACCGCGCCTACTGCCGCTGGTGTGAGGACAACGGATTTGATGCGGTGAACTCGGTGATCTTCAGGCGCGGGCTTCGCCAGATCGGCACGGTTGTCAAGAAGAGGCCGACAGCGACCAGCTCACCGACAGCCTGTCTTCAGGATTTCACATTGCAGCATCCCATGTGATGGTATATAATATGTAAGATTTCGTCCCCGACAAGTGCGCCGGGGACTTCTTGTAGCGTCTGTAGCGTCTGTAGCGTCGTTTTCTATATTGATCTATATTTTGATTTTGTAAAACAAACATAGAAATAGACGCTACAGACGCTACATACGCTACATTTCCCGCAAACCCAGTAATTCCAAGGCTTTCAGCGAAATGTCGGGCAGATTTCAGGGAGCGTTGTAGCTTCTGTAGCTTCTGTAGCGTCGTTTTCCATATTGATCTATATTTTGATTTTGTAAAACAAACATAGAAATAGACGCTACAGACGCTACAGAAGCTACAAGAATCCGTCCCGTCAGGGCAAAAACGGATGAGTTCCCCCAACGCGCAAGGGACGCACAGCTGCATGTCCGGTAGAGTGGCATTCCGGTGCGGCTCCTTTGGAGTCCTTTGAAACGTGGGAGTCGGTTACAATTATAGCGTCAACAGCGTCTACAATGTCAACAGCCGCGTCGCCACAGCAGCCCAAGCCTTCCCTCTTAGGGAAGGTGGATTTGCCCGTCAGGGCAAAGACGGATGAGTTCCCCCCAACGCGCAAGGGACGCACAGCTGCATGTCCGGTAGAGTGACGTTCCGGTGCGGCTCCTTTGGAGTCCTTTGAAACGTGGAAGTCGATTAGAGTGGCGTTCCGTTGCGGCTCCCTTGGGGCTGCTTGGGCTGTTTCGCGAATCCTTCGGATTCACGAAAGACGCATCGGGCTGTGTCGCGCTGCGGCGCGGGGCCTCCGGCGGGAAGGGGCGCCGCCCCTTCACCCCGCAAGGGGCATCGCCCCTTGACCCTTTTGCGCCTGCGGGCGCGGGGGGTGCTCCCCCGTGCCCCTTGACCCTTTTGCGCCTGCGGGCGCGGGGGGTGCTCCCCTCCTTCCGTATTGCCTTTCCCCCCAAACAATGCTATAATAAACCGTCCCCCGGGATAAATCACACCCCCCATCACGTTTATCATAAGTAGAAAACCCTCATCCCACCGCAAAGGAGTGACCCCCATGAAACGCCTGTTTTCCCTTATTCTGGCATTTCTTCTCACCCTCACCTGCCTACCCGCGCTTTCGGATACCCCCAAGCCCATCGACATCATCCCCTATGACGAGATTCCCGAAAACCGCGACGGCATGTATCACTACCTGCTCCTGTGTGTCGACCAGTGGAACGCCAAGCCCGGCAATCTGGGCAATACCGACGGCATCATGATCCTCACCCTCGATACCCGCGCCGGGCGCATCATGCTGACCTCCATCATCCGCGACGCGCTGGTCGTCCGGCCGGACGGGCACATCGGGCGCATCAACTACATCGCCAAGAACTACAGCCCGGAGGATCTCTGCACGGTCATCAGCCAGCACCTGAACATCCGCCTGGAGAAGTATGTGCTGTTCGACTTCCAGCAGATTGCCAACATCGTGGATTATCTGGGGGGCGTGGAGATCACGGTGGACGCGTCCGAGGCCGCGTACCTGCGCAGGTATCCGCTGGACGCCCACCAGACGGAGCCGAAGATGAACCGCGCCGGAACGTACCTGTTCACCGGGCGCGCGGCGGTGATCTACATGCGCATCCGCAAGGCGGGCGGCGGCGGCGACTTCATGCGCACCCAGCGGGCCCGCACGGTTCTCTCCACCCTGGCGGACAAGTGCCGCACCATGACCTATGAGCAGGCCCGGGCGCTGGTGGATTCCGTGGTGAACAACACCACGATGTCCAACATGACGCTGGAGGAGATGGTCATCGCCATGGAGCAGGCCTACAGCCTGCGCTCCTGCGTCATTGAGGAGCTGCGCATCCCGCAGGAGGACGCGGTGTCGCCCATCAGCTACGCCGGCATGGCCGTGCAGGAGATCGACTGGGTGAAGAGCCGCGAGGACATGGCCGATTACCTTGAGTGCGGCTGGCTCATCATCGACGATACGGTCTACGACGATTGATTCATGATGATTAAAAACCATATCCGGAGGAACTGACATGCGTTGTCCCAACTGCAGCCAATGGAACCGTGCCTCGCTGCCGCGCTGCTTCAAATGCGGTGCGCCGCTCACCGCCGATACGCCCGTGGAGCCCAGCTGGCGCTCGGAGCTCAAGGATGACCGCGCCGGCAAGGAATATATCCGCGTGGACGAGGACGGCGGTGTGGACGTGACCCCGGATGCGCGGGATGAGCTGGCCGCGGAGATGGCCGAGCTGAAGGAGCGCAAGGACGACGGCGAACGGCGACTGCGCCGGCTGCGGGCCGAGACGCGTCCTGTGGCGGACGCTGCGGATGCGCCCGAACTGCAACAGGACGCCGATGACGGCGGCACGGCCGGCGATGCCGCGTCTGCCGCCGAGACGCCCTCTGCCGAAGCCCCGGAAGCGGAGGATGCGCCCCGGCCCCGCTTTGGCGGCGCACGGGTGGCCTTCAACGGCTTTGCGGAGGCGCAGCAGCCCGACCGGCCCGACCGGCCTGCCCGCGATCCCCGCGGCACCCGGCTCGTCATGCCCCCTGACAGCTGGCAGGACAGCCGCAATTACGACCCCATCGTCGAGGACATGAACCAGTACAACGTCTTTCAGCAGCCGCCGAACCTGCGGGAGCTGCCGCGCACGCCCTCCCGGCGGTCCCGGCGCAAACGGCTGCTGAAGGCGATGACGCTGCTGCTGGTGATCGTGGTGGCGGCGCTGGGCGGCGCGGTGGGCTATCAGGCGTGGCAGATGCGCCCCCAGTCCGACAACCGGGCGCTGGTCACCGCCTCCCTGAGCAACGATCTGGCCGCCCATACCA
Source organism: Aristaeellaceae bacterium (assembly GCA_051883695.1). Classification (GTDB taxonomy): domain Bacteria; phylum Bacillota; class Clostridia; order Christensenellales; family Aristaeellaceae; genus UBA11524. Next base: position 10,768 of record JBJEUF010000137.1, read on the forward strand.
TCCTTATCCCCGGCGAGGACGGGCAGATGGTCTACATCGCCGAGCTGCGCAAGCACTACGACGTGGTCGGCGGCTTTGCCACCATCGTCATCGAGGATCACTACTGGTATGACAATCTGGAAACCGTGACGGAGGAGACGATGACCGTCACCCTCACGCCCTATCTGAAGCAGACCTCCTCCGGCAGCAGCCAGAAGCCCCTGCAGCCGGTGGTCTACGACATCACCATCCCCCTGAGCCCCGTCACCCTCGTCAGCCCCGAAAGCCTGCGCACCGAGGTCACCACGGCGATGTACTCCATGAAGCTCAAGGTGCGCACCGGCTCCACCGTGACCATCAACGGCATCGACATGTCCGACGCGGTGGACGAGACGGGCATCCTGACCTACAACGCCACGGTGCAGCCCAAGGGCGACAACGTTTACACCATCGCCGTGCGCAGCCCCTACTGCCGCGACAACACGCTCAATGTCACCCTCTACCGCGAGGTGCAGGAGATTCCGCTGGATCTGGACGCCACCACCTACACCTCCACAAGCCTGCGCAAGTACCAGATCACCTGCACCACCCTCCCCGGCGCGGAGGTGGACATCCTCAGCCCCCACTCCGACCTGAACATCACCAACCTGAACACCACGGGCGAATTCACCTTCTACGCCCTCTTTGACAAGATCGGCGACAACACCGTGTCCATCCAGGCCAGCTACCCGGGCAAGAAAACCTCGCGGGTGGACTATGTGATCTACTACCTGCCCAATCAGGACGATTACACCCGCAAGGCCTGGTCGCTCTCCCGGCCGGCGGACTATGCCGAGCTGGTGGGCAACATCACCTACCGCGCGGAAGAATCGCGTATTTACGTCGCCATGGGCGTGATCGACCACTTCGTGTCCGAAAGCCCGCAGATGGCGGTCATCTACTGCTCCGAGGACGGCACCTCCCAGCCTGTGCTGCTGGAAAACAAGACCAAAACCACCTGGAAGAAGGGCACCTACTACCGCATCTACGCCGACGTAAAAGGCACCTACAACGGTATGCCGTGGCTCGTGGCCCGCTATACTTATCTGGAATGAGGTAGTTTTCCCATAATCATACCCCCCACAGTCCGAAACAGCATCACATGGAATTTCCCAAATTCATACCCCCATTTAGGTAATCAGCCGATAATCCCTCCCCCTAACGTACCCCCTTTTCAAACAAGGGAGGAGCACCCGAAGGTTTCCAAAGGGCGATCGGAAAGCCCTTTGGTCGCGCCCGCAGGCGCGAAACCCCCTGCGACAATATCAGGAATAAAGACGCCGAAATTCTCCCAAAACACACCCTATAATTTGGAGGCCCCCCCATGACCGATCTCCTGATCATCGGCTCCGGCCCAGCCGCCTGGAGCTGCGCCCTGACCGCGCGCCAGCGCAACCTCAGCGTCACCGTCGCCGCGGCGAACTCCGCCACCGGCTGGCTCCAAAAGGCCGAACGCATCGACAATTACCCGGGCCTGCCGCAGGTCTCCGGGCAGGAGCTGCTGCGCATCTTCCGCCAACAGGCCGAGGACGCAGGCACCACCGTGCTCCCACGCCTCGCCCGGCAGATCATGCCCGTGGGCAAGGGCGGCTTCATGACCCTCATCGGCAACGACGTGACGGAAAGCCGCGCCGTGGTGCTGGCAATGGGCGCGGCACGTCCCAAGCTCCTGCCCGGCGAGGAAGCGCTGCTGGGCGCGGGCGTGAGCTGGTGCGGCACCTGCGACGGCATGTTCTACCGGGGTAAGGAGGTCGCCGTGCTCTCCGCGTGGCAGGGCGGTGTGGAGGAGGGCGAGTTCCTCGCCGGGCTCGCCCGCCATGTGGACTACTACTTCCTCGCCCGCCACGAGCAGCCCGCGCACACCCCCTACACCCTGATGGAGGGCACGCCCACCGCCCTCTCCCGGCAGGAGGACGGGCGCATCCTGCTGCACACGTCCGGGGGCGAGCGCGCCTATGACGGCGTGTTCCTCTTCCGCCCCGCCGTCGCGCCGTCCACGCTGCTGCCCGGGCTGGAAACCGAGGGCGCGTTCATCCGCGTGGATCGCCGGATGCGCACCAATCTGCCGGGCGTGTACGCCTGCGGGGACTGCACCGGGCACCCGCTGCAGATCGCCAAGGCCGTGGGCGAGGGCAATATCGCCGCCGTCACCGCCGCCGAAGAATTGATGAAATCATAAGGAGTCCCGCCATGAAACGACTGCTGCCCCTGCTGCTTGCCGCGCTGCTGCTCCTCCCCTGCGCCCTCGCCGAGGATCCCCTGACCTTCGCGCCCGACCTGATGGGCGTCTACGTCTACCCCGAGGGCGCAACCGAGGACGACGCGCTCTACGTCTACCGCTACCGCTACCCCCAGCTGGCCGGTGACAGCGATCTGGCAGCCCTCATCAACACCACCTACGCCTACACCGCCACCGACGCCCTCGGCTTTGAGGCCCCCATGCTCGCCAGCGAGATGCGGCCCGGCGACCCCCGCAAGGTCGTCGACATCAGCTACGAGGTCACCTGCCTGACCGCCGATTACCTGTCCCTGAAGGTCACCAAGCGCGTCACCGCCGCGGGCGAGGAAACGCGCGTCATCAGCGGGCACGTCATCGCTCTGACCGGCAGCGGCGCGGGCAGCATCACGAATCTGCCGGTGCTGCTGGGGCTGCTGGACGCCCGGGAGACGGATGAGTGGCTGATGAACCGGCAGACCGGCAAGGCGGACAGGCACGCCCGGGAGCTGGTCTGGGCGCGGCTGACGGAGGGCGAGAGCGGGTATGAGGTGTATGAGGATTTGACGTTTGAGGAGTTTGAGGGGACGTTTTATCCGGAGGAGGATTTTTATTTGGGGGATGCAGGGACGCTGTGCTTCTTTTTGCAATCTGGGGCCGTGGGGCCGGAGGAGCAGGGCGAGGTGGTTGTGAGGGTGACGGTGGAGGAGCTTTTGGACGCGATGTGAGGCCCCACGAGTGAGCAAAACCCCGCGCCCGCAGGCGCAAAAGGGTCAAGGGGCGATGCCCCTTGCAGGGTCCAGGGGCGGCGCCCCTGGCCGCCGGAGGCCCCGCGCCGCAGCGCGACACACCCCCACGCGTCTTTCGTGAATCCGAAGGATTCGCGAAACAGCCCACGCAGCCGGGAAATGAGCAAGATTCCCGTTTCCCATCGCCAACGGAATTGACAGCAAGCATAGAATCCGGGATGCACATTCTACAGTGGAATGGTGCGTCCCTTTTGTTGTTGGTAATTTATGCCATGCCCATCATCAGCAGGCAGAAATCGGGCCGCACATCTTCCGACAGAGGAACTGTGCGTCCCTTTTGCTATTGGGAAAAATGGCGTTCCGGTGCGGCTCCTTTGGGGCTGCATGGGCTGTTTCGTGAATCCTCCGGATTCACGAAAGACGCATCGGGCGGTGTCGCGCTGCGGCGCGGGGCCTCCGGCGGGAAGGGGCGCCGCCCCTTCACCCCGCCAGGGGCGCCGCCCCTGGACCCTGCAAGGGGCATCGCCCCTTGACCCTTTTGCGCCTGCGGGCGCGGGGTTTTGTGCTCATCCGTGATAAATCCCCCCACCCCCGCATATCCTGTGTCACAACCACTCAAGGAGGTGCACCCATGCAGCGCTGTCTCGCCCTCAGCTGTGCCCTGCTCCTCCTCCTACTCCTCCCCCCATCCCCGTCCGCCCACGCCGAATCCCCCTACCTCATCCACATCGACGTGCAGCAGCACCGCCTCACCCTCTTCCAAAACGACGCCATCCTCCGCACCTACACCGTCGCCACCGGCGCATGGGACACGCCCACCCCCATCGGCGTATTCACCATCGTCCGCCGCTTCTCGGGGCGGATGTGCGGCTTCGGCACCTGCTTTCTGGGGCTGGACGTGCCCTGGGGGAACTACGGCATCCACGGCACGAACAAGCCGGAATCCATCGGCAGCAACGCCTCCCACGGGTGCATCCGGATGCGGGTGAAGGACGCGGAGGAGCTCTATGCCCTCGTCCCGAACGGCACGAAGGTGGTCATCGAGTGCGGGCCCTACGGCGAAACCGGCGGCACGCTGCGGACGCTGCGTAACGGCGACCGGTCGAGCATGGTGCGGCTGGTGCAGCGGCGGCTGCGGCAGCTGGGGTATTACGCGGGCACGGCGGACGGCATCTTCGGCGCGGCGACCCAGCGGGCGGTGGACAGGGCGCGGCAGGATTTCCACCTGCCCGCGACGGGCGAGGTGGACTGGGCGCTGTATGCGGCGCTGGGCATCACGCTGTTTGAATAATGATGATTTCATAAGCAGGAGGCGCGTATGAACTGGGACGAAACGCGGGAATTCCTCTCGCCCTGCTTCCCGGAGGAAATCCGGTCGGAGCTGGCGCTGATGCAGCGGGGCGAGCTGCGGGAGCTGCGCGTCCGGGCGGAGCGGCCGACGATGCTGGTCACCGCCACGCGGACGGCGGCGGTGGACTGGCGGCCCGGCGCGCAGCAGCTGGATGCGCTCATCGAGGCGCTGTCGGGCCACAGCCTGTACGCCCGGACGGAGGAAACCGGGCAGGGCTTCCTGACGCTGCGGGGCGGGCATCGCATGGGCCTGTGCGGACGGGTGGTGATGCGCGGCGGCCGCGCGGCGCTGGCGGAGGTCGGATCGGTGTGCCTGCGCATCGCATCGGAATGGCCGGGCGCTGCGGACGCGGCGGCGGCGCGGCTGCGGGCTGTGCCCGGGTGCGGGAGCCTGCTGGTCATCGGCCCGCCGGGCAGCGGCAAAACCACGCTCCTGCGCGATCTGGCGCGCCAGCTGTCCGCCGGGCGGCATGGGCTGCAAACCGCCGTGGTGGACGAGCGCGGGGAGCTGGCGGCCTGTGTGGACGGCGTGCCGCAGCTGGACGTTGGAGCGGCGGACGTGCTGACCGGGCTGTCGAAGGCGCAGGCGCTGCCGTGGCTGGTGCGGTCGATGTCGCCCCGGCTGATCGTGACGGACGAGCTGGGCGCAAACGATGCCGAAGCCGTGCTGAGCGCCCGCAGCTGCGGCGTGGCGGTCTGCGCGTCCGCCCATGGCACGAGCCTGAGCGATGCCGCGTCGCGCCCGGAGCTGGCGGCGCTGATGGCCCGCCGCGTGTTCGACCTGTACGCGGTGCTCCCGGCGGAGGCGGGCGGCGCGGCGGCCTTTGCCGATCGCACGGGCAGCCCGGTGGCCCCATGAGCCGCGCGTTCCTGGCGGTGACGGCGGGGCTGCTCTGTGCGCTGTTGGGGCTGCGGAGCGCGTCCCGGCTCCGGCGCGAGGCCGGACGGATGCGCCGCTGGACGGAGCTGCTCCCCCATCTGGCGCTGCTGCTGGAGGAGGGCGCGCTGCCCATCCCGGAGGCGCTGATAACCGCCGCCGACGGCACGAACGAGGCCGATGGGCTGCTCCGGGAAATCGCGCAGCGGATGCAATCCGACCCGATGACCACGCCGGAGGCGGCCTGCCGCAGCGCATGGCCCGAGGGCTGGGCGGAGGGCGAGACGCTGATGCGGATGTTCCGCCGTCTGGGGCACGGCGCGGGGGCAGGGCGGGTGCAGGCCGTCAGGCAGGCCGACGCCGCCGTCGCGCTTCTTGCAGAACAGTTTTCCGAGCGGGCCCGGCGGGACGCCAAGGTCTGTACCACCCTGGGCTGGACGGGCGGCGCGTGCCTGACACTTCTGTTATTATAAGTTATATCGCAAGCGGAGGACGAATGGATGCAGCTGGAAATCCTCTTTCAGATCGCCGGAATCGGGGTGCTGACGACGGTGATCGCCGCAGTTCTGGCTTCCTCGGGCCGGAACGAGCTGGCGAATCTGGCCGGCGTGGCGGGGCTGGCAATCGTGCTGCTGCTGGTGGTGAACGTGCTCAGCGAGCTGTTCTCCAGCGTGCGGACGATCTTCCAGCTGTACTGACGGTGCAGTCCTATGGACATATGGACGCTTTGCGCCCTGGCGGTGCTGTCCTCGGTGATGGCGCTGACGCTGCGCCGGCTACGCCCGGAGATGGGCGTTGTGCTGGCCCTGGGCGCGGGGGCGCTGCTGCTGCTGCTGCTCGTGCCCCAGCTGACGGAGATCATCGGGGGAATCTCCGCCATCGCCCGGGAAGGCGGCGTGCCCGAGGGCTACATGACGCAGCTGCTCAAGGTCGGCGGCGTGAGCCTGATGACCGACTTTGCCGCCCAGACCTGCCGCGACGCCGGGGAGGAGGGCCTCGCCATGAAGGTGTCGCTGGCCGGGCGCGTGACGCTCATCGCGCTGGCGCTGCCCTTCATGCGGGCGCTGCTCATGCAAATCATGTCGCTCTCGCCGTGATTTTCATCCTTCTGATGGAAGCATTCTGCGGGGCGGCATCGGCGGAGGACTTAACCCAGGGTGTGTCCGATCTGGTCGCAGGGCTGGACACATCGGCCATTGATGCGGCGCTGCAATCGGGCGATCCCTTCGCTGCCACCGGCGGCTTCCGGGAAACCCTTGGCGCCATCGCCCGGGGCGAAATCACCCTGGACGCGGACGCGGTGCTGGCGCTGCTGCTCTCCACCTTCCTGTCGGCGGTGAAGCAGAGCCTGTGGCGGCTGACGCGGCTGATGGCGCCCTCGCTGCTCTTCAGCGTGCTGCGGCGGCTGACCGGCACAGGGAGCGGCGCCGGGCGGGCGGTGTGCCAGCTGTGCCTGTGCGTGTTCCTCACGCAGGACCTGACCGACCACCTTACCCTGGCGCAGGACGCGGTGCGGCGCATGGCGGACGGGATGCAGGGGCTGTTTCCGCTGCTGCTGACGATGATGGCGGCGGTGGGCGGCTCGGCGGGCTCGGCGCTGATGCAGCCTGCCATCGTGGCCTCCGCCAGCGCCATGACCACGCTGATCTGCGAGGTGACGCTGCCCCTGGCGACCGCCGCGGCGATCCTGACGATGCTCTGCCACCTGGGCGACGGATTGCGGCTGCGGCGGCTGGCGGCGTTCACCCAGAGCTGCGCCACGTGGACGCTGGGCGTGTGCTTCACGGTGTTCATCGGGGTGCTGACGACCCGCGCGGTGACGGCGGCGGCGCTGGACGGCGTGACGCTGCGCACGGCGAAGTACGCCCTGAGCAACCTGATCCCGGTGGTGGGCGGGCTGTTTGCGGACACGGTGGACACGCTGGTGGGCTCGGGGATGCTGGTGCAGGGTGCGCTGGGCGTGACCGGGCTGATGCTGATTGCCTCCTACGCCCTCACGCCCCTGTGCCAGACGCTGGCCTCGGCGCTGCTCTACCGCTTGTCCTCGGCGCTGATGGAGCCGGTTTCGGACGGCGCGCTGTCCGGCTGCATCCACGATTTCGGGCGGATTTTGATGCTGCTGTTCATCATCCAGCTCTGCGCGGCGGCGATGTTCCTGATGCTGATTGCGCAGCTGATCGCCGTCAGCGGGATGACGATGATGCTGCGGTAGGGCTGATGTTCCCGAAACATACCCCCTGAATAGTCGGAGGGATTCGCAGCGTGCGTGTCCCGTTCCTCGAGGGAGTTCAACCCATACGCCCGCGTTCTCCCTCAGTCGCCTGACGGCGACAGCTCCCTCCCGGAGGGAGCCTAAGTTGCTGAACCCAACCTCCAACAAAAGGATGCACCCGAAGGGGTGGAGGGGGCGACCGGAAAGCCCCCTCCTCGCTTCGGCAGAAGCGAAACGCAGCGTATAGAAATGAACGCAGCGCAGTGGGCTCACACCAAAAGGCTCCCTCCCCGAGGGAGGTGGCATCTGCGCAAGCCGATGACTGAGGGAGTTCGTCCCCGTTGATGAAGGTGTTCGCCGCACACTTCCGCGTTCTCCCTCAGTCGCCTGACGGCGACAGCTCCCTCCCGGAGGGAGCCTTAGATACTGCACCCGCAGCCTGCAACAGGGCGCGCACCAAAGGTTCCCTCCCCGAGGGAGCTGGCATCGGCGCAAGCCGATGACTGAGGGAGTTCGTCCCCGTTGATGAAGGTGTTCGCCGCACACTTCCGCGTTCTCCCTCAGTCGCCTGACGGCGACAGCTCCCTCCCGGAGGGAGCCTAAGTTACTGCACCCGCAGCCTGCAACAGGGCGCGACCAAAAGGCTCCCTCCCCGAGGGAGCTGGCATCGGCGCAAGCCGATGACTGAGGGAGTGTCCCTCACGGTGGGCGACGGCAGCGTGCGTGTCCCGTCCCCCGAGGGATTTCAACCCACACACCCGCGTTCTCCCTCAGTCGCCTGACGGCGACAGCTCCCTCCCGGAGGGAGCCTAAGTTACTGCACCCGCAGCCTGCAACAGGGCGCGACCAAAAGGCTCCCTCCCCGAGGGAGCTGGCATCGGCGCAAGCCGATGACTGAGGGAGTGACCCTCCCCGAGAGAGCTGCCTCCGCGTCAGCGGAGACTGAGGGTGTGTTCCACTCAGACATTCCCAAAACATACCCTAACAATGCAAAAAAATCCCGAAACCCATAATGTTCAAGGAGGCCATCCCCATGCTGCAGCTTCTTACCACCTTCGCCGCCCTCACGCTCCTGACCAGCATCGTGCTGTCGCTCCTGCCGGAGGGCTCCCTTCGCTCGGCGGCGGCTATGGTCGCGGGCGTGATGCTCCTGCTCACCTGGTCGCGGGGCGTCCTTGGGCTGCTGGACGTGCCCTTTGCCCTCCCGGACGCGCCGTCCACCGTGCTGACCGCCACGGGCTCCACCCTGTCGGAGACGGCACAGCAGGCCGCTGCCGCCCTCGGGGAGGCCGTGCCATGAAGCGCGATCAGGTGATGGCCTTCCTCCGGCGGGAGGGCTGGCTGCTGGCGGCGCTGGCGGTCTGCACGGCGCTGAGCCTGCTGTCCGGGCTGGCCGGGGGGAACGCCACCCTCCCGGAGGAGCAGCGCATCAGCCGCGTCCTGTCCGCGATGGAGGGCGCGGGCGCGGTCGAGGTCGCCGTGTATTACGCGGACGCGGTGCCCTGCGGGGCGCTCGTGGTGGCGGACGGCGCGTCGAGCATGACCGTCCGGCTGCGGCTGACGGAGGCGGTTTCCGCCCTTCTGGGGCTGGCAGAGGATCGCATCGCGGTCTATCCGCGGGAAGGAGATTCGTGATATGAATAGCACCAATATCCCCACGCAAACGCAGGAATCACGCGGGTTTGGCGCGTTTCTGACGCGGCATCGGAACCTGCTTCTCATCGTGGTGACGGCCAGTGCGCTGGCGGTGTCCAGCGCGGTCAACCGCCGCCGTCTGGAGGGGGAGCGCACGACCACCTCCCTGCCGGTGACGGCCACGCAATCCGCCGGGGCGGTGACGGTCTACGCGCAGGAGCGGCAGGACGCTTACCTGGCGGACGTGACGGCGCTGCAGGCGGTCTGCTCGGATGCATCGCTGGAAAGCCGCACACGGGAGGCCGCTGCCGCCCGACTGACCCAGCTGGTGGCGGACAGGGAAGCCGCAAAGGCCCTCGAAACCGCGCTGCAGGGGAGCTCTCTGTCGCCCTGCGCCGCCGTGGTGAGCGGTACGCAGGTCACGATTGTGACGCAAAACGCGGACTTCACCGCCGAGGACGCGGCAATGGCGCTGCTGCTCGCGGAAGCACACGCGGGCGCGAAGCCCTCGGAGGTCAGGATCATCACGGGAGATTGAAATTCCCGAAACATACCCGTTGTCAACAGATGAATCTCCCGAAACATACCCCGTTGTGCCTGCGCGGCGATGGCGGCTGCAAACTCAGAGGAAGCTGTTTCGATTCGCCTCCATCGGGGTATTCTACCATTAGCCCCTTCCCAAGCCGGGCAAAACGTGGTATAATGAGCCATCCCACAGGATCAGGAGCGAGAAACATGGAAAGAACCGGCGAAGTGAAGGAGATCAACGGCGCATGGCTGACGGTGGAATTCTGCCGCCCCAAGGACTGCGAAAAGTGCAACGCCTGCCACGGCGGACAGAAGGTCATGACCGCCCGCGTCCGGGGACAGGCCGAAATCGGCGACCGGGTGGTCGTCAGCCTCCCGGCGGCAACGGTGACCAGGGCTTCCGCCATCGTCTATGCGGTGCCGCTGGCCGGGCTGCTGCTGGGCATGGCGCTGGGCAACGCACTGCTCCCGCTGGCGGATTCGCTGGGCGCGCTGATCGGCGGCGCGGCGGGCATCGGCCTTGCCGCAGCAGGCGTGGCACTCACCGAGAGGACGCGCCGCGATGACCCGCGCTGGCAGCCACAGCTTGTCCGCGTCCTCCCCAAGGGGCAAAACGAGGAATAACAGAAGGAGGTTTTCCGCATGGCAAAGGTAATTGGCACGGAGGAATTCAACAGCTTCATCAATCAGGACAAGCCCGTTCTGGTGGACTTCTGGGCGACGTGGTGCGGCCCGTGCCGGATGCTGGCACCGGTGATTGACGAGGTGTCGGAGGCGTACGAAGGGACGCTGGCGGTCGGCAAGGTGGACGTGGATGCATGTCCGGAGCTGGCGAGTCAGTTCCGGGTGATGTCGATTCCGACGCTGATTTTGTTCAAGAATGGGAAGGTTGTGGACCAGAAGATGGGGTATATGCCCAGGAATGCGGTGGAGGATATGATCAAGAAGGCTCTCTGAGGAGAGCAAACCCCGCGCCCGCAGGCGCAAAAGGGTCAAGGGGCACGGGTGAGCAAACCCCGCGCCCGCAGGCGCAAAAGGGTCAAGGGGCGATGCCCCTTGCAGGGTGAAGGGGCGGCGCCCCTTCCCGCCGGAGGCCCCGCGCCGCAGCGCGACACCGCCCCACGCGTCTTTCGTGAATCCAAAGGATTCACGAAACAGCCCACACAGCCGGGAAATGAGCAATCAAACTCTCCACGCCCACACAGCCCGCATATGAGCACACCTCATCCCCCACACATGCAGCCCTCCAAAGCGAGCGCCCGCACGCGCAATCCCCGACCCATCCCAAATCGGGCATCCGCATTGCACACCTCAACCCCTGAGGCATGTGAATTCTCCCGAAACATACCCTGCGGTCTTCCCATCCCATAACCCTACCCCCCTCCCCCCGCAGCCGTCCTGCCTGTTGCAGGGATGACGATAATTCCCGGCCATTTGACCCCCTGTGACACTTGACAGACGCGAATCCTGCCGTATAATAGAGGATACGAAAGTGACGATGGGGAGGTGCCTGCGTGCTCCGGGAAACGAACGTGCAGCGGCTGCATTGGTCGGAAAAGACCATGAGCCTGCTCCGTCAGCAGCAGCTGGAGGCCTGCGAAAAGCGGCTGAACGCGCTGCCGGACTTCGGGCTGTACACCTATGACGACGACCTCCGGACGGAGGAGCTGTGGCAATGCTCCTTCGGCGCACAGGAAGCGCCCCGCATGACGCACCTGCACACGCTGCACGAGCTGCGGGCACAGGTATTGTCCCAGCTGCCGACGGAGGCGGCGCTGCTGACGGTGGAGGAGCATCGGCTGGTGGAGCGGATGCTGCTGCTGGAGGGCGAGGCGGAGCTGCTGGACTGGGAGGAAATGAGCGCGGCGGAATCGCTGGTGCGGCGGCTTTGGTGCGTGATCTCCCGGGAGGAGCAGCGCTTTGTGCTGCACCTGCCGCAGGAGCTGATGACGCCGCTGACGATGGTGCTCTCAAGCCGCAGGCACGAGGAGCTGCGGGAACGGCTGATCCGGCACGATGCGGTGATCCGCGCCCTGCTCTATCTGGGCGGCCTGCTGCACTACGAGGAGCCGCTGGAGCACCTGCTGGAGGACGTGCTGGAAACGGATGCCCGCGCGGACGATACGCTGGCCATGCGCTATCTGCGCAACGCCTACGACTATACCTATGACGCAGCGGGCGATATGCTGCTGCTGCACCCCGGGCTGGCAGAGCCGGAGCAGCTGCTGAAAATGCCCATGCCGGACAGCGGAATCACCGCCAAGCTCGACGAAGAAACCATCCGCGGCGCGATCGAGGGCGTGCTGCCCGGGGAGCGCCCGCTGTTCGAGCGGCTGTTTGGGCTGCTGCACGGGGCGACGCGACCGGAGATCATGGAGGACGAGGCCGCCGAGGACCTGCGGATGCTCGCCAAGCAGGGCGTTCCCCTGCAGGTGATGCAGGAGGTGCTGGGCTCCATGCTGCTGCAGTCGCCCACGCAGGATATGCTGGACGCGGTGAGCGAGCTCCATGCCCTGACGCCGCGCTGGGGCGTATTGCACATGGCGCGGCTGCAGTGAGGAATAGCCATGAAATACGAATTTATCACCGATCAGGCGGCGGATGGGCAGCGCATCGACGTATGCATCCGCCGCTTTTTGCCGGAGCTGCCGCCGCGCACCGCCCAGGAGAGCTTCGCAAGGCGCGACGTAAAGCTGGACGGACGGCGCGTCAGGCCCGACGTGCGCGTGTCCGCCGGGCAGCGGGTCGAGCTGTTCTGCATGGAGCAATCCGCGCCGCCGGTGGACGTGGTGTATGAGGACGAAGATGTGCTGCTGGTCAACAAGCGGGCGGGCATCAGCGTGGAGCCGGACGAAAAGGGCGGCGTGACCCTCACCGGGCTGGCGCTGCGCCATGTGCAAAAGTCCGATCCGCACGCGTGTCCGCCCCGTGCCTGCCACCGGCTGGACAACCAGACCTGCGGCCTTGTGGTATTCGCCAAAAACGCGCGCGCGGAAGCCATCCTTACCCGCGCCTTTCGCGAGCGCACGCTGGACAAGCGCTATATCTGCCTTGTGCGCGGCATCATGAAGCCCCCCGCTGCCACCTGCCACGCCTTCCTCCGCAAGGACGCGAAGGCCGCACAGGTCACCATCCACGACAGCCAGGTGCCCGGCTCCCGCGCCATCATCACCGAATACGAAACCCTCGAAAGCGGGCCCGTCAGCCGCCTGCGGGTGCATCTGGTCACCGGGCGCACCCATCAGATTCGCGCCCACATGGCCGCGCTGGGCCACCCGCTGCTGGGCGACGATGTGTACGGCGACCGCGCCTTCAACCGCCAGCAGAAAATGCAGGGGCGGCTGTGCCTGTGTGCCGCCAGCCTGACCATCGACACCGGCGGCGGACTGCCCCGGCTGGATGGCCGCACGTTTACCGTGAAGTGCCCCTTTTAATGCCCAAAATCATACCCCTTTATGCTGTTTTTCCCAATACATACCCTGTTTGAGGTGAAGCAATGCAACCAATCCGCCTGATCGCCCTGGACATGGACGGCACGCTGCTCACGCGCGTCACGCCCGGCGCCGCGGTGATTCCGCCCGAAAACGCCGCCGTGCTGCGCCGATGCGCGGAAGCGGGCGTTCATCTGGCCCTTGCCACCGGGCGGATGCCGGACGATGCAGGGTTCTTCGCCCGGGACGCGGGGCTGATGATGCACCTCATCGCCCTGAACGGCGGCATCCTGCTGGATGCGCCCGGCGGAGAGCCGGTTGATGCGCGGTATCTCCCGGAGGACACCGCCCGGCGCGTGCTGGACCGCATGATGGCTTTCGAGGTGGATGCGGCGGTGTTTGGCCCGTGGGAGGTCGTGTCCATGCGGGACAGGCCGCTGCGCTGGGCGCAGACCGTGCTGGGGACGTTCTTCGGGCGCACGGGCGGACGGCTGCGATACCGCAGCAACGGCGACGGCCTGGAGGCCGTGCTGCCGCGCACCTGCAAGCTCGTCGCCCTCGCCGGGCAGGACGAAGCGCGTCTGGCGGATTTGAAGGCCCGCATCCGCGCCGAATTCCCCGGCCTGACGATCTCCAGCAGCTGGCACGACAACTTCGAGGTCAATCCGCCCCAGACCGACAAGGGCACCGCGCTGACGGCGCTGGCTACCCGGCTGGGCATTCCGCTGTCGCAGGTGATGGCCATCGGCGACAACGACAACGACCTCCCGATGCTCCGCGCCGCTGGGGTGAGCGTCGCCATGGGCAACGCCACCGATGCCGCCCGGGCCGCGGCGAAGCATGTGACGCTCCCCTGCGGGCAGTTCGGCGTGGCGGCAGCCATCCGGACGCTGGTGTTCGGGGAGACGGTGGCTGGTGTCAGGTAATCGAAGCGTGTCGAAAAAGTGCTTCGGGCACTCTTTCGAGACATTGCACTCCGTCACTGGGGCTGTGATTGTTTGCGGTTGCATTCTTTCACAGCCTCTTATTGATGTCCTTGTTCACCGGGAGGTCGCGTTGATCTGCGCACGCAGCGTAATCAGCGCGTCATAGAGCGCCATCCCCTGCCCTTTCAGCGCGGCTGACAGCTCCGTGGGCGACCCCGCCGCCTTCTCCAGCTGCCTGCGCTGCGCATCCCACCCGTCCGTCACCCGCAGCAGGCCCTGCACAATCTCCGGCACGGCCTTCCCGAACCGCGCTCTTGCCGTCTGCGCCCAAAGGGTGATGCGGCTGTCCATCTCTCCCACGGCCTGCGCGGCTTCGGCGGTGGTCAGCTCCCCTGCGTCCAGCGCAGTGGCCGCGTCCCGCAGCGCCTCCGCCGACTGGCGCACCAGCGCGAAGCCCGCCTCCACCACGTCCAGCTGCCCGGCCATGCCCGTCAGCCGCAGCCGCAGCTCCGGGCACGTCCAGCGGTACAGGTACGTCTCGACCCGCTGATTCGTCCCCAGCCGCTGGCGCACGGCGGTCGCATCGGCCTCGCTGCCGTAGCAGGCGATGAACACCCGCCATTTCTCGCCGTCCTGCACGACCGTCCCCGGTGCACCGCGCTCGGTGTAGGCCGACGCCTTCTCCTGCGCGGCCTCGGACGTGGAAAACACGCCGGTCTGGATGGCATACCAGGTTTCGGCGCTTAGCGTGACCTCGCGGGTCTCGATGGTCTGGTCGAACTGCGCGGTGATGGGCGTTGCCGTCGGCTGGGCGATGCGCTCCGCAATCAGCGATGGCCTGCGCCCGAGCAGCACCGCCAGCGCGATGCCCACCAGCACGATCCCCGCCAGCAGCCATCGCCGCCGCGCCCGCTTCTGCCGATAGCGGTACATCCTGCGCTCCACACGCGCCATCCTCGCCACCTCCGTCCGATGCCGTTGCTGATGCATCCTATGCGGCGACCGGATGGGGTATGCCCGGCAGAGCCTGCAGCCCGTGCAGAAGAAATTTGCTGTACACCATTGCATTTATTGCAAGAAGCTGGTATTCTATAGGCACATAAAATCCCCGCGAAAACAGGAATCAAGGAGGGCAGAAGGGGCTTTCTCGTCAGGATGACACCTCCACCGGTACGGGGCGGCGGTCGGAAAACATATCATACACAGCGGAACACCAAGGACATTCCGCACATGGATGGGAGGACTTCATATGGAAATTCAACAGAAGAAACGTTCACCGGTTCTGTTCATATTGCTCATTGTGGCGTTTGTCATCGTCCGCGTCATTGAAGCCATAACCGGATGGATAGATTACTTCACCCGTATCGACATCAACCTTCTTTATCGCTCTGGTAACACGCTCAATGAGTTGCTTGTCGCTCTGTCCAGGATCGGTTACAGTATCGGTTTCCGTAGATTCGGCTTGATCTGGGCTGTATTTCCGCTGATGGCGATTGCCTTCCGCAGGGAAAAAGTGTTTTCAATCGTCTGCTCGGCCATCAACCTGCTTGCTACTGTCGTGTCTATTGTGTTGATTCTGTTCAACATCATGACCTTCTCTATTTTTCCGCTATTGTCAGCTTCTTGCCAGGTCATATATGCCGTTGTTGCTGTGTTCATACTGCTCAATTCCCTGGGCGTTTTCAAAAATCGCAATGTGCTTGCAACGATCTGTTTCGTCGTGGGTGGGTTGTGTATTCTGATATTTATTGTGCTCCTGATTTACGGACTCAACAGTCTTTCCGATTTCGACCCATACGGTGTCTATCGTATATGGGTTTACTTCCTATCTGATTATCCGCTGAGCCGTGCGATCCTGCTCTTTGCTTTCGGCGCCGTGGCCCTGTATGCGCCCGATGCAAAGCCGCAGACCCTGTGCTACACGGCGGGAGACAGGCAGCAGAACCCGGCCCTGTATGCGCCCGATGCACAGCCGCAGCCCCGTATGGCAGAGGAGGCCGTGCAGGCTGAAAACAGCAGCAAACAGGGCGAAACGCCAAAGGCATTCAGCGCACAAACGGAAGGAAATCCCACGTTAACTCAAAAGAAGAAACGTTCACCGGTTGCGTTCATACTGCTCATTGTGGCGTTTGTCATCGCGAATATGATGGATGGCTTACCCATGTGGGATCAGTTGCTCCATCGGATTGGTTACTCTGATCTTCTTGATCACTTGATTTGGGAACTCTATATCAGTTGCTCGTTGAGCCGGCAATGGACCAGAATTTTGTATTCCGTCGCTATCTGTATTCCCGGCATACTCTGTGCGGTATTTCCTCTGCTCGCGATTGTCTTCCGCAGGAAAAAGGTGTTTGCAATCGTATTCTCGGGCATCAACCTTGTTCTGGCAGTCGTGCTTGCCGTTCTCGCCTTTCAGGCCTTCTGGCTGCCGCTGGCGCTTTGCTGGGTGATGTATGCCATAGCTGCTGTGCTCATCCTACTTGGTGCACTGGGCGTTCTGACCAATCGCAAGGTGCTTGCAACGATCTATTTCGCCATGGGGGGTGTGAGCATTGTGCTGTTTGCCGTGTTCCTGCTGTTCAGGCTGTATTCATACTACGCAGAAGCCTACTTCATTGGCGGCATTGACGAATTCCTGTCATTCGCCGAATTCCTACATCAACGTCTTATATACAATCCTTGGTATCTGCGTATCTATCAACTTTATGGCGTTGACGAATATTGGCTTGCCGCCATGTTCTATCCGCTGAGCCGTGCCATCCTGTACTTTGCCTTCGGCGCAGGAGCCCTGTATGCGCCCGATGCAAAGCCGCAGCCCCGCACGGCAGAGGAGGCCGTGCAGTCATAATCGTGCCAGCGCGTCCCGGCCCCGCTTTTCCCTTGGGAAGGCGGGGTTTTCCTGTGCAGCAAAAAGAACCGACCCGCAAAGGAATCGGTTCTTGTTTGCCTGATGGCAGGCGCTACGCCTTTCGCCTGCCCGCAGACCGGAGCCATCCGATCAGCCTGTATACCCCCACGCCCAGCAGCGCGCCCAGCGTGTTGGACAGCACGTCGTCCAGCTCGCACAGCCCCAGCCCGAAAACGAGCTGCGCAGACTCGATCAGCCCGGACAGCAGCAGAGCCGGCAGAACGGCTCCCGCGCCCGGCCTGAAAGCAGCCATCAGCGCGCCGAACGGGACGAACAGCAGTATGTTGTGAAAGATTTCCAAACGCAGCGTCTGATTGGTCGGCAGCTGCCGGTATGACCAGAAAAGCTCCAGATTCATCCGCTGGTCGCCGCTCTCCCGCACGAAAAGCGTCATGTAGCCGATGAACAGGACGTACCCGGCCAGCAGCACCGCGCAGCCGCGCTTGGGAAGGCGCACGGCCAGCGCCACCAGCACAGCCGCAATCGCTGTATTCAGAATCGGTTGTTGCCCCAGATATTGATCCATCAGCAGGTGTTCATTCCCTCCTGTGCGTCCGTGCAGTCCATCCCGTGCCCGTCGGGCATGCCGGTGCGGCCCTTCCCTTTTGCCCAGCGCTCCGGCATCATGGCGCACATCGGAGAAAGGCGGCGGAACTCAGTCTCTCCGGAAGATATCGCGGGTATACACCTTGTCCCTCACATCGTCCAGACAGGCGTCGTAGCGGTTGGCGATGATGGCTCCGCTCAGGCGCTTGAACTCGTCCAGGTCGCCGATGACCCGGCTGCCGAAGAACGTGCTGCCCGCCTCCAGCGTCGGCTCGTAGATGATGACTGTCGCGCCCTTCGCCTTGATGCGCTTCATTACGCCCTGAATGGAGGACTGGCGGAAGTTGTCGCTGTTGCTCTTCATGGTCAGGCGGTACACGCCCACCACGATTTCCTTCTCCTTGCCAGGCTCCCAGCCGTCATTCGCCGTGTAGCCGCCCGCCATCTCCAGCACGCGGTCGGCAATGAAGTCCTTGCGGGTGCGGTTGCTTTCCACGATGGCGGTCATCATGTTCTGCGGCACGTCCGCGTAGTTCGCCAGCAGCTGCTTGGTGTCCTTGGGCAGGCAGTAGCCGCCGTAGCCGAAGGACGGGTTGTTGTAGTGGCTGCCGATGCGCGGGTCAAGGCACACGCCCTGGATGATCTGCGCGGTGTCGAGGCCCTTCATCTCGGCATAGGTGTCCAGCTCGTTGAAGTAGCTCACCCGCAGCGCCAGATAGGTGTTGGCGAACAGCTTGACCGCCTCAGCCTCGGTGAAGCCCATGTACAGCGTGTCGATGTTCTCCTTGATGGCCCCCTGCTGCAGCAGCTCCGCGAAGGTGTGCGCAGCCTTCACCAGCCGGGCGTTCTGCACATCCGTGCCCACGATGATGCGGCTGGGGTACAGGTTGTCGTAGAGGGCCTTGCTCTCCCGCAGGAACTCCGGGCTGAACAGGATGTTGTCGCAATGGTACTTCTCGCGGACGGATGCCGTGAAGCCCACCGGGATGGTCGACTTGATGACGATGACGGCGTCCGGGTTGTTGGCGATGACCAGCTTGATAACATCCTCCACGGCGGAGGTGTCGAAGAAGTTCTTCTTGCTGTCATAGTTCGTGGGCGCGGCCACGACCACGAAATCCGCGTCCTTGTAGGCCGCTGCGCCATCCAGCGTGGCGACCAGATCCAGCTCCTTCTCCGCCAGATACTTCTCGATGTACTCGTCCTGAATGGGGCTGACGCGGCGGTTGATCTTATCGACCTTCTCGGGGAGGATGTCCACGGCGGTCACGTGGTTGTGCTGCGACAGCAGCACCGCGATGGACAGCCCCACATAGCCGGTGCCGGCAACTGCGATATTCATGCTCATTTCTCCTTTTGCTGATGTCACTCGTCAGTCACTGCCCGGCATCTCTGCGACAGCTCGTGTCGATGCTGATCAAACCGGCCGCTTCTTTTCCAATATGTCCACGGCAGGATTCCGGCACAATCCGGAGTGTCCTGCGGGATACCGTCCGGCAGGGGCTCCGGTGTGCTTACACGGTATTATACACCGTACAGGGGGAATTTGGCAAGCCGCCCGTGCATTTCTGTCAGGGCCTCCTTGCGATGCTGCGTGACGGAAGCCCATTGGTCACGCCCGCAGGCGCGGATTTCGTTCTCCGGCAGGAGTGTTTCGCTTCTGCGGAAGCGAGGAGGGGGCTTTCCGATCGCCCCCTCCACCCCTTCGGCCGCATTCTGCTTTGTATTCAGATGTGAACAAGGTCGCCCGTGCATTTCTGTCAGAGCCGCTTTCATTCCAAATCCCATATTCTGTTATATCCGCTGCCGGCAGTCATACATTTTTACTTGAACTTGTCCGGATCATGCCGGATTCTCTGTTGTGCAATGCCATTGCGCATGGTATAATCATCCTGTAGGATTGTGAGACAGAACGCGAACCATCCAAATCTGATTGCCGACGGAAGGAAAGCATATGCGGAACACCGATGATATGAACAAGCAGGAAAACGATCTGTCCCGGCAGGAACGAGCCATGCAGGAGCGTCCGGATACCTGTCTGACCGGGCAAAACGGGGAGCAGCACGGCACCGCGGAGGAAGAGCCCCAGAGCGCGGCGATCCTCGCAGCCCTCAGCCGTGTGTATTTCGGCCTGTATTACATCGACCTGGAAGGAAATACGCTGCAGGAGATCAGCGCTTCCGACATCCTCAGCCGTCCTCCGGGCCCAAAGCAAAACGCCCGGGAAGCCCTGCGCCAAATGACCGGCGAGCTTGCAGGGGACGCCTGTCAGCCGGTGATGCTGCAGTTCACGGATTACGATACCATTGACGAGCGGCTGGGAAATCAGCCCATTCTGGTGCAGAACTGCATGTCGCGCAACGGCGGATGGATTCAGTGCTCCTTCGTCCCGGTTGAGCGGAATCAGCACGGGAAGAACCGCGCCGTGCTGTGTACCCTGCGCTGGATCACCGCGGAAAAGGAGGCGGAGGCCCGGGGCAATCTGATCCAGTCCCTTGCGATCCTCTATGCCAATATCTATACGGTCAACACCGACACCCGGGAGTCGACCTGCCATCGCATGAATCAGGCCATCTCGGAACGCTATGGGCATCAGTTTGCGTCCGGCAACTACGAGCGCAACATGCAGACCTATATCGAGCATGAGGTGCTGGAGGAGGACAGGCAGCTGTTTGATCCGGTGCGCACCGTGGACGGCGTGCAGGAGCTGCTGGCGGAAAAAACGACCTATTCCTTCAATTATCGCGTGCTGCGCAATGGGGGTACGCAGTATTTCCAGTGCCAGCTTGTGAAGCCCAACCTCCTGGGAAACTGCTTTGTCATCGGCTTCAAGGACGTCAATGAGGAGAAGAAGCTCGAGCTTGCCGCCCAGAGCAGGGTGGATGAAGCGCTCGCGGCCGTGGAGCAGGCCAATGCGGCGCTGCAGGAGGAATCTGCGGTTTCCACGGCGCTGAGCAGGGAGTACAGCAGCCTGTTCAAGATTGATACCGGAACAAGGCGGATGTCCCTCCATCGGACGGACGGCCTCGCTTTCGATCCGGCCATCACGCAGAAGCTGCTTGCCCTTGGCGATTACGAAGTCATCCTGTCAAAGTATATCGATGCCTATGTGGTACCGGAGGATCGGGCGAGACTGAAGGAATCCATCGCGCTCCCCGTGCTGATGGAACGCGTCCCGGAGGTCGGGCTGTACAAGCTCGGGTACAGGCGCATGAAGGATGGCATCATTACCTACTATGAAATGAACCTGGTCAAGACGGTGGACCGCAACGGGACGGTCACCCTGATTATGGGCTTGCGCGATGTGGACGCGGAAACCCGCCGCAAGCTGAAGCAGACCCGCGAGATGGAAATGCAGCGCGAAATCATCGAGGGCCTTGGCTCGGAGTATTTCTCCGTTCTGCTTGTCAACCCGCATACGGACAAGGTGAAGGTTTATCGTGCCGAAGCGGCAGAAGGCATGGAGGTTGCCGGGTTTTTCCGCCGGCACAACAACTGCTGGTCGCTGGGGCTGCACAGCTACTCGGAGGAAACGGTCACCGAGGCATGCCGCAGCGAATTCCTCGAAAAGCTGTCCCTGCAGCATATCCGGCAGGGCGGCGAGGATTATTCCTTCACCTATGAGAAGCTGACCGGGCAGGGCGTCATCTACCTGCAGGCGAGAGTGTCCTTCGTCCACGATCAGGATGGCCGCCTGGTAGCTGTCGTCGGTACGCGCAACGTGGACACACTGATTAAGAAGGAGCGGCAGCAGGAGATGGCGCTGCAGGCGGCCTATGATGCCGCGGAGGCCGCAAACCGCGCCAAGACCGATTTCCTGTCCAACATGTCCCATGACATCCGCACGCCCATGAACGGCATCATCGGCATGACCGCCATCGCGGCGGCGCACATCGACGATAAGGAACGGGTGCAGGACTGCCTGAGAAAAACCGCCCAGGCCAGCAAGCACCTGCTGGGCCTGATTAACGAAGTACTGGATATGAGCAAGATCGAGTCGGGCAAGGTCGATCTGGTGGAGGAGGAATTCAACCTCTCGGAGCTGATTGACAATCTGCTGACCATGACAAGCGCCCAGCTCAAGGAGCACCGCCACGATCTGTCCGTGAGTATTTCCGGCGTGACACATGAAGCCGTGGTCGGCGACAGCCTGCGCATCCAGAAGATCTTTACAAACCTCATGGGCAACGCGGTGAAGTATACGCCCGATGGCGGAAGGATTCGGCTGACCATCACGGAAAAGCCCTGCAATCAGGCAAGGGTCGGATGCTACGAGGTTGTCTTTGAGGACAATGGCATCGGAATCAGCAAGGAGTTTATGAGCCGTATCTTTGAGCCGTTTTCCCGCGCCAGCGATGATTTCCACGTCAACAGGGTGCAGGGAACAGGCCTGGGCATGACCATCAGCCGGAATATTGCCCGCATGATGGGCGGCGACATCAAGGTGGAAAGCGAGCTCGGCAAGGGTTCCCGCTTCACGGTGACCATGTATCTGAAGCTGCAGGATACGCAAGCCGTCCGCCACGAGAAATTCGTCGATCTGGGCGTGCTGGTTGCGGATGATGACAAGCTCTGTCTGGACTCCTGCTGCGACATCCTCAATGATCTCGGCATGAAGGCCGAGGGCGTATCCTCGGGCGCCGAGGCGCTGGAACAGGTGGTGCTGCGCCATCAGCAGCGGCAGGACTACTTCGCCTGCATCATCGACTGGAAGATGCCGGATATGGACGGCCTCACGACCACACGGGCCATCCGCAGGGCGGTGGGAAGAGATGTGCCGATCATCATTATCTCCGCCTACGACTGGTCCGATATCGAGCAGGAGGCCCGCAGCGCCGGCGCCAACGCGTTTATCAGCAAGCCGCTGTTCCGCTCCAGGCTCCTGAAGGCATTCAATGCCCTTGTGGATCGTGAGGAACCCGCGGAGCAGGAGGCGCCGTTTGTGCCGCTGCTCAACATCTCCTTCACCAACCGGCGCGCCCTGCTTGTGGAGGACAACGAGCTGAACGCCGAGATTGCCACGGAGATGCTGCAAATGACCGGGCTGACCGTGGAGCGCGCAACGGATGGCATCGACGCCGTCGATAAGGTCGCCGAGTGTGAGGACGGGTACTATGACCTGATTTTCATGGATATCCAGATGCCCAGAATGAACGGCTACGACGCGGTTCGGGCGATTCGCGCCATGGACCGGCACTATTGCAAGCAGGTGCCCATCGTCGCCATGACCGCCAACGCATTTGCGGAGGATGTGCATGCGGCGAAGACAGTCGGCATGAATGAGCATATTGCCAAGCCGCTTGACCTGAACACGCTGGCCAGAATCCTGCAGAAGTGGATTCCGTGAGCGCGGCG
>JBJEUF010000138.1:0-33310 GCA_051883695.1 Aristaeellaceae bacterium
TTCACGGCGAAAAGCCAGGTGTTTCTTGGGGTGCGGGGTTGCGGAGGGGACCCTATTTATACTAATTCTCAATAAAAATGTTGCATTCGCACAGCGCCTTTTCCGCTCTGGCTGCGCTTCGTTCCGCTCAACGTACTTCCAGTACGCCTCGCTTCACTCAGCTTTGCCAGAAGGGAAAATTCACCGTGCTCGGTGCAACATTTTAATAAGAATTAGTATTATACGCTCAGCGCAGCACCTTGGACTTCCTTTCCGCATCGCAGTACATGCAGCGATACACGCCGCGATCGCGATCCTTGAGGATGAAGTGCTGATCCAGCGCCCCCTCCACCGTCGTGATGCAGCGCGGATTCTTGCAGGCAATCACGTTGATGAGGTGCTCCGGCAGGGAGAGCTTCTTCTTCTCCACCAGGTGGCCATCGCGGATGATGTTGACCGTGATGCCCGGATCCAGATAGCCCAGCACGTCCAGATCAACGGCGATATCCGCGTCAATCTTGATGATGTCCTTGCGGCCCATGGCGGCGGAGCGGACGTTGCGGATGTAGGCCACCGGGCAGTCCAGCTCATCCAGCTTCAGGTAGCGGTACACATCCATGCCGCGGCCCGCCGTGATGTGATCCAGCACAATGCCGGACTGAATGGCGTCAATGTTCATTTTCGCCAGCCTCCTTCCACGCCAGCAGCGTCCGGATCAGCGCCATGCGCACGAAGCGGCCGTTGCGCACCTGATCGAAGTAAACCGCCCGGGGATCGTCATCCACCTTGGTGGAAATCTCATTGACACGGGGCAGCGGATGCAGGATGGACAGGTCCGCCTTGGCGCTGCGCAGCTTCTCCGGCTCAAGGATGTAGGTGTCCTTCAGGCGCACATAGTCCGCCTCGTTGAAGAAGCGCTCCTTCTGTACGCGGGTCATGTAGAGCACATCCAGCTCGGGCATGACCTCCTCCATCGTTTCGACCTCGCGGAAGGGAATTCCCTTGCGCTCCAGCTCATCGGTGATGTAGGCAGGCACCTTCAATTCCGGCGGCGAGATCAGCACGAACGCCACGCCCTCATAGCGGCTCATCGCGCCGATCAGGGAATGCACCGTACGGCCGAACTTCAAATCTCCGCACATGCCCACCACCATGTGACCCAGGCGGCCCTTCCGGCGGCGGATGGTCATCAGGTCGGTCAGGGTCTGGGTGGGGTGATTGTGCCCGCCGTCGCCTGCGTTGATGATCGGCACATAGCTCTTGAGGGAACCGGCCATGGGCGCGCCCTCCTTGGGATGGCGCATGGCGATGATATCCGAGTAGCACGAAACGGTGCGGATGGTGTCCATCAGGGATTCGCCCTTCGTGGTGGAGGAGGAATCCGCCGAGGAGAAGCCCAGCACGCTGCCGCCCAGGGACAGCATCGCCGACTCAAAGGACAGCCGGGTGCGGGTGCTCGGCTCGAAGAACAGCGTCGCAAGGATCCTACCGCGCAGGCATTCGCGGTACGCGGCAGGGTCGGCGATCATCCTGTCAGCCAGGTCAAGAATCTCCTCGACCTCTCCGACGGTGAAATCCGTGATGTCAATCAGGTGGCGCAAGGGAGTGGCTCCTTTCATGTCATCGGTCGTATAGGGTAACGTTTACAGGGATACCTTCCTGTCCAGCATCCAGGCGCAGCCAAAGAAGGAGGCAAGGATGGTGCCCAGGCTGATGAGCGCCTGCGGGATGATGTAGATCAGCAGCTCGCTGAAATCGGGCGTCGTGTCGATGCCATAGGCTTCGATGATCGCCATCGTTCCCGGCGCGTCATTGAAATGCAGCATCGTGTAGGCCATGGGGAACAGGCTGTTGAGGAAGCCAATGCCGTAGTTGATGGCGACGTAGAAAACAATTGCCATCAGCCAGCGCCAGCTCTTGTCCCGGAAGAAGGTGTGGCTGAGCGTCACCGCCAGATAGGCCATGGCGAAGAAGGACAGCAACGACAGCGTCGCGTAGATCACCGCAAACACGCCCGCCAGCACAATCTGATCCGCGTAGATGCCCATTTGCCTCATGAGGTCGTTCATCTGTTCAAGGAATTCCTGATACGCGCCGAATTTCTCCAGCAGCAGCCGGATATCCAGATAGCCCAGCGCCGCGTACAGGACGCTGAACAGCGCCCCCAGCAGGAAGGTAAACAGGTACTTGGAGCCCATAATCTTCAGCGTGGAGTTCGGCGTCATGAAGATCAGGTAGGAGCTCCGGCTTTTCAGCTCGCCCGAATAGCTGATGACGCCCCGAATCAGCACGAACACATAGACCACAATCGTCATGATCACCAGCAGGACGGCTGCGATGGTTGCATGGAGCCCGTCTCCTGCTTCCGTGTACAGGCTGATCAGAAAGTACGCCTCCAGCGCAGCCGTCGCGCCCAGCATCACCAGCAGACCGGTGAGCGCCTTGCGGAACTCGTATTTCAGCAGCTTAAGCATTGGGAGACACCTCCTGTTTCGCAGTCAGCATCTCTGCCTGCCCCGCGTAGATTTCCAGATACAGCTCCGTCAGGGACTTCTCCGCCGTCAGCTCCTCCCGGCTGCCCTCCAGGACCACCGTGCCGTACTTCATGAACACCACATGGTCAATGTATTCGTCCATTTCCTCCACCAGATGGGTGGAGATCAGCATGGAGCGGCCTTCATTCCGGTAGCGGACGATCTCATTGATGACCTGCGTGCGGGTGAGGATATCCACGCCATTGAGCGGCTCGTCGAACATCATCAGCTCCGCGTCCCGGCTGAGGGTCAGCGCCAGGCGCACCTTGGCGTTCATGCCCGAGGACAGCTTGTCGATCTTGTCCCTGGGGTTCAGATCCATGCGCCGGAGAATCTCCAGATAGCGCGCCATGCTGAAGTCCTTGAAGAAATCCGCGTAGTACCGGCCCGCATCCATGATGTTCATGTAGGGATAGAAGTAGCTTTCCGTGGGCATATACGCAATCTTTGCCTTGGTTTTCTTGCCCACGCGCACGCCATCCAGACAGATTTCACCGCATGTGGGCATCATCAGTCCGGCGATCATCTTCATCAGCGTGGTCTTGCCGCTGCCATTGGGGCCCAGCAGCGCGTAGGTTTTGCCGGGCTGGATGGTCAGATTCGCGTTCTGCACGCCGTATTTGGTCGCAAACCTGCGACTCACATTCCTGATTTCAAGCATTGTAACTCCTTTTCATCCGGAAGGGTTATTCCTTCGCGCCGTTCACGGCCAGGTAGTTTCTGATGCGCTGCACGTTTTCGGCGTTCTTTTCGTCCGCTTCGAGGTACTCAATGATGTCGTACACATCGACCACGGAGTATACCGGGAAGCCGAACTCCTCCTGCACCTCCGCCATGGCGGACTTCTCGGTCCTGCCCTTCTCCTTGCGGTCGACCATGATGAAGGTGGCAGCCACCTTCACGCCCTCCAGATGGCTCAGGATCGCCATGCTCTCGCGGATGGCGGTTCCGGCGGTGATCACGTCCTCGACAATGACGACCTCCTCACCGGCCTTGGGCACATAGCCCACGAACACGCCGCCCTCGCCGTGATCCTTCGCCTCCTTGCGGTTGAAGAAGAACGGCACGTCCAGGCCCTGCTTGGAAAGCGCCACGGCGCTGGACACCGCGATGGAAATGCCCTTGTAGGCCGGGCCGTACAGCACGGTACGCCTGCTGCCGATCTTCTCCATGTACGCGCGGGCGTAGAACTCGCCCAGCCTGGCGATCTGCTCGCCGGTCTTGATGTCACCGGCATTGATGAAGTAGGGAATCTTCCGGCCGGACTTGGCGGTGAAATCGCCGAACTTCAGCACGCCGGCATCCTCCAGGAACCTGATAAACTCATGCTTGTACGCTTCCATGTTCATTTCTCCTTTTCCATTCTCTCGGTTTATTCGCCCAGGAACTCGCGCACGCAGCGCTCATAGGCTGCCACAGGGTCAGCCGCCGCGGTGATCGGACGGCCCACGACGATGTAATCGCTGGCGGCCCTGGCCTTTTCGGGGGTCATGATGCGCACCTGATCGCCCACGTCGCCGTCGGCGAAGCGGATGCCGGGGGTGACGGTCAGGAAGTCCGCGCCGCAGGCTTCCTTGACCAGCGCGGCCTCCAGCGGGGAGCACACCACGCCGGACAGGCCCGCAGCCTTGGCATTTTGCGCGTACTTCTTCACCGTGTCGGGCATGGAGGCGTTGATCAGCAGCTCGCTCTGCATACGCTCCTCGCTGGTGGAGGTCAGCTGGGTCACAGCCAGCAGCACGCCGCAGGAGCCGTCCTCCTTTGTCAGGCCCTCCCTGGCGGCTTCCATCATGGCGATGGTACCGGCGGCATGGAGGTTGGTCATGTCCACATCCAGGTGGCGCAGCACCGCCATCGCCTTTCGGACGGTGTTGGGGATGTCATGCAGCTTCAGGTCGAGGAAGATTTGATGTCCCCGGGCCTTGATTTCCTTCACGATGGCGGGGCCTTCGGCGTAGTACAGCTCCATACCGATCTTCACATAGGGCTTGCGGCCCGTGAACCGGTCCAGAAATGCGAGGGTCTTTTCCTTGTTTTCAAAGTCGAGGGCAATGATGACGTCCTTTGCCATGGTGGTGATCCTCCTGTCTTTCGTTGCTGTTTGTACTTATCTGCATGCTGCCTGAGATTCAGAGGTTCCTTAGTTACTGGAACCGGGTGCTTTCCTTTGTGAGGTTGTGAGCTGTTTCGTGAAGCTGGCGCTTCACGAAAGGCGCATGCGGCTTTTCACGCTGCGGCGTGGGGTCTCCGACGGGGAGGGGCGCTGCCCCTCCACCCCGCAAGGGACATCGTCCCTTGACCCTTTAGACACGGGTGATGTCGCTCAGGCGGCTGATGCCCAGCTTGTCCATCTCCGCCGGCAGCTGCTCGATGATCTCCTTGCACGCATACGGATTGACCAGGTTCGCCGCGCCGACCTGCACGGCCTTCGCTCCGGCCATCATCATTTCAATCACATCCCGCGCCGTGCTGATGCCGCCCATGCCGATCACCGGGATCTTCACCGCGCCGGTCACCTGATACACCATCCGCACCGCCACCGGGAAAACGCCCGGCCCGGAGTATCCGCCCATTACATTCGCCAGAACGGGCTTGCGGCGCTTCAGGTCAATGCGCATCCCCAGCAGCGTGTTGATGAGGGAAAGCCCGTCCGCGCCCGCGTCCTCGCAGGCCCGGGCGATGGACACGATGTCCGTCACATTGGGGCTGAGCTTGATGTACACGGGCTTGGTCGCCACGGCCTTCACCGCCCTTGTGACCGCCGCAGCCGCCTCGGGGCTGGTGCCGAAGGCCATGCCGCCGCCATGGACGTTCGGGCAGGAGATGTTCACCTCCAGCAGCTCCACCTGCTCCTCCCGGGTGAGCTTCTCCACGCAGCTGACGTACTCGTCAATGGAGAAGCCGCTGATGTTCGCCATGATGGGCTTGCGGAACACCCTGCGCAGGGCGGGCAGCTCATGGGCGATAACGTGATCCACGCCGGGATTCTGCAAGCCGACGGAGTTGAGCATACCGCCCGGGCATTCCGCGATGCGGGGCGTGGGGTTGCCGAAGCGGCTCTGGGCGGTGGTGCCCTTGAAGGACAGCGAGCCGAGGATGTTGATGTCATAGTACGGCAGGAACTCCTGACCGAAGCCGAAGGTGCCGCTGGCAGGAATGACGGGGTTGTCCAGCTTCACGCCGGAGAGGGTAACGGAAAGATCCTTCATCACCAGATGACCTCCTCTCGATCCAGCACCGGGCCGTCCTTGCAGATGCGCTTGTAGCCGCCCCTGACCTTCACCGTGCAGCCCATGCACGCGCCGAAGCCGCAGCCCATGCGCTCCTCGAAGGAGAGCTGGGCAGGCTTGTCTGTGGCGTTCATGATGGCCTTGAGCATGGGCAGGGGGCCGCAGGCGCAGATGTCGGTGAAGTCGATGTCCGCCATCGCGTCGGTGACAAGACCCTTCACCCCGGCAGAGCCGTCCATCGTCGCCAGCACGAAGGGCGCGCCCATGTCTTCCACCGCATCCCGGAGGAATACCTCGTCGGCGGTGTTGAAGCCTGCCAGCATGGTGGGGCGCTTGCCCTCGCGCAGCAGCCGGCGGCACAGGCCGATCATCGGCGGAAGCCCCACGCCGCCGCCGATGAGCAGCGGACGCTCCCCGCAGCGGGCAGTATCGAAGCCGTTACCAAGGCCGCTTAGCACATCCAATTCCATGCCTGGCTTCATCGCGGACATGGCCTCGGTGCCCTGTCCCACCACCTTGTACACCAGCGTGATGGTCGCCTCGTCCCAGTCACAGATGGAGATGGGGCGGCGCAGGTAGAAGCCGGGCACGGTCAGCTGCACAAACTGACCGGGCGCCCTGATGGACGTGGTGTCGCCCGCCAGCTTCATGCGCCAGACGGTTTCGGTGAGCTGTGTATTCTCAATCAGGCGGTAGAGCATGATGTCCCTCCTCTATCATCAGATGTCCTGATATGCGACAGTGTCCCCGCAGATGGTCAGCCTGCACGCCGCGTGCACCTTCCAGCCCTCAAAGGGCGTGGCTTTGCCCTTGGAGAGGAAGTCCGCCGGGTCGATGGTCCGTTCCGTATGCAGGTCGAACACCGTGACCTCCGCGCGGTCTCCCAGCGCAATGCCGCCATCCAGCCGGAAGCGTCTCCGGGGCGCGTACGCCATGCGGTCGATGAGCGTTTCCAGCGTCATTCTGCCGTTTTCCACGAAGTAGGTGTACATCAGCGGGAAGGCTGTTTCGATGCCGACGACACCCATGGCGGACTTTGCCAGCCCCCTGCCCTTTTCCTCGGCAGAATGGGGCGCGTGGTCGGTGGCGATCATGTCGATCGTGCCGTCCAGCAATCCTTCAATGAGGGCCTCCTGGTCAGCCTTGTCCCGCAGCGGCGGATTCATCTTGAACCGCCCCAGATCCTGCAGATCCTCCTGACACAGCAGCAGGTAGTGCGGCCCGGTTTCACAGGTGACGTTCAGCCCCTCCGCCTTCGCCCTGCGGATGATTTCCACGCTCTCCTTCGTGCTGACGTGGCAGACATGGTAGCGGCAGCCGGTCTTGCGCACCAGCTCCACATCGCGGGCGATGGGCGCCCATTCGCTCTGCGACGGAATGCCGGGGATGCCGTGCTCCCGGGCATAGGCGCCGTCATGAATCGCGCCGCCTGCGGGAATCAGGCGCATATCCTCGCAGTGCGCCGCAATGATGGCATCCGCCGCTTTGCAGCGCTCCATCGCCGCCCGCATGGTCGCCTCCTCCTTAACGCCCCGCCCGTCATCGGAGAAGCCGATGACGCGGCCGGCCAGCGCAGCGATATCCGTCAGCTCTCCCTCGCCCTTCTGCCCCAGCGTGATCGAAGCATAGGGCAGCACGCGGATGACCGCCTCCCGCGCGATCAGCTCCTCCTGCACCCGCAGATGCGCATCCGAATCCGGCGCGGGATTCAGGTTCGGCATCGCGCCGACGACCGTGTATCCGCCCCGGGCGCAGGCCCTTGTGCCGGTTCCGATCGTCTCCTTATAAGAAAATCCCGGCTCACGCAAGTGCACATGCACATCCGCAAATCCGGGAAACACCGCCATCCCATGACAGTCAAACACCTTATCCGCCTCGGAAGAAACAGCCTGTCCGCGGCCGGTCACCACGCCGTCCGTGATCTCCAGATCCATGGGAACAAGACGACCCTGCTCGTACACCAGTCCGCCCTTGAGCAGCATTCGCACGTGGACATCCTCCTCGTCTCAGTCGATAGGCCTGTTCATCGCTATCCGGTTCATTATACCGGACATGCGTTCAGATTGCAACCCCTTTATGTAAAAAAATCGGAATCGCAACCGGATTTGCCGAATCCGCATCCGGCTGCGCCATTGATTGCGTTCATGTCCATCCGCGAAAAGGTACGAATTGTGAATAAACTCTAAAAAAAATCGGTAAAAAACACTTTCGAACCCCCAAATGCTTTGCATTTTTACTATAAGTATGGTACAATGACATAAGCGATTCCCAACCGTTTGATCCGGTTGCGTCGGGAGGTGTAAACCACAGATGACCCAAAGACTGCCCGGCTGGTTCCGTGCACTGTTCACATTGGTGATGCTGGCGCTGTGCTGCGTGCTGGTGACAACCCTTATTCATCAGACGAACGCACAGACGCAGATTGCCGATCTGCAGGACAAGATCGAGTATACCCGGAAGCGTCTGACAAAGCAGCAGGTCGAATATGAACAGTATACCGGCGAACTGCCGCAAGTTGAGGCAGAGCTGGCTGTCATTGCCCCTCAGGCCGACGCGGCTGTAGCCCGGGTAAACGAGCTGAAGGAACAGCGCAAAGCCCTGCGCGCCGAGAATCAGGAAATCGTCTCCCGGCTCAGTGAGCTTCTCGCACAGCAGGAAGCCGGAAACACGGAATTTCTCGCCGATCCCCGGAACATCACACAGTACCTTGACGAAGCAGCCCTGAATCTCGATGCCCTATCGGGACTGTTCGGGGACTAAGAAGCGCCCACACCAAACACATGATTGAAGGAGGTTCTCCCATGTCCAAGAACAACAAGCCCGGTACCAAGCCTGCCGCAAAGCCTGCTGCCAATGGTGCTGCAAAAAAAAGCAGCTCCTCCCTGATCGCACTGATCGTTGTGCTGATCGCAGCCGTGATTCTCATTGCCTTCATGATCAGCAATTCCAACAACCTGAACGCACAGATTGACAACCTGAACGCGGAGCTGTCCAACAGCCAGGCCACGCTGAACCAGACCATCACCGACAAGGACGCCGTCGAAAAACAGCTGAATGCCGCGCAGGAAGCCCTGGACGAAGCCAACCTCACCCTGGAGGAAAGCACCGCCCGTGTCGTAACCCTGGAGTCCGAACTGGCTGCCCTGTCCGCCGAAAACGCGGCCAATCTGGAGCAGATCGCCGTGCTGACCAATGATCTGGCCGTTGCCAGGGCCAATCAGGAAGCCGCCGAGGTGCATGTGAGCCAGGCCATCACTTCCCTGCAGAATGCCTGGAACGCCCTGAACGGTGTGACAGCCGAGTCCACCGTGACGCCCACCACCTCCACCGACGTCGAGGTCATTGCTGAGGAGCCCGCCGTTGAGCCCAACGCTGAACCCACCGAGCAGCCCACTGAGCCCGCCGTTGAGCCCAACGCTAAACCCACCGAGCAGCCCGCTGAGCCCGCCGTTGAGCCCGACGCTGAACCCACCGAGCAGCCCACTGAGCCCGCCGTTGAGCCCGACGCTGAACTCACCGCTGAACCCACCGAGCAGCCCGCTGAGCCCGCCGTTGAGCCCGACGCTGAACTCACCGCTGAACCCACCGAGCAGCCCACTGAGCCCGACGCTGAACTCACCGCTGAACCCACCGAGCAGCCCACTGAGCCCGACGCCGAGCCCATCGCTGAACCCACCGAGCAGCCCACTGAGCCCGCCGCGGAGCCCGCTGTCGAAGCCCCTGCTCTGCCCGAAGTGATTGAGAACGAGGATGGCAGCAAGACCATCAAGACCGAGAACGCCGAGGTCACCGTGACGCTGGATGAGAACGGCGCGATTGTGACCCTGACTGCCGTGGTGAACGGTACCGAGGTCGTTGAGCTCATGACTGCCCAGTTCATCGGACAGACCATTCCTGTGGATGCAGCCGTCCTCACGACGCTGGATGAATCCGGCGTTGCGCAGGCCATCATCGACGCGCTCGCCGTGCTGGCTGAGCCCGTTGAAATCGCCGCTTGATGAATCGCCCCGGGTCAATGATGGCCCGGGGCTTTCTCTATGCCCTTGACACATTGCGACATAAAAAGGAACACAGCCCGCTGTCAGGCTGTGCTCCTTGAAAAAACGTGCTCCCTGCGCTATGTGAACTGTCGTGCTTCCCGGGCTGAGTGATCTCCTCAGGCCTTGCAGTAGCGGTTCATCAGCGCTTCCTGTGCGTCAAGGGTTTTCTCGGCGGCCTGCTGATCCGCACCCCGTGCAAACAGATACGCCTTCAGCTTCGGCTCCGTGCCGCTGGGACGCACAATGATCTTGTCACCGTTCGCCAGCGCAAAGCTCAGCACATCGCTCTTGGGCAGACCGGTTTCGTCATACTGATAGTCAATCCGGCTGGCTGTCCGGAAGGCCTCGTCCTCGAACTCGCCAAGGGGCTTGCGCAGCTTCGCCATGATGCCCGCCATGGTCTTTGCGCCGCTCTCGCCCTCGTACTCAAAGGTCAGCAGGCGCTGGGCAAAGAAGCCATGCTCCTTGCGCAGCAGCTCCAGCTTATCCAGCAGCGTCAGGCCCTGCGCCTTGTAGTTCGCCGCCATCTCGCACACCAGCACAGCGGCGTTCACGGCATCCTTGTCGCGCACATCGGTACCGCTGAGGTAACCGTAGCTCTCCTCGAAGCCGAAGATATAGCGCTCCGGATGGCCTTCCTGCTCCAGCAGGCCAATCTGCTCACCGATAAATTTGAAGCCGGTCAGCACATTGCGCAGCTCCACGCCGTACTTGCGGCAGATCGGCACCGCCATCTCGGTGGTCACGATGGTCTTGACAGCCACGGGCGTCAGCGCGGTCTTTTCGCGATGGCTGCAGATGTAGTCCAGCAGCAGCACACCCATGTCGTTGCCGGAAATGAGCACCACCTCATTGCCCACACGGACGCCCGCGCCAATGCGGTCGCAGTCCGGATCGGTAGCCAGGCACATGTCCGCGCCGGTGGCGATGGTCTTTTCGATCGCCAGCTTCATGGCCTCGCGGATCTCGGGGTTCGGATAGGGGCAGGTCGGGAAATGGCCGTCCGGCAGCTCCTGCTCCGCCACGATTTCCACATCCAGATTGCCCATCCGCTTCATCATCTCGCGCACGGGCACATTGCCGGTGCCGTTCAGCGGGCTGTAGACGAGGTGGAGCCGCTCCGCCGAGGGCGCAATGCGCAGCCCGTCGATCACCCTGTAGTAGCTCTCGATGGTCTCATCGTCAATCCAGGAGATCATGCCGGACGCCATCAGCGCATCGAAGTCAGGCAGCTGATCGACCAGGGTCTCCTCGGCGCAGATATAGCCGTAGATGCGGTCGGCCGCTTCAATGGTGATCTGGCAGCCATCCGCGCCGTAGACCTTGTAGCCGTTGAACTTGGCCGGGTTGTGGCTGGCTGTGACCATCACGCCCGCAGAGGTCTTCAGATGCCGCACGGCATAGGACAGCATGGGCGTGGGCATGAGGGTCCTGTAGATATACACACGGATGCCCATCGCGGCGAGGGTCGCGGCGGTCAGGCGGGCAAAATCCGTGGAATGGATTCGGCTGTCGCAGCTCACCGCGCAGCTGGGATGCGCAAAGGTCTCCAGCAGGTACTTGCCCAGGCCGCGGGTCGCCTTGGAAACGGTATACAGATTCATGCGGTTCGTACCCGCACCCAGCACACCGCGCAGGCCGCCGGTCCCGAAGGCCAGCTCACGGTAAAAGCTGTCGGAAATCTGCTCCTCCGTCATCGCCTTGAGCTGCTCCAGCAGCTCCTCGGGCATCCCGGGGCACTGAAGCCATGCCTGATGCTTTGCGTTCATGCGAATTCCTCCTCATTTCTGTCGATGGGGTGACGCCTTCCGGCTTGCCCACAAAAAACGACAGCATCGCCGTTTTCCGTTCGATACTGCCGTTTGGATCGCGTTGCTGCTGTTACTGCGCGGCGCCGTAAACGTTCTCCTGTTCCCCAGAGCCCGGCATCTGCTCGGACGTAGGCTCGACCATCTGCATATTGGGCGTCGGATTGATCGGCTGGATCACGCGCCAGTCCCACACAAAGCTCTCCACTGTCAGGCCAATGCCGTAGCTGTAGAGCATCTCCGCGATGCTCTCCAGCATCATCCGCAAGCGGCGGGCGTACATGCCGCGCTGGCTGTTGAAGGGCTTGAGCACGAGGGTATTGATCTCGTCGCAGATGAACAGCGGGTGTCCCGCAAAGCCGAACATGCAGGAATACTGGGGCTTCCCGTTCACGCTGATGTTCAGGGGCATTTCGCCCATCCACCAGGACTGGGAATTGAGGATGGTCAGGTATTTTGCCGTCACTTCCGGCGGGAGCTGGAACGCGCTCTGGTCAACGATCTGGTTCGCCTGGTTGTACCTGTTGTACACCAGCGTGTGATCCGGATAGAGCGCGATGTTGAAGCCGCCGTCCGTGTCCCTGCTGCTCCTGCAGGTCGGACGGTAAATATACCAGAACAATGGGGCCGCACCAGCTGTGTTGATCACGCAAGCCCCTCCTCTCCCGTAGGTACTGATAACATATGATATATGATACGCTCAAACGCGAATTTCGTCAATACCTTACAGCATACCTCCTGCATTTTCGTCGGAAATTACAGAATCCTCCGCGTGATTTGGTATATTTCATGCATCGGAATGCGGCACCTCCGTATCCGGATCACGTTTCAGTCCGGATACGCATTCCGTCAGCGCCTCAGCCAGGAATTCCAGGTTCTCCTGATCCGCGCAGGTGTCGCGTCCGGTGTGGATTCTGCCCGTGAAAAAGCCGATTCCCTGCACCATCCGGTAGGCCGAGATGCCCACGCCGCACTTGAAGGAGCGGTAGTCCGAATTGCCGCGGGTGGTCGCGGAGCTGTAGAAATGGACCTTCCGTCCTTCCCGATTGGCCAGCACGCTCTCCAGCTGCCTGTACGCCTCCGTCTCCCGCGCCAGCCTGGGCGAGGACACGATGAAGTGCTCTCCCACGCCCACGCAGTCAAGATTCACGATCGGCTTCACATACTGCACCTGCAGATGATCGCGGCCGTAAGCCTTGGAGCCCCTGCAGCCCTTTTCCTCATTATCGAAAAGGATGAAGGCCACCTTCTCCCGGTCCTCCTCCGGGATACGCGCCATTGTCTCCAGCAGCGCGGCAACGCCCGAGGTGTTGTCATTGACATTGTGCTTGTTCGCCGGGCCGTACAGCATCAGCAAAAGCAGCGCCAGATACACACCAAAGTAGCCCAGCAGCATCGCCTGCTGATTCTGCAGCAAGGCGCCCAGTCCCAGCCCCGCCGCCAGCGCAAGCGATAGCATCACGCCGAAGACGAGCAGCTGATACAGGGCATACACCGCCCAGTTGCGCGGAATCATGAGGTTCGGGATGCCGATGCAGGCCGGCGTGTCATAGTGCGCGGTGATCGTGAGCTGCGCTGTTTCCGGGTTGCCGACGATCACGTTCCTGTGCCTGCCCTTGTCGTTCTCCTCCACCCGGGCCTTGCGTCCCAGCCCCGCGGCATAGGCAATCACCCACTTGCGGAAATCCTCCTTCTGCTTTTCGCTCCGGCGGATGGGAAACTGTTCATTGATCTGCTCCAGAATCGTCATGGATGCCTCCATATGTATTACAACATATTTTCGAATGCGCTCCAGCGTGTCAAAAGCCTCGGGAGGTGTTGGAGGGCCCGCAGGCCCTCTGACTGTATTCGTATCGACCGGCTTTGCCGGTCGGGCGGGGCGTTTCCGGCTCTGCCGGAAACTTTCCTTACACGGAGGAACGGCCGTCAGGGCTGCTTGCAGCCCTGACAGTGACGGAGTGCAATTTCTTCGAAAAAGTGCCTTAAGCACTTTTTCGACCCACTACAGCGTATTGACGAATGCGCTCAGGCCCTCTGCCAGGAAGTCGAGGTTCGCCTGCTCGCAGACCGTGTCCTTCTTCGTGTGAATCCTGTCGCAGTAGTATCCAATGCCCTTCTTCTTCTTGCAGGCACACACCGCCACGCCAAGCTTGTAGTTCGCCTGATCGGACGGGTAGATGCATTTCTCCATCCGGTTCATGACGAAGCTGCGGCCCTCCGCCTGCTGCATCGCCTTTTCCAGCTGCGGGAAGCAGGCCAGCTGCCGCGTGCGCTTGTTGGCAAAGAACAGCACATGCTCGCCGTCTCCCACGCAGTCCATGTTGATCAGCAACTTTTCCTTCTTGACGGCCTTGTGCGCACCTGCATAGGCGCCGCTGCCCAGCATTCCCTTCTCCTCGTTGTCAAAGAGGATAAAGGCGACCTTCGACCGCTGCTCCTCCGGGATGCGCAGCATCAGCTCCATCACCGCCGCCACGCCGGAGGTGTTGTCGTTGACATTGTGCCTGTTCGCCGGACCGCACATCATGAGGCCCAGCGTCGTATACAGCATCACCAGCGCCACCAGCGGAGCAAATCCCGCCGCCATCTCGGTATTCATGCCAAGCCCCGTTGCGATGAAATAGAACGCAGCCGCGACCGCCGCCGCAGGCAGCAGGAGCACCGGCACCAGCAGCAGCTGATACAGGAGATACACCGGCACATTGCAGGGCGTAATGAAGTTCGGAATCGGCATCGTCGCCGGGGTGTCATAGTGCCCGGTGAATACAACCTCCGCCGTTTCGGGGTCGCCGATCACGACATTGTGGCAGGCGGCGATATTCCTTTTCGTTTCCACCTGCGCGCTGTAGCCCTGCGCCTTCGCCCAGGACACGACCCATTCCCGGAAGGCGGCCTTCTGCGCCTTGCTCTTGCGGATCGGGAACTCCTGAACCAGTGTTTCAATGATGCTCATCCGTATACTTCTCCTTTGCAATGATATCGACAACCGTCAGCGCATTCCCGCGCACCCGGAAGCGCACGTCCAGGCCGCCATAGGCAAAGCCGTACACCCGGTTCTCGTCATCCTGATAGGCCGGGCGCGGATCCTGCGCCAGAACCCCCAGCAGCGTCTCCCGCTGCGCCTGCGGCACCTGCTGCAGCAGCTCCTCCGGGAAGATCACATCCAGATGATACGCAGCTTTTTCCTCCGTGAAGCCGCCCGCTGCCTCCGGGATGCTGTCCACATAGGGCAGATAGGGCTTGATGTCATAGATCGGCGTGCCGTCCATCATGTCCGCACCGGAGACAACCAGCACCCGCCCTTCCGGGGTATCCTCCACCGCGAGCAGCTTCACGACCGTCAGCCCCAGCGGATTGGGCCTGAACGGCGAGCGCGTGGCGAACACCCCCATGCGCACATTGCCGCCCAGCCGCGGCGGGCGCACCGTCGGCTTCCATGATGCCTCGCCCTGGGCCGTACCATTGCGGAGCGCCCGATGGAACGCCCAGATGATCCACAGGTGCGAGTACGTCTCAATCCCGCGCAGCGCCTCCGGCACACGGAACTCCGGCTCGAACACGATGGTCGAGACCAGCTCCGGCACCAGTCCCGACTGCCTCGGCAGCCCGAACTTCGTCGGGAAAGCATTGCGGATGTGGGCGATGGGCCGCATGATCGGGGCTCCCTTCCTGGGTGGATTGCAGGATACAGGATATCACAATTCCCGCCAAATGACAATATGCAACACACCCGCATTTCTCCTTCCCAAGTCATAAAGCCGCCAGTATCGCCCTTGCAAGGGGCTGCAGAATGTGGTATACTGCTATTTGCACACCCGAACGACACCTGAACGACACACAGAGAGGACTGCACGCATGAAACCGACGACCCGCATCCTGCTGATGCTGCTGACCCTGATGCTGTCGCTGCCCTGCGCCATGGCAGAGACCGCTTACGCGCCCATCGAAAAATGGCTGGAGAACAACCAGCCTGCTCCCGCGCCCTATACCCCCAACCCTGACTGTTATCTGCCCGACAACGGCGGCTATGTGGACGATTCGCTCTCCATCCTGATTGAGAACACCTACTGGACGGAGGACGTGGTGCAGGTGGACGCTCCCGCCGAAAATGTGACGACGGTGATGCTGATCCGCGTGAAGCTGACGGACGCAACGCAGTTCCGCACGGCGCTTTCCGGCAAGTATCCCTCCAAGCAGACCGCCCGCGTCGAGCAGATGGCGCGGCAAAACAACGCCGTGCTGGCGATCAACGGTGATTTCTTCAATTATCATGACAGCGGCATCGCCTACCGCAACGGCCGCAAGCTGCGCTTCAACGCCAACAACCTGCGCGAGCTGCTGATTGTTGACGAGCTGGGCGATTTCCACTATCTGCGTCCCACCAGCAAGAAGGCCTGGGACGCCTATGTGGCTGACGGCGGCACCGTGCTGCACACCTACTGGTTCGGCCCCAACCTCATCCGGGAGGACGGCCAGCCCATGACCAAATTCACCGATAACGAGAACAACGGCCCGCTGGTCAAGGCACAACGCATGGTCATCGGACAGACCGGCGAGCTGGAATACCTGATCGTCTGCTGCGAAGGCCCGGAAAGCTCCGACTACTCCGGTCAGGGCTACACGCTCCCGCAGATGGCGCTGCTCTGCTACAGGCTGGGCATGGATAACGCCTATAACCTGGATGGCGGTTCCTCGACCACGGTTGTCCTCAACGGCACGAAGATCAACTCCCCATCCAACCCCAAGAAGCGCGAGGTTGGCGACTGCATCTACTTCGCCACCCTCATTCCCAACGAATAATCCATCCGCCGCATCCTCTTGACCGGACGCGGCCTTTTCTGTATCATATATGGCGGAAGGAGGGAGCCCCATGCGCCAGACAGAACGCACCGCCATCGTACTGCGCTACGCCAATTACCGCGACAACGACCGAATGCTGACGCTGTTCAGCCCCACGCAGGGACGCATTGAAGCCCTCGCCCGGGGCTGCCGCAAGCCCCGCTCCTCCATCCTGAATGCCAGCGAGCTGTTTGCCTTGGGCGACTACGAGCTGTACCAGAAGGGTGCACACCTGACCGTCGTTTCGGCGCAGCTGATCGAAACCTTCTACCCGCTCCGGGCGGATTTTGACCGGCTTTCCGTGGGCACCTATCTGCTGAACGTGGTGGAGAATCTCATCCAGCCGGGCGTAGCCGCGCAGGAGCTGTTCATGCTGCTGCTGCACACGCTTTCCCGCCTGACCTTCACCGATCAGCCATGGCGACCGCTGGTTTCCGGTTTCCTGCTGCATCTGTCCGTCTGCGAGGGCTTCAAGCCACGCCTGCGCCACTGCGTCCACTGCGGCAGACATCTCACGGAAACAGAATCCACCTGGTTCGATCACGCCGAGGGCGGCCTTGTCTGCTTCGACTGCCACCTCAGGGCCCATGCGCCGGTTTCCGCCGCACAGGTTCGCTGGATGCGGACGATGCTGGACGCAGGCTCCGCCGCGTGGGTGGACTCTCCGGAGATGATCGCCCCATTCAGCCTGCTGCGCACCTATGTTGAGACGCGTCTTGACAAGCCCATCAAGGCCGCCGCCATGCTTCCCCGTGACTGATCCAATTATATGAAGGAGGTAATCCACATGCTGTTCAACTGGTATCCCGGCTGCATCACCTGCCAGAAGGCCAAGAAATGGCTGGACGAAAACAGCCTGCCCTACACCGCGCGCCACATCCGCGACGAAAAGCCCACCCTTGAGGAGCTGACCAACTGGTACCGCCGCAGCGGACTGCCGCTCAAGCGTTTCTTCAACACCAGCGGAAAGCTCTACGCCGAATACGGGCTGAAGGACAAGCTGGCCGGCATGTCCGAGGAAGAGCAGCTGGCACTCCTTGCTTCCAACGGGATGCTTATCAAGCGGCCCGTGCTGGTCACGGAGGATCAGGTGCTGGTCGGCTTCAAATCCGCAGAGTGGGCCGAAAAGCTGCTGTAATCTTCCCAATACATACCATCCTGATTTATCTTTTCCCAATACGTACCTTGTATTCCCAATACATACCCCATTAAAGCAAAGGACTCCGCTGCACACATCATCGCAGCGGAGTCCCTGTTTTATTATTGCAGCGAGGCAAAATACGCCCTGGCGTCCTCGGCATCCCGGGTCATCTGCTCCTTCAGCGCCTCAACGTCCTCAAAGCGTATTTCGGGCCGCTGATGCTTCAGGAAGGACAGCCGCACGTGCTGTCCATACAGCTCTGGATGCCCATCCAGCACATGCGCCTCAACGGTCACAGCGCCCTCGGGCAGGGTCGGGTGACGGCCCACGTTCACCACTGCCGGATGATAAGCGCCATCCGCCGTTTCCAGCCAGCAGGCATACACGCCGAACGCCGGCAGCGCCTTGTGGCGCGAAATCGCAACGTTTGCCGTGGGAAAGCCCATCGTGCGTCCCAGCTGCTTCCCGTTTTCCACACGCCCGGAAAGCGTATAGGCGTGTCCCAGCAGGCGATTCACCACCGGAATCTCCCCAGCCGCCAGCAGGCGGCGGATCCGCGTGGAGCTGACCGTCTCGCCGTCAATGATGACCTCCGGCACAATCACCGTGCGGAACCCATGCTTGCGCCCATATTCACGCAGCAATTTACCGTTGCCCGCGCCGCCCCTGCCAAAGGTAAAATTGAAGCCGCAGACCACAACCACCGGCGCATAGATCTCCACCAGCTCCGCCATGAAGGCCTCCGGCTCCTGCGATGCCCGCCCACAGTCAAAGGTGGTGATGCACAGGGTATCCACGCCGAAGGACTGCATCACCCGCGCCTTTTCCGGCAGTGTCATCAGCAGCGGCGGCGCCTTCTCCGGCGCCAGCACCCGCAGCGGATGCGGCTCAAAGCAGCAGACCGCCAGCGGAAAGCCCATCTCCTGCGCCAGCTCGCCGCCGCGCATCAGCAGCGCCTGATGACCGCGGTGCACCCCGTCAAACATGCCCAGCACCACCACGCAGGGCGTCAGCCGCTGCGGGTCACGGACAATCTTCATGCTTCTCCTCCTTGGGCTGTGATTCATGGGGCTCGTCCGGCGGCGTCTGACATTTCCAGACGAGCAGATCCGCCTCCCGGGCGGCAATCCCCCAGAACTGATCGCGCAGATATACGCGCACCGACTGTCCCTCTGCCGTATCCCGGGCGGATGCTACCCGCCCGACCGGCAGCCTAACGCCGTTGATGACCTGCCTGCCCAGCGAAACCGGCACATCCACGCGCTGCAGATGCTGAAGCGGCCAGTCCAGCGGCAGCAGGCTTTCCGCCAGCCTCCCGGCATCCCTGCAGGCCTCCGCTTCCTCCAGCGTCATGGCGGTTTCGAGGGTGAAAACACCGCTCTGGCTGCGCAGAAGGTACCGCATATGCGCCGGACAGCCCGTCAGCTTGCCCAGGTCATCGCAGATGGAGCGGATGTAGGTGCCGCGTCCGCAGCGAACGGTCATCAGCACGCCATGCTCCGGCGTTTCCTCGTGCAGCGTGATGGACGCCACATGCACCTGCCGCAGCGGCACCTCGACCGTTTCCCCCCGGCGCGCACGCTCATACATCGGTACACCGTCCCGCTTGATGGCGCTGTACATGCCCGGCCGCTGCCAGATATCGCCCACCAGCTTCTCCGCTGCTTCGCGGACATCATCCAGAGTCGGGTAGTTCGTGCCGGTGGCAATGACCCTGCCGGTCGCATCCTGCGTGTCCGTCGCAAGCCCGAAGGCCGCCTCGGCGACATAAGCCTTTTCCTTGTCCACCAGATAGTCGAACAGCCGCGCGGCCCGCCCGATCATCACGGGCAGCACGCCCGCTGCCTCCGGATCAAGGGTTCCGGCGTGGCCCACGCGCTTCTCGCCCGTCAGGCGCT
The DNA here is from genome assembly GCA_051883695.1 of Aristaeellaceae bacterium. Classification (GTDB taxonomy): domain Bacteria; phylum Bacillota; class Clostridia; order Christensenellales; family Aristaeellaceae; genus UBA11524. The sequence goes on from JBJEUF010000138.1 coordinate 19,470, forward strand.
TCACCGCCGCGACCACCGCCGCGCTGGTCATGCCCGGCGGCTTGAGGATGTTGAGGAATCCATTCATCGAGTCTGCTCCAATTCTTGCTTCATCCGTTCCACGGTCTCCCGGACAGCCTCGTCCAGCGGCATCTGCACGGATGCACCTGCCGCCTGGGCATGTCCGCCGCCGCCAAAGCTCTGCGCCACGGTGCTGACCTGATAGGGCGCAACCGCCCGCAGACTCAGCTTGACGCTCCCCTCCGCCGTTTCCCGGGCAAAGACGCACATGCGCACACCCTTGATGTCCAGCCCGTAGTTCACGATAATCTCCGCGTCCTCCGGCATCGCGCCGCAGTCCTCGAAGTCCCTGCGGGTGAGCTGAATCGAGGTCACGCGGCCTCCGTCGTGGAATGTCAGGCTTTCCAGCGCCCGCCGAAGCAGGGCAAGCTGGCGCGGCGGACGATCCCGGTACAGCCGGCGATACGCCTCCGCGATGGGCGCTCCGGCTTCCACCAGTTCCCCCATCACGCGGAAAGCCTCCGGCGTGGTGCTGTTGTACGCCAGATGTCCCGTATCCGTACTCAGCGCGACCGCCAGACACAGCGCAATCTCCGGCGTAATCACGCAGCCCAAACGCTGCAGCAGCTCATAGGCGATCAGGGAGCACGCCGGTGCGGTGCTGTCGACACAGTTCGCCTCGCAGAAGCGCGTATTCGTCCCGTGATGGTCGATCTGGGCGGTGTGCTTTGCCCGTTCCGTCAGCGAGCTGCAGCGGCCCATGCGCTTCTCATCGGAGATATCGACACACAGCAGCAGGTCAAACCGCTCCTGTTCCGCCACGTTCTCCGGCAGGCGGAAGCCCTCCGCACCCGCAAGAAAGGTCAGGTACTCCGGCACGGGATCCTGACAGAACATCGTGATCATCCTGCCCATCTGGAACAAGCCCTGACGCAGCGCCATCGCCGTACCGATCGTATCGCCGTCCGGGCTGACATGGCACACCAGCGCAATGCTCTTTGCCGTCCGGATGGCCTCCATCACAGGCTCAAGGGGTCTCGGATTCAGTCTCCTCATTGGTGATACCCTCCGTTTTCTGCGCATCGGCGAGAACCTTGGCGATGTGTACGCCATAGGCGATGTTCTCGTCGCTGACGAAGGTCAGCTCGGGGCTGTAGCGGATGATGATGTTCTGACCCAGCGCGCGGCGGATGTACCCCGCAGCATTCTTCAGCGCCTTCATCAGGCCCTCGCGCCGGTCATCCTCCAGCACGGACACAAAGATTTTCGCGTGGCGCAGGTCTCGGGTGACCTCCGCCCGGGTCACGGAAAAGGTGCCGCCAATGCGGGGATCGCTCAGCTCCTCACGGATGATGCGGTCGACCTCCCGGCGAACCTCCTCGGAAATACGGTCAATACGGTTATAGCTCATTTCTTCTCCTTGCTGTCATGCTTCCGGCAGGGGCAGCCCCGTCGGAAGCCAATGGATGAACAAGGCAGAGGAAGGCACGGTTGATACTCATTCTCGGTAAAATGTTTCACCGAGCGCAGCCAGAACGGAAAAGCGCTGTGCGAATGAGACATTCTTATGGAGAATCAGTATTGCGTGGCACTTCCCCTGCCTGTCATTCTATGCATTTCATTCCCCCACCCCGCGCGAAAGGGGTGTCCAGAGGGAGCCGTCCCTCTGCCGGGGTGTATGGAATCGCGCCCTTACCGCGGGATCTCCTCCATGACGAAGCACTCGATGATGTCGCCTTCCTTGATGTCGTTGTGGCCCTCGAGGGACATACCGCACTCGAAGCCTTCCTTCATCTCCTTGACATCCTCCTTGTAGTGCTTCAGGCTGCTCAGCTTGCCCTCGTGCACGACCACGTTCTCACGCAGCAGGCGAACCTGCGCATTGCGCTGCATCTTGCCGTCGGTGACATAGGAACCGGCGATGATGCCCGCACCGGTGATCTTCATCACCGCGCGCACCTCGGCGTGACCCAGGATGACCTCCTTGTACTCGGGGGCGAGCATGCCCTTCATGGCCAGCTCCATATCCTCGATGGCCTTGTAGATGACCGTGTACAGGCGGACATCGACCTTCTCGCGCTCGGCGGTTTCGCGGGCGGAGGCATCGGGACGGATGTTGAAGCCGATGATGATGGCATTGAAGGCGCTGGCCAGGTTCACATCGTCCTTGGTGATGGCACCAGCCGCGCTGTGCAGCACGCGGACGCGCACCTCGTCGTTGGAGAGCTTCTCCATGGCCTGCTTGACGGCTTCGACAGAGCCCTGCACGTCTGCCTTGATAATCAGGTTCAGCGTCGTCATCTTGCCGGCTTCGAGGTTGGAGAACAGGTTCTCCATGGACATCTTGGCCATGGAAGCCTCGCGGGAAGCCTTGAGCTTCGCCTTGCGCTCCTCGGCCACCTGACGGGACAGGTGATCGTCGCCGACGGCGATCATCTCATCGCCCGCGGAGGGCACCTCGTCAAAGCCCATGATCTCAACGGGCATGGACGGACCGGCCTCCCTGACCTTCTCGCCCTTGTCGTTGATGAGCGCACGCACGCGGCCGGAGGCCATACCGGCGATGATGTTGTCGCCCACATGCAGCGTACCGTTCTGCAGCAGCACGGTCGCCAGCGGGCCGCGCGCCTTGTCCAGCTTCGCCTCGACGATGACGCCGCGGCCCAGACGGTTCGGGTTCGCACGCAGCTCCATGGTTTCGGCCTGCAGCAGGATCATCTCCAGCAGCTCGTCGATGCCCTCGCCGGTCACAGCGGACACGGGCACCACAATGGTGTCGCCGCCCCAATCCTCGCAGACGATGCCGTAGTTGGTCAGATCCTGCTTGACGCGCTCGGGATTCGCCTCGGGCTTATCCATCTTGGTGACCGCCACGATGACGGGCACCTCGGCAGCCTTGGCGTGGTTGATGGATTCAACGGTCTGGGGCATGACGGAATCGTCCGCCGCCACGACCAGCACGGCGATATCGGTCGCCTGCGTACCGCGGGCACGCATGGCGGTGAAGGCCTCGTGACCGGGGGTATCCAGGAAGGTAATCTGCCGGTCGCCGTCCACCGTGACGGTGTAGGCGCCGATGTGCTGGGTGATGCCGCCCGCTTCGCCCGCGGTGACGCGGCTCTTGCGGATGTAGTCCAGCAGGGAGGTCTTGCCGTGGTCGACGTGACCCATGATGGTCACGACCGGCGGACGCGTCATCAGATTCTCGTCGGTGTCCTCGAAGTCCTCGGCGCTCAGCTGATCCTCGGCGGTCTGCTCCTGCTTCTTCTCCAGCGTGATCTCGAAATCCGCGCACACGAGGGCAGCGGTATCGAAGTCGATTTCGGAGTTGATGGTCGCCATATTGCCCAGCAGGAACAGCTTCTTGATGATTTCGCCGGAGGTCTTGCCGATCTTCTCGCACAGATCGCGCACGATGATCGTATCGCCGGACATGTAGGCGGTCTCGATCTTGATGGGCGCCATCATCTGCTGCGCAGAGGGCTTCTTGCGGGACTTCTTGCCGCCGCGCACCACATCGTCATCATATCCGGAATAGCCTGCATCCCGGGAAAGCTGCTTGCGGTTGCGCGCCACATGCTCCGGGTCGTGCTGGCGGACATAATTCTTCTTGTTGGGATCATAATTGGAGACGCGCTCCTTGCCCACGGTCTGGGGCAGATCCGGCACGGCTGCCTTCGGACGGTTCATGCCGCCGCCCATGGGACGGCCCGCACCGCCAGCCGGACGCTGACCATAGCCGCCCTGCTGACCGGCGGGACGCTGACCAAAGCCCTGACCGGCGGGACGCGCACCGGGCGCACCCTGCGGACGCGGCTGGAAGGTGCCGTTGGCCGGACGGCCGTAGGGGCCCTGGGGACGCGCACCCTGTCCACCCTGCGCACCCTGCGGATTCACCGGACGGCCATAGGGGCCCTGCGGACGTGCGCCCTGTCCACCCTGCGCACCCTGCGGATTCACCGGACGGCCGTAGGGGCCCTGCGGACGCTGCCCCTGCGCGGCAGGAGCCGCCTGCTGGGGACGCGGCTGCGCGGGGCGCGGCGGACGGATGACATTCGGCGCGAGGCCCACGGGCTTCTGGGGCAGCTCCTGACCGGGACGGCTGATGATCTGACCGATCGCCGGCTTCTTGGGGGCTTCGGGCTTGGCAGGCTTGGGCTCCGCCTTGACCTCGGGCTTGGCCTCAGCCTTCACCTCGGGCTTCACCTCGGGCTTGACCTCTGCCTTGACCTCTGCCTTCACCTCAGGCTTCGGTTCCGCCTTGACCTCAGCAGGCTTCGCGGCGGGCTTGGGCGCCTCCGCCCTGGCTTCGGCCTTGGGAGCCTCCGGGGCCTTCTTCGCAGGCTTCTCGGCCTTGGGCTCCGACGGCTTCGCCACCTCAACGGGCTTTTCTGCCTTGGCCTGCTTCTCAGCCCTGGCAGCCTCCTCGGCGGCCCTGGCTGCTTCCGCCTTCGCCTTGGCCTGGGCAGCCTCCGCCGCAGCAGCCTCTACCTGCGCACGCTCATCGGCATCGAGCATGACATAGGCCTTGGAGTGGTCGGACATCTTCTTCTGCTGCTCCGCCCGCTTCTGCTCGGCTTCCTTCTCCTCATTGGCCTTGACAAAGCCATTCTCCAGCGCGCGGAGAGCCTGCAAAAGGCCCTCGGCGCTCTTACGCATCGCAGACGCTTCTTCCCGGGCCTTGGAAGCCTCGGCAGCCAGTTCCCTGGTGGCATCCTTCAGTTTCACTTTCGTCATTCGACGCTTGCACCCCCGCTATGTTTTGGCGATTTCGTTGGTTTCATCTTCCGTATGCCGGTGGATTCCGCCGGGCCCGAAAGCTGTTGTCTCATTTGATTGGCCAGTCCGCCCTTGAGGACCGCCATGGCGACGCCGGGCTTTCCGGTCGCCGCGTGGAGAAGCCCTTCCGGGAGCCGCTCGATGGGCGTATCCGCGTGCCTGCACACGCCCGCATATTTCTCCTGCGTGGCCTGCGATGCGCCCTCGTCCAGCAGCAGCACGCCGCAGTTCCCGGCCCGGATGGTTTTCATGCAGCCATCCTCGCCGAAAACAGCCTGCCGCGCCCGGACGCACAGCCCCATCAGGCCGCGCAGACGGTTGAGCTGCTGTTCGTTCAAATCAGGTCTCCTCCGGTTCCGGCGCGGGCAGGTGCTGCAGCTCGTACTGCAGGGCCGCCGCGACCTCCTCGGTCATGCGAACCTCCAGCTGACGCTCCAGCTGCTTCTGCTTGATCGCCCGCGTCAGGCAGCTCTCCTGACGGCAGACGTACGCGCCGCGCCCGGGCTTCTTGCCGCCCGGATCCATGGAGAGCGTTCCGTCGGGCGCGCGCACCACGCGGATCAGTTCGCGCTTGGGCTTGCTTTCCCGGCAGCCCACGCACATGCGCAGGGGAATCTTCTTTGGCTTCATGGTGTATCGCCTCCCTGAAACGCCCGATGCGCCTTACAGCGTATCGTCGTCACCCTCGGGCAGGGTGAAGTCATCGAAGGTGGTGAAGTCGCCCTCGAGCTGGGGCATTTCCTCCTCAGGCTCCGCCGCGCCCATCTGCTCGGCGTACTGGCTCTGGGACTTGATGTCGATCTTCCAGCCGGTGAGCTTGGCGGCCAGGCGGGCGTTCTGTCCCTCCTTGCCGATGGCCAGGGACAGCTGATTGTCCGGCACAACCACGATGCAGGAGCGGGCGCCGCTGGACTCGGTATACACCTCGCGGACGTTGGCGGGATTCAGCGCGTTGGCAATGAACTCCGCCGGATCGTCGGACCACTTGATGATATCGATCTTCTCGCCCTTGAGCTCGGTCACCACGCGGTCCACGCGGCTGCCGCGCTGGCCCACGCAGGAGCCGACGGGATCGATCTGCGGTTCATTGGAATGGACGGCCATCTTCGTGCGGCTGCCGGCCTCGCGGGCGATGGCCTTGATGGTCACGTCGCCTGCGGCGATTTCGGGCACCTCCATCTCAAACAGACGCTTGATCAGGTTGGGATGGATGCGGCTGACGCGCACCTGCGGGCCACGGGTTGCGGTGGCCTGGGCGCGCTGCACCTCCAGCACATAGACCTTGACGTGATCCTCCTCCTGCAGCGTTTCGCCGGGGATCATCTCGCTCGCCTCGAGGATGCCCTCGGTGCGGCCCATCAGATCCACAAAGGCGTTGCCCTTGGTGTCCACCCGGCGGACGATGGCCGTGAGGATCTCGTTCTCCTTGTCGATGTACTCCTCGTACACGCGTCCGCGCTCCGCCTCGCGCAGTCGCTGCACGATCACGCCCTTGGCGGTCTGCGCCGCCACGCGAAGGAACCCGGAGGGCGTCACATCCGTTTCGAGGATGTCGCCCATCTGAGCGGTATCCTTGATCTTCCGCGCCTCCTCGAGCGTGATCTGATCGGCGGTGGGCGTTTCGATCTCATCGACGATCAGGCGGCGGGTATAGACATGCACCTCGCCGCTGAAGCGGTCGATGGCGGCGGTGATGTTGTTGGGAGAGGGCACCATAGCGCCCTTGGGCAGGTTCTTCTGGTACGCCTTCTTCAGCGCGTCCTCAACGGTCGCGAACAGCATTTCCTCGCTGATGCCCTTCTCCTGGGACAGCAGCTTGATGGCCTCCACCAGCTCGGCGCCCTGGGACTTGACAGGGGCTGCATTCTTCTTTGCTCTCATGATATCCACCTTATATGTTTATTCTTGTCTGTTTATTCCTCGTCCGCTCCGGCGCCGTCATCCTCCGCGCCGTCATCGGTGAGGTCGACGTCCTGCACGCCGTCCATATCCACCACAGGCTTGACCTGCGAGGCGGCCCGGCGGCCGAAGCGCATTTCCTGACCGTTCACAAGGAGAATCATCTCGTCCCTGTCGAAGCCCGTCAGCTCACCCGTGAAGATTTTCTGCCCGTCGACAGCCTTGAACAGGTGCACCTCCACCTCCAGGCCGATGGCCCGCTCGAAGTCGCGATCCTTCTTCAGCGGGCGATCCACGCCGGGCGAGGACACCTCCAGGAAGTCGTAATCGTAGCTCTCCAGCTGCGGCTGGATGGCGCGGTGGTATTTCTCGCAATCGTCCAGCGTGATGCCCTCCGGCTTGTCGATATAGATCCGCAGATACTTTCCCGTCGGCTCCCTGTCCAGGCTCACGTCCACCAGCTCAAAGCCCAGCTCATCCGCCAGACGCCGGCACTTGGGCTCGACCACCGTGGTCAGCTCCGCCTTTGCCATCAGGCCACCTCCTCAGATGCTCATCACCATTTATTGCCATATTGGGCAATAGAAAAGAGTGGCGCACATCAGCCGGACAGCACAAACAAAGCAGCTTCCCGGCGGGAAGCACACCGTTCCCGCCTTGCACTGCCATGTCCGGCCATCTGGCCATGCCCACTCTTTACGGTAAACCCTTCTTTCTTCACGTCAGCAGCCGTCGCCAGCTGCCAATACCGGAAAACCGGCATCTGACTGCCGCCGTTTCCGTCGGCAGAATGATTCCACACGACATAGAGTATACCACAACTTTCAGGCAAATACAAGGGTTTTCCGCCTCCCGCGCAACATTTTCACTTGCTGTCCGGGTGAAAAAATGCTATGCTGATAACAGCAATTCTTATTTGGGGAGGGAAACGCTATGGAATGCACCTTGTGTCCGCGCAGATGCGGCGCGCTGCGCACCGACGGGATGGGCCTTGGCTTTTGCCATCTGCCGGAAACCATGCTGATCGCCCGCATACGGCCCCACCTGTGGGAGGAGCCGCCCATCTCCGGCCAGCGCGGAACGGGCGCCATCTTCTTCAGCGGCTGTACCCTGCGCTGCGCCTACTGCCAGAACGGTGAGATCAGCCACCGCAACGCCGGACGCCCCTTCACCGTGCAGCAGCTGGCGGACAGTATGCGCCGTCTGGTGGACGCCGGAATGCACACGCTCTCCTTCATCACCGCCACGCCCTATGCGCATCAGGTGCTGGAAGCCATCGACCTGTATCACCGGCGATGGCAGGATTGCCCCCCGCTGGTCTGGAACACCTCCGGCTACGAGACCATCGATACCCTGCGCCTGCTGGAGGGCGCCATCGACGTGTATCTGCCCGACCTCAAGCATCGGAGCGAAGCCATGGCCTGTTTGTGCGCCAAGGCGCCGGACTACTTCGCCCGGGCGTCGGAGGCCATCTGCGAGATGGTGCGCCAGACAGGTCTGCCCCAATATGACGCGGAGGGCATCATGACCCGCGGCACGCTGATCCGCCACCTGATCCTGCCGGGGCTGACGGGCGAATCCATCGCGCTGCTGGACTGGATCAGCGAAATGCTGCCCGGCGTGCCCGTGAGCCTGATGCGCCAGTACATCCCCATGAACGGCGTGGACATCCGCGGGCTTGACCGCCCCATCACCGAGCGGGAATACCGCCGCGTCCGCGACCACATGATCGCCCTTGACCTGCCGGGTTTCCTGCAGGAGCCGGAAAGCGCGTCGGAGGACTTCGTGCCCGTGTTCTGCCGGGATGAAAGCTATATCTGAGCAGCGCAGGCGAACAGGTCCCCGAACGCAATCTAAACTGAATATCAACGGGAATTGAGTTGAAAACGCCTGCCGCCTATGGTAAAATGAGAGGTACAATGCTGCAAGGAGGATCTCTATGATGAAGAAAATCGGTATCGCCACCGACAGTCACAGCAGCATCTCCCCTGCTCAGGCAAAGGAGCTGGCCGTGCATGTGCTGCCCATGCCCTTCATGATCGACGGCGTGGAATACCTGGAGGGCGTCAACCTCAGCCGTGAGGAATTCTTTGCCCATCAGCGCGCCGGCGCAGAGATCAGCACCTCCCAGCCCGCGCCCGCCGCTGTCACCGCTTTATGGGACGAGCTGCTGACCGAATACGAAACCGTGCTGTATCTGCCCATTTCCTCCGGCTTGTCCGGCTCCTGCCAGACAGCGATGAGCCTTGCGGAGGACGAGGCCTACCAGGGCCGCGTGTTCGTGGTGGACAACGGACGCGTCGCCACACCGCTGCACCGGAGCATTCTGGACGCCATCGAGCTGATTGACAAGGGGCTTTCCGCTGCCGAATGCAAACAGGCCCTCGAAGCCTCCCGGGACGAGCTGGTCATCTATATCGCCGTGCAGACGCTGGAATACCTCAAAAAGGGCGGACGCATCAGCGCCGCTACCGCCGCAGTCGGTACGCTGCTGAGCATCAAGCCCATCCTGCACCTGACCACCGGCAAGCTGGAAAGCTACAGGAAGGCCCGGGGGATGCAAAAGGCCCGGGAAATCATGCTGGAATCCATCCGTTCCGATCTGGCGATCCGTTTTGCGGATGCCCAGTTCCGCGGCGATGTGCATCTGCTGGCTGCCGGCAGCGCCTCCGCCGAGGAGACGGAGAAATGGCTCGCGCAGATTGAAGCCGCCTTCCCCGGAATGCCCGTGCTCTACGACGACCTGTCCATGGGGGTCAGCTGCCACACGGGCGAGGGCGCGCTGGGCATCGGTCTGAGCATCCGTCCCCGCATTTGAAGCCTGCCAGCCGGATGAACGCATTCCGTTCCCGGCGCTTGAATGCGAACGAAAATGAAAGCAAAATCGCCATTATCCCGCACCGGGCACTTGCAAAGCGATCGCAATGTGTGGTAAAATAGGGCGATTCCACAAGTCACGGAGGGACGAGCTTATGCGCATTTTTGTGGATGCGATGGGCGGCGACTTTGCCCCGCAATCCCCGGTTGAAGGCGCGCTGGAGGCGCTGCGCCGCTATCCGGAAATAGAGATCACCCTGGCGGGTGTGCTTCCGGAGATCGAGAAGTATCTGGTCGATTGCGACGATGTGCGCAGCCGTATCACACTGCTGGACGCGCCGGAGGTCATCACCAATGACGAGTCTCCCGTGATGGGCGTGCGGCGCAAAACAAAGAGCGCCACGGTTATGGGAATGCTCCAGCTGCGCGAGAAGGAAGCGGACGGCTTCGTGTCCGCCGGATCCACCGGGGCGGTGCTGGCAGGCGGCATGTTCCGCCTGGGCCGCATCCCCGGCATCGAGCGTCCTGCGCTGGCTCCCCTGATGCCCAACGGCAAGGGGCACTTCCTGCTCATCGACTGCGGCGCAAACGTGGACTGCAAGCCGGAGTATCTGGTGCAGTTCGGCATCATGGGCGACGCCTACATGCGCGGCGTGGTCGGCATGGAAAATCCCCGCGTGGGACTGATCAACATCGGCGCCGAAGCCGAAAAGGGCAACGCGCTGGTCAAGGCCACCTACCCCCTGATGCAGCAGGCGCCCTACAACTTCGTCGGCAACGTGGAAGCCCGCGACATCACCGGCGACGTGGCGGATGTGCTGGTGGCGGACGGCTTCAGCGGCAACCTGATCCTCAAGTTCATGGAGGGCGTCGCCGGGACGCTGTTCGGCATGATCAAGCAGGAGATGAAGGGCGATGTGCGCAGTATGATCGGCGGGGCAATCGCCAAGCCCGCCTTCCGCCGGGTCAAGAAGCTGATGGACTACACCGAGGTCGGCGGCGCTCCCCTTCTGGGCGTTCAGGGCGCCGTGGTCAAGGCCCATGGCTCCTCCAATGCCCATGCCTTCTCCTGCGCCATTGGCCAGGTCATCAGGATGATCGACGGACAGGTCGTCCAGACCATCGGGAAGGGCGTGGAAAAGCTCCTTCCCTCCCAGGACGCATAAGCCATCCGGCCTGCGATATACATTCATACATTTATAAGGAGGATCCCCGCATGATTTTTGAGAACGTCAAGAAGATGATTGCCAAGCAGCTGAAGGTCGACGAAGCCTCCATCACCGAGAGCAGCCGCCTGATTGAAGACCTGAAGGCCGATTCCGCCAACGTGATGGTCATGATTATGGATCTGGAGGATACCTACGGCATCGTTGTCGAGGATGACCAGATCATGAAGCTCAAAACGGTTGGCGATGTGGTCAAGTACATCGAAGCGCACCAGTAAGACGCTCAGACCCTCCCGGCGGCTCGCTTCCGGGAGGGCTTTGTTCTCTACTGCCGTATTCATGCGCAAGCGGAGGATTTCTACTCCGTTTGCGCATGGATGCAGGCTGATCCAGCAGAAGGAGTGCACCATGCAGCATCTCATGAAAGCCCTTGGCTACCAGTTTCAGAATCCGAAGCTCCTCCAGCGGGCGCTGACCCATCCTTCCATGGGGACGGAGGATAATCAGCGTCTCGAATTCCTCGGCGACGCGGTGCTCCAGTTCATCATGTCCGACATTCTCTACGCCTCCCACCCCAGGGATCGCGAGGGGCAGCTGACCCACCTCCGGGCGCTGCTGGTCTGTGAGGCGGCGCTCAGCCAGGTGGCCCGGACGCTCCATGTGGGCGAAGCGCTGCGGATGGATCACGGCGAGGAGCTGACCGGCGGGCGCGACAAGCCCAGCGTGCTGTGCGACGCCATGGAAGCCATCCTGGCCGCCGTCTATCTGGACGGCGGATTGCAGGCCGCACGCGGGATCGTCCTGCGCTGCTGGCCGAAGCCGGAGGATGTGCACCGCCCCATGCAGGACTCCAAGGGGGCGCTGCAGGAGTATCTGCAGAAGGATGGCGGCGACACACCCACCTACGCCATTGTTTCGCAGGACGGCCCACCCCATGACCGCACCTTTGAAGCAGTGGTCTCCCGCTATGGCGTGGAGCTGGCGCATGGAACCGGCAAGACAAAGAAGCAGGCAGAGCAGGCCGCAGCCCTTGCAGCCCTCGAACTGCTCACGCATCAGCCCTGAGCCCCTTGCAGGCACGAAGGTGTCTGCATTTTTCTGTTCTCGCGAACCCGGAATGTACTCCTTCTATGTGTACGGGTATATCGGCGAAGGGATGCCCGCGGAACAGGCGCAGCCGGAACCAGGAGTCGCCTCATCATGATACAGATATTGAAGCACTGCATCATCTGATGCTTGACAAAACCCTCCGCGAAGCGTATGATTAGTATGAAATTTCCCACTTGGAGGAATGAGGAATGAACAATGCGCCTCCCGGCAAGTTCGCCTGGTCTGTCAAGGTCAGCGAGAAAGGCCAGTTCGTGATTCCCAAGGAAGCCCGCGAGCTGTTTGACATCCATCCCGGCGACACCCTGCTCCTTTTGGGCGATTTGGAGCGCGGCATCGCCATCCCGACAAAAGGGACCTTTGACGCGATTCATCGCGCGGTCTTTGAAAAGAAAGGGTCTGAAGAAGAATGAAGATTGCATGGTTCTGCATTCCCGCAGCCGGTCACACCAACCCGACCGTCGAGGTCGTCCGCACGCTGACCCAGGCCGGGCATCACGTGCGTTACTACTCCTTCATGCTGTTCCGTGAGAAGCTGGAAGCCGCCGGTGCGGAGGTCATCCCGATCGACGACTACTGCGCTGAACTGAAGCTCGGCCCGGATGCGGGAAAGCGCATCGCCACGGATACCGCCTTCGCCACGCAGGTGCTGGCGGAGACCACCCTGGCCGTGGACGAAGCCCTGCTGGAGGATCTGCGCGCGTATCAGCCAAACGTGATCGTCGCGGACTCCATGGCGATGTGGGGCAAGCTGCTGGCCATCAAGCTGGGCGTGCCCTATGTCTGCTCCACGACGACCTTTGCCTTCAACCAGCACTCCGCGAAAATCATGAAGCAAAGCATCTGGGAGCTGGTGAAGATGATGCTGAGCATGGGCAAAATCAACAAGCAGCTCAAGCGCCTGCAGGATCATGGCTATGCCGTTAAGAGCATCCTTGACGTCGTGCAGAACGACAACGATACCCACACCGTTGTATACACATCCGACTACTTCCAGCCCTGCGCTGACACCTTCTCCGACAAATACGCCTTTGTCGGCCCCAGCGTCCGCGAGGCCGCGCCGCTCCCGAGAACCTCCGACCGCAAGCGCGTATATATCTCGATGGGCACCGTCAACAACAACATGCCCGCACTGTATCGCCGCTGCATCGAAGCGCTGGCAGACAGTTACGAGCTGATCCTCTCTGTCGGTCAGTCCGTCGACCCCGCGCAGCTCGGCGAGCTGCCGCCCCATGTGACCGCCGCACAGCAGGTGAACCAGATGGCCGTGCTGGCTGACTGCGACGCATTCCTCACCCACTGCGGCATGAACAGCGTCTCCGAAGCGCTCTACTGCGGCGTCCCTCTGGTGCTGTTCCCGCAGACGAAGGAGCAGCAGGGGGTTGCGAACCGCACCGCGCAGCTTGGCGCGGGCGTGATGCTTGAAAAGGACAGTGCCGACGGCATCCGTGCCGCCGTGGAGAAGGTGCTGAGCAGCGCCGCCTATCGTGCGGAGGCTGAGAAAATCGGGCAGACCTTCCGGACCGCAGGCGGCGCAGAAGCTGCCGCGAAGGCCATTCTCCGAGTCGCGAAGTGACCAGACAGACAACAGGCAGACACGATCTTTCCGTGCCTGCCTGTTTTCGTGGAGGTTATTTCCGCTAAAAACGCAAAAAAGTGGCATAACGCCACTCTTTTGACTCATGCAACAAATAGACGGAAGCAACTAATACTAATTCTCGTTAAAATGTTGCACCGAGCGCAGTGAGTTTTTCGTTCTGGCAAAGCTGAGTGAAGCGAGGCGTACTGGAAGTACGGTGAGCGGAACGAAGCAAAGCCAGAGCGGAAAAGGCGCTGTGCGAATGTAACATTTTTATTGAGAATTAGTATAAGCCAGTCCCCGTACGCACAATGCGTACAGGCTCAGGGGCGAAGCTCCTGCTGGATTAGCCCTGCTTCTGCTTGTGCTTGGGATTCTCGCAGATCACCATCACCTTGCCCTTGCGGCGAATGATCTTGCACTTCTCGCAGATGGGCTTCACGGACGGACGAACCTTCATGCTCTGTTACCTCCTGTTGTAGCGTCTGAGCGGG
>JBJEUF010000139.1:0-33083 GCA_051883695.1 Aristaeellaceae bacterium
ATTCTCTCCAGCGGGCTGACCACCGTGATCGGCTTTCTGGCGCTGTGCCTGATGCGGTTTCAAATCGGCCCCGATATGGGTCTGGTGCTGGCGAAGGGCGTCGCCATCAGCCTGCTGACGGTGTTCCTTTTCTCTCCCGTGCTGATTCTGACCTTCAGCGGGCCGATGGAACGGCTGCATCACCGGCCCCTGACGCCCTCCTTCCGCCGTTTCGGCAGGGCGGTTACCCGTGTGATGCTGCCTGCTCTGCTGGTGTTCCTGGTATTGCTCGTCCCGTGCTATCTGGCGCAGGGGACCAATGACTATTACTATGGCGCGGGTCACATCTTTGGCCCGGAGACAAGGCTTGGCGCGGACACACAGGAGATTGAAGCAATCTTTGGAGAGAGCGACACCTATGTGCTCATGGTGCCCAAGGGCAACACTGCTCGGGAAAGCGCGCTTTCTGCCGCGATCAGGCAACTGGATGCCGTCACGGATGTGCTGTCTTTCGTGGATAACGCCGGCGTTTCCATTCCCATGGAGTTTCTGGACGAAAGCACCCGCTCCCTGCTGATTTCGGACAACTACAGCCGCATGGTCATCTCGGTGAAGCTGCCGCTGGAGGGCGAGGAAACCTTCCGGGTGATCGGGGAAGTGCGCGATATTGCACAGCGGAATTATCCGGACACCTGGCTGCTGGCCGGTGAGGGGGTGAGCACCCTCGACCTGAAGCAGACTGTGACTGCGGACATGACGCTGGTCAACCTGCTGGCCATTGGCGCGGTGTTTGTGGTGCTGCTGCTTTCCTTCAAATCACTGTCTCTGCCGGTGCTGCTGGTGCTGGCGATTGAGGGCGCCATCTGGATCAACCTGTCCGTTCCGTATTTCATGGGGAGCTCGATCTTCTACCTGGCTTACCTGATCATCAGCTCCATCCAGCTGGGTGCCACGGTGGACTATGCCATTCTGATGACCGATCGCTATCTTGAAAACCGCCAGCACATGGACAGGAAGGATGCCGTGGTTGAAACCATCTCCGCTGTGACCGTCTCGATTCTGACCAGCGGACTGACGCTGACCGTGGTCGGCTTTTTGCTGGGATTCATCTCAACGCACGGATTGCTCAGCCAGCTGGGCATGTTTCTCGGCAGGGGCACGGTGTGCTCCATGCTGATTGTGCTGCTGGTGCTGCCGGGAATGCTCTATCTGCTGGATGGCTTCATCCTCCGCACGACCCGCGGCATTGTATTCTTCGACCCGAAAAAAGGAGCTGCAACGCATGAACCGCATGAAGAAGCTATTCTCCCTGATCCTGAGTATGATGCTGATGATGCTGTGTCTGTACCCGGCGAGTGCGGCGAGTGAGCCGACAAAGGAGGAAGTGATCTATGCCGCGCTGGACGCGGACGGACGTTCCGGCGAGGTTTACGTTGTCAACATTTTCCCGGGCGGCGTGGTAACGGACTACGGGAACTACACCTCCGTCAGGATGATGAACACAGAGGATGCCGTAACCTATGTGGGTGGCCTTGTTTCCTTTGTCAGCGCAGACAGCCGGGTGTACTATCAGGGCAACATGGCTCATGCGGAGCTGCCGTGGCTGTTTGAGGTAACCTGGAAGCTAAATGGGCAGCCGGTGGCGGCTTCGCAGATGGCGGGCGCATCGGGCGCCATGGAGCTGCATCTGGCCACGCGCCGGAACCCGGCATGCAGCGGCGACTTCTTTGACACCCACACCCTGCAGATCACCGCATCTCTGGATACGGAAAAATGCCGCAATATAGCCGCCGAGGGCGCTACACAGGCCAATGTGGGCTCCATGCGCCAGATGAACTGGATTGTGCTGCCCGGAATGGAAGCGGATATCACGCTGACGGCTGATGTTGCGGACTTCGAGATGTCCGCGTTGTCCATGGCCGGCGTGCGGATGCAGCTTGACCCCGGCGAGGAGGTCATCGCGGATGTGCTGGAGCTGGCGGACGGGCTGGAGGAGCTTAGCAGCCACAATACGGAGCTGACTGACGGTGCAAAGCAGCTCGTTCAGGCGGTGTTCGACGCAGCCAATGCCGAGCTACAGGCCAGCAAAGCGGACTTCGACCGGCTGGGCATCACCCTGAACGAACTGACCATGGAGAACTATGACGAGGAGATTACTCGTCTGCAGGCCGAGCTGCTGGATAAAGTGGACGAATATGTTCTTAGGCAGGCGGAGCAGCAGCTGCGTTCACAGATCTATGGCGCAGCTGCCGGCATGGTGCGGTCGGAGGTGGAGAAGGCAGCCCGCGCTCAGGTTGAACAGGAGGTTCGCAAGGCTGCTGAGCAGCAGGTACGCGATGCGGTCACAGCGGAAGCACGCAATCAGGTGGAGGCGGCAGTGCGCAATCCATCCGACGCTGATATCGACACGCTGGTTGATACGCAGATGCAGACTGCCGAGGTACAGGCCATGATTGACGCGAACGTGGAGGTTCAGATGGCCTCGCCTGAGGTGCAGGCGCAGATCAGTGCGGAGATTGAGAATACCGTCCGCCCGCAGGTGGAGGCAGCGGTGGAGGCCGAGGTGCGCCGTCAGGTGGAGGCTGCTGTGCGGCAGAGCGTGCGCGATGGTTTGGAAAAGACCATGGAAGCCAAAATCCGCGTGGAAGTGCGCAAGGAAATGGAAGGCGACGGCTGGCCCTCCGTTTTGCCGGATGTTCCCGATGCAACCGCATCCCTTGTTCCCACTTTCAATCCGGCTGCGCCTGCTGTTCCAACCCCCGCACCTGCCGGGAGCGAAAACGCCGACCCTGCCGCGGGACAGCCGGGCGCTGCGACTGTATCCCCAACCGGGGAAGCGACTGCCGCGCCGACAGGACTGCCTTCCCTTGGTGACCTGCTGGAAGGGTTGCCGTCCATCCCAACGCATATGCCAACGGAAACGCCCGCTGCGAACGGTTTCCTCGGTACCGCAGCGGAACCGCCGGAGCCATCAACCGAGGTGACGAACGCAGGAAGAACGCCTGCACCGACGGAAAGCCCCTTGCTGCATGATCTTCTTGACGGGCTATTGAATCCGGGCGCGAACGGTTATTCCTCCGGGGAGCCCTCAGCGCTGCCGCCCCTTCCGTCGCTGGACGATCAG
This sequence comes from Aristaeellaceae bacterium, assembly GCA_051883695.1. Lineage (GTDB taxonomy): Bacteria > Bacillota > Clostridia > Christensenellales > Aristaeellaceae > UBA11524. The sequence continues at coordinate 3,104 of JBJEUF010000139.1, forward strand.
TCCGAGGAACCGGACAGGACGACCTGGACGGACCTGATCAGTCTGCTGATTCCCTCCGCGAAGGCGGAGGACAGCCCCCTGTCCCTGAGGATTGAGGAGGAGGTGGCGGCACGGATGGCCTCCCCTGAGGTGCAGCAGCAGATTGACGCGTTGACGGATGTGGCGATGGCTTCGGACACAACACAGGCACTTATCGACGCGCAGGTTGAAAGCAGAATGCAGAGCCCGGAGGTTCAGGCCATCATTGACGCTGAAGTGGCTGCGCAAGTAGCCAATCCCGACAATCGCGCGCAGGCTGAGGCTGCCGCCAGGGAGGAGGTACGCCGTCAGGTGGAAGTGGTTGCCCGGGAGCAGGTGCGCGCAGCCATCATCGCCCAACTGAATACGATGACGGAGGAAGAGGTTAACGCGATGGTCGATCAGCAAATGCAGTCTGCAACTGTTCAGCAGATGATTGAGGACGAGGTTGCCGTTCAGATGGCAACCGCCCAGGTGCAGGCCATGATCGACGCGGAGGTGGAAAACCAGATGGGCTCTGCCGAGGTGCAGGCACTGATTGAGGAGGAATGTGCAAAGCAGATGGTCTCCGACGAGGTGCAGCACCGGATCAGCAGTGAAATGCAGACACACCGCAACAGCTCCGCCTACCTGAATCAGGTTTCAGATGCGCTGGAGGCCAACGGCGAGAACGGTGAGGCTTACCAGGCGCTGGTGACGCTTCGCGAGACGCTGGACGATGTGATGCGCTTCTACGACGGGATGATCGAATATACAGATGGTGTTGCGGAAGCTGCGGAGGGCGTCAGCAATGCGCGGACGGAGGTCAGGGCAATGCTTGGAGATGGAAATGACCGCGAAACCATGTCCTTTGCCAGCGAGAAAAACGGAGCTGTCCGGAGTGTGCAGTTCGTATTGTCTGTTCCGGCGATTGAGAAGGATGACGAGCCCGTCGCCGAACAGGATGAACCTGCGGACGGGACGCTCGTTGACAAGCTGCTGAGACTGTTTCATTGACGCGCATATCCTATGTTGACTGCACAACCCTATATCCGGGTCGCTGGAGGAACTGAAGGAAGACGCCGTTTCGCCTGTCAATCAAGCGAAAGGAGCAGGCGCTTATCTCCACAATACGGGTTGTTTATATTGCTGCTGTATAAGGTATATGCTCTCCTTATACGAACCCCGACCATCTACATGGTCGCTGGTCTGTTCGTATGGGTCGCTCCATACTCTACCGGTGAAGGGCGGTAGAGAAAAGGACTCTGTCTTTGCGGCAGAGTCCTTTTGGCGTTTCTCTCAACAGCAGATTCAGCAGATTCACCATTACCGTAACAGAATGCGCTATTCCATGATCAAGACGGGCGTGTCCCGATGCGCGTAGAATAGTCGCAGAGGCGTAATGGTTGTGATGAGGATGATACTCTCTGCGATGCTTGGCGAGCCTCGCTTGACTCAGGCAGATCCTGCGAGCAGACTGGTATGTCGCAACGATCTGCCGTCACTCATTCGGTTAGGCGGATGCCATGAGACGGGGCAAACCCGTTCCGGGGCAACCATCCTCAGAAGGGCAGAGCGGCGGGACGCCATCATAGCATACCGTCCCTGACCATCAGGCCGGTTCCCTGCGAATCGGCTTTTTCTCACAGCAGCGCCCTCTCCAGCACCCGGGTGGCAAAGTCCGCCTGCTGGCGGAACTCCGCTCTTTCGTGCTCGGCGGCGTGGAGGTACTGGCCGTAGTAGTCGCACACCGCCAGCTGGTACAGGTACACGTCCAGCAGATGCGCCCGGTCGTAGTCGCTCAGCGGCGCGATGCTCCCGTAGGCGTCGCATTGCGCGGCCAGCCGGGCCTCGTCAAAGCCGCCGCCGGCGCACTCCGGCGCGGCGTAGAAGTAGCTGCGCACCAGCTCCCACACAACCGGGTGAACGCACGCGCTCGTCCAGTCGATGACCGCCCGAACCTGATCGTCCCGGCAGAGAATCTGATGAACCGTGAAGTCACCGTGGGTGCTGCGGCAGGTGAGCCGCGCCGGGTCGATGCGCCAGCTGCGGGTCTTTTCCACAGCCTTCATGCGCGTCAGGATGGCCTGCGCCACGTCCTCCTCGCCGCGCTCCCGGGCGGTGGCCAGCGACTGCCGAAAGGAGTGCAGGGCCGCATCCGGGGTCATGTGGGTGAAGAAACCGGCTCCGATGCCCTCGGGCAGGGCCGGAAAATCCGTCAGCGCGCGATGAATGCGGGCCAGCAGCCGCGGCGATTCGGCAAGTAGCCAGTCCGGCGCGGTGTTCATCGGGTAATGCTCTCCGTCCACGAAGCGCTGCAGGTGGCAGATGCGGCTGCCGTCCCAGGCGCTGGTCAGCGCTCCCCGCCGGTTGGGCAGAAACTCGGACGCGGGAATGCCCTGCTCCCGCAGATAACGGCACAGCGCGGCCTCCTGCTCCGGGTGGTTGATGGCATCCGCCTTGACGATCTTGAACACACAGCTGCCGGAGGATGCATCCACCCGGTAGGTATCGCCGCCCACGCCGGTGGTCATCCGGCGGATGGACTGCGCCTCCAGCCCGTATTCCCGGGACAGGAAGCGCGAAAGCTCATTGTCCATAGGGCACCTCGAATTGGAAGAATCTGGCCAGCTGACCGGCGTAGGTGTAGCACAGCCCCTGCCAGCCGCAGTTGAGCGCCCCCTCCACATTGGCGATGCTGTCGTCAATGAAAAGCGTCCGCGCCGGGTCAAGCCCGTACAGCCCGGTCAGATGCTCGTAGATCTCATGCTCCGGCTTCACCAGCCCCAGCCGACCGGATACGACACAGCCGTCAAAGAGCGAGAAAAAGCCGTGCGTTTCGCAGGCATGGGCGAACTCGCGGTCGGCGTAGTTGGTCAGGGCATAGAGCTTCTTGCCGTGTGCCCTGCAGGTGCGCAGCGCTTCGATTCCCTCGGGCATGGGCGGCAGATCGATCCACTGCGTCATCACCCGGCGGATATAGGGTTCCAGCGCCGGCGCGGTGCGGGACATCGCGCCGATGACCTCCTCGGCCGTCGCGCTGCCGCGGTCACGCATACACCAGTAGGGCGATTGGAAGATGCGCCGCGCCAGCTCCGCGTGGTGCCCGGGGCAGTCGGGCAGAATGCGCGCAAGCAGCTCCTGTGGCTGGAAGGAAAGCAGCACGTTCCCCACGTCGAACACCACCGCGTCGATCTCATCCCAGGGCATCGTGTCAAAACGGTCGTCCATCATCATCCGTATCATGCGATCACCTCGCGCTCATGATATCACAAAAGTTCGGGCTTTTCAATCCCGCCGGATTGGTGTATAATGTGCGCAAGGAGGAATGACGATATGAAGCGCGTATTTCTGACCGTCCTGGACGGCGCGGGCGTGGGCTATCTGCCGGACGCGGCGCAGTACGGCGATGTGGGCGCCTGCACCTGGGGCCATGTCGTGGACGAGTGCCACCCGCAGCTGCCGAACATGGCCAGGCTTGGCATGGGGCACATCGCGGGCACCCATTATCCCGCTGATCCGAAGGCCGTGGGCGCCTATGGCGTGGCCATGGAGGCCAGCGCGGGCAAGGACACCACCACCGGTCACTGGGAGCTGGCGGGCTGCAGGCTGGACAGGCCTTTCCCGACCTTTACGGAGACCGGCTTCCCGGCGGATTTCATCGCCCGGTTCGAGGCTGCCATCGGGCACAGGTGCCTTGGCAATTATGCCTCCTCCGGCACGGTCATCCTCGATGCGCTGGGCGAGGAGCACATGCGCACCGGCTGTCCCATCGTGTACACCTCGGCGGACAGCGTGTTCCAGATTGCCTGCCATGAGGACGTGTACTCCCGGGAGGAGCTGTACGAAATGTGCCGCATTGCCCGCGGGATGCTCACGGGCGACCTCTGCGTGGGCCGCGTAATCGCCAGACCCTTCGTGGGCACGGGCAGGGGCGCGTTCCGGCGTACCTCCGGACGGCGTGATTTTGCCGTGCCGCCCTTTTCCCGGACGCTGCTGGATGCCTGCGAGGAAGCCGGGCTGGACAGCCTGGGCGTGGGCAAGATCGAGGATATCTTCGACCGTCGCGGCCTGAGTGGTTCCAACCATGCCAGCGGCAATCCCGCCTGTATCGACGCGTGGATGGATTATATGAAGACGCCATTCCACGGCCTCTGCTTCACCAATCTGGTGGACACCGACATGCAGTATGGGCACCGCAACGACGCGCCGGGCTTCGCGGGGGCGCTGGAGTACTTCGACCGGAAGCTGCCGGAGATTCAATCGCTGATGACCGATGAGGATCTGCTGATCGTCACCGCCGATCACGGCTGCGATCCCTGCTTCCCCGGAACCGACCATACCCGGGAGCATATCCCGCTGCTGGTCTGGCACAGGGGCATGACGGGGACGGTGGATCTGGGTGTACGCACGACCTATGCCGACGTGGCGGCGACCTGCGCCGAATGGCTGGGCCTGCCGGACCGCTTTGGCGCGACGTCCTTTGCGCAGCTGCTGTAACACAGAAGGAGAGATTTCATGCAGGACTATTTGAACAAGCTCCACGCCGCCGCCGATTTCATCCGTGCAAGGGTGGGAGAGGCGGACGTCGGGGTGATCCTCGGCTCCGGTTTGGGCGATTATGTGGAAGCCCTGACGGACGCGGCCTATGTCGATTACAGGGACATTCCCGGCTTCCCGCATTCCACCGCGCCGGGCCATGCGGGCCGCTGGTGGACGGGGCTGCTGCACGGCAAGCGCGTGTGCATGATGCAGGGGCGCTTCCATGCCTACGAGGGCTGGTCGATGGAGGATGTCACCATGCCCGTGCGCGTCATGGCGCTGCTGGGGGTCAAGACGCTGTTTGTGACCAATGCCGCCGGTGGCGTCAACCTGGACTTTTCGCAGGGCTGCCTGATGATGATCTCCGATTTCATCAACATGTCCGGCAAAAATCCGCTCACCGGCCCCAACCTGGCGGAGTTCGGCGTACGCTTCCCGGACATGTCCCATGCCTACGACCCCGACCTGATTGCCCTGTGCGGGAAGCAGGCGGAGAAGCTGGGCATCCCGGTGCGCAAGGGCGTGTACATGTGGATGAACGGCCCCTGCTACGAGACCCCGGCGGAGATTCGCATGGCGCGGATCCTCGGCGCGGACGCGGTGGGCATGTCCACCGTGCCGGAAACGATCGTGGCGCGGCATTGCGGGATGCGTGTGCTGGGCGTGAGCTGCATCACCAACATGGCGGCGGGCATCCTCGACGCGCCGCTGGACGAGCAGGAGGTCATCGACACGGCTGCGCGGGTCAAGGGCACCTTCCGCGCGCTGCTGGACGCGACCATCGAGGCGCTGTGATATGCGGAAGATCGCACTGATTACCGGCGGCTCCCGGGGGATCGGCGCGGCCTGTGTGCGGCTTTTCGCCCGCAATGGCTACGCGGTGGTGTTTCTGGCGAACCGCAGCGTCGAAAGGGCGCAAGCTCTCACGGAGGAGCTGCGCGCCCAGGGGCTGGACGTGTCCTGGCGGCGCTGCGACGTGTCCGACGGCACGCAGGCGGCTGCCGTCATCGCGGAGATTCTGCGGACCTATCGCCATATCGACGCGCTGGTCAACTGCGCCGGGGTGGCGCACACCGGCCTGTTCACCGATATGACGGACGCGGAATGGGACGCGCTGTTCGCCGTCAACGTCCGCGGCGTGTTCAGCGTGACGAAGGCCGTGCTGCCGGGGATGATCTCCCGGAAGGGGGGCTGCGTCGTCAACGTCAGCAGCATGTGGGGCGAGGTCGGCGCGAGCTGCGAGGTGGCGTATTCCGCCACCAAGGCGGCGATCATCGGCATGACGAAGGCCCTTGCCAAGGAGGTCGGCCCCAGCGGGGTGCGCGTCAACTGCGTCACGCCCGGGGTGATCGACACGGATATGAACGCCCGGCTCACGCAGGAGGATCGGGCTGCCCTCGCGGAGGACACGCCGCTGATGCGCATCGGCACAGCGGAGGAGGTGGCGCAGACCATCTGCTATCTCTGCTCGGAGGGCGCGTCCTTCATCACCGGACAGGTGCTGGGCGTGAGCGGCGGGCTGGTCGTCTGACATACATAAATACGGGCCTTGCAGGACATGCTGTTTCCCAAAAGAGCAAGGAGGAAACAGCATGTCCTTTTTACGTCGATTGGCGGCAGCGGCCCTGGTTCTTGGCCTGACGCTGCCCGTGGTGGCCCTTGCGGAGCGCCCTCTGGAGGACGGTCAGCCGATGTCGCTGACCTCGCCCTGCGCTATCCTGGCGGAGACGGACACCGGGACGATCATCTTTGAGAAGAACGCGGACGAGAAGCGCGAGGTTGCCTCCATCACCAAGCTGATGACGGCGCTGCTGGTGCTGGAAGCCATCGAGCGGGGCGATGTGGGACTGTCCGACCCGGTGCAGGTATCGCAGAATGCCGCCGCCATGAAGGGCTCGCAGGCGCTGCTGGACGCGAACGCCACCTACACGCTGGAGGATTTGCTGCGCACGACCATCATGGCCAGCGCGAATGATTCCGCCGTGGCGCTCTCCGAGTATCTGTGCGGAAGCGAGGAGACCTTCGTGGCGCGGATGAACGCGCGCGCGCAGGAGCTGGGCATGACCGGCACGCATTATGTCAACTGCACCGGCTATCCGCAATCCGGGCAGTACACCACCGCCCGGGACGTGTGCCGCCTGTGCTGCGAGGCGGCGAAGCATCCCCGCTACATGACCTATTCCTCCGTCTGGATTGACAAGCTGACCCATCCCGGCGGACGTGTGACCGATCTGACGAACACGAACCGGCTCGTGCGGTTCTATGAGGGCTGCGACGGCTTCAAGACCGGCTCGACGGATGCGGCAAAATACTGTCTGGCGGCGACGGCATCGAAGAACGGGATGCGTCTGGTCGCCATCGTGCTGGGAACGCCCGTGAGCCAGACGCGGTTCAACGAAGCCCGGGCGATGCTCGACTACGGCTTTGCCAATTACCAGCGCGTCACCGTTGCGAACAAGGGCGATCTGCTGGGAGAAAGCCTGCCGGTGAAGGGCGGCGCGGCGGATACGGTGGAGCTGGCGCTGGGCGGCGGGCTGTCGATGCTGCTGAAAAACGGGCAGCAAAGCGGGCTGCGGCTGGAGCTGTCGCTGCCGGAGAGCGTGGAGGCTCCCGTGCAGCAGGGCGACGTGCTGGGCACGGTGAACGTGCTGATGAACGATCAGGTGATCGCAAAGCTCAACTGCGTGGCGGCGTCCAATGTGCCGCGACCGGGGTATATCGAGGGTCTGTACAGGATACTGGAAAACTGGCGGTGAGGGGCATTCGCCCATGCGACACCTCCCGGGGCATTGGCTCCGGGAGGTCAGACTATCAACAAACCCATGGGTGGCTTCGGAGGGCCCGCAGGCCCTTCGACTTTAGATCGAAAATCGGCGACATGCGCGGCGATTTTCGCGCGATTTCGTCAGAAATCGCCTCCTTACACGAACGAACGGCCGGTCGAACGGCTTGCCGTTCGACCAGTGAGTGAGTGCGAAACCTCGACAAAGTGCCGAAGGCACTTTGTCGATGCCCACACCTCCCGGGGCATTGGCTCCGGGAGGTTTTGGGGTACAGGAAAGGCGGCACAGCCATCGCCGTGCCGCCATCCGTCAGTCGTTGGTGTAGTTGTCGAAATAGCCCTGAATATACACAATGGGCGTGCCCTTGTCGCCGGAGCCGCTGGTCAGATCGCACAGCGAGCCGATCAGGTCCGTCAGGCGGCGCGGCGTGGTGCCCTGCGCGGCCATCTGTCCCACCAGGCTGCTGCCGTCCTTCTGGCTGATGCGGTTCTTGATCGCATCCTGCAGCGCCTTGCCGGACAGACCGGCGAAATCATTATCCGCCAGATACTTCAGCTTCAGCTCGTTGGGGGTGCCCTCCAGCCCTGCGGTGTAGGCGGGAGAGACCACCGGGTCAGCCAGCTCCCAGATTTTGCCGACCGGGTCCTTGAACGCGCCGTCGCCGTAGACCATGACCTCCATGTGCTTGCCGGTCATATCCAGGAGCCTTTGCTGGATGTCCTCCACCAGCGGCTGGCAGTCGCGCGGGAAGAGCTTCACCGTGTCCTCGGTGGCCTTGTTGGAGCCCAGCAGGCCATAGCGCTCGTTGCAGCCGCTGCCGTTCACGGGCGCGGTCATGATATCGTCCAGACCGAACACGCGCTCCGCACCGGCGGCAATCAGCAAACGCTTGGTGCGCCGGCGGGTGTGGATGTCGCAATTCAGCACGTTCTTTGTATAGGAGAGGATCGCGCGGGGATCGTTGGCAAACACGACCTCCACCTCTGCGCCCATCTCGCGGATCAGGTCGGCATAGTAGGCCACATAGTCCACGCCCGTGAAGGGGTGCTTGATGTAGCCGAACAGCTCGCGGTACCTTTCCAGCGACAGCACGTCGCGGTAGGGATCGACGTTATTCCTGTCCATCAGATCCCAGTCGATCAGGTGATTGCCCACCTCATCCGAGGGATAGGAGAGCATCAGCACGACCTTTTTGCAGCCCCTGGCGATGCCGCGCAGGCAGATGGCGAAGCGGTTGCGGCTGAGGATCGGGAAGATCACGCCGACGGTTTCGCCGCCCAGCTTCGCGCGGACGTCCTCGGCGATGTTGTCCACGGTGGCGTAATTGCCCTGGGCGCGGGCGACGATCGCCTCCGTCATGCAGACCACGTCGCGGTCGCGCGGGGTGATCTCGCCGGATTGGATGGCCTCCTGCACACAGGAAACCACAATCTGCGCCAGGTCATCGCCTTCGCGGATGATGGGGGCGCGAACGCCCATGGAAACGGTACCAAGCATACGGCTCATATGAACACTCCTCAATGATCGGCGGACACGGTGGAACCGCCGTCGGATACGGCACCCTTGCCGAAGAAGCCTTTTACTTCAGCATTATACTACATGAGGGCGCAAATGAAAAGGGCCTGCCGCGAATTTTCCGCACAATGTCAGCGCTCCGTGCGCATGGCGGGAAAATGCGGCGGTGTATCCGTTGTGTTTCGTGACGAAATCTGGTATAATGTCACCACTACACAGATTGCGAGGAATGCCCATGTTTGAGCAGGTACTGGAAAAGATACGGCAGTACGACACGATCATCCTCCACCGGCATACGAACTCGGACGGCGACGCTCTGGGCAGCCAGATCGGCCTGAAGCACATCCTGCTGGCGAACTTCCCCGAAAAGCGCGTGCTGATGACCGGCGATGCAGCCGGGCGCTATGCCTTCATGGCGGATTCGGTGATGGATGACGTGCCGGACGAGGCCTTTGACGGCGCGCTGGCCATCATCCTGGATGTGTCCGCAAGGAAGCTCATCAGCGACGACCGCTACAGCCGGGCGGCGGCGAGGGTGCGCATCGACCACCATCTCTTCTGCGAGCAGATCGCCGAAACCGAGGTGTCGGACAGCTCCTATGAGAGCTGCTGCGGCCTGATCACTGCCTTTGCGGCGGCGTGCGGCCTGACCATCCCGCTGACGGCGGCGACCGCGCTGTATACCGGCATGGTGACCGATTCCGGGCGCTTCCGCTATGATTCGACCTCCGCCCGGACGCACCGGATGGCGGCGCACCTGCTGGAGCAGCCCGTGGACACGAACGAAATCTACCGCAACCTCTATGCCACGGACTATGCCATGATGCAGCTCCGCGCCCGGTTTGTGCTCAAGATCCGCTTCACCGCGCGGAACGTGGCCTACATCTACACCACCCGGGAGGAGGCCGCCGCGTACGATTCGGATACCTTCGGCATCTCCCGCGGCATGGTCAGCACCATGAGCGACATCCGCGGCGTGGACATCTGGGTCAACTTCACCGAGACGGATCAGGGCGTGCTGTGCGAGCTGCGCTCCAGCCGGTACAACATCAACCCGGTCGCCGTCAAGTACGGCGGCGGCGGTCATGCAAAAGCCAGCGGCGCAACGGTGAAGGATCGTGCCGAGGCGATGGCCATGCTGGCGGATCTGGACGCGCTGATGGGAGGGAACGAAGCGTGAACCGCGAGATCATGACGCAGATCATGGACAGGCTCCGGCAGTACGACCGCATCCTGCTGTTCCGCCACGTCCGTGTGGACGGGGACTGCGTGGGCGCGACCAAGGGCCTGAAGGAAATTCTCCGCGCCACCTGGCCGAAGAAGGAGGTGCTCATCATCGACGATGAGCGCTCCGATTATCTGGCCTTTCTCGGCCCGGACGACGTCAGCGACGAGGACATGCCCGCCGGCTATACCCGGTATGAGGACGGCCTGTATGAGGACGCGCTGGGCGTGGTGATCGACGTGGCGACCCCGGATCGCATCAGCAATCCAAAGTACGCCCTGTGCCGCGAGGTCATCAAGATCGACCACCACATCGACCGCGTGCCCTATGGCGACATCTGCTGGGTGGAGGAGGCGCGATCCTCGGCCTGCGAGATGATCGCGGCGTTCTACGAGGCCTTCCGGGATGAGCTGCGGCTCACGCCCTTCGCCGCGACCTGCCTCTACACCGGCATGGTGACGGACTCCGGACGCTTCATGTACGAGGGCGTGACGGGGGATACGATGCGTCTGGCCGGGCTGATGCTGGATGCGGGCGTGGACAAGGAGCACCTCTATGCCCACCTGTACCTGAAGGAAGCCGACACGCTCAAGTTTACCTCGTGGGTGTATGAGCACATGCAGATCACCCGCCACGGCGTGGCTTCCGTCTTCATTGATGCGGCGACCCGCAGGCGCTTCGGCCTGTCCTTCGAGGAGGCCTCCAACGCGGTGTCGCTGCTTGGCAATATCCGGGGGTGTCTGTGCTGGCTGGCCTTTATCGAGGCGCAGGACAGCATCCGCGTGCGGCTGCGCTCGCGCTTCATGTACGTCAGTGACCTGGCGGAAGCCTACAACGGCGGCGGACATGCCTGCGCCAGCGGCGCGACGGTCTACAGCCGGGAGGAGATGCATCAGCTGATCCGCGACGCGGACGAGCTGACCAGAACATACAAGGAGAAAAACGACGGATGGCTATGAGAATCGCAATCACCAACGACGACGGCATTCAGGGCGAGGGATTGCTGCATCTGGTGCGATGGGCGGCAAAAATCGGCGAGGTGACGGTGTTTGCCCCCAGGGTGGAGCAGAGCGCCAAGTCCCATGCCATCGAGATCCACAGGCCCTTCGCCGTGCGTGAGGCGCAGGTGCCCGGGGCCGTACGCGCCTTTGCGGTGGATTCCACCCCGGCGGACTGCGTGCGCTTCGCCATCATGGGGATGCACGAGCAGTACGACCTGATCCTTTCCGGCATCAACCGCGGCTTGAACCTCGGGCAGGACATCATGTATTCCGGCACGGTCAGTGCGGTCTTTGAGGCGGCGGCGCTGGGCACGAAGGGCCTTGCGCTCTCCACCGACCCGGATGGCTTCGACACCGCCGTGCGCCAGCTGGACCGCGTGTGGGCGTTCATGACGGACAGCGCGCTCTTCGCCCGATGCCCCATCTGGAACGTGAACATCCCGGGCGAAACGACGGGGGAGTTCCGCCTGACGCGGCAGGGCGGGCCGTACTTCTCCGACGATTTTGCGGCGCTGGGGAACGACATGCACATGCCTAAGGGCAAGGCGGTGTGGGAGAGCGCGATGAACGAGCACCTCGACACGGACGCGGTGCTGCATTACCGGCATATCTCGGTGACGCCCCTGACGATCGACCGGTCGAATCATGAGGTGCTGCGGGCGCTGCTGGGACGGGAGACATACGAGAAGGGACTGGGCGCTACGCCGAGCAAGTGAAGGCTATGCGGTAGAGTGCCGGGAAGTCAGGGGGCGCTGCTCCCTGGCTTTTGGTGTACGGAAAAGGAGCCGCATCCCGAAGAATGCGGCTCCCCTGACAGGCAAACCCGGTTACTCGGCCTTGATGACCGCGTCCAGGGTGCAGCCCTTGTCGAACTCGATGGTGCCCTTGTAGTTCTTGATGATGCCGGTGACGGTGATGGTGTCGCCGATGGCCAGACCCTCAGCGCCCTCGCCGGTCAGGCGGTAGCACTCGATGGGCAGGTCGGTCAGGCCGGCAACGGTCATGTCAACGGTGATGTTCTGGTAGTCGGGGCTCCAGGCGGTGGGGATCTTGTGGATCACACCGGTCAGAGTGACGGCCTTCTCCATGGACAGGCCGGCTTCCAGCGTGTAGGCGTTCAGCAGGGTGCGCACATCCCTGGCGGAGCCGTAGGGGATCAGCACGCAGCCCTTGTCGAACTCGACGGTGCCCTTGTAGTTCTTGATCGTGCCGTAGACGCCGATCCTGTCGCCCACCGCCAGAGTGGCGGCGCCCTCGCCGGTCAGGCGGTAGCACTGCACAGGCTGCTCGGTCCTGCCGTCGCACACGATGGTCACGGTGATGTTGCCGTACTGCTCGGACCAGGCGGTGTCGATCCGGATGATCTCGCCGTCCAGCGCGGTGGCGTTGGGCATGGCGGCACCTTCCTCAAGGGCGTAGGCGGCGTCCAGATAAGCGGCCTGGGAAACGACCTCGCCCATGCCCACCAGCACGCAGCCCTTGTCGAACTCGATGGTGCCCTTGTAATTCTTCAGCGTGCCCTCGACGGTGATCCTGTCGCCCACCTGCAGGTCAGCCACGCCGTCGCCGGTCAGGCGATAGCACTGGATCAGCTGATCCGCCAGATCGCCGATCTGCATGTTCACGGTGATGTTGCCGTACTGCTCGGAGTAGGCGGTGGGGATGCTGACGATGGTGCCGTACAGGCGCTGGGGCTCCTCCATGGCCAGACCGTCCTCCAGGGTGTAGGCCACGGCGACGATCTCCTCGTAGCTCAGGCCCTCCAGGATCATCGCGGCGGGCACCTTGTGCTTAAAGGACACGGAGACGCTCTCGCCGGCCGCGTTCCGGATGGTGCCGGTCAGGACGTAGCTGACCTCCTCGGGGTTCTTTTCGTCCACGTCGATGGTCACGGTCTTGTTGTCATTGACGATGATATAGACCGCCTCGGAGTCGGTGGTCCACTCCACGGGGTACTCCACGCCGCCGATGTTCAGCACGCCAACCACGTCGTAGTCGGTCATGGTGGTCTCGGGGGAGTTCTTGTACATCAGGCGCAGGTAGGAACGGGCGGATGCCAGATCCGCGTCCGTGGTTTCCGCAAGGCCGGTGCAGGCGGTGCAGCACAGCGCCAGCAGCGTCAGCAGAGCAAGCGTTTTCTTCATGGGAATGACTCCTTCTGTACGTTAGTCGTGTATGGTGATGTTGTTCATGGTCAGCACCGTGATCTGATACTGACCGTTGTAGCAATCCACAACGCCCTTGACGTCGATGGTCTTGCCGGTGAAAGCGTCCGCCGTGACCAGCTGGCCGTCCGCGTCGCGGAGCACCGCAGTGCGCACGCGGATCGTCACACCGTTGCTATCGCAGTAGAGCAGCATGGCTCCCTGGGAGGAGGACGTCTCGCTGTCGGTGGTGTAGACGGACGCGACGCTCAGGCCGCGCATCTCAACGGAGGTGCCCAGGGCCAGCTCGGCCCAGGGATAGGTTTTCTCGCCCTCCGATGTCTTAAGCGTCACCGTCCCGCTGGCGAAGGTGTCCGGGGAGGTGAGGACGTAGGCGGCGCTGTGGCCCTGGGAGAGCAGCTGGATGTTGCCGGGGTCGTTGGGCTTCATCATCCGGTAGGTCAGGCCGGAAACCTGCCACGTGCCGCCTGCCTCGTAGTACTGCAGCGTCCCCACGATGCGCACCTCGTTGCCCACGCTCAGGATGTTCAGCCCCGCGCCGGAAAGGCCGAAGCCGTAGTACACGCTCATGCCGTAGTACATGCCGGTTTCCGGGTCGGGCGCTTCGACATAGACGGAGTTGGCGCTGTTCATGGTGACCACGCCGCTGAAGGCGACCTTGACGCCGTTGTAGGCTTCCAGGTTGGTGCGCAGCTCCCGCAGCGTCATTTCCACCGCGTCGCCGTAGTAGAAATCGGGATCCTTCTGTCCGGAGTAGAGGTTCAGTCTGGCGGCGCGCGCCTGATTCAGGGCGTTCATGCAGATGGAGCCGTAGCGGTTGTTCGCCGTGGAATTGGCGATGGCCAGCCCATTTTGAAGGATTTCCAGATTCAGGTTGCGGTACGCCGTTTCGCCCGGAAGCCGGTACCAGACCCACACCAGATGGCGTTCGCCGGTCGAATCAAGGTTCCATCTGCCGTTGTCGGACTCCAGATAGATCGATTCCGCCCGGCTCAGCCTCTCCCGGGTGAAGGCGGAGGCCTTCTTGCCGTATTCCTCGATCTTGCCGGTGGATTCGGGGGTGTTGATGGCGAGGAACCGCGCCTTGAGCACGCCGGACGCACAGACCTGCTCGTCCACGTAGAAGTGCACGGTATCGCCGTCCACGTAGGTTTTCACGGTGGCCTCGGCCTTCACCGTTTCAGACGCCCGGTTGAAGTCCAGCTGGGCGACGTAGTCGATGAGCTCCGCCTGCTCTGCCTGCGCAGGGGACAGAACCGGTGCGCAGAGCAGCAGGCAGACAAGCGCCGTGAGGATCAGCCGCAAGTGAAGCGTTTTCATGGCCGTTCAGCTTACCAGATGGCGTATTCGCACTCGTCGATGGCATCCTGGAAGATGTCGTCGATGACCGCGTCGATGTTCTTGGCGGGCAGGGACTTGGTGATGATGTTGGCGGCCTGGTCGCGGGCCTCGGAGGAGCCGTTGAAGGCGGGGGAGGTGTAGTAGGCGTCCGCCTGGGCCAGACAGACCTTCGCGGACAGGGCGGACACGAAGTCGCCGCCGTCGGCGCTGTTCAGGAACTCGGCGTACACGGGGTTCTCGGAGACGCTCTTGAGGACGGGCACGTAGCCGGAGGCCATGGAGAACTCAGCCTGGAACTCCACGCTGGTGGTCAGGTACTTCACGAACAGCCAGGAGGCGATGACTTCCTGGGGGTTGCTCTTCTTGAAGATGCACAGGCTGGGGCCCTGGGAGATGACCTTGCGGTTGGAGGGATCGGCCTGGGGAATGGTGGCGATGCCGACCTCGAAGGGATAGGTACCGTCGGCGCCCTTGGCGGGCCGCTGGTAGGTCGCGCCGGCGGAGGAGCCGATGGACATGTAGGACTTGACGGTGTCCGTGGAGGTGAACAGGCCGGAGGTGTAGGAGCCGTACAGCTTCTGGGTGGTCAGATAGCCCTTCTGGTACCACTCGTTGAAGCGCTTGACGAAGGCCTTGTTGGTGTCGTTGTTGAACAGGAAGTAGGGCTCGGCGGCGGAGGTGTAGGGACTCTGCAGCTGCTCGCACATGGTGATGAACCAGTTGGCCTCGGAGTCGTAGCCCAGCGGGATGGCGTTGGGGTCGATCGCCTTGATCTGGGCGCAGACGGCCTCCAGCTCGTCCCAGGTGGTGGGCACGGCGATGTTGTTGGCGTCAAAGAAGGTCTTGTTGTAGTACAGCACCTCGGTGGACTTGGACATCGGCAGCGTGTACATGTGGCCGTCGCCGAACATGGTGCCCTCGGCGTAATAGCCGGGGATGAAGTCGGCCTTCTGCTCCGGGGTCAGGCCGATGACGGGGCTGTCGATCAGCTCGTCCAAGGGCTGCACGGCCTTGGCCAGGTTGTACATGGCCACATGATCCTGATAGCAGTAGGCGATGTTGGGCTGACCGCCCACGGTGATCTCCGTGGCGATCTGGTCGCGCACGTCGTCATAGCTGCCCACAGCGGTGTACTCAACGTGGATGTTGGGGTAGATGGCGTTGAACTCAGCGATGTAGGCGTCCAGCACGGCGGTCAGGTTGGAGCCCATGGTATGATAGAAGCGGATGGTGACCTCGCTTCCGTCATAGCCGGCGTCGAATTCGGAGGCAAAGGCGGTGGTCATGCCCAGCATGGAGGTCATGACGAGCGCAATCGCCAGGGCGATGGAGAGGAACTTCTTCATCATGGATTACCTTCCTTTCTTTTCTTGGGGACGTATTGTTAATGGCAGAGCCCTGCCATTTAACCCTTGATGCCGCTGCGGCTGACGCCGCTCATGATGTACTTGCGCAGGAAGATGAAGACCAGGAACAGGGGCGCGCTGACCAGCGCGACGGCAGCCATCTGCACGGGGTAGTTGACATAGCCCGAGGTTTCGGTGAAGGCGTTGCGCAGGCCGTTGGTAATCATGCGGTGCGCATCGTCGTTGGCGACCAGGCGGGGCCAGATGTAGGAGTTCCACGCGCCCATCATCTTCAGGATGGTGATGGAGATCAGCGTGGGCAGCGCCAGGGGCACCATGACCTTCCAGAGGTATTTGAAGTCGGAGGTGCCGTCCACCTTTGCCGCCAGATACAGCTCGTTGGGAATCTGCATGAAGTTCTGGCGCAGGAGGTAAATGTAGAAAACGCTCACCAGGAAGGGGACGATCAGCACCGTGTAGGTGTTCATCCAGTGCAGCTGGTTGACGGTGGCGTAGTTGGTGATGGTGAACAGCTCGCCGGGGATCATCATCGTCGCCAGCAGGGCCGCGAAGAGGAGGTTCTTGCCCTTGAACTCAAGGCGCGCAAAGGCGAAGGCAGTCAGGATGGTGATGACGAGCGACAGCAGGGTGGAGACCAGTCCCACATACATCGTGTTCAGGAACAGCGTGCCCAGGCTGGCGGTGGTGAAGGCGTCCGCGTAGTTGGACAGCATGAACCGCATCGGCCAGAAGGTGGGAACCGCCAGGTTGTATTCGTCCAGCGTCTTCACCGAGGAAATCAGCATCCAGTAAAAGGGAAACAGAACGATCAGCGCCATCAGGAGCAGGAACGTGTAGGTGCCCACCAGCACCAGCACCCGCATGATCTGTTGCAGTATGGATACCTGCTGCATGTTTTTTGCATGCATCACAACATTTGTTTTATCAGTCATACTGCACCTCTCAATAATGGACGCGTTTCTTGGAGACCTGCATGTTGATCAGCGTGACCACGAGGATGATGCCGAACAGGATCAGCGCGGCGGCGCTGGCCAGACCCTGCCGGTTGCTGCTCAGCGCGTCGTAGATGAATCCGACCATGGTGTTCAGGCGGCCGGGGTCATCCGGCGGGCCCATCGTTTCACCGAAGATGCCCACGATGCTGGTATACTCCTTGAAGCCGCCGATGAAGCCGGTGATGACCACATAGGCCAGCATGGGGGAGAGCAGCGGCACGGTGATGCGGGTGAACACGCGATAGCGGGGCGTGCCGTCCACCTTGGCGGCGTCGTAATACTGCCTGTTGATGGACTGCAGTCCGCCCAGCAGCACCAGAATCTTGAAGGGCAGCGCGTTCCAGACGATGTAGACCACCATGACCGTGATGTTGGCCCAGTAGGACGAGCCGGTGTTGATCCAGTTGATGTGCTCGCCGCCGAAGAACTCGATCACGTTGTTGATGATGCCGGCGGTGACGATGATTTCATTGTCCGTGCCGAAGAAGCTGCCCACGATGTTGAACATGGCGGCGAACACCATGCCGATGGCGATGGAGTTGGTCACATAGGGCAGGAAGAAGATCGTCTGCAGCGTGCGCTGCAGGGGCTTGATGGAGTTGAGCGCCACGGCGATGAGCAGGGCCAGAAGGGTGGAGACCGGCACCGTCAGCGCGCACAGGATGATGGTGTTGTACAGCGTGCTGGTGAACTTCTTGTACGCCACAACCTTTGTGAAGTTGCCAAAGCCGATGCTGAAGGTTGCGCCGTTGGCTGCCTTCAGGCCGCTGTAGCCCTCCAGCATGGACATGCGCACGGTGTTGATGATGGGCCACACGGTGAAGACCAGGAGCAGGGCGATGGCGGGCGCCAGATACAGCCATGCCTTCCAATGCTGCTTGCTGTCAACCATTTCCCTTCACCTCGCCGGTCAGGATGCGCTCCCCGGTTTCCCGGGCGAAGAGGAAAACCTTGTGGGGCTTGAGGCTGTAGCGGACGTCGCCGGAGGCAAGGTTCACCCGGTTGTTGTCCGCGTTGATAATGGAGCGCACCAGCGGATTGACGGAGGCGGCGTGGGTGGAAACGATGCTCACGTCGCGGCCCATGACCTCCACATTGGTGGGCTGGCAGTGCATGGGGCCGTTCTCGTCCAGCACAAAGCCCTCGGGACGGATGCCGACGGTCACCTCCTGATCGTCCACGCCGGGAACCTCCAGCACGCAGTCCTGACCGATGTACAGATTGCCGCTGCGGACCTCGCCGGTAAAGACGTTGATCGGGGGCGTGCCCAGGAATTTTGCCACGAACAGGTTCGCGGGGTTGTCATAGACCTCCTGGGGCTGACCGATCTGCTGGACGACGCCCAGCTTCATCACCACGATCATATCGGAGATGGACATGGCCTCCTCCTGGTCATGGGTGACGAACACGGTGGTGATGCCGGTTTCCTTCTGGATGCGGCGAATCTCCTCGCGGGTCTGCAGGCGCAGCCGGGCGTCCAGGTTGGACAGGGGCTCGTCCAGCAGCAGCACGCGGGGCATCTTCACCAGCGCGCGGGCGATGGCGACGCGCTGCTGCTGACCGCCGGAGAGCTCGGAGGGCTTGCGGTCCATCAGCTCGTCGATCTGCACCAGCCGGGCGGCCTCATAGGCGCGCTCCAGCATGGCTTCCTTGGTCATCCTGTCCTTGCCCCTGAGATTCTGCAGGGGGAAGAGGATGTTCTGCTTGACGGTCATGTGGGGATAGAGCGCGTAGTTCTGGAACACCAGACCGATGCCGCGGTTCTCGGTGGAGAGCTCGGTCACATCATCGTCGCCGAAGTAGATTCTGCCGCTGGTGGGCTTTTGCAGACCGGAGATCATGTACAGCGTGGTGGACTTGCCGCAGCCGGAGGGGCCCAGCAGACCGATCAGCTTGCCATCGGGGATGGTGAAGTTGAAATCGTTGACAGCCACAACCTCCTCGCCGGACTTTTTGTTCCGGCTGGGAAAGATCTTCGTCAGGTTTTCGAGTACGATTTTCATAGGCACTTCTTTCCTTTCAAACGCACTGCGGCGTGTGTAGCGGGATCAGTAGCTCGCGGCGGCGGCCTTTTCGGCATGGAGCTTCTGCTTGTATGCCAGCAGCGCCTCGCGGGTATCGAAGATCATCTGGCTGGCCAGATCAACGGTGACCGTGGCGGCCATTTTGTCATGGAGCATGGCGTTCTCATGGGAAAATAGCAGCACCAGCCCGTTGGCGATGAGCAGCGCGACGCCCAGGAGCAGGAACACCGGGCTGCCCAGACCGGTGAAAAGGTACAGCACGCACATGACCAGCGGCATGGTCTCCACCGCGAACTTGCCCAGCACCGTGCGCACGAACAGCGCCAGCGTGCTGATTTTCACGCCGTCCACCAGCATGACGCCCACGCCGAAGATGCGCTTGCCCAGCGTCTGCCCGTTGCCCAGCACCGCGGGCACGATCACCTCCAGCACAAGGAACGCCAGGAGCAGGCCGAAGGTGACGATCAGCACGGACAGGCTGATGACCATGCTGAAGGCATGGCTGGCGACCGGATCCTCGCTCAGGGCCTTTGAGGCGGCGTTCAGCCGCTCCGTGTCCTCGGGGGTCTGGGTACCGTCGGCGGCCCGGGCGCGCATTTCGGCGGTGATTCCGAACTGCTCGGTATACCGGTTGTAGGCCTGCGTGTACTGCGTTTCATACCTGTCATAGCCCAGCGCGGCGGAAAGCGCGAAGGCGACAAGAACGGCCAGGATGGACAGGATGATGGCGTCGAAGAGAAACGCCGAGATGCGCTTCCACATGCTGGCCTTCTGAAGATCGAGAAGCATGGCAACACCTGACTTTCGCCCGAATCGGTTTGCGGGGTCTGTACAGACTCATATAGGCTGATTATACATCATTCACAGGCAAAAATCTACATCCTGCGCAGGAAATTTCACAAATAATCGCTGGATACATTGCGATCGTGTTACAGCTTTGCAACCAGCCCGGAAAGCGTTTTCCAGTCATCACCCTCAAATTCCATATGCTTGCAGCGGGCGGCGGGATACAGCGCCGGATCGGCAGGGGATTGCTCCGGCGGCGTGAGGGCCGTGTGCATGTACAGCGTGGCAAGCCCTGCCGCCCGTGCTCCGGCGATGTCCGTCCGGCGGTCGTTGCCGATCATCAGGCACCTTTCCGGCACGAGGCGCTGACCGTCCAGCAGCGCCCGGAAGAAGCGTCCGTCCGGCTTGCGGCAGCCGTAATCCGAGGAGAGGTACACGCCGTCAAACAGCGCGTCCAGCCCCAGCAGCCGCAGCTCATGGGCGGTAAAGACCGCCTGGGCGTTGGACAGCAGCCACAGCCGGCAGCCCTGGCTGCGCAGGAAGGACAGGGCCTGCGTCACGCCGGGGTACGGGCGGATATATTCAATGGAAGCAATGCGGAACAGCTGCGCGGCGTTCACACCCAGCGCATCGGCGTTCTCCGTCACGCCGCGCGCGCGCAGCAGCTCCGCCATCACCTGCTCAAAGGGGATGTCCGGGAAGCATTCGTAGCTCTGCCCGGCCTTCGCTTCCCGCTGCGCCATCGCGGCGGAAAAGGCGGTACGCAGCGCTTCGCCGGTGCAGGGCGCGCCGTAGAAGCCGAAGTACAGCGCGGTTTTCTCCCATACGAGGTCGTTTTCCTCGGTGTGAATGTCCACCAGCGTGCCGTACAGGTCAAAGATCAGATCGGTGTAGGTCATCGTGCCTGCCTCCTTATGGGTTGCTTTTCTGATTATAGCACGATGCCGGCTGAAATGAAAACGGTTTTTGGGAATGTGACCCGCAGGCGGAGGGGATTGCGGGCAGCCGCTTTCTTATAATCAAATGAAAAACGGCGCGAATCACTTTACGAAAATCACAACCCATGGTAAAATAAGCTGCAGGGGGTGTCATGGAATGGCCTGGATGCGGCGCGTGATCCGCTATATCCGTATGCATGGCGGCGGGTATACCCTTCGCCGCGCGGGGGAGATGCTCTCCCAGCGATGGCTGCGCAGCTATGACCGGCAGTTCCGCCGGGAAGCGCCCGACGCGCGGGAGCTTGCGCGGCAGCGGAGCCATCAGCCGGACGCAGGGCTGATCAGCGTCGCCGTTCCGGTATACAACACCCGACCCGCGTTTCTGAACGCGCTTGTCGCCTCTCTGCAGGCGCAGACCTATGAGCACTGGGAGGCTGTCCTCTATGACGGCTGCAGCACGGATCAAAGCGCGATCGCGGCGATGGACGCGATCCGGGAGGCGCGGATCCGCGTGATGCACGGCCTGGTGAACGAGGGCATCTCCGGCAACACGAACCGTGCCATCGCCCGGTGCCGCGGCGATTATGTCGCCCTGTGCGACCATGACGACGTGCTGTCTCCCGAGGCGCTCTGGCGCGTGGCGGAAGCCATCGCCCGGGGGCATCCCGACATGCTCTATTCCGATGAGGACAAGCTCACCGAGGACGGCGGCATCCACACGGATCCGCATCGCAAGCCGGATTTCTGCCCGGACAATCTGCGGTCGGGCAACTATATCTGTCACCTGACGGTGGTCCGGCGCGAGCTGCTCACGCGCCTGGGCGGGCTTCGCGGGGCTTTTGACGGCTCGCAGGATCATGATCTGGTGCTGCGCCTGAGCGAGGTGACGGACAAAATCTGCCACATCCCGCGCGTTCTGTACCACTGGCGCACGGTGGGCACCTCGATGAGCCATCAGCACCTGGCGCGCTGTCAGGACGCGGCGGCCCGCGCGGTGACCGGGCACATGCGGCGGATCGGCTATCCGGGCACGTGCGGTGCGGAGCGGGGCGTCCTTCGCCTGCGGTATGATGTGCGCCCGGGGCTGACGCTCGCGCGCATCCCTGTGCCCGACGGTGCCGGATATGCCTGGATGAACCGTGCGGCCCGGGAGGCGCGGGCGGATGTGCTGCTCTTTGTGCATCATTCGGTGAGCGGGCTTTCGGAGGGCTTTGAGCGGGAGCTGCTGATGTATGCGCAGCGGGAGGACGTGGGCGCCGTCACGCCGGTGCTGACGGACCGGCGGGGGCGCGTGACCCACGCGGGCTTCACGCTCCGGGACGGGCAATTCATCACGCGCAATGCCGCGCTGCCCGCAGACGCGGGCGGATGGCACGGGATGAACCGCACAAGCCACAATGTCATGGCGGTCAGCGCCGCCTGCTTCATGATCCGCCGGGATCATTTCCTGCCCTTCGACGAGGGCTGGCAGGATGGCCTGGGCATGGTGGACTGGTGCCTGCGCCTGCGCGCGAACGGATTGCTGTGCGTTTATACGCCCCACGCGCGGGCGGTCTGCGAGGCCCCGGAGCTTCTTTCCCGCTTCCGGCAGACGGAGCGGCTGCGGGAAATGTGGCCGCAGCTGCGCGACCCCTGCGCCGGAGAACATACATCCTGAATGCATCATCGTTATGCAAGGTACAAATGGAATTACTTGCCAAAAGAGGAAAGGAGGCCGGGCGTGAAAATCACGATGATCGCCATCGGCTCAACGGGCGACGTGCGCCCCTATTGCCTGCTGGGGCGTGAGCTGAAACGGCGCGGACACGAAATCACGGTTGCGGCTTTTGCTGATTTTGATGAGATGGTCACGCGGGCGGGATTGAGCTTTTTCCCGCTCTCGGGCGACGTGAAGGACCTGATGAGCCATCTGATGAAGCCCGGCGCGGTGGGGGTGAACTACCTGCGCGAGGCGGAGATCGCCATCCGGAAGATCGCCCCGGTGCTCCTGAACGACCTGACGAGGTCCTGCGAGGGCGCGGAGGCCATGCTGTGCACCTTCCTGGGCACAGTGTTTTACTCCGTGGCGGAGAAGTACCGCATTCCGTGCGTCCAGACGCATTTTTACCCCATGGATCCCAACCCGGATACGCCGATCTCCTCCGCGCCGTGGCCGCATCTGGGCTCCTGGTGGAACCGACTGAGCTACCGCATCGGCTATCTGCTGATCAGTGTGCTGGAGAAGCGCTACCTCACGGCCTGGCGCCGGGAGCACGGCCTTTCCACGCGCCGTCTGCGCACGAAGCCGGACTATACCAGCTACGGGCATCGCGTTGCGGCGGTGTATGCGACCAGTCCGCTGCTGATGCCAAGGCCCGCCAACTGGGATGCCAAAATCTACATGTCCGGCTTCTGGTGGGAGGAGGCCGATACGCCCTTCACCCCGCCCCGGGCGCTGCTGGACTTCCTTTCCGCGGGGGAGAAGCCGGTCTACATCGGCTTTGGCTCCATGGTGTCGGGCGACATGGCCGAGACCTTCCGCATCGTTCTGGAGGCCGTGGACAGGGCGGGCATCCGCGCGGTCATCGCCAGCGGCTGGTCGGGGGAGAAGCAGCCCGCCGGCACGGATCGGGTTTTCTATGTCGATTATGTGCCCCACGGCTGGCTGTTCGAGCGGGTGTCCGCGGCGGTGCACCATGGGGGCGCGGGTACGACGGCTGCCTCCCTGCGGGCGGGCCTGCCCACGCTCGTCGTGCCCTTTGGCGGCGATCAGCCCTTCTGGGGCGATCGGGTTCACGCGGCGCAGTGCGGCCCCGCTCCGGTGCCCCGGGACAGGATGACCGCCGGGCGGCTGGCGGAGGCGCTGCGCGACCTGACGCAGAATCCCGTCTACCGGCAGAAGGCCGCCGCCATGGGCGAGGGAATGCGCCGCGAGCGCGGCGTGCAGACCGCTGCGGACATCGCGGAGCGCGAGATCGCCCTCTGGCTGGAGGAGGACCGGCAGCGCAGCCTCAAGGCTTCGCAGACGATGGACGGGGGCGTGTCCGTATGAGGATCATCGACTATTTCAGGGATGACCGGCAGCCGTACTGGCGGCAGGAGATTGCCAAATGCGACTGGGGCGCGGCGGCGTTCCTTGCCCGGCTGCTGACGCAGGGCTTTCACGATACCCTCGGCTGGGGCAGCGTGTACCTGCTATCGGAGGGGGATCAGCTGGTTTCCTTCCTGACGCTCACGCAGAAGGACTGCGTGCCGGACGATACGCTGTACCCGTGGATCGGCTTTGTGTACACATCGCCGGCGTATCGCGGCCGCCGCTGCGCCGGGGTGCTGCTGGATCACGCGGTGGCCGTTGCCGGGGAGCACGGCGCGGACAGGGTATGGCTGGCGACGGATCATATCGGGCTGTATGAGAAGTACGGCTTTGAATATGTGGAGAACCGGCTTGATTACGAGAACGAGGACAGCCGCATCTACTGCCGGAGGCCGCAGCGGCCGCCGGTGCGGATCGAGCCCCTGTCGGCGGACAACTTCCGCGAGGACAGCCTGGATGATTTCGTGCGCCGTCAGGCGGTGACCGAGTGCTACCGGCAGGGCGCGGACGGCTGGCAGCTGATGCCGGTTGCCTTTATCGAGGACTGGGACGCGGCGCGCAGGCGGCAGAAGGCGGCTGAGCTGCTGCGGATGGCGGCGGAGGGCAAGCCGATTGCCCTGGCCCTTGCGGGCAGCACGGTCGTCGGCTACGCGGCGCTGGGCGAACGGCTGGGCAGCCGGGGACAGTACATGGATCTGGACAGCTTCCATGTCTCCGGGCCATGGCGCGGACGCGGCGTCGGCAGGCGGCTCTTTGAGGCTGCGGCGGACGCGGCCCGGAGGGCGGGCGCGGAGAAGCTGTACATCTCCGCCCATTCCGCAAAGGAAACGCAGGCGGCCTACCGGGCGCTGGGCTGTGTTCACGCCCGGGAGATCGACCCGGCGCACGCATCTGCCGAGCCCTGCGACGTGCAGCTGGAATACGCGCTGTGACAAGTGCACACGAAAAGCCCGGTACGATGACGCATCGCCGGGCTTTACCTTATATTATCGGACGAGGAACCAGTCCTGCCAGTAGCGTTCCCACCGGGAGGGGAAATCATCCCGGTGCACGGTGTCCGAAGCGATCAGCGGCACCTCGGCGATCACCTGTCCGCCGCTGATAAGCCGCGCCGTGCCGAGCCTCTGGCCCGCAATGACGGGCGCTTCGGGCATGTCCGGCAGCTCCGTTTCAACCAGCGGTACGCTGCCCCTTGGGACAACGCCGTTCAGATCGGCGGACAGCAGCACGGAGACGCTCTGCCCGCCGGACATGCCGACCGGAAGCACCCCGACGCATTCGCCCTCGCAGAGCATCGTCACGGCTTCGTATTGCAAGAAGGCGGCATCCATCAGCCTTGCGGCCTCGTCAAACCAGTCGGAGCAGTTGAGCACCACGCCGATGATGCGCATCCCGTCCCGCTCCGCGCCGAACACAAGGCATCGCCCCGCCTTCCGGGTGTAGCCGGTCTTGATGCCCGTGCAGCCCTCGTAGGTGGATAGCAGACGGTTCTTGTTGTTCAGCACCCGGTCGTAGCTGCGGCCTTCCCACGGGATGGTGGCGCGCCCGGTGCCGACGATCTCGCGGAAGAGCTCGTGCTTCATGGCTTCGCGGGCGATGAGCGCCAGATCGCGGGCGGTGGTGTGATGGCCGTCCGCGGGCAATCCGTGGGGCGAGAGAAAGACGGTGTCCGTGCAGCCAAGCGCGGCGGCGCGCTCGGTCATCATGCGGCAGAAATCCTCGACCGTGCCGCCGATGTGCTCGGCGATGGCCACGGCTGCGTCGTTCCCCGAGGCGAGCATCAGCCCGTAGAGCATCTGCCGCAGGGTGAGGGTTTCGCCCCGGGACAGGTAGATGGACGTGCCGGGGACGCCGAAGGCATTGCGGCTGCAGGTCACGGGCGCGTCGGGGTCGCCCAGCTCGATGGCGAGCAGGGCGGTCATGATCTTCGTCGTGCTGGCCATGGGCAGGGGCGCGTCCGCGTTGTGGCTGAGCAGCACGCGTCCGCTGCGCTCGTCGATGATGACGCAGGATCGCGCGGAGGTGCCGGTCTCCCAGGCTGACGCGGCGGCGGGCAGCAGCAGGAGCAGGGCGGCAAGCAGCGCCGGAAGGAGCTTCTTCATGGGGCCGCCTCACAGATGCGCGTGGCTCTGTCCGCTCTGACCGGGCTTGGCGATCAGGCTTTTCACGTCCTCCATGACCGTCGGAATCAGCTCGACCACGCGGTCCGCCACGGTCTGGCAGGTGGCGGGCAGCATCCGCACCGAATCGCCGGACACCACAAGGAATCCGACGGGCTGCACCGATACGCCTGCGCCGCTGCCGCCTGCAAAGGGAAAATCTGCCATATCCGCCTGCCTGACGGGCTTTTCCTGCGTGGAAAGGTCGCCGCCCGCGGTCACATAGCCGAAGGAAACGCGGCTGATGGGGATCACCGTGGTGTCCGCACCGGCCTGGACGGGCTCGCCGATCACCGTGTTCACGTCCACCATGTCCTTGATGGACGCCATGGCGGTCTGCATCAGTTCTCCGATCGGGTGTTCCATATTCATGCTGCCTCCCTTGCTTTGGAGCCGTGCTGCGCTGCCAGAGCGGCAAGCAGCATGGCTGATGTCATCAAGATTGTGCCCAGACGGAGGTGAAGTATACATCGCCCCTGCAGCCGGGAGCGGACGCCCGCAAACTGCGGGGAGATGCGGACGGTGATCCTGTCGCGCCAGCGGGGCGGCAGCAGCGCGGCAGCCGTCTGTCCAAGGCTGGTCAGCAGCGCCGTATGGGCCGCGTTGTCCGCGTGCATGCGCAGGGAGAGCAGCAGATTGTCCAGATGGACGTGGCGCAGGAGGAATCGCCGGATTCCGGAGGATTTGAGCAGCAGCTGCCCCAGCCGTTCCCCGGGGGTGCCCCTGTAGCTCTCGGGCCGGACGGTCCTTTCCGCTTTGCCGGGCGCGGCGACGGTCAGCTGCAGGCCCTGTCCCGTCCTGCGCAGCTGCAGATGCCATGTGCGCGTAAAGCCCGCGCAGGCCAGGCGTATCCGCACAAGGGTGGAACCGGAATGCAGCGCATCCGCCTGCAGCGTCATCGGGGCAGACAGCAGCATCCCGGTCAGAAGCGTCAACAGCAGCAGCCACACGTTCATCACCGTTCCTTTGGGCCCATTCTGCCCGGGAGGCGCGGCGCGTATGCGCGAATGCAGGACGATCTCATATGAAACAAACAGGCATGTGGCCGAAGGGCCGGAGGGGCGGTCGGATAGCCCCCTCCACGCGCCGCAGAAGGCTTTCCGCGCCGCATTCGCGCCCAAAGGGCTTAGCGGGTTTGTGTTCCGCTTTGAAGGCGGCTGCCCTGCGGGGCGAAATTCAGCCGTTGACGAAAACGCCGAAAACAGCTATAATGAATTGATTTTTGTTGTACACCAGGAGGGAAGCATGATCGGACTGATCGGAGCCATGGCGGTGGAGGTCGAAGCGCTGATGGCGCAAATGAAGGGCAGCAGGGAAACGCGCATCGGCATGGACACCTTTGTCAGCGGGGAGCTGTACGGGTGCGAGGCGGTGCTGGCGGTGTGCGGCCCGGGCAAGGTCAACGCGGCGCTGTGCGCCCAGAGTATGATCCTGCACTTCCGCCCGCAATGGGTGCTGAACCTCGGCGTGGCCGGGGCGGGCGAGCGCGGCGTGTCCATCGGCGATATGGTCATTGCCACCGCCGCCGTGCAGCACGATATGGATACGTCGCCCATCGGCGATCCGGTGGGGATGGTCAGCAAGATCAACCTGATCGAAATTCCCTGCGATGCGTCGCTCCGGGCCCGTCTTGCGGAAGCCGCGGGGACGGTCGAGGGGATGCGCGTGCACGAGGGCGTGATTGCCACCGGCGATCAGTTCATCCACGACGGCGCGACCCGCAGCCGCATCCATGACCTGTTCCGGGCCATGGCCGTGGAGATGGAGGGCGCCGCGGTGGCGCAGGCCTGCTACATGCATGGCGTGCCCTGCGGCGTGCTGCGCTCGATCAGCGATCAGGCGGACGGTCAGTCCGGGATGGACTACCCGGCCTTTACCCGGCTGGCGGCGGCCCATTCGCAGCGGGTGGTGGAGCGGCTGCTCCGTCAGGAATGCGGTAAGTGCTGACATGTGAACAAAAACAATTGTGTTTTTCACCAAACTGCGCTATAATGGTTCTGTGACAAACGACAATGATGGAGGCGCCAGATGTACAAGCTGCTACTGACAACAAACGATCAGGCGACCATGGATGCCTTTGCCGCCGTGGAGTGGGAAAATATGGGCTTCCGGCAGCCGCGCATCGTGTCTTCGGCTGAGGAGGCCGTCAGCAGCCTGCAGGAGAAGCACGCTGACGCGATTGCCATCGCCCTGCCCCCGGAGCAGGACGACGCGCTCATGGCAACGCTGATGGAAAGGTTCCCGGAGCTCCCCGTGATGGCGGCAAGCCGGAAGAGCGGCCATGTGGAGCGGTACGCGCTGGAGCTGCGGCGGGTGCTGAACCGGATCAACGCGGATATGAGCAACACGGCCTTTACGCCGGCGGAGCAGCTGCAGGTGTGCCGGCATGAATTCTTCCGGGAGCTGGTGGATCAGCGGGTGCCGGACGCGCATACGGTGGAGCGGATGCTGCGTCTGCTGCGCAGCAGGATGGATCCCCGCAAGCCCTGCGTGCTGGCGGAGCTGAAGATGCCCGAGCGGAGCGATTTCCTCAGGGGACGCTGGCAGTACGGGCCGGAAAGGCTGGAGCTTGCGCTGCGCAACATCTTCGGCGTGGAGGTGGCGGGGCTGCGAATCCTCAGCTGCGTGCTGCCGGGCGAACGCATCGTGCTTCTGGGCTGCCCGATGCGCTTCCACGATGTGGCGGCGGCGGAGGGCTCCATGACCGGCGTGATTACCGGGCATGTCAGCGATTGCATCAGCCATGTCGGCGAGTTCCTCGGTCTGGATCTGAAGGTATCGTCCATACGCATCCTGCCGGCCCTGACGGCGCTGGCCAAGGATGCCTGAGATAGAACATATGGGAGGGAAAATTCATGGGTATCTTTGACGCGATCAGCAAGGCCGTCAAGGGCGAGTTCATTGACGTGATCGAGTGGTCGGACAATTCCAGCAACACCATGGTGCACAAGTACAACATGGGCGGGAAGGAAATCATGATGGGCGCGCAGCTGACCGTGCGCGAAAGCCAGGTGGCCATCTTCGTCAACGAGGGCGAGATCGCCGATGTCTACGGCCCCGGCCGCTACGAGCTGACCACCGGCAACATGCCCGTCATGACCAAGCTGCAGTCCTGGAAGTTCGGCTTCAACAGCCCCTTCAAGGCCGAGGTCTACTTCGTCAACACCAAGCAGTTCCTGGACCGCAAGTGGGGCACGCAGAACCCGGTGATGATGCGGGACGCGGAGTTCGGCATGATCCGCCTGCGCGCCTTTGGCGTGTATTCCTTCCGCGTGTCCGACCCGGTGGTGTTCCTGCGCGAGGTCTTTGGCACCAAGGCCATCACGACCGTGGAGGACGTGGAGGGCCAGCTCAAGCGCACGCTGGTCTCCGGCCTGTCCGACGCGATTGCCGAGAGCAAGATTCCCGCGCTCGACCTGGCGGCGAACTACGACGAAATCTCCAGCTACGCGCTGAGCACCATCAACCCCAAGGTGGCCTCTCTGGGCCTGACGCTGACCAGCTTTGTGGTGGAAAACGTCTCCCTGCCCGAAGAGGTGGAGAAGTCCATGGACAAGCGCACCTCCATGGGCGTGCTGGGCGATATGAACCGCTATACCCAGTATCAGGCGGCTGAGGCGCTCCGCGAGGCGGCGAACAATCCCGGCGGCGCAGCCGGTGCGGGCGTCGGCGTGGGCGCAGGCGTCGCCATGGGGCAGATGTTCGCGCAGACCATGAACGGCAATCAGCAGACGGCTTCCGCGCCGAAGGGCGGCTTCTGCTCCGAGTGCGGCGCGCAGCTCAATCCCGGCGCGAGGTTCTGCGCCAGCTGCGGCGCGAAGCAGAACGCGGCGGGCGTCTGCCCCGGCTGCGGTCAGCCGGTGGCCCCGGGCGTGAAGTTCTGCGCCAACTGCGGTCAGAAGCTGTAAAGGACAAATCTACAGGGGAAGGTCAGCGGCCTGATGGGGCGGCTGGCCCTCCTTTTTTGTTCGCAGCACCGAAAAGGCCGATGCAGCGGTCACGGAGTGTCCATATAGCCTTGGGAGGTGTCGGAGGGCCCGCAGGCCCTCTGACTGGATTCGTATCGACC
>JBJEUF010000140.1:0-1976 GCA_051883695.1 Aristaeellaceae bacterium
TCATGTACGGCTCCACAGGCGAGATCCTCACCGAAAAGGCGGGCCACCTGAACCTTGGCATTCCCGGGATCATGTGCATGGGCGGTGCCGGCGGATGCCTGATGCTGAACATCATTGGCGGCTGGAACCTTCCGCCTGTGCTGATTGTGCTTCTGGGTGTGGCCGGTGCGCTGGCGATGGCCATGCTGATGGGCCTGATTTACAGTTTCCTGACAGTGACGCTGCGCGCCAACCAGAACGTGACCGGTCTGGCGCTGACCACCTTTGGCGTGGGCCTGATGAAGGTCATCATGGTCAAGCTGGATCCGGTTGTCTACCTTCTGGAGCCCAAGAAGATATTCCGCTGGCCCTTTGCGGAGCGGACGGATTCGCTGCAGTATCTGGGCGTGCTGTTCTTCCTGGGAGTTGCGATCGCCATTTTCACGTCCTGGGTGCTATACCGGACGAAGGTGGGCCTGCGCCTGCGCTCCGTGGGCGAAAATCCGGCAACAGCCGATGCCGTGGGCATCAACGTCACCAAGTACAAGTACCTTGCCACCTGCATCGGCAGCGGTATTTCCGGCCTGGGCGGCTTCTACTGCATCATCGACTACATGGCTTCCCAGGAGGCTTACCTGAGCCTTGAGGACTTTGGCTGGCTGTCCATCGCGCTGGTGATCTTCGCGCTCTGGCGCCCGCATATGACCATCATCGGCTCCACGATTTTCGGCTTCCTGTTCAGCTGCTCCAGCTACATCGCCCTGATCGACGGCATCACCGTGACCATGGCAGCCAAACCGCTGCTCAAGATGCTCCCGTATGCGGTGACCATTCTGGTGCTGATTGTCACAAGCATCCGCAACAAGCGGGAGAATCAGCCGCCGGCCTCGCTGGGCGTGGCGTATTTCCGCGAAGAACGCTGACGGTCCGGCGAAAGCATGCGCACCGTCACGAAGCGGCAGCTCCTGGCAAGACGGCGCTTCAGGGACGGCTTCTGTACAGGGAGCCGTCCTTTCTCTGCGTTTGCCGCCAATCGGCCGGAAATGACCGACTGTACCGCCATGCGGACCATCTGTCTGCAAATCCTTTTCATCCGCCGGGTGATCTGCTATACTCCATATCGTCCACAGGAACACACCGAAGGAGGCACACCGACATGAAGGTGGAAGTCAAGCTGGATCCGGCGTGCACGGAGCCGCTGGTCGTTATCCTCACGGCGCGCATGTCCGACGAGGTCGCGGCGCTGGTCAACCGGCTCACCGCTGCTGAGCCGTCGCTCCTGACCGGCGTCAGGGATGAGAAGCTCATCCTGCTGGAGGAGAAGGAGATCATCCGCGTGTATTCGCAGGACGGCAAGGTCTTCGCCACGACCGCGAAGGGGGATTTCGCGCTGAAACAGCGTCTGTACGAGCTGGAGGAGCGGCTTGACCGCCGCAGCTTCGTGCGCATCAGCAACGGGGAGATCATCAACCTTCGCAAGGCAAGGGGCTTCGATCTGAAGCTCTCCGGCACCATCTGTGTGAGCCTGGAGGGCGGCGTGACGAGCTATGTGTCCCGGCGGTATGTGACAAAAATCAAGCAGGTTCTGGGCGTGTAAGGAGGAACAGGGATGAAGAAGCAGATTGCGTTGCGGGCAGTGATCGGCGCGCTGACGGGCGCGCTCATCGGGCAGCTGGTGATGGTGTGCATCAGCCTGTGCATCGGGGAAGGAAGCATCGTGGTCGCATCGGAGGCGCTGCTGGAGCAGGCCGGCAGCGAGGTCATGGCATACATCCTGCAGATGCTGGGCTGTATGCTCTATGGCGGCGTCTGGGCTGCCGGTTCGCTGGTGTGGGAAAAGGAGAACTGGTCGCTCATGCGGCAGAGCATTGTTCACTGCGCGCTCTACAGCCTCTCCGCGCTGCCTGTCGCCTGGATGATGCATTGGTTTGAGCATAGCGTGGTCGGTTTCCTGTGCTACTTCGGCGGCTTCGTGGCGCTGTATGCGACGCACTGGC
>JBJEUF010000141.1:0-32551 GCA_051883695.1 Aristaeellaceae bacterium
TCGAAGGGCCTGCGGGCCCTCCGACGCCACCCATGGGTTTGTTGATGGTCTGAGGCTCCCCGGAGGCCGTCGCGCCTCCGGGGAGCCATCTGTTCACGGGCGGTTTATAATACCAGGGATCCTTCCCCCTGCATCAATTCCAGATAGGCATCGCGGGTTTCCTGCTCCTTGCGGCGGCTGATGGGCAGCAGCTCCTCGCTGGTGAGGACAACCTCCTTGGCGTTGATGCGGCGGATGAAGCGGTAATTGACCAGAAAGCCCTTGTGAATCCGCAAAAAGCCATAGGGCTTCAGCTCATCCTCCAGCTGCTGCATCTGCTTGCGCAGCTCGATGGGCTCCTTCCGGTCCACCACGTGCGCCAGCTGCACCTTGCCGCTGCCCTCGATGTAGGTCAGCTTGTCGATGGGAACGTAGAGCACCTGTTCCCGGCTCTGTACGATCAGCACCTGCGACTTGGTGTCCTGCCGTGCGGCGAAATACGCATCAATGACGGAGGGCACATCCTGGATGAACCGGCTCTTGCGGATAAATCCCTTGGCGTTGTAGCGCAGCGCGTCGAATACCAGATCCTCCCGGTTGGAGATGAAAATGATGTCGATCAGATTGCCTTCCTTCCGCAGCTGGCGGGTGAGCGTCAGGCCGTCCATGCCAGGCATCTCGATGTCCAGAAACAGCAGGTCGAAGGTACATTCCCGCATCCTTCTCAAAAGACTCTGGGCGGACACGAACATTTCGACCGTGGCCTCCACGCCGTGCTGGCGGAAGGCGTTGACCAGCGATCCGCCCAGCACGGACAGCGCGGCCTTCTCATCATCGCAGATGGCGATGTTCCAATGCGTCATGCTTCATCCTCCTTTGGCAATTCCAGCATCACATCGGTGACGAAGGAGCGGCTTTCCTCATCCATGCTGTACTTGATGGAGCCGTTGTGGTTTTCCACGATGCGCTTGATGATCCGCGTGCCGTAGCCGTGCAGCTCACGATCATCCTTGGTCGTGCGCAGAGACAGGCGGCGCTGCGGCGTGAAGCGGTCGTTGACGCTGTTGATGAGCTTGATGAACAGATAGTCCTGATGGGGCCGGATGCGGAGAAAGACCGTCGGCTTTTCCGCGCCGGAGCTGGAAGCGGCTTCGATGGCGTTGTCCAGCAGATTGGTCAGCAGGCTGCACATCTCCTCCTCGGGGAAGGGCAGCTCGCTGGGCACCAGCACCTCCGGCTGGATGGTGACGCCATTGAGCCGGGCAATGCCCATGGCATGGTTGATGATGACGTTGAGGGTATAGTTGCCGCAGTCAAAGTCGTTCAGATGCTCGTTTTCCGCCGTGGCGGTACGGCTGAAGTACTCTGCCAGCTGATCCAGCTTGCCCTCCTCCAGCAGCGAGCGCATATAGAAATCGTGGTTCTTGATTTCATGGCGCAAAAGCCGCAGCTCCTCAAAGTTCATCTTTGCGCTCTGGTATTTTTCGAGCTCCATTTCAGCCTTGTGGCGCATTGTCAGCAGCGATATGTTTTCGCGGGTGATGCGGCCAATGACGTAGAACATGTAGTATGTCAGCAGATTCAGCACCCAGAGGATGAAGCAGATCAGCAGGTTGTAGGCGACCGGCGGTTTCCATACGATGGCGCCGATCTGCGCGACGATGGTCAGCCCCGACATGGCGACGCTCATCATGGTGAACTGCGGATGCACCACGCTGCGGGAATCAAAGGAGAAGTGCCGCAGGAAGGCGACCAGCGCACCGGTCAGGAGCATCACCACCAGCAGTGTCAGGTATTGGGCCCATTGATAATAATCCGGGTTGATTTCGCCAAAAATGCGTCCGAAGGGCTCGGACAGCGGCAGCATGACCATTGTGCTGGCAAAATAGACGAAGCTGCGGACGACCCGCACCCGCGGCTTGTAGCGGCTGACCAGCAGGCAGTACAGGAGCATAAACACCGCCAGACAGACGCGATCCATCTGGAATTCACCCAAAAGGGCATAATACACGGAGTCCATCAGCGTATGCACGCAGAAGCAGGCAAGGCATTCCGCTCCCTTGCGCAGGACGCCCCCCAGACCCTTGCGCATGTCGTTGAGCAGCAGCACCGCACCGGCTACCAGGATCAGGTTGGTGAGGATATAGCAGATCCCACGCTCAAGATTGAGATAGAAGATATTGAAATACTCCAGCATATCAAGCTCCGCTCCATTTCCGCTGCAGCGGTTCTGTATTGCGATTATTGTATCATTTTCGCCCAGAAACGTCAAGTTGCGGAGGCTATCCCCGGGTAACTGCACGTCCCAGCGCAGAAGCGGCGGATGTCCTTCCGTTCGTTCCGGAATACGCGCCGTTTCTTCCGCGGAAGGCCGGAAATCCTGCCGGAAAAGGCGAAAACCACGCATTTGCGCATGGAGAAAACCTTTGACGCCAATCCTGTTGAAACCCTGTGCCGGAGAGCGTATACTGATATCAGATGATACAGCCGCGGCAGGGAGTCAAGTTGGAGCTCACCGCCGGAGCAGAAAGAGGATGTCCCATGAAGTATGCAGACTTGATCCACCGAATGACACCGGAGGAGAAATGCGCGCTCCTCACCGGCGCGGATGTGTGGCACAGCCACGCCGTGGAGCGGCTGGGCATACCTGCCATAACGCTCTCGGATGGCCCCAGCGGTCTGCGCAAGCAGGCCGGCGAGGGCGATCATCTGGGGCTGAACGTCTCCACGCAGGCGACCTGCATTCCGTCCGCCGCCACCTATGCCAACAGCTGGGATGTATCCGTGGCGGAAAGGCTGGGCCGCGTGGTCGGTGCGGATGCCCGGGCGCAGGGCGTGCAGGTGCTGCTTGGCCCGGGTCTGAACACCAAGCGCAGCAGCCTGTGCGGGCGCGCCTTCGAGTATTACTCGGAGGATCCCTATCTGGCCGGCAAGCTGGCAGCCGGGTTCATCCGGGGCGTGCAGGAGAACGGCGTGGCGGCCTGTGCCAAGCATTTCGCCGCCAACAGTCAGGAAATGCTGCGCATGTCCTCCGATTCTGTGGTGGACGAGCGCACGCTGCGGGAAATGTACCTGACCAACTTCGAGATCGCTGTCCGGGAGGGCAGGCCAAGGGCGGTCATGACCGCCTATAACCGGGTGAACGGCGTTTACGCCAACGAGAGCGAGCATCTGGTCAGGGACATTCTGCGGGGCGAATGGGGCTGGCAGGGCATGGTCGTGACCGACTGGGGCGGCAGCAATTCCTTCGTCGAGGGCGTGCGCACGGGCATGAATCTGGAGATGCCCGCCGCCGGAGACGACAGCGCGTGCCAGCTGCTGGATGCGCTGAAGGGAGGTCGAATCTCCCAGGCGGAGGTCGATCAGCGCCTGGACGAGCTGCTGGACATCGTGTTTGCCACACAGGCAAAGCCCATCCCGGCAGATGCGGACGCACAGCACGTCATTGCCCGGGAGGCTGCGGAGAAGTCCGTCGTCCTGCTCAAAAACGAGGACGGCATCCTGCCGCTGCGCCGGGATGCGAAGGTCGCGGTCATCGGCGATTTCGCCGGAAAGCCGCGCTATCAGGGTGCGGGCAGCAGCATGGTCAACACCGGACGGGTGGAAATCGCCACGGATCACATCCCGGCGTATTTCCCCAGCTGCATCGGCTACGCGCCGGGCTTTGAGCGGCTGGACAAGGCAAATGATGCGCTGGCAGAAGCGGCGCTGTCCCTTGCGAAGCAGGCGGATTATGTGCTGATGTATCTCGGCCTGCCGGAAGCCTTCGAGGCGGAAGGGCTTGACCGGACCCACATGCGTCTGCCCCAAAACCAGACCGACCTGCTGGAAGCCGTCCACGCGGTCAATCCGCGCATCATCGTGGTGCTCAGCGCAGGCAGCGCGGTGGAAATGCCCTGGGTAGGGCTTTGCAGGGCGATTGTCTACGGCGGCTTGGGCGGACAGGCCGGCGCGTCGGCGATGCTGAACGTCCTCAGCGGCGCGGTCAACCCGGGCGGCAAGCTGTCCGAAACCTTCCCGATCGCCTATGCCGATCTGCCTGTCAGCCGTTACTATCCCGGCACGGAAGCCACCAGCGAGTACCGCGAGAGCCTGTATGTAGGCTACCGCTACACCACAACCGCCGGGCAGGAGACGCGCTTCCCCTTTGGCCATGGTCTGAGCTACACCCGCTTTGCGTACAGCGACCTGAGCCTCAGCGAAGCAGGCGCAACCTTCACCCTGACCAACACCGGCGAGCGCGACGGCGATGAAATTGCGCAGCTCTACGTGAGCCTGCCCGGCGCGCGGATCTTCCGTCCCGCGATGGAGCTGAAGGGCTTCACCCGGGTATCCCTGAAGGCCGGTGAAAGCAGGACGGTCACAATCCCCTTCGATGCGTACACCTTCCGTTACTTCAACGTCCTGACCAACCGCTACGAGGTGGAGGGCGGCGACTACGAAATCCGCATCTGTGCCTCCTGCGAGGACATCCGCCTGCACGGCACCCTTCGCGTTCCCGGCACGGACGCGCCCGATCCCTACGCCGCCGGCAATCCTGCCAGGAGCTGCCTTCTGGACTGCTACCGTTCCTGCGATCTGATGGATGTGCCGGATGCAGCCTTTGCGGCGCTGCTGCGCAGACCGATCCCACCCCACCTGTGGGATCGCAGCGGCCCGCTGGGGATGAACGATACCGTCCGGCAAATGGTCTACGCGAAGAACCCGATCTGCCGTCTTGTTGCGAAGGTCGTCGGGGGCATGGTCCATCACGCTGTCGCTTCCGGCAAACCCGACCTGAACCTGCTGTTCATCTACAACATCCCCTTCCGGGGCATGGCGAAGATGATGGGCAGCGCTGTATCCACCGCAATGGCGGAGGATATCCGCTTCATTGCCAACGGTCATTTCTTCCGGGGCGCGGGACGGCTGGTGAAGCATTTCTGCACCCGGCCGAGGCTCCCCAAACACTAAAGGATGGAGGAAAAACCCATGAAAACGCTCATGAACTGGTGGAACAACTTTGCCAACAGGCATCCCGGTGCCTCCAAATGGATTCGGGAGGGCGGCCTGTTCGCCATCGTCAGCAATCTGATCACGGTATTCAAGTACCTGATCCTGACCTTCCTGCCCCTGGCCTTCAGAAATTTGTGGGCAGTGGACTTCGGCTGGCCCGGTATTCGGGCGGAGCTGTTCGGCCAGCCCTTCACCTGGAACATCTTCGGCTATGCCGTCAAGGAGGGCGGCGCGGCGATGGGGGGACTGGGATACTTCATCGCCTACATGATCGCCATGGTCATCGGCGAAATCATCAACTTCCCGATCCAGCGCAGCCTGGTGTTCCGCAGCAAGCGCCCCGTGGTGCCCCAGATCATATGGTATACCGTAGCCTTCTGCATCGTGACGGTCATCGTCAACAGCATCAACTGCATCTGGGTGGATGTGGCCGGTCATTGGGTTGCGCCATGGCTGTACAACATCGGTACAACGGTGCTCAACGGCGGCGTGTCCATGGTGGTGTTCTTCTTCGTCAACAAGATCATCTTCCCGGAGGGCGAAGCGCAACCCAAGGCTGATACGGATTCTCCATAAAAATGTTACATTCGTACAGCGCCTTTTCCGCTCTGGCTGCGCTTCGTTCCGCTCACCGTACTGTAAGTAACGTCTCGCTTCACTCAGCTTTGCCAGAACGAAAAAATCGCTGCGCTCGGTGCAACACTCTGAACGAGAATGAGTTTGAGCAAACAGAAGCCTCATCTGTCACGACAATCAATACGAGGGCCTTGCTCCGTCGAAAACCGGAGCAAGGCCCTCGTTGCCGTTTCCCGCGACTGGTCAGGTTTCGGACTTTCCTTCGGCATCCACAGCATTTTCCGCTGTCGGCGCCTCGGGTGCATCCGGCGATTCCGTTCCGGCGGCGGAACGAAGTTCCTCCGCCCGTTTGGCGTCCTCGCTGTAGGCTGCGCTGACCGTCATGTGAATATGACCCTTGGCCAGCGCGCTCGCCATGTCGAAATGCGTGTAATCCATATGCGCCTGTTCCTCGCTGGGAGCTGTCTGATAGACGACGCGCACCGCAGGCTCCTCCGCCGCATGCTCGCGCCATTCGTGCAGGCAGATCACCGCCAGCAGCATCAGGATCGGAAGAATGCTGTAATGATAACGCACCTGTGTCTCCAGCAGCATATGGCTCAGCGCCGCCGCCAGGAAATACAGGATCGCGAGCATCTGCAGCGGCATGGGCGCGCGCTGCCTGCGCCAGGCTTCCAGCGCACCCAGCAGCGCCAGCAGCAGAACCGCCATGTATACCGGTCGGCTGCAGGTACGCACCTTCTCCAGCGCCGCGCTGAGCTGTTCGGTCAGCGTGCCCTGCTGCCCTGTCCAGAGCAGGTTCCAGTCGATGCCGAAGTCATCGGTCTGCCACAGGTCGCGGAACTTGTAGACCATCAGGTTCAGCACGTTCTCCGGCTCGTTCCGGATGCGCTGGATGGCCCGCTGCATGGCGGCTTCATGGGCCTGGGTGGCAGAGCCGGTTTCCGCGTAGGCGTTGGCAAAGAAATCCGCATCCTCCTGATTCCAGATGCCCTTGTGCTCGGCATTCAGGCCAACCATCATGTTATAGCCCGATGCGCTCAGGCCGGATGCGGGCTTTTCCATGATGATATCCTCAATGGTGCGGCTGATGATGATTCCGGTTCCCCAGTAGCACAGGCCCACCACCAGGACGCACAGCCAGCCCTTGCGCAGCATCGCCCGGATGCCATCCGGGCGCACCTTCCCTTCCGGGTCTCCGCCGATCATCATCCGCACAACCGCCCAGGCAGCCAGCAGCAGCAGGGCCATCGGGCGGATGGCACCTGCCAGCGCAAGCACGATGCCCGTCAGCGGCAGGAGCAGCAGGGCCCGCAGCGGCGCGGTGGTATACAGGCTTTCCCTTCCGCGCTGCATCTCGCACACCATCAGATCCAGCGCCAGCAGGGTCAGCATGGTGTAGCTGGGCTCCGTCGCCACCATGGTGCCGTACAGGATGTGGGAGGGCCACAGGCTCATCAGCGTCAGGCCCAGCACCGATGCGGCCTTTCCCATGGTTCGGTATGCGATATGGCCCACCAGCAGCACCGAGATCATGCCGCACGCAAGGTTGGCATACAGTGCGTTCTGCACACTGACGCCAAACAGGCGGAAAACCGGTACAAGCACCAGCATCGGAAACCCGATGGTATGCGGATACTGGGCGATGTAGCGCCGATCCACCTCGGCCTCCGGTGAAAGCATGGTGCCGTTGAGCAGGTGGTTGGCCATCCGGTAGTAGGTTTCAAAGTCGGATTCCGGCTCCAGTATGATCCCGTGGATCGTGCGCAGCCGCAGACAGACGCCCAGGCCAAACACCATGGCACAGGCTGTCAGCCACAGCGTGTTGCGCAGCCAGCCCGGAATGCGCGGGGCGGTGCGGTGTACAATGCGGACACACAGGAAGCCGAACAGCATCATGCCCGTGATGGACAGCAGATACGCGCCCTGCAGCAGGTACTCGCGTTCGGTGGCCCGGGTATTGTATTCCAGCGCCGCGCTCAGCGCCAGCGCCATGCACATGATGAATAAAGCCAGCATCAGGTATTCCAGCGCGTTTTTCTTGCGCATCAGGCCTTCCTCCCTTCGTCCGTATTCGGGCATTGCCGGAGCGCACGCCGCAGCAATGCGCGCAGACAGACCGTAACGGCGGTGATCACCATCAGGTCATGACAGAGCATGAAGGTGAACAGCTGCTTGTTGTTATCCGCAAAGCCATTGCCGATCACGGTCAGCGGATACTGGAACGCGCCGACGAGCATGACGCAGATAAACAGGAGCGCCAACAGCCTTTGCTGCGGCGGACGCTTCCGTGAGCACATCAGGCGGATGCACCAGATGAGCGCGGCGCCATAGAGCAGCACATACTGCCAGAACGCGCCGCAGGACGTCAGCGGCCGGATGGCCTGCCAGAGATTGAAGCGGTACAGCCCGTCAGCATCCGCATACCGCTGGCCGGTATATGCCATGAAGCCATTGTGCAGCTCGCGGGATTCCTGCGCGGCATGGTCGAGCATGACGAGCAGATCCTTCGGGTGGCGCAGGTAATAGCCCACCATGCTCACCGCATTGATTTTGCTGAAAATCGCTTCCTCCGCCTCTTCTGACAGCACGGGATACACATATTCCTCATCCGCATAATAGGCATGCTTGCCGATGTCCGCCTTCAGCACGGGATCCAGTCCGAGGTCAGCCATCGCCGCATCCACATCCTCGGTGACCATCAGCGCGCCGTAGAACACGCTCTGCCAGGTGGTCTGCTTTGCGGAAACCGTATCGTTCTTATTGTATACGCCAATGCTGTCCCAGACAGCGTAGCCGCACAGCAGCGAAAGCGCAAGGACATAGCAGGCGGTGCGCCCCCAGAGCGGAACCCGGGAAAGCACGCGCGGCACAGGCTTCCCTTTCGCCGGCCGATGGTAGACGCCCAGCGCCACGATCAGCACCAGCCCGGCAGGCAGCGCAAGCAGCAGCTGCGCCTTGGAGCAGCACAGCATCCGCACGCTGACCGCAAGCAGGGCAAGCCAGAGCAGCCGCCGCTTTCCGCCGCGCGG
Source organism: Aristaeellaceae bacterium (assembly GCA_051883695.1). Classification (GTDB taxonomy): domain Bacteria; phylum Bacillota; class Clostridia; order Christensenellales; family Aristaeellaceae; genus UBA11524. The sequence continues at coordinate 8,583 of JBJEUF010000141.1, forward strand.
CCTGACGGTCAGGTGAACCGCGCAGGCAATCATCAGCATCAGTGAGGTTCCGATGGTGCTTTCGCCAAAGAGCGAGTTGTACCAGGCCACATAGTTCTCGCCAAAGAGCATCACCACCAGCGCAACGCCCAGCAGCAGCGTGGCGCGTCCCAGCAGCGGATACAGGTCGTGTACCAGCAGCAGCACCGCAAACAGGGTCAGCGCCAGCAGGATCCACGCCTGCACCAGCGTGGAATACGGCGAATTGGTCAGAAAGCTCCAGAGCCGCACGAGCATGGACGGATAAATCAGCGAATAGGTCGGATCGGCGGAGGTCAGGCGCTGCGGATGGAAGGGCTCGCGGTAGTCATACTCCTCAATCACCCAGATACCGGCCTGCTCGCTGCTGTTGTCCAGCAGCTCCTGCGTCCAGTACAGGTCGATCTGCTCCATCATACGGCCGAAGTCGCCGTTATTCACGCCGCCGATGTGGCGTTCGGGCAGCAGCAGACAGCAGCAGATCGTCACCGCCAGCACCGCGCACAGCCAAACCATCGCGGAACGGCTGATGCGAACGCGGTTCAGCCGGGCATAGAATGGTACCGTCCCGCCCATACGCCGCCATGGCAGCGCCAGAGGCACCTCACGCGAGGCCAGACAGGTAAACACGCGCTCTCCCAGCAGCACCAGCGCTGCCAAACCACCCAGCAGCGACAGCCAGCCAAGGAAGAAGAACATCACCTTGGTCATGCTCACGTCCAGGCCGCCGCTGAGCACCATGGCGCCCGGCAGGTACAGCGCGCCGCAGCCGCACAGCGCCGCCAGCGCGACACACAGCCTGCGCAGGCCCTGCCCGCAGGCCAGCGCCAGCGCCAGAAGCATCAGCGCGGCGCCGAGCATCCGCCAGGTGGTGGCCTCCAGGCCGCCCTCATCAAACAGGAGGACAAGAAGCACATAGGGGGAGGGACGCACATAGCCATCCGCCCAACCCTCGTACACCACGCGGCCGTTCAGCGCGTCAAAATAATGGTTGCTCTTGTCCCGGAGCAGCTGCGCTATCAGCGTGGGCTGCCTGAGACAGACGGAAACACGGTTTTCCAGACGGATCGCGTCCAGCAGCCTTTCATCCGTTTGCGGATCATGCGCAAAGACCGACGCATCCTCGTAATAGGAGCGTCCTGCGTCGCGGAGATAATCCGCATCCAGCCCCAGCCCGTTCAGCACCTGCTCCGGCTCCTCCGAGACCGTCAGGTAGCCCTGAAACACCGCCAGATAATTGGCTGCGTCCGATTGCACCTCCCGCTGACTGCGGAAGCTGGTCACGACGCTCGCGCCGCTGATGGCAAGCGCAGCCGCCGCGAGAACGCAGAACAGCGGCCTTGCGTTCCTTTCCGGCCATGCGTGCCGGATGGTCAGCGCCGCGCAGAGCAGCACGGCGGGCGCCATGACGATCATCTGCGGCTGGGACTGCAGGAGCAGCGCGCCCGAGGCCAGCACCTTGACGAGCTGCCATGCGCCGGAGCCGCGATCGCTGCACAGGCTGTGCGTCACGCAGCCGATGAACAGCATCAGGCAGGATAGCGCCGTGCCCAGGGGATACAGGCTGTTCAGGTAGGCATTGACGGTGCTGTTCGTCATCACCAGCACCAGGACGGCGGCAGCGGCAATCGCGGCGGAACGGCTTCTGCCATACAGCCCGCTCACCGCCAGATACGTCCCCAGCGCAATCATCAGCCCATACACACAGGCCAGCAGCCTTGTGTCAAAGGGCAGTCCGAAGGGCTGCGTCAGCAGGCGTACCACGGTGCCCGGATACAGGATGGCCGGCTGACCGATTTCCAGCAGCGTCGCGGCGTCAAACGTCTCATAGGCAAAGGTCTGCGCCACCTCGCCCGGGGGGACGGGTTCGTCCGCCCAGGTGATGTGCAGCTGCTCCATGACGCCGATGTAGGTACCGTCAGAGGTAACGCTGACCTGCGGCGATGCAAAAAGGGTATAGAGGATGGCGCACAGCACCAGCACCGCTGCTACTGCGCCCGCTTCTCTGCCCGCTCTTCGTCCGGTCATACCATCACCTCATTTCTGCTATGCTCCTGACCCGTTTCCGCATCAGAAGCGGCTGGGTCTCCCGTTCAGCTCCGAGCGCTCCGCGGCTTCCTCCGCCGTGATCGCGCCATCCTCCACATGGAGGCTGTCAACCGCCGCAACGCCAAAGCGGAACAGCTCCCCTGACGCATCCTGCTGGCATCCGACCAGCAGCGTCCCGTCATAGGGCAGGCAGGGGCTGACGAAGCTCGTCTGCACCGCGCCGTTCACGGCCACGGTATAGCTGTCTCCCTGCCTGGTCACGACCAGATGCATCGTGCATCGGCTGGCGGGCAGCTCATAGCGCCAGGTTTGCATACCGCCCAGATACAGCGTCACGGAATCCTCATCATCCTGCCGGAGCATCAGCCCACGATAGCCTGTATCGGGCTGCTCGGCAAAGCAGGACAGGTACACGCCCCTGGCGCCGCCGCGCTCCAGCGTGACCGTGGTTTCCAGCGTCCAGTCCTTCTCCGTGTCGAACAGCTGGATCCCGGTATCCACATACCGATCCGTGCCGTTGCCAAGATAGGCAGACGGCAATGTGTAGCTGACTGAAGTGACCGGGGCGTGGTATTCCGTGGCCGGCGCTGCGGGCTCGTAGGCCCAGTTCAGGATGTCCTCCTCACTCAGGCAGCCCGCCAGCACCGTCAGGCTGTTCACCCGGGTGGCGCTCTGGCGGAATACGCTGCCCTCCGCCGTCAGCTCAGCGCCGATCAGCAGCGGCCCGGCATAGACGTCCATCGGCAGCACCTCGCCGTCCACAACCTTTTCTCCGTTGAGATAAACGGTGTAGGCATTTGCATTCTTCACCACAGCCAGCCGTGCGGGTTCATTCATCGTCACCGGCACACTCGTTCCACGGTTATTGCCCAGTACGATGTTGAGCGTGCCGTCCGAGAGCAGCCGCACCAGCAGACCACGATAATGATCGGGCTCTTCGGCAAAACCGGCGAAGAACACGCCGTCCCCGCTATTCTCCTGCGGCAGGAGCTCCGCCATCACGGTGAAGCAGGTGCCGGCTTCCTCAAAGAGCTGCACACCCGTATCCACATAGGCAGGGTATACCTCCGTGCCGCCGATGAACTGCTCCGGTAGCGTGTAAATGACCTGCGCTTCCTCCAGCCCCTGCCCCAGCGGCAGCGGCATTTGCGGCAGCTCCGGGGGATCCCACGCGCGCACCTCCGCGGAGGTCATGACACGATCGCAGACCTCCAGGTTCAGCACATGGGTCTGGCTGAAGCGGAATTTCTCGCCGTTGGCGCTCAGCTCCTGACAGCCGACGAGCAGATTTCCGCCGTAGGCCTCGCAGGGAAGCTGGCAGTTGTCCAGTACCATGGTGCCATTCCAGTAGACCGTATAGCGGTCGATATCCTTCACGATGGCGACCGTTGCAAGATCGCCCTGGTATTCAGGCATCTGTACAACATACCGCTCGCCCAGCAGCAATGTCACCGTATGCTCCCTGGTCTTGTTCATCAGCAGACCATAGTATCCGCCCGACTCGCAGAAGCACGACATGTACACACCGTCGTCGCCCACGGTATGCATATCAATCCGGGTCAGGAGCGTCCATGAATTGTACCGGTTGGCATAAAGCTGCAGCCCCGTATCAACCATCCGGCTTGCGCCGTCGCCCTGGAACTGTGTATCCATGGCATATCCCGATGGCTGTTCCACGATGCTTTCGGCTGCGCTGCTCCACAGATGCGCCGGATCCAGCCTTCGATCCTCCAGCTGATAATGCGCCTGAAGGTACTTGCCGATGTCATCCGTCAGCTTGGCAATGCCGGTGTACTGCAAATGTCCCACATCGTAGAAATCACAGCTCGGATCAATGTCGATTTCCTGCCATGTTTTCAGGTAGTTCAGCGTGGGCACGCCGTATTCATCGGCAATGGCTGTCAGGCTGTTCAGCTTTGCAATCTCCGTCTCATTGGCTTCATACGGCGCAATGAGCAATACCAGCTCCACATTCTTGCTCCTGCACAGGTCGATCATCCTGCGCAGGTATTCTTCATTTTTCGCAGAGAGCGGCAACTGGTCTGTAAACTGTGCGCCGTCCGGCAGCTGGACATGCGCAATCCGGTCGGAGGGAAGCTGAATCCTGTTGACACCCAGGTCACGGGTGTATAGTTCAAAATCCAGATCGCTTGCCTCCAGCTCGCTGTACCGGTTATGGTAATAGGGCATTCCCCACAGCGCTTCCACCGCCTCCTGCCAGGTCGGGAAGGAGATCAATGCGTTGCCGATTCGGTCAATCCCCGGGCGCATCGCGTTCACATTCTTGAACGCCACCGTCTGGTCGGAATACGCCACATCCGTACCGGCCAGGAACACCTCAGCCACCACAACCTGCGGTGTCTGGTACTTCAGGCCTTCCTTTAGAAAATAGTAGGTATTCCACAGCGGCTGCATACCGCTCCAGAGGGTATAGCTCGCAATCCCGTAATCATCCCAGAGGATGCCGTTGTCCACGTTCATGCCCACATGGGATGAGCCTACCATCAGCACATCCACCGTATCAGCGGGCAGGGCATAGTATTTCGCCATCGGCCCGATTGCGTCGTCCGCCTTGGTGGACAGCACCTGATCCGTCACCCGGTACACCGCGAAAAGGAGCATCAGAAATACCAGCACCGCAGCAATCTTCTTCATGGCTTGCTCCTTTCCTCAGAACTGGAAGTAGATGAATGCGGAGGAGTCGAAGTTGGGCCCGTAGATGCCCAGCACCAGCACCGCCAGAACGCCTCCAATCACCACCGTCCAGCGGAACCATGCCTCCTGCCGGTTCAGCGTGTCGCGCAGGCGGAGGCCGCGTTCCTGCATCGTGCTGACCGCCAGCAGCACCGCCAGGCTCACGCCCAGCGTCGCCCACTGCGCGCCGTCAAAGCCCAGCTGCAGCAAACTGCCGTCCAGCAGCACCTCCGGATTCCACACAAACAGGCGGCTCAGGATGCCGAACGCGTCGCTTATCGTGTTTGCGCGGAAGAACACCCAGGAAAGATCAATCAGCACGAAGGTCACCAGCATCTGCAGCAGACGATGGCTGAACGTCTCGGTGCGCATGCCGGTTTTCCGCATGGCCTTCTCCCGCAGCGGCTTGCACAGGGCGCCGATCACCTGGTATGCACCGTTGAGCGCGCCCCAGATCATATAATTCCATGCCGCGCCATGCCAGAGTCCGGAGCACAGAAACACAATCATCACATTGATATAGCGGCGCGCCTGCCCCTTCCGGCTGCCGCCCAGGGGGATGTACAGGTAATCGCGGAACCAGCTGGACAGCGAAATATGCCACCTGTGCCAGAAATCCGCCACCGATGTGGCGAAGTAGGGCCGGCGGAAGTTCTCCATCAGGTCAAAGCCCATCACCTGCGCCGCGCCGATGGCAATGCAGGAATATCCGGCAAAGTCGCCATACACCTGCACGGCAAAGAGCACCATGCCGACCAGCAGCTCAAAGCCGCTGTAATAGGCGGAATAATTGAAAACCTGATTGACCACAATCGCGGCGCGGTCGGCGATGACAATCTTCAGGAAGAAGCCCCAGACCATCATCATCAGGCCGTCGCGGACCGTGCTGAAGCGGAAGCGGTGGGGCTCGTCAAACTGGGTCAGCAGATGGGAGGAGCGCTCAATCGGGCCCGCGACCAGCTGCGGGAAGAAGCTGACGAAGGTGGCGTATTTGAAGAAATTCTTTTCCACCCGTACCTGACGGCGATATACGTCCATGGTGTAGGAAAGGGCCTGAAAGATGTAGAAGGAGATGCCCACCGGCAGCAGCACGTCAAAGCCGGGGCTGAGCTTCATCAGCCCCATGGACGCCCGAACCGCGTTGATGTTGTCCAACACAAAATCGAAATATTTGAAGAAAAACAGGATGCTGAGGTTGATGCCAAAGGAAAACGCAATCCAGACCTTCTCATGCACGATCACCCGCTTGCCCGCATCCCTGCGGCTCATGGTGCGCCCGATGAGCAGACCTGAACAGAACGTGACCGCCGTGGAAAACAGCAGCAGCAGCGCATAGGTCGGATTCCAGCACATGTAGAACCCATATGAGGTCACCAACAGCCAGTACATGCGCAGCTTTCCCGGAATGAGGTAGTACATCAGCACCACCGTCGGGAAGAACAGCAGGAACTCAAGTGAGTTGAACAGCATAGCAATTCTCCATTACGTCAATCGTTCATATCCGGACAGGGCTGCGCGGGTGTCGGGTATGCGACTTCTCTTACTCTTTCTTGCCCCGGTTGTAGCGGCGGGCGCGAAGCGCGACAATCAGCATGCCGATCAGCACCACAAGCATACTGCCCAGGCCGGTCAGGAGCAGGATAATCGGCTCGCGGTTTTCCATCACAACACGGGAAAAGGTCGGCGCGTCCTGACCGGATGCCGCCAGCGAGGAGGTGGTGAACTGGTAGCTGCTCGCCTGTCCGTGGGCGTCAACCAGCACGGCTTCCCTGGTCAGCGCCCAACGCAGCCTGTCGTTGGAGATGCGCTCGGTCAGCGCCGCGATGCCCGTCGCTTCGGGGGCGGAAAGCACCAGCATGGCGCGGTTGACCGAATAGGGGGAGATCAGCAGCTGAATCACGCCCACCTCCCGGGCGTAGGTCTCATTGAGGATCAGCTTCTCATTGGATTCGTACCGGGTCAGATCATCGCTGTATTTGAAATGCAGCTCGCTGTTCAGACCGGCGATCAGGCGGTTGGAGGAGGGCTTGCCGATCAGGATCAGGTTGCAGTCTCCATGGACGGCCTCGGAAAAGTCTCTTGCGCGAATGGCGGTCAGGCTGCCGTAGGGATCGCTGCCCGCACCAAGCATGGCGACCGTGCGCCCGCAGAGAATCAGCTCATCGGCATCCGGGACATCCGGCAGCACCACCACCACGCTGTTCATGCGGCTGTTGCGCTGGAACGGCGCAGGACGGTTGCCCAGGCTCAGTCCGGCCTGCTCGCCCTGGGGGAGATAGAGTGCTGAGTCCTCAGCGATATAGGCCCAGGGCATGTTCAGCTGCCGGGGCGTACAGTCCAGATCCTTGACCTCCAGATCGAAGGCGATGGTGAGGTAGGTGCCCGCCACGCCCACAGCATCCGCAGGGACGGAGAACGCCACGGTTTCCCCCGTCGCGCCCTCCCGGGTCAGCTGGCGCGAGTACAGCGGCAGGCTGCTGCCCCAATAGACCGTCATCAGGCTGCGATCCCAGTCCAGGTTCTCGGAATAGCGGATGTGGAAGGAGAATTTGCCCTCGCTGGAAAGCGCATAATCCTCTGGCACGGGCAGATAAATGGTGGCCGACTGATGGAACGGGCCGACAAAGCTGGCGCCATGTCCCAGGATGTCCTTGAAGGTATACTGACCCTCCACCGCCAGGGAGGACAGCGTCCCCGCTTCAATGAAGGCACGCGCTTCACCGACACTGACATGGGCGGTGCGGCTGTGCAGCTGCGCCACACGATCCGCGTCGCTCAGCAGCTGCGCGGCCTCCAGCAGCGCGTCGCCCTCGCGCGACACCACCAGCAGGTATTCCCGTCCGCCGTCCAGCACGCGCTGAATCACCGCGCCGGTCTGCGGTACCTCCTGATCCAGCAGCGAAAGCAGAGAGTCCGGCGTGTTGTCCCGCAATCCGAAGTAGATCACATGACTGCGCGTGGTTTCGGAGATGCGCGCCAGATCCGCATCGTTCTGCGCGGAAAGCGCGGTGCCGAAGCCTGCCATCAGGTTCAGCGCGGCGGTCAGCTCCGCCTCGTCCGCCGCGTCGGACACCGCCACCGCGCAGTCTGCGCCGGTCTGATCCATCATCGACAGGAAGGGATAGGGGAACACGCTCAGCTCCTCCGCCTTCCCGGAAAGCTCATAGGAGATGCGCAGGCAGGTGGTTTCGTCAAACTTGATCCAGTTCGCGCCGTTGTAATCATCCGTACAGCCCTCGTCATCCGTCAGGCGCACATAGGCGCCGATCTCCAGCAGGTTGTAGCCGCTCGTCATCAGCTCCACCGGGACGGGCACGTACAGCACCGTGCGGGTTTGCCCGGCGCCCACCTGCACATAGGCGGAATAGAAGGGCGTGCCGTTCATATAGAATGTCAGGGAGGAAAGGTCGGAGAGAATCAGATCGGAAGCCGTGTAGCACACGCGCATCACGGCCATCGCCGGCGTCACATACTCCGGCACCTCCGCGTACAGGCTCAGCACCGAATAGATGCCCTGGATATACCGGACGCCGCCAAAGCTGTAATCCGCATAGTACGCGCCCTCCAGCTGGACGTTCTGGAACGCCTGCTCCAGCCTGCCCTGACTTTCCAGCTGCTCCTGCACGAGCAGATCGTAGACCCCCAGCGGGATCCGGTCGGTTTCCTGCGGTGCATCCGTCGGCGCAGCCTCGGGCAAGGACGTTGGCGCAGGCTCAGGCGTGAGCGCCGGCGTTGCCCCGGGCGCTGCCGCATCCGCATCGCCGCTCTCGGCGCTGCCGGCCATGGTGCATAGGGCGCACAGCAGCGCCAGCAGGCACGCAGTCGCCAGCAGGATAGCCCGTTTCTTCTGCCCCTTCATGTGCATCATCTCCTCCTCCATCAATCAGCCGATCGTTCTGTTTTATACCAGGTGACTTCCGAATTGGTGACGACCTTTTTGATCGTCATGTACAGCGCGCGCATCACCACGACCACCCACAGCTTGCTGTAGGTGAACAGCATGAGGATCACAATCAGCGCCGACTCAAGGTTGAATTCGTTCTTTTCCAGGCTCAGCGTCAGCATCACGTTGAACTCAAACAGGATGCAGGCCATCACCCAGACCAGGGTGGACAATCCGCCCAGCGATACATGGACATAGCCCAGGATGCCCAGCACGAAGATGGAGTCCGAGCAGACCAGCGCGGTGGCCATGAGCAGATAGACCAGCGAGTAGTACAGCACATCCAGGCGCATCCGGCCCGCCTTCGGGTCGAAAATGTACTTGAAGTTGTTGCCCAGCACATACAGGTTGCCCATGGCCCAGCGCGTGCGCTGCTTGAACCAGATATCCAGGCGGAAGGGCTCCTGCTCCCAGGTGACCGCGGCAGGAACCTGCCGGATCCTGTAGCCCATGCGGTAGATGCGGAAGCTGATCTCCGTGTCCTCCGAGAGCGCCTTGGGATCCCAGCCCCCGATCTCCTCTATGATATGGCGGTGAATCACAAAGTTTGTGCCCGGAATCGTACACAGCCTGAAAAAGAACCAGCGTCCCGCCTGATTCATGCATTGGTGCGCAAGGGTCTCGATGTTGACAAAGCGCGTCAGAAGCGAGGCGTTGCGGTTGCGCGTGCGGAACTTGCCGATCACCGCGCCCAGCGAATCGTCCGTCATCAGATGCTCCACCAGGATGCGCAGCGCCTGCGGCTTCGGCGTGTTGTCCGCGTCGTAGACGGCGAACACCGTTCCCCGCGCCACGGAAAAGCCGATGTTCAGCGCGTTGGACTTTCCCTTGCCGCCCACTTTGTTGTCGGTGTTGACCACAATCAGCATACGGTCCGGGTTCTCCGCCTGAATGGCAGCCAGCGTCTGGGCTGTGTTGTCGGTGGAATTGTCGTTGATCACGATGATTTCATAGCGGTCCTTGGGATAATCAAAGCGGAGCAGCGCCTGCACCGTGCGCCGGATGACGGCGCTCTCGTTATGGGCAGGCACCATCACCGACACAAAGGGATATTCCTCCAGCGGAATGTTGGGATTCTCCTTGCCCATGCGGTAGTAATAGATGAATCCGCCCACCGAGAGCACCACATTGATACCCATCAGCGTCCAGATGGCGATCATCGCAAAGAGCGTCAGGTAATCAATCAGACTCATCAAGACCACGCTCCTCAGGTTTCGGGCGGCGCCTAACCTTGCCGGTTGAGGCAGGCCTGTAGCGCTTCCGGTGCAGGATGTCCCGGCGCATAGCCCGGCGCGACAGCAGGATGGCTACGGCAAAAAACGTGCTCGACACCAGCACAAAGGCCATGATGAGCTTGTTGCTGGTCTGGATCTGGTTCGTCAGATACTGTTCGAGGCCACGGTCAAACCGGTACTCCTCATAGACAAAGGGCTCGTAGGCCAGGCTGACGGCTACGCCGTTGACCTCCACCGCGCCCAGCGCGCTGCGGTACACATAATCGCTGCCCACATACACCGAGTTGTCCATGTCCACCAGGCTTTTCAGGGTACGGCGGCTGCGCTTGAGGGTCTGCACGTACCGGCGCAGCGTATCCGGATCCTCGTGCACGTCCAGATAGATCGCCTGCGCATAGGCCGTTGTAAGCGCGCCACCGTCATGCAGGCAGGGAGCCAGCAGCTGATGTCCGTCATACCATGCGGGGTTCTCGCCATCGACCCGGTCGCTGAGCTGATCGCCGCTCCTGAACAGCAGCACCGTCCGGAAGCCGGAGATGGCTTCCAGTCCGCGCTTGCTGAAAAGATATGCCTCCGGCGCCTCAATCGCCAGCGGATACACACCGTAGCGCGTATAGGCGCTGTAGGCGGTGTTCAGCTGCTTCCTGTACGTCTCCATATCCACATTCTCCAGGGATACCAGCGGCGCGTGCATCACGATTCCGGCGCCGGTGGACTGGATGTAGCGCAGCCATTCGCAGAAGCGCTTCATGGACGGATAATCCGCGTTGGCGTATACGGGCATCACGCACACCGCATAGGGAACGCCTTCCTCCTGCAGCATGTCCGTGATCGCCATCAGATCCTCCGGCTCGTGGAAGGGATAGACATTGTCCAGCACCAGATACTGACCGTAAGCCACGGGAGCATTCCGATAGGGCCACATCCACGCCTGCAGACAGGTTGCCAGCATCGCTGCCATCAGAGGCTCCTCCGCGTCGCAGTACGCCAGATGCGTCACATGACCGGCGGTTTTGCACAGCGGATATGCCCGGCTGTCCACATACAGCGTTCCGCCAATGACAGCGTCCTCGCCCTCCAGCAGGGTGATCTCATCCCGGTTGAGCAGCAGATCGCTCGTGCTGCCGGATTCCGTTTCGCAGCGCACCACGATGGAGCCCTTCACCGCTGTCGTGGCTGCCAGCTGCTCCAGGGCGCCGTCTCCCAGGACGAACACGGGCCGATCGCCTGTGCGCAGCGCATCCGCCGTCTGCTCGTTCATGGCCCGGCCAGCGGCCACCGCCACAATCACCGCGTTGTAGCCATCCAGCGGCGTTTCCAGCCATGCGTCGGCATAGTCGCACCGCAGCCCGCTGTAGGCCATGATGCGCCGTACCTCGGCAAGGTTCGCGCCTGACACGCTGTCTCCTTCGGTGTCCGTGAGCACCAGGATCCGCTGTCCCTCCGCCCGCGCGGCGCATGGCAGGAGGCACACGGCCAGCAGCACTGCAGACAGCACCAGCGCCGCCCCTCGCATCTTACACATCATACACCAGCTCTGCTTCCACGGCCTTGCGGAAACGGATCATGTCCTGCCCGTAGATCGCCTTGTCATACTGCTTGCAGGCCACGCGGACGTCCACCTTCGTACCGGCCTCCAGGATACGGTCGAACCTGTCGGTGGTCGCCAGCGCGTTCAGCAGACGGCTGCGGACGATGCCGCTGTCGCGCTCACTGGTCGTCAGCAGGATCATCACCGAGCCCTTGTCATCCACGGCGTACACGCGATCCTCCACACGGATGCTGTCGCGGATCACCTCGCACATCTGCCTGCGCAGGTCGATGAAGCTGTTGGCCGGCAGCATCCCGCGAAGCTCCGACTCATAGCGCAGCTGGATCTCCATCAGGGACAGGGCCAGGCTGTTGCGGTCGCAGTAGTGTACCATGACCTGCAGATCGCGGTAGAGCGCCCGCAGGTTATACATGCCGGTCACGTTGTCGACCAGCACCAGCTCCTCCACCTGCTGCCGGAGCATGGCGTTCTCGTTGCTGATGCCCTGCATGCCGGAGCAATAGAGCCGCGCGCCCACGGCGCCCAGCATCGGCATCGGCGCAAGCATATAATCCAGCAGGTACAGCACCTCGCCGTGCATGTACACGCCATAGAGCTTATAGGTGACCCAGACGCAGGTCATGGTGCCGCACAGCGCAAGGCACGCCGCGGGACGCCCGAAATAGCCGACCAGCACCGCCGTATCCATGGCAAACAGCGCCACCAGATAGGTGGTGCGCATTTCCGGCGAGGCAAACGTCATCAGCAGCGCCTGCGCCATGGCCCACAGGATCAGCAGCAGCATCGCCGCGTCACGCTGAAGCTGGGCTTGTTGTTCACTCTTTTTCAAGGCACTCACTCCTCGTCGAATTCGATGCGCTTCGTTCTGTGCAGCAGCTCCGTGATGAACAGCACTGCCAGCAGGTCGACGGACAGTCCCATCAGGAAGCTCTCGCGCAGCAGCTCGCTGTCGCCCGACATCAGCAGCACCGTCAGGAGCTCCAGCACCGTCATGATGATGAATACGCCGATCAGCTCCTTGTACCGCGCCTCCCTGCGTTCCTCCTCCTGCGTTGCCTGCTTCCTGCGCATCAGCACCACAACAGCCAGCAAGAGCACCATGCCTGCCGTCTTGGGCGCGCTTTGCTCCTTGAAGGTCGACCACAGGCTCATGAAGGGCGTTTTCGCCATGGGCGGCAGACCCACGCTCTGCTCATAGTTGCCGCTGTAATCGGATCGGGTGATAAAGGCCTGATGCACGCCGCGGTCAAACATGCCCAGCAGCGCCGCAGGATGGGTCAGATAGTAGCAAAGCACATCTGCCGTATCGTAGTGATCGAAAAAGCCTTCGTCCAGCACGCCGTCGTCCGGCAGCACCACGGGATACTCCTGATCGCCGTAGGTATCGGTCAGCACCGAATAGCGCGGCTCAATCCCGAAGAATTCGAGCGCCTTTGTCGGAACATCCGCCTGGAACAATACACCGCGCGTCATCTGGTTATACTTGGCGACGCGTGTCTGCCGGTCCAGCATCGCGCCCGTATAGGCGACGCTGAGCACCGTCATCAGGATCGCCAGCGCAAGGCTCAGCAGCCGCAGAGGCAGATCGTGCTGTTCGTGGAACACCCGCCAGTACACCACCGAAGCGACGATGCCCAGCAGTGCACAGTACTTGTTGACCATCGTCAATACAACGATGCTCACGGCCATGATCATCAGTGCAGTTCCTGTCCGCCGGCCCGTTGAAAGAACAAAGATCATGTCCACGATGCCCAGCAGCGCAAGCGTCTCCAGCGGCGCCGTATACAGCGACGCAAAGCGCACGACCAGCGTGGAATCGGCAAACACCAGGACGCTCATGATCGAGAGCAGCAATCCCTCGGAATACCGCGGCACACGCTGCAGGATGCCGTGAATCAGCGGATAGAGCAGCACAAGGTACAGCGCCATGTACACAGCCGCCAGAAACCGCATGTCAAAGAGCGTATCGTTGGTCAAAAGGATATCCAGCCAGATTGCCAGGCGGACGATGATCTTCAGCGGCAGCGGCGTGGAACCCGGCGGCTGAGCGCTTTCCTCAACAGAATAGATCCGTTCATAATAGCTGAAGTACGCTTCCGTATTCTCCGGGTTGATTCTGGCCAGTCCCACATCGGCCAGCACCGGATCCAGACTGCCGTCGTTGGACAGGCCAAGGCAAGGCGGAATGAACAGCATCAGGCCCATCAGCGCTGCAATCACCAGCAGCGTTGCCAGCGCGAGCCGATTCGGACGATACCGGTCGCGCATCGAACGATCAAAGCTCCGTATTGCGTCCGCAGCCCTGATCCAGAGCCGCGCGATTCCCTTGAAGGCAATCACGATCCATTTCATGCCGCTCACCCCCCCTCTGCCTTGCATGATTCTGCTGTTCAGTCGTGCGGCGTGTCTTTATGGCTTTGTGACGCACTGCCACGCAAGCAGCGCCTGCAGCTGATCGTAGGCATAGAAGGAGCGGTCGGTTGACCGTCCGTAGCCGCCTGACAGCGCTCCTTCAAAGCAGCGCAGGCGCTCCATGCGCGCAAGGGCAAGCCGGGTCAGCTCGCTCCGGCCGCATGTCTGCCCGATCTGCGCAGCCAATGCGTATACCGCCGTGGATTCGTAGGCATATCCCGGCACGACCTGTCCCTGCGTGTCGTATCTGGCATAGAGCGGGCCCTGCCGCAGCGTGGCTTCCAGCCATTGCAGCGTGCGCTCCTCCGCGATGCCCGCCTCCGCCGCGTGCAGCACGGTGACCAGCGCTTCTGCCATATGCAGCGTGTCGCCGGTGTATGATTCCGCCGCGAGATCGTATCCGGGCCAGTACAGCGGAAACGCATCGCTGATGATCCCGTTCTTCAGCAGCTTCTCCGCGCTCGCCGCCGCGCCGCGCCAGCGCACATCCAGAGCGGACAGGCGGTGCATGGCTGCCGGATGCTGATAGCACAGCGTCACCTGTTCGCAGGCCTGTCCATCCGACAGACGGGCAAAGTCGCGCATCACCTGCTCCGAGACAGCCGCGTTGTACAGCTTGTGCGAAAGCTCTGCCGCATCCGCGCGATAGCCGTCCCACATGCCGGCGGCGGCATAGAGCGCATCAATGATGCGCAGATCATCCAGCGAGGCGTTGACATCGCTCCTCTTCCCGTTCGCCGCCTGCCAGGCGAACAGTCCGTTTTCGAGCAGCCGGTCACGCGCGGCATTCCACGCCTGATCGAACAGCGCCTGATCCCCGGCACGCAGCGCATAGTACATCAGAAGCCCCTGTGTTTCGGAAAGCATGGTATCGCCCGGCCGGATGCTGCCATCCGTCACCCGGAAGCAGGACGACATCCTGCCGTCCTGCTGGATGAGCCCCCGGACATAGGTGTCCAGCATGGATTGCTGCTGCCCCCGGGCGTAGTCGATGATCCGGTTGATTTCCTCGCCGTCCGGCATATTCGTCGTGCTGAGTATCAATCTTCCCTGCGCATCCAGCACGGCCAGACTGGGCACGCTGTGCAGGCCAAGGCTGGTGTACAGGGCCGCTCCGGCGTCCATCAGCGTATCCCGCGCGATGCCCTGAGCGCGCAGCTGCGCACAGGCCTGCGCGTAATCATCGCCGCGAACGCCCTCGCGGCACACCAGCAGCAGCCTGGCACCGGCGGCCTCCGCCGCGTCAGCCGCCGCAGAAAATCCGTTTGCCAGATACTCCTTGCAATCGCCGCACCAGCTTGACCAGAACAGCAGCAGCACCGGCTCGCCGCGCAGGTCATGCAGCCACACGGGATGGCCTTCGCCGTCCTCAAGCAGTGCGTCATAGACCAGATACAGCCTGGACGGATCCGGCTCCAGATCGGAGGCTTGCAGCAATTCGGGGGTAGGGCCTGCGGAAGGCTCCGTTGCCATCTGCCCATGCTCCTCCGGCTGCACCTGAAGCAGCAGAACAAGCGCGGCGACCGTCAGGGCCAGCAGCACACAAAGGACGATCAGTGTACAAAACACCCTCCGGGGCTTTCTGTCCTCCATTTTCGCTGCACCTCCATGCTGTCTGTCCGGCATCCGGCCTCAGTCGGCAAGCGTCTCCCCGAATTGCTTGAGGATGGCTACGATCTTTTCCGATGTGTGACCGTCCCCGTAGGGATTGATCGCGTGGCTCATGCGGTGATACAGCGCATCGTCGCCCAGGATGCTGCAGACGGAACGGAATACGCTTTCCTCCTCCACGCCTGCCAGGATCGCCATGCCGCTCTCCACCACCTCGGGACGCTCGGTTTCCGTGCGCAGCACCACCACGGGCTTGCCCAGCGCGGGCGCTTCCTCCTGCAGTCCGCCGGAATCCGTCATGACCAGGCAGCAGCGCCTGATGAGGTTGTGCATATCCGACACCTCGACAGGATCGATGAGGTGAACGCGCGCCACACCGCCCAGCGCCGCCTGCACCGTCGCGCGCACCAGGGGGTTGGGATGCATGGGATACACCACCTGCACATCGGGATATGCTGCCAGCATACGCCGGACACCCGCGCAGATATTCCGCAGCGGTTGGCCGAGGTTTTCGCGGCGGTGCGCGGTCAGCAGCACCCAGCGTCCCGTATCCAGCGGAAGCGAACGCAGCGCCTCGGAGGAGAACGTGTAATCCTCGCGCACCATCTGGTGAAGCGCGTCAATGACCGTGTTGCCCACCACATGCACGCCCTCTGTCACGCCCTCGCGCTCCAGATTTCTCCGGCTGCGCTCGGTCGGAGCGAAGTGCAGCGTGGCGATCCGGCCTGTGAGCTCGCGGTTCATCTCCTCGGGGAAGGGCGAATAGCGGTCAAAGGAGCGCAGGCCGGCCTCCACATGCCCCACAGGCACCTGATGATAGAACGCCGCCAGCGCCGCCGCCATGGAGGTGGTGGTATCGCCGTGCACAAGCACGATGTCCGGCTTGCGCTCCCGCAGCACCGCGTCCATGCCCTCCAGCACGTCGGTGGTGATGGTTGTCAGCGTCTGTCCGGCCTTCATCAGGTTCAGGTCGTCATCCGGTGTGATTCCGAACTGCTTCAGGACGCTGTCCAGCATCTGGCGGTGCTGCGCCGTCACGCATACCCTGCTGCGGATTCCTTCCGCTGCTTCCAGCGCCTTGACCAGTGGGGCCATCTTGATGGCTTCCGGTCTTGTTCCGAATACGCACATGACCACCAGATCCCGTTTCATCCGTACACATCCTCCTGCATTTTACACTAACCCAACTTAAATGTAACACCGATAAAGCATCGTGTCAATGGGAAAATGTGCCCGCTGGCGTGATATCCTTGCAAATACAAAGCCCCGGCCGACAGGCAGCCAGGGCATAGCGTGTCGAAAAAGTGCTTCAGGCACTTTTTCGAGGAATGGCACTCCGTCACTGTCAGGGCTGCAAGCAACCCTGACGGCCGTTCCTCCGTATAAGGAAAGTTTCCGGCAAAGCCGGTCGATACGAATCCAGTCAGAGGGCCTGCGGGCCCTCCAACACCTCCCAAGGCTTTAACCCCGGCGGCAGCCAGGGCAATGCTTGCAATCAGTTGAAAAC
The DNA here is from genome assembly GCA_051883695.1 of Aristaeellaceae bacterium. Classification (GTDB taxonomy): domain Bacteria; phylum Bacillota; class Clostridia; order Christensenellales; family Aristaeellaceae; genus UBA11524. The sequence continues at coordinate 25,604 of JBJEUF010000141.1, forward strand.
CGGGCGGTCATGCTCGTCGTACTCTACGGGCCAGACATGGCAGTGGCGGTTGGGGTCGGAAAGCGGATCGCCGATGAAGCCCGGATAGGGACGGGCATGGAACACCAGCAGGTCGCGTCCGTCCTTGTCCCTGGTGAAGGAGTTGTGGCCGGGGCCATAGATCCTGTGGGCAGGGTCGGTCACCATCACGGGCACGGGGGACTTCGTCCAGCTTTCCTTCTTCAGCAGATCGGCGTCCTCATCCGCGGTCAGCATTCCCATGGCATAGTGCTCGTCCGTCGCAGAGCCGGAATAGGTCAGGTAGAGCTTCCCGTTGTGCCTGAGGACGGACGGGCCCTCGTTGACCAGATAGCCGATGCACTCCCAGTCATACTCGGGCACGCTCAGCAGCGTCGCCGGCAGCTTCAGCTCGGTGGCAGAGAGCATCTCGGCAATGTACAGGTTGGAGTTGCCGGGGATGTCATAATCGCGCTGCGCCCAGCAGAAATAGCGCTTCCCATTGGCGACAAAGGTGGTGGAGTCGATGCAGAAGGACTCCCAGCCGGTGTTGATCTGGCCCTTCTCGACCCATTCGTCCGCCATGGCGTCCCCCTCGCACTGGATGCAGTAGGTGCGGTGGCTGAACACGCCCAGATTGTCGGGCTCCTCGGCAGCAGCGGCGAAGTAGATGCACCACTTGCCGTCCACCTGATGGATTTCGGGCGCCCAGATGTACCTGCTCATCGGGCCCTCGTCATGCTTGCGCCAGACAACGCGGGTGGGCGCATCGGGCAGCTCCTCGATGGTGCGCGCGCGGCGCAGCTCAATCAGATCGAAGGCGGGCACGGACGCAGTGAAATAATACCAGCCGTCATCTGCCAGCAGAATGCAGGGATCGGCGCGCTGGGGAATCAGCACATCAGAATACTTCTCGATCATGGTCGCAGACCTCCTCTGTGTGGTTGAGTTAACCGGTAAATCCATCATACCATAGCGGCATCAGAATATCAAGTCCATGTCCTGCAGGCGCTGACGGATCTCCGCCGGGTGCAGCCCCAGCTCGTCCGCCATTTCCCGAATGGACACGCCGGAGAGATACGCATCCGCCAGGGCTTCGTCATCATCCGCCAGCGGCGGACGCTCCGGCGGCAGGGGCGCGGACTTCGGCGGCTCGGTACGGCGCACCGGAGGCGGCGGGAGAGCGTCGCCCTTCGTGCCGGCTCCGGGTCGGCTGTAGGTCGTCTGCGCCTGCCGGGCCAGGGTGCTCACCTGCTCGCGGGTTCTGCGCGCCATGGCCTGGTGCTTCCTGAGCACCTGCAGAAACGCGTCGCCGTACCGCTGCGTCTTGATTTCGCCCATGCCGCTGACCGAGAGCATCCCTTCCCGCGTCTGGGGCCTGATGCGGCACATGCTGTTCAGCGTCGCGTCGGAGCAGATCACATAGGGCGGCACATGGTGTGCCTTCGACAGCGCCATGCGGACAGCCCGCAGCTGCTCGAACAGATCGCCGGCGCCTTCGATTTTTCCAACCTCCACGGGCTTTTCTGACGCAGCCTGTTTGGCCTGCGGCTTCCTGACCGGCTTGGGCGCGGCTGCGCCGCTGTAGCGTCCGCCGGTGCAGAAGCCGCAGGCGTCACACCGGCTCTCCGGCGGCCTCTCGCCGAAATAGCGCAGGATGTACGCCCGCAGGCACTGATCCCGCGTGCAGTAGTCGATCATGCTCTGCAGCCGCTGCAGGTCAAGCTGGCGTACCCGCGCCTGCTCCGCAGCGGAAAGGGCGTCGTTGGGCGGCGAGTTGTTGATCATCCAGCGTCCGGTAACGATGTCCTGCGCATTGTAGAGCAGGATGCACTCGGAAGGCTCGCCGTCGCGCCCGGCGCGGCCTGCCTCCTGGTAGTACGCTTCCATGGATTTGGGCATGTTGTAGTGAATCACGAATCGGACATTGGACTTGTCAATCCCCATGCCGAAGGCATTCGTCGCCACCATGATCTGCACCCGGTCGTACTGGAAATCCTCCTGATTCTGCCTGCGTTCCTCATCCGGCAGCCCCGCATGGTAGCGTCCGGCGGCGTATCCGGCGGCGTTCAGCTTGTCGCAGACCTCCTCCACCGCCTTGCGCGTGGCGCAGTAGACGATGCCGCTCTGCCCCTGCTTGCCGGCAAGGATCCGCATCAGCGCCGGGTCGCGCTGCTTGAGCCGGACGACCTCGAAATACAGGTTCGGACGGTCAAAGCCGGTGGTGACGGTCGCGGGCGATATCAGGCGCAGGTGGCGCACGATGTCCTCCCGGACGCGCGCGGTGGCCGTGGCGGTGAAGGCCCCCATCACGGGCCGCCGGGGCAGCGTGTCCACAAACTCCGCAATCCGCAGGTACACCGGGCGGAAGTCCTGCCCCCATTGGGAGACGCAGTGGGCCTCGTCCACGGCGATCAGGGAGAGGGACACCTGCCGGGCGAACCGCAGGAAGGAGGGCGTTTCCAGCCGTTCAGGCGCCACATAGATGATCTTGTATGCACCCTGATACGCCCGTTCGAGTGCCAGATCCATCTGCCGGGGCGTGAGGGTCGAATTGAGATAGGCTGCCGGAATGCCCGCCGCCTTCAGCGCGGCGACCTGATCCGCCATGAGGGAAATCAGCGGCGAAATGACCAGCGTGATGCCCGGGAGCATCAGCGCGGGCACCTGATAGCATATGGATTTCCCTGCGCCCGTGGGCATCACGCCCAGCGCGTCCCGGCCGGACAGCAGCGCGTCCACCATGGCTTCCTGCCCGGTTCGGAAGCTCGTATGGCCGAAATAACGCTTCAGCGTTTCCAGCTTGTCCATCCGTCCGCCTCCCTTTTTCTTCATATTGTACATCATCGCTTCGGAAAAGAAAAGCGAACAGCGAAAAATCACAGGGCGACCTTATTCACAACAGCATAGAAACAAGGATGCGGCCGAAGGGGCGGAGGGGCGATCGGAAAGCCCCCCTCCTCGCTTCCGCAGAAGCGAAACACCCCCCCGTAAAAGGAATTTCGAACCTGCGGACGCGACCAAAGGGTTTTCCGACTCCAGCATCGCCGGAAGCCTGCTTTCGGCAGCTCCCCACCGGGAACCGTTTCCGCACGATGACCTTTGAAAACCTTCGACCCGCACATCAGAGAACAGTGTATCATATGGTATCCTGAATGAGGCCGCCCTGGCAAAATCACGACCAACGGCGGATTCCCAATCAGGCGCGATGGCATTCAATGTATGAAAAAGGCTGCATCCACGCGGGCGGAGCAGCCGATGCTGATGGCAGGTCCCTGGGAGGCCTACTTTCCTTCGGAAATCAGGTTCTTGATATCGGTGATGACATTCTCCATGCCGGAGGCGCTGTCCTTGATGGTCGCGGCGATCTTGTCGCAGCCATGCAGCACGGTGGTATGGTCGCGGTTGCCGAAGACCTGACCGATCTGGGGCAGGGACAGGTTTGTCATTTCACGGGTCAGATACATCGCGATCTGGCGCGGCACGGTGATCTCCCTGCGGCGTGTCTGCCGGATCAGGTCGTTGACGGTGATGGAGTAGTAGTCCGCCACCGTCTGCATGATCAGCTGGGGCGTGACCTCCTTGCGGGTCTGGCTGGTGAACAGGTCGCGCAGCGCCTCGTTGCACAGCTGGACGGTCAGCGGCTTGCCGGTCAGGTTGGCATAGGCGACCAGACGGGTGAGGCTGCCCTCCAGCTCACGGATATTGGTATCGATATGGGCGGCGATGTTCTCCAGCACGCCGTCCTCCACGCTGATATTCTCGGATTCGGCCTTGCGGCGCAGAATGGCAATGCGGGTCTCCACGTCGGGCTTCTTGATATCCGCGATCAATCCCCAGGCGAAGCGGCTGCGCAGGCGCTCCTCCAGCCGGGCGATCTCGTGCGGCGGCCGGTCGGAGGTCAGGATGATCTGCTTGCCCGCGGTGTGCAGGGTGTTGAAGGTGTGGAAGAACTCCTCCTGTGTGGACTCCTTGCCGGCGATGAACTGGATATCGTCCACCATCAGCACGTCCACGTTGCGGAAGCGGTTGCGGAACTGGAGGTTGCGGTTCTGCTGGATGGCGAGGATCAGCTCGTTGGTGAAGGTCTCGCCGGGGATATAGAGGATGCGCTTGGTGGGGTCGGCCTCCAGGATGAAGTGGCCGATGGCGTGCATCAGATGGGTCTTGCCCAGTCCCACGCCGCCGTAGATGAACAGCGGGTTGTAGGCCTGCGCGGGCGCCTCGGCCACGGCCAGGGATGCGGCGTGGGCGAAGCGGTTGCCGCTGCCGACCACGAAGGTGTCGAAGGTGTATTTGGGGTTGAGGGAAACGGCGCTCTGCGTCAGGGAATCGTCGGTTTCCTCCGCTTCGCTGCCGGCGGTGCGCTCCCGAAGCTCGGCGGCGGTGAGAATCTCGACGTTCATCCGCTTGCCGGCGGCGCGGCTCACCGCGTCCACGATGCGCGGATGATGCATGTTCATCAGCTGGCGCTGCATGTTCTCCATCGTGATGCGCAGTATCAGCGTGTCGCCCTCCAGCGCAATGACCGTCAGGTTGTCCGCGATCCACGTGTTGTACACGATGCGGTTCATTTCCGATTCCATCAGGGCACAGGCCCGTTCCCAGAGCTCCTTCATGTCCATCATGTGTATTCCTCTCGAAATCGTCCCCTTCGCCGTCCATCGGGAAGCGCGGGGATCTGAAATGTGGTTGCGGGGCGAAAAAAGCGCACGACCGCTTCCGACCGTGAGCTGTTCCGTGTGTATCCGCCATCGGCTGCCGGCAGGAGCCGGATTCGCTTCCGGAGAACCTGTGGATAACTTTTCGTCTCCCGTATCATAGCACAGAAACGCCGTGTTGGCAAGGGTTTTGACGCAGGTAAAATTGTGGGACGTCCCCAAAGCTGTGGATAACTATTTGGCGGATATCTTGTGGACAGACAGATGTTCGCCACAACCTGTGCGGGCAAACATGCATAAACGGACGAATATCCCCGCAGAATCATGCAATCCTTTGGGGCGGAAATCACGGAAAAAAGCGAAAAAAAACAATCCCGCAGGGAAATGGCGGTGGGTGTCGAAATACTATAACGTCGATCTGTTCGGGATCGCATGGTACGAAAGCGGAAACGCTGCAAGGAGGCGTGGGGGATGCCGTATACCATCCGGGTCAGTGAGGTGCGCCGGGTTCTGCAGCCGGTGCTGGGGTTGCGCTTTGTGACGGAAACGTCCCTGTGCGACCATGTGGCGGAAATCCTCCGCGGCTATCGTCCGGCCCGGGAGACGCCGCAGATGCTGCAGCGGCAGCTCAAGGAGCGCATCTTCAGCGACCTGTATGCGCTGCTGGGACAGCAGATGCTCCTGCGGATGGAAAACGGCGTGGTGCGGCGCATCCTGCTGCGGGATGTGGACTTCATGGTGGATGAGTGCTGGGGCGTGCTGCTGGATGCGATGCCGCCGCAGGAGCTTTCATTGGAGGGCCTGCGGGAAAGCGCGATGACGCAGGGCTCCCTGTCCGCGATGCGGGTGCTGCTGGAGCGCTTCGGCGATCAGCTGCCGGATCTGGAACGGGAGATGCTGCGCCGGATCATCCGGGAAAATCATCCCATGAGCGGCTGGCGGAACGGCTGAAGGATGCAGGGAAAGCCGCCGTCGGATCGTTGTATGCGTGGCAGACGATGACTGCCGGAGCATGATACATGAAAGGAAGTCTTGAATGAAAAAGCTGTTGTCGATCGCCGCAGCCCTTGTGCTGCTGGTGACGCCGGTCTGGGCGGCAGGGGAAACGGTGGTGACCTCCTTTTTCCCGATCTATGTGTTTGCGCTGAACCTGACGGAGGGTCTGGAGGGCGTGGAGGTGGAGAGCCTCACCGCGCCGGATACGGGCTGCCTGCATGATTACCAGCTGCAGACGGGCGACATGAAGCTGCTTGACCGGGCGGATGTGTTTCTCATCAACGGCGCGGGTATGGAGGGCTACCTCAGCCATGTGCTCGACGCCTTCCCGGCGCTGCCGGTGGTGGATGCCTCCACCGGCGTGACGCTGCTGGAATCCTGCACGGAGCATGACCATGAGGCCGATACAGAGGAGCATGACCATGCGCACGAAATCAACGCGCACATCTGGCTGGATGCGGACAATGCGATCCGGATGGTGACGAACCTGGCCGACGGCCTGATGGCGGAGCTGCCGGAGCACGCGGAAGCCATTGCCGCCAACCGGGATCGGTACATCGCCCGGCTGCAGGCGTTGGACGCGGAGCTGGAAAGTGCGTTGGCAGATCTGCCGCACAGGGATATCATCACCTTCCACGAGGCGTTCCCGTATTTTGCCGAGGCGTACGGGCTGCATGTGGCGGCGGTGCTGAACCATGATCCGGAGGATACCCTGTCCTCCCGGGCTGTGGCGGAGCTGTGCAATACGGTGAAGCAGCTGGGGAAACCGCCGCTGTTTATCGAGCCGCAGTATGAGGATGCGGCAGCGCAGATCGTCTCCCGGGAGACCGGCGCACCCATCTATACGCTGGATCCCATCGTTACCGGCCCGGAGGGCGCAATTCCGCTGACCTACTATGAAGATGTCATGCGCCAGAACGGCCGAACCCTTGTCGAAGCGCTGGGTGAGTGAAAAGGCGATTGTATTGATACTAATTCTCAATCAAAATGTTACATTCGCACAGCGCCTTTTCCGCTCTGGCTGCGCTTCGTTCCGCTGGGCGTACTGTAAGTAACGCCTCGCTTCACTCAGCTTTGCCAGAACGAAAAACTCACTGTGCTCGGTGCAGCATTTTTAACGAGAATTAGTGTGAGCATTCAAAATCCCGGCCAGAAAAAACAAAGCCCTGCTTCCGTCAATGACAGAAGCAGGGCCGTTCTTCATGTGTTCCGATTCACATCAATCAGTCAACGGTGAAGGGCAGCAGCGCGATGGCACGGGCGCGCTTGATGGCCTCACTCAGCTGACGCTGAT
>JBJEUF010000142.1:0-32469 GCA_051883695.1 Aristaeellaceae bacterium
CCAACTTTTTTCTGCTCAACCCCTCATGAGGGGTTGACTTTTCATAGTTGGTCTTGTATGACATAGTCAGGTTCTATGGGAGCATGAAACACCCCTTTCTTTGATCCGCAAAGTAGTGGGCGATACGCTGCGGCAATGCCGTCATGCGGTCCTTCAATCACGCATACTGACTGCCGATATTGTCTCAGCTTCAATTTTGATGCTGGATAACCGCTTCCCCGAAAGCTGACAATACCGGTGCAACAGCTTGGCTACATCACATGAATGAACCGACCGCCATCATTGGATCGAGCAGAAACGGCGATGAGCTTTATCGTGTTGTTATCGCGCCATATACCTCCTTATGAGTTATTTGCTCGTTCGCTCCGCTTGCCGCCGATTCCCTTGACACTGAATATATCGTACATCTCCCCTATTAATTTAAACTTTTCCTTACTCAATTTTCGAAGTTTTGGGCAAAAGAAAAAGCTCTCCATGTTAGAGAGCAACGGTCATTACCTGCTTTGCCATTTCCGTAGCGCGTTTTACCATGCTCGAAATGTGAGCTGCATATTTCGATTTCTGGTATATACCAGAATCTCTAAGCAAGTTCAGTGGAAATCACAAGCCCTAGGAAGTTTCGATACCTGTTAAGCGTTAGGGTAGCAAAGCCTCAAATCAAGCTTACATGTTCATCATAGATAGTCATTCCGCGTTTGTCAACACCGTTTTCTCCACGGCATCAAACATTCCAAAGCCTTGCGAGCTTTTCTCTCCTAAGCCGAGCTGATAGAGCATATCCACCACCTCCGGCATGCCGGACAGCCGAAAATGGCCCTGCCAACCGGTGATACAGGTATGCTTAAACCGGGTAATCTGCTTTTTATAGACTTCGTTTCCCTTTGGTGTGATCTGCAGGGCGAAGCGTTCCTTTGTCCCACCGAAGCTGCTCCACTTGCGCTCTGCATTCCGAACGAGTGCTGTGTAATAAGCACCCTCGTCAGGCGAAAAGAACCGGGTATGTCCGTCCGACAGCGTGATATGGGCCACTGCAGGCGAACGCATCCGGATCTCCGTATCCGGCACGAGCAGATGCCAGTCTGTCATGGTGCTGTTCGCAATCTCCATGCTGTTCTCTCCCAGCCAGATACGCCGCCCGGCAAACAGCTGCTGGGCAAGAAGCTCCATCAGCTCCGCATCACTGCTGCGGATTTCAAGTGCCGCTTTCCCGGTAAAGATGATCCAGCCCTCCTGTACGCGGTAACGACCCTCCAGTTGGCCGAATGTGAAATGCTTGAACACCCTCTTCCCCCCGGCATAGCCGCGGTTATGTAGCCGCCCTGATAACTTTGCATCCACCGACAGCGCTCGATAAATCATGCCGTGAATCAAATGTCTGTATGAAACCGGCAAAATGATCTTAGGTGCGGTCAACACCATATGTAACTGCATCAGATGCCCTCCATGTGTTTCAATACTCTTTTCTTCAGTATACCATGCTTCCGCTTCAAATTATATCCATATTTCCTTCCAATATAAGAATCTTCAAAGATTACAGATAGCATTGATGCTTTTCCTCTAATGAACCTCTGAATAACACTCATCAGTTGTGTCAAAAGGCGGAATATGCGCAGCATCGCGCCCAGCTAATGGTAATGCGCAGCTAAATCCCCGTGAAATCCCACCTTTTCTGCCCGCAGCCTTGAAAAGGGCAGACTTCGCCCCTGATCAGGCAAGAGCAAGTTTTCGCCCTGCGATGGCGAGTATGTACAAATTGGCACAGGCACACAAGGCATAAAGCCGGTTCTCGTTCTTCTTCAATCCGCGATACACCGTTTTCCTGTAGCCGAACTGACACTTGATGATCCGGAATACGTGTTCCACCTTGCAGCGTACAGAGGATTTGCGGTTTTCGATGTAGCGTTCCCAATCGATGGCGTTGTCACTGACTTTGGGAAGACTGCTGGGGCGGCGGTTGATGCGGAAATCAATCTGGGAAAAGTGTTCGTTGTTCGCGATTTCGGGACGCTTTTGTACACCAAGATAACCTGGATCCCCGTAGACGACCTCATCGTCCTCCCGGAGCAGGTTCGCTGTCTGTGTGATGTCGTGCGCGTTCGCCGCTGTGACCGTCATGGTGTGAACCAGGCCACCGCCTGCGTCTACGCCGATATGGCATTTCATCCCGAATTTCCACTCGTTTCCCTTTTTCGTCTGGTGCATTTCGGGATCGCGGGCCTTGGCAGCGTTCTTCGTGGAGCTGGGGGCGCTGATAATCGTTGCATCCACGATCGTGCTGCCCTTCATCATGTGCCCGCTCTTCACCATGACACGGTTGATCGCGTCGAAGAACAGCTTGTTCAAGCCGTTCTTCTCCAGCAGATGCCGGAACTTGCACAGCGTGGTTTCATCCGGAACGACTTCCGTCATGAAGTCGATACCGGTAAATTTCCGCATGGCATAGCTGTCGTAGATCGCGTCCTCGGTGCCCGGATCAGACAGGTTGAATCAGATCTGAAGCAGGTACATCCTCAGCATTTTCTCGATGCCCATCGGCGGACGGCCACGCTTTCCCTTGGGGTAATAGGGTTCGATCACTCCCGCCCACTCGTCCCAGGGGATGATTTCGTCCATGATCTCCAGGAATTCCTCTCGCTTCGTCTTCTTCCTGCGGCATCCGTATTCGATGTCGGTAAACATTTCCTGCTTCATTCCCCTGCATCTACCTTTGTTCTGTTAGCGTTACTATACCATATCATTTGCTTGCATGGTAGGGAAATTATTCAGAGGTTCCCTATCGCTCATTTTCAGAATGCGAAATGCCCTTTTGCCTGGCACCGAATGATCTGTCCATAGTCTGCTCTGAAGTGCGTTCAATCAACCGAAAGATGGGACTTGATCGAAAAGAATCCTGCCCGGTATGCCACTGTTCCGAAGATGCACCCCAAAGAATGTGAAATCTGGGATGTAGAATTAATTGTGACAAGCGTATAAGCAGACAAACGCTGGAATCGACCTTCCGTCAATACCGACCTATCAACTTTCTTAGCAACGGCAAGAATCGGCGCCCTGTACGAGCCTGGAAATCCAGTTTAACAGAACGAACAAAAGTGTTAGCAGCTCTGCTAAGAATCGGGGCAAGTCTTAGCAGGACGCAACGCAAAAACCACCGGACAAAGCCGCCCGATGGTTTTGCTATTTGTTACGTTTATGTAACAGAAATGCTGAACCCGGCGGGATTCGAACCCACGGCCTGTCGCTTAGGAGGCGACCGCTCTATCCTGCTGAGCTACGGGTCCAGGTGTCAAAAAGCCCGATTTTACGGGGCTTTTGCAAAAGAGGTTTTGCCGGAAACCGCTCCCGGCGGGGAAAACTCTTAGCAGAATCCTCGATTCTTAGCAGTTTGGCGGCAGGTTCATTTTCTCAAGGGTGTAATATTTTTGCAATATGTTATCACACCGCTACCGACTGGAATCGACTCGTATCCGCACACTACCCGGTCACATCGTTTTCAGCGGGCATCAGGCTCTCCCTCTGCTTAGGAGGCGACCGCTCGATCCTGCTGAGCCACGAGTGCATATGGCTTGAATGCCTTGAACCGGGGCAACACTCCCGTGTACAGCATTTGTGCGGGAAACAAACGCTGTGCATAGGCGGCTGCGATGTAGATTATAACATATCTCCCCGGATTACGCAAGTATCTGAAACAGCAAATATCCTCTCAGCGTCAGATTCGTTTCGGTATCACTGTTTATGGGATTCCGCACGGGTACTTGCAACTTTTCAGGAAAAACAAGAGAAAACCAGTGGAAATACAAAGGAAGTGCAGGACGCGTCTTGAATTCCTGCAAGAATGCCTGTACAATAGATTCGGTTTCATGCAGAGGCAAAGAAGCCGTCTGCTCCGGTTCTGCCGGAAATTTGAAAGGAGAAATTCGTATGGCGAATTACGCTGAGCGCGTCCTCAATGACCTGAAGGTTCGTTATGCCCACGAGCCGGAGTTCATCCAGGCGGCCACCGAGATCCTGACCACCCTCAAGCCCGTCATCGACCGCAACGAAGCGAAGTACGAGGCGGCTGGTCTGCTGGAGCGCTTTGTCGAACCCGAACGCATCATCACCTTCCGTGTGCCGTGGATTGACGACCAGGGCGTGACCCGTGTCAACCGCGGCTACCGCGTGCAGTACAACAGCGCCATCGGCCCCTACAAGGGCGGCCTGCGCCTGCATCCCAGCGTCAATCAGAGCATCCTGAAGTTCCTGGGCTTTGAGCAGATCCTCAAAAATTCTCTGACCGGTCTGCCCATCGGCGGCGGCAAGGGCGGCTCCGACTTCGACCCCAAGGGCAAGTCCGAGGCCGAGGTGCAGCGCTTCTGCCAGAGCTTCATGACCGAGCTGTACAAATACGTCGGTGCGGACGAGGACGTGCCTGCCGGTGATATCGGCGTGGGCGCCCGCGAGGTCGGCTACTTCTATGGCCAGTACAAGCGCATCACCGGCCTGTATGAGGGTGTGCTGACGGGCAAGGGCCTGACCTGGGGCGGCAGTCTGGGCCGCAAGGAAGCCACCGGCTACGGCCTGTGCTATCTGGTGAAGGCGATGATGGAGCACAATGGCAAGGACGTGGCGGGCAAGACCGTCGTCGTGTCCGGCTCCGGCAACGTCGCGATCTATGCGAACGAGAAAATCACCCAGATGGGCGGCAAGGTCGTAGCCATGTCCGACTCCAACGGCTATGTGTACGACCCCAACGGCATCAATCTGGACGTGGTCAAGCAGATCAAGGAGGTCGAGCGCGGCCGCATCAAGGCGTATGCCGAGCGCGTGCCCGGCTCCACCTACACCGAGGGCTGCAAGGGTATCTGGACGATTCCCTGCCAGATCGCGCTGCCCTGCGCGACCCAGAACGAGCTGGACGAGAATGCCGCCAGGACGCTGATCGCCAACGGCGTGATCGCTGTCGGCGAGGGTGCGAACATGCCCTCCACCATCGAGGCGACCGAGGCCTTCCAGAAGGCCGGCGTGCTCTTTGCGCCCGGCAAGGCGGCAAACGCCGGCGGCGTGGCCTGCTCCGCACTGGAAATGTCCCAGAACTCCATGCGTCTTTCCTGGACGGCGCAGGAGGTCGACGAGAAGCTGCAGGACATCATGGTCGGCATCTTCAACAAGATCGACGAGGCCGCCAAGGAATATGCCACCGAGGGCGACTATGTCGCCGGCGCAAACATCGCGGGCTTCCTGAAGGTTGCCGACGCCATGCTGGCGCAGGGCGCTGTGTAATCCAATATAAAAATTGAGCGACTCCCTTCCGGAACGGATGGGAGCCGCTTTTCGTTGCAGCGATTACAGCATGGACTGAATCAGCGCGATGTTCTTCCCTGTCGCCGCCGTGCCATCCACAGCGATGACAGGGCATGCAAGCATCTGCTGCCACGCATCATGGCAGGCCTTGCTGCGCATAGTCGCGTCCCCTGTGTCATACCGGGCGGCCCAGTCGAGAAAATCGGTGTGTACCCGGTACATGTCGCCGCCCTCGCGAATCCTTGCGCCAAAGCGGGCGAACTCCCGCGCACGAATGCGCTCCAGCCGCACCGCTGTCGGCGTCACCACCCGAACCGCCAGCGTGAAGCGCGGCATCAGGACGTCCCCCCAGCCGGTCAGGGAGCCCGATATCACCGCCCCCGGCGAAGCGTCGATGTCCGTATTCATCAGGGCAATGCGTTCCGCAGCCGGTCGCTTCTGCGTGAAGCACGGATCGGTCGGGAGCCAGAAATAATCGTCCGTGTCCAGATGCCGATATCCCAGCGCACCGGCAAGCGCGCGCCCCAGCGTCGTCGTCCCGGAACCGGACGCGCCAAAGAGGTGGATGACAGGCTTTGTCTGATTCATGCCTGATCTCCCTCCGCCCATGGGGGCAGCTGTTCAAAGCGCATCGTTTTTCCCTTCCATGGAAAGGTGATGCAGCAGGGCAAGAGCATCGGCGCCGTGGCCGCATCCTGCGAGCCGTACTTGTGATCGCCCACCAGCGGGAAGCCTCGGGAGGCAAACTGTACGCGAATCTGATGGCTGCGGCCGGTATGCAGGCGGATGCGCACCAGGGAATCCGCCGCTTCCGTCAGGCGGACATATTCCAGCCGCGCTCTCCTGACGCCGCCGCGCTCCCGCTTCACCACATAGACCTTGTTCTTCGTTGCGTCCTTCCAGAGCAGGTCCGTCCAGTCTCCGGCGGGTTCGGGCGTGCCGTGCACAAGGGCGACATATTCCTTGACCATCGCGCCCTCCTGTATGGTGCGGGACAGCGCTGCCGCCGCAGCCCTTGTCCGGGCGTAGACCATCACGCCGCCCACATTCCGATCCAGCCGGTGAACCGTCCGGAATTCCCCGCCCAGCGCTTCCCGCAGCGCCGCCGGAACGCCCTCCTCCGAGTCCAGCCCGACCGGCTTGACACAGATCGCAAGCTCCCGGTCGGCATACAGGATATCCATGCCGTTCCTCCCCTTTGGACAGTGCATCATCAGTATATGAAGGCGCACAAAGCCCACCGCAAAATGGTTACCAGTTGACCTGCCAGCGCCGGCTGTAGCCGTCGGAGCCATCCCGGCGTTCGGAGACCTGCTTGGTGGAGGAAGCCGCGACATGCTCCGCCAGCAGACGGTCGAAGGCTGCGGTATCCATCGGCAGCGTGACGGGCACATTGCCCGTCCACTGGGAGAGATAGGCTGCGTTGGAGAGCGTCAGCTCATTGAGCGCGTCCCGTCCCGGCGACAAAAGCGGCTCGCCCAGCCGGATGGCGTTGGCCCAGTTCTGCAGGATGCCGGCATGGGCGGTTTCCGGCTCCGACGGCCTATACTCCTCATACTCGCAGGGGATGCTGGCGAAGCTCTCCTCCGACCGGAAGCAAACCTGCCGCTCCGACTCCGTCAGCCGCCACCACTTCAGCACGCCGTTTTCCAGCACCAGCCTGCCCCGGTCACCGGCGATTTCCAGCCGGTTGGTGCCGGGATACTCGCCGGTGGAGGTGATGAACACGCCCGTCGCGCCGTTGGCATAGCGGGTGAACAGTGTCGCGTCATCCTCCACCTCGATGCGGTGATAGCGCGCGACGTCGCATTGCGCGCTGACGCTCTGCGGCATTCCGCAGATCCATTGCCACAGATCCAGATTGTGCGGCGCCTGGTTGAGCAGCACGCCGCCGCCCTCGCCGCGCCAGGTGGCCCGCCATGCGCCGGAATCATAGTAATGCTGCGTGCGGTACCAGTTGGTGATGATCCATACCGTCCGCTTCAGCTCGCCCAGCAGCCCGCCCTGCACGATTTCCCTTGCCCGGCGGAAGATGGGATTCGTGCGCTGGTTGAGCATGACGGCAAAGACCCGTCCGCTTTCCTCCGCCACGTCGCACAGTCGCTGTGCCCTGGACAGCGCCACGTCCACCGGCTTCTCCACCAGCACGTGCAGCCCGGCCTGCAGGGCCCTGATGGCTACGTCGCTGTGAGCGGGATGCGGCACCGCCACGACCGCCGCGTCCGCCGCTCCCGCAGCAAGCAGCGCCTCCACGGAAGGGTAGCAGGGCAGCTCCGGATAGCGTTCCCGGCAGTAAGCCTGTCTTTCGGGTGAAATGTCGCAAAGGGCGCTCAGCACAAGGCCCCCGATACGCTGCTGCGCAATGCAGCCGGCATGGGCGGAGCCCATGTTACCCACGCCGATCACGGCGGTTCGGATCGATTTCATGATCGTCCTCCTATGCGGGATGCAGTCCGGGATATACCGTATTCTACCACACCTCCGATACAGATTTCAACCTTTCCGCAGGGAATCACAGGGCAAATGCAGAACGTTCGCCGTTTATCCTGCCGGTTCCCGGCAAGGGTGTTCACCGGGCGCAGCCGGGACGGAAAAGGCACTTTGCGAATGAAACGATCCATCGGGAGTCAATATTGGCTGGTACTCCCGCTTCGGGGCACGAGCAGCACGCAGGCGATCACCGCCGTCAGGGGGGCGGCGGCAACCAGGCCGAAGCTGCCCACCAGCGTATTGAGCAATGGGCTGGCGACGTATTTGAGGTTGACAATGTCGCACAGCGGCGTCCCCTGCCCCATGAAGTACATGAGCATGGAGAGGTAATTGCCCGAGTAAGCCAGCATCAACGTAGTTGTCATCGTGCCCAGGACGCTCCGCCCGAGGCGGATGCCGCTGAGCAGCAGCTCCTTCCGGCCCACCTCCGGCCGGTGGAAGACGACCTCCTGACAGCTCGCCGCGATATCCATGCTCAGATCCATCAGCGCGCCGGAGTTGGCGATGAAGATCATGCCGCAGTAGAGTGATTTTGCGTCCACCGTCATGGATGACTGGGAGAGCAGCGGCACGATGTAGGCAATATCGCCGCCGTCAAGCCTGAGCGCATCGGTCAGCACGACGGAGAGCACGCCCGTGATGACCGTGCCCGCCAGCGAACCGAGAATGGCGATCAGCGTCTTGCGCGTCAGCCCGCCGACCAGCACGTCGATCATCACCGTCAGCGCGAGCACCGTCACAAACGAGGCGGTGAGCGGATTCACGCCGCGCAGCAGCAGCGGCAGCAGCAGCTTCCATACGATGACGGCGCTGGCGGCCAGCGAGATGAGCGCCCCGCAGCCGACTATCCCGCCGTAGAGCATCAGCAGTGCGGCAAGCGCCAGCAGGATGCCGGATTCCACGCCCGTACGCGCATGGTCGATCAGCGTGACGCTCAGGCGGGCCGTGCCGCCCTGCACCATCGCATGGGCGATGTCCCCCGGCTCATAGAGCTTGTCCTTGTCCAGCGCCGAATTCAGGTAGTTGCTTGCCCAGACGGTTTCTCCCGCATGTTCGCCCGAGAGCACCGTCACCCGGCAGTTCTGTACGCCGGAATAGACGATGCCGATCGGGTACAGGCCCGTATTGTCCACCTCGTCGATGCGCACGCGTTCCCGGGGGATGTGTGTGGAGGCGTTTTCATACTGCTCCGGCAGCAGGCACAGCAGTCCGAAGACAAGGAGCATCACGATGCACATCACCGCATTGGATCTTTTCCATTTCCTTTGCTTCTTCATCTACATGTTCCTCCCATGCATACAGGCCGCCTCCCCTTACGGAAAGCGGCCTGTGCACATCCGGTGATTACTTGCTCAGCCCCATGACCTCCATGGTGCGGGTAAAGATGTCCGTGTTGTCGTACAGGCCGGAGAATTTCTCCGCGCCCACGCCCTTGGCGTAAACCGGAATCTGAAGGCCGGTGTGCGCGTAGGAGGTGTAGGACAGGCCCGCCTTGTTGTTCACGATGTGGCTGATCGCCATGGAGAAGGGCTCATAGCCGCCGTAGAGCAGCGCGTCCTGCGCGTCCAGCGTGCGCTCCCCTGCGGGCGTCATGCTCAGCGCGAAGGCAGTGCGCAGGGCGTCCTCCTCCGTCCGGGTCAGGGTCAGCTCCTGCCCCTCGGTCAGGGTCAGACCGTAGTAGCGCTCCACCACCGCCATCGCGTCCTCGAAGGTCGCCTTCTCCTCGCGCAGCTGTGCAATCACCGCGTCAAAGGCCGTGAAGGAGATGGTCTGACGGGTCAGGTAGGTGAAGTGGGTGTCGTAGGCGGTGGTGGCAAAGCCGATGGTCATGCCGCCCGTCTCATGGTCCGCGGTGACGATGATGAGCGTCTCATCGGGATGCTCGGCTGCGAAATCCACAGCCACCTGCACCGCGTCCGAGAAAGCGATCGTCTCCTGGATGGAGGTCGCGGCGTCATTGGCATGACCGGACCAGTCAATCTTGCCGCCCTCGCACATCATGAAGAAGCCATTCTCGTTGTCCAGCACCTGAATGCCGGCCTTCACATAGTCCGCCAGGGAGAGCACGTCCTCGCCCTCAGCGACCCTGCGTACACGATCAATCTCGTAGGTCAGGGACTGAGCGTCCGCGATATGGGGATCAATCGCCAGCACGCGGCCGCTCTCGCCGTTCAGCGCACGGATGCCCTCATTGGTGTTCACCAGCGTCCAGCCGTTTTGCTCAGCCAGGGCAAAGAGATTCTCCTGGGTACCGTCGCCGTCGGGCTTGAGGAAGGAACCGCCGGCCAGGTAGTCCAGCGTCGTGCCCGTCAGGCCCTGCACGGCGATGTCGTAATACTGCTTGCGGGAGGTCGCCTTGGCGTAGTAGGCCGCCGGAGTCGCATGGTCAAGGGACACGCTGGTGATGACGCCAACCTTCTTTCCGGCTTCCTTCGCGTACTCGGTGACGAGCTTGAAGGCGTTCTCCAGATTCACGTCGTAGTTGATGACGCCGGAGAGCGTCTTTTCGCCCGAAGCCATCGAGGTGGCGGTGGAGGCGGAATCCGGGCAGAAGGAGGAGGCGTCATAGGTCGTCACCATGCCCAGATACGGGAAGCCGGTGAAGCTCAGCTCCGCAGGTACCGGATACAGGGAATCAGGGTTCTCAACGGAGCCGATGTAATACTGCGTAGCCGCCACCTGCGGGTTGCCCATGCCGTCGCCGATGAACATGAACACATACCTGGGAGCGTTGGCCTCCTCAGCCATTGCCGCACCGCTCAGCGCCAGAACCAGCGCGAGCACAATCAGGAGCACCTTTTTCATGATGGTTTCCTCTCTTTCCGATTTGTCGCACGTTCCGGCTGATCCCGGAACGGTTATCAGTATAGGCGCAGCTTGTAAAATCGGAAAGAGCAGTTTGCCCAAGCCTGTGTAAAATCGTATGGCACAAAAATGCCGCCGCACCGTTGCGCTTCTGATTGAAAACAGGTATAATAGGAATCGGATCATGACGCATCTCTCCGACCTGTGCAAAGCCGTACGCTAAGGAAACTCTGGATAAATGAGGTGGTGCGATGGTGAGCGGAATTTCTGCCAGATGCGATTGCAGAAATCGAAGGTTTGACTTCCTGTAAATCGAGATTTCTGCAAGAAGCAGATGGCTGAAATTCAGCCGCCAGCGTACCGCCGAGTTATTCAGAGTTTCCCTAAGTCAGTCGATGACGCAAAGGAGTGTGTACAGAAAATGAAACGTCTGCTTTCCCTGGTTCTCCTGGTCTGTCTGCTGCTGCCGACCCTCCCGTGCTCAGCGGAGGAGTTCATCGGCAACATGGAGGTTGTCAACTGCGCCGAATGGGTTTCCCTGCGCGAAGCCCCCAGCACCGGCGCCCCACGGCTGGTGAAGGTGTCGCTGGGCGCCATCGTCAGGAACTGCCGCGCCTATGACGGCACATGGATCTATGCCGAATACGACGGGTATGGCGGATACATTCTGGCTGAATACCTGCGCCCGAGCGAGGGCATCACAACCTTCAGCGCCATGCTGGTGACAAACTGCGAGCAGGGTACATATTTCTACGCAACCCCGGAGGACGCCACGCCCATCGACTTCATTCCGGTCAACACCGTCGTGCGGAACTGCATCCTCTGCGATGGCGCCCGGGTCTATGTGGAATACGGCGGGCGCGGCGGCTTCGTTCCCTACGAGCACGTGACATTCTACGGCGAGCTGCTGCATTATCCGCAGAAGCTCACCCTCAGCTGCAGCATGTACGGCACGGAGGACGCTGCCGAAGCCGCGCTCAAGGGCGTATGGGAGGAAAGCATCACCCTGCCCGAGGGCGGCTATGATGTCTACACGCAGGAGGATACCGGCGCGCCGCGGGCGGAGTTTGTGCTGTATACCGAAACCGAAGTCAGCAATCTGCAGCTGTTCAGCCTCGAAATGCTGTCCTTTGACGATGAAAGCGGCGTCATGCAGTTCACCGCCACGCTGGAATACATCCAGCCGCTGCTGAGTGCGGAGCGTCCGCTGCTGGCAGCCATGACCATCCACGGCCTTCTTCCCAGTCTGGCTGTTGGCTATATGGATGCGCTCGGTGTGTACCATTTCGCATTCGTGGAAATCAGCGGTGAGGACGGTGGGCTGCTGCTGCTCGAGTTCTGAGCAGGCCGGCAACACAAAAGGAGCTGCTGCACAACCGCAGCAGCTCCTTCCTGATTCACTTCTTGCCGAACATGCCGCCGAGCTTCCCCAACAGGCTGCCGGCCTGCTCCGCCACCTCGTCGAGGTTGAGCTTGGCCAGAACGCCCTTGACCACTGCGTCAATCTGCTCATCAGGCAGGTCAATGCCGATCAGTCCCTCAAGGGTCCTGGCGGGGCTCTCCTTGAACTTCGCCAGCAGCTTGTCATCGCCCTTCAGCTTTTCCAGTACGTCGGAAATCATCTTCTGGATATCCATGTGCATCGCTCCCTTTCAAATCCTGCCGTATCGGCGGTATACTCCTATCATACAGCAATCCGGACGGAATTACAAGAGAAAACCTGAATCAAGGAGATGCTGCGACGGCAAGCGGAATCCCTGTCAGACGCGATCGCAGAGATTGAAGGGAGCGGCTACCGGTCAATCGGGATTTCCGCACAAGCCAATGAGCGGCATTCCGCCGTCAGCGAGCCGCCGGATGATGCAGCGGTACCCGAGCGCTTTCCGCAAGGCTTCCCGTCCCGGTCACTTTTCGTTCCAGTTGTCCAGCGTATCCTGCGCAAGGCGGAGGAATTCGCTGAGCCGTGAACGCTTCTCCTCACTGATGCCGTCAGGCATATAGGAATCATACGTATTCAGGCTCGCGCTGAGCAGATACTGGGGCGTGACGTTGAGCGCATTGCATAAGGCCACAAGGGTTTCCAGGCTCGCTACACGGCTGCCACGCTCAATGTGCCCCAAAAAGGACGCGCTGATCCCGACCTGCTCAGCCAGCTCCTCCTGGGTCATGGAAAGCTGTCTGCGCGCCTGACGCACCCTGCTGCCAAGATCCTTGTAGTCGATCGTCATTTCAGTTACCTCCTGTGTTGTTGGAAACGGCGGACTCGTCAATAGCCCGTTCGTTATATTTTAGTAGATTCGTCGGATTTATTACACAACACATAAGTTTGATTTATTGACAATAAGAAGCATTCCCGTTTTTTCAGGAAAAAATCTCACTCCGGCCCCCTCGCCCGGAAACAAAATCAGTCCGACAGCCGTGTTCACAAAAAATTTTGGCAAAGCTCTGTACTTTTCCCGAAACACGTGCTATAATCTTTGATGCATCCCAACCAGGTTTCCAAGGTAGGTTCCTCCCTCAGGTGTCACTTGACCCCGCTGGAAGCATTGACCTATAGGCATCGGTATGGGTGACACACAATTTAGGAGGTTTTCCCACCATGTACCAGGACGAAACGCTTGTCTGCCGTGACTGTAACAACGAGTTCGTGTTCTCTGCCTCTGAGCAGCAGTTCTTCGCCGACAAGGGCTTCCAGAACAAGCCCTCCCGCTGCGCCGCTTGCCGCGCTGCCCGTCGCGCCCAGAACGGCGGTGCCCCCGCTTCTGCTCCCCGTCAGATGTACGATGTGATCTGCGACGGCTGCCAGCAGCCCACCCAGGTTCCCTTCCAGCCCCGTGGCGACAAGCCCGTCTACTGCCGTGAGTGCTTCGCCGCTCAGCGCGCTGCCCGTTACTAAGCACCGGCAGCTCCTCGGCAGGAGTGAACTGAACGCATTGCTCCCTGTGGTTCGCCACGGGGAGTTTTTCGTTGCCGGCTTCTGCTGCCAGGTGGCAGCGGTTCTACAGCGGGAGCTTTGCAGACGCTGTAGACTCGATTCCTATATTGTATTACATTTTCAAAATGTATATGAACCATTTGTTTGAGGCTGCAGAGTCTACGGGGCACCAGCGTCCCTACACTGATAGAACGAAACGCGACAGGAGAAGCGTCCGCTGCCTTGGGGGTGTTTGAGAGCGCTGCGGGGTGGCCGGTTTCCGGCGCTTGGGAGAGCGGCTGCGTTCGGGGCGGCACTTTTGTTGGCTTCGATGCAGCCGCTGCAGGGGGTGGCACAAGACGGAATGCTTCCGGGCGGCATTGCGGGCAATCAACTGCGATCTTCATGATAGGGGGGACAATTCTCTTGTTCTTCCTGTGTTTTTCGCTTGCAATTTCTCTTGTTCTGGTGCATACTATACGAGCGGTGCAAATTCTGACCGCCGGGCGATATTTGTCCCACTTATCATGTAATGTGTCCTGCAAGCAGGATAATATAAGGAGGAACCTCATATGGATCGCGTATTCAACTTCTCTCCCGGCCCCTCGATGCTGGCGCAGCCCGTGCTGGAAAAGGCGCAGAAGGATCTGCTGTGCTACGGCCATACCGGCATGTCCGTGATGGAAATGTCCCATCGCTCCAAGATGTACACCGACATCTTCGACAAGACCGTCGCCGACCTGCGCAAGCTGATGAACATCCCGGAGGAGTACGACGTGCTGTTCATGCAGGGCGGCGCGACGGAGCAGTTCTCCGCCATTCCGCTGAACCTGATGAAGACCGGCAAGGCCGATTATGTCGATTCCGGCAACTTCGCGCACCTCTCCGCCGAGGAAGCCAAGCGCTACGGCACGGTCAACATCGCCGCCTCCTCCCGCGAGGACAACTACACCTATGTGCCCGACATGAAGACTGCCAGCTTCTCCGACGACGCGGATTACGTCCACATCTGCCAGAACAACACCATTTACGGCACCCGCTATATCGAGCTGCCCGATGTGAAGGCGCCGCTGGTCAGCGACGCATCCTCCATGATCCTCTCCGAGCCGATGGACGTGACAAAGTATGGCGTCATCTACGCCGGCGCGCAGAAGAACATCGGCCCCTCCGGCCTGTGCGTGATGATCGTGAAGAAGGCGCTGCTGGGCAACGCCAGCAAGCTCTGCCCGAAGCTGATGAACTGGACCGTGCAGTCCGAAAAGGGCAGCATGTACAACACCCCCAACACCTGGGGCATCTACCTGGCCGGACTGACCTTCGAGTGGCTGCTGTCCATCGGCGGCGTCGAAGCGATCCACAAGGTCAACCAGGAAAAGGCCAAGCTGATGTACGACTTCCTGGATGAGAGCAAGCTGTTCAAGGGTACGGCGCAGAAGGAATACCGCAGCCTGATGAACGTGACCTTTGTGACGGGCGACGCGGAGAAGGACGCGGCGTTCGTGAAGGCCGCCGCTGCCGAGGGGCTGGTCAACCTGAAGGGTCATCGCACGGTTGGCGGTATGCGCGCGAGCATCTACAACGCAATGCCGGTGGAGGGCGTACAGAAGCTGGTGGCGTTCATGAAGCAGTTCGAAGCCGCCAACGCCTGATCCGCCGTACCCATCCGACCCATTTCATCGAAGGAGGGGCACTCCCATGTACAAGATTCAGACGCTCAATGCGATTTCCGATATCATCTACACCCAGCTGTCCGCCGAGAAGTACACGGTCTCCAAGGAAGAGCCCGTGCCGGACGGCATTCTCGTGCGCTCCGCCGCCATGCATGACATGCCCCTGGGCGATCAGCTGCTGGGCATTGCCCGCGCCGGCGCCGGCGTGAACAACATTCCGATTGACAAGTGCTCCAGGCAGGGCATCTGCGTGTTCAACACGCCGGGCGCGAATGCGAACGCCGTTGCGGAGCTGGTGCTGTGCGGCCTGCTGCTGGGCAGCCGCAACATCTTCGGCGCGATGCAGTGGGCGCAGGGCCTGAAGGGTCAGGGCGCGGATGTGCCCAAGCTGGTTGAAAAGGGCAAGAGCCAGTTCGTAGGCCCGGAGATTCGCGGCAAGACGCTGGGCGTGATCGGTCTGGGCGCCATCGGCCGTCTGGTGGCCAACGCAGCCTGCAATGGTCTGGGCATGAACGTCATCGGCTACGACCCCTATATCTCTGTGGATAACGCGTGGGCCCTGTCCCACAGGGTGGTACGGGCCGCCAATGAAGCCGAGGTTTACGCGCAGGCGGATTACCTGACCGTTCACGTACCGCTCAACGACAAGACCCGCGGCATGATCAGCGCCGATGTGATCGCAAAGATGAAGCCCGGCGCGGTGCTGCTGAACTTCAGCCGCAATGAGCTGGCGGATAACGGCGCCGTGAAGGAGGCACTGTCTTCCGGTCAGCTGAACGCCTATGTGGTGGACTTCCCGTCCGACGATCTGCTGGGCGTGGAGAAGGTGTTCGCCATTCCGCACCTGGGCGCGTCCACCCCGGAGAGCGAGGAGAACTGCGCGTCCATGGCCGCCGCGGAGCTGCGCGACTATCTGGAATGCGGCGCCATCCGCAATTCCGTCAACCTGCCCGACGTGCAGCTGAGCGCTCCCGAAGCCGCCCGCGTGCTCGTCATCCACGAGAACGTCCCCAACACCATCGCCCCCATCACCGCCTGCATTTCCGCCGAGGGCATCAACATCACCAACCTGATCAACAAGTCCAGGAAGGAAATGGCCGTGACGGTGATCGACCTGACCGAGCTGCCCAGCGATCAGGCGATTGCCAACATCAAGCGCCTGCCGGGCATCTTCCGGGTACGCACCTTCCAGTGATGTAAACCGGCGAAGCGCGGGGACGATGAGTCTCTGCGCTTTGCTTCTGCCCGTTCGCTCCTGGCCCCATGGACACCAAAAGGGAGCATCCGTCCTGCGGATACCCCCAACATGTCCATTATACCACCCATTTCGCACAAAATCAAGCGAAAAAGTTTCGCAAAAACGCTTGCCAAACCGGCGGTTCCCATGTATAATAAGAGTACAGAAAGGGCAGATAGAGCCGCCGGCGTGCGGCAGCCTGTACATCGTCCGCTGCGTGGTCAGCGCCCGGTTCAGGATCGGGTCTGGGCGATACAAGAAAGGGGTGTTTCCAATGAACGACGAACCGCTGCATGATCAGGATGGTCAGGAAGAGGACGTCATCGGGGAAACCTACGAAGAGGACATCATCGAGATGACGGATGAGGACGGCAACACCATCCTGTTCAGGATCATCGACTATTTCTTCTACAACGGCGATGAATATGCCATTCTGACCGACTCCACCGAGGAGGACGCGAGCGAAGCAGTGGATTGCTACGTGATGAAGATCGTGCTCACGACGGACGAAAACGGCGAGGAGCTGGAGGAGTTCGTCCCCGTGGAGGATCAGAAGCTCGAAGCCAGGCTGATGGAAATCGCAACCATGAAGCTCAATGACGACGAGGAAGCGGACGACGAGGATTGACCTTCCCACCTCATGAGGATTCCGGCGTGAAAAGAACCCGAATCCATCGTTTCACGATGACCCATGGCGAAACCGGAACGCCGCGGTTCTCACCCTTCAATCCCTCCAAGACCGATTCGGGACGGCTGTAACAGGCCGTCCTTTTTACGTTGTCAGGACAACGGACGTGCCTTCCATGGAATAGAATTCCGTTTCTATTCGTTGTATGGATCAGAATCCATCACGAAAGGCGGTGCTTCCATGAAGAAACTGCTCCTGACCCTGCTTGCACTGATGCTGTGCATCCTCCCGGCCATCGCGGAGGAAACCGCACCCGAGCGCCTGACCGACGGCCAGTTTGTGTACCATCTGACGGACGAGGGCGCGGTGCTCGACCAATGGGCCTACTGGCTGTGTGAGGCAATCCCGGAGGTGGTCGAAATTCCTGCCGTTCTTGGCGGTATGCCCGTGGTGGGCGTGGCGGACAACGCGCTGAACACCTTCGAGATGACCGGCGATTTCACCTTCACCCTCGTCATCCCGAAGGGCGTCAAGTGGCTGGCGGATGACGCGCTGCAATGCTGCCATCATGCCGATACCGTCGTCCTGCCCGCCAGCCTCACCCGCATCCCGGAAGGGCTTTCCAATCATGTCTGGGCGGAGATCGTTCTCGCACAGGGCAATCCGCGCTACAGCCTCACAGACGGTTTCCTCATCGACACCCAGGAAAGCGTGCTCATCTACGCCGCCCCTTCCTCCCATGCATATTCCCTGCCCTCCGTCCGCCGGATCGGCTGCGGCAGCTTGCAAAACTGGGCATGCGGTACGCCCTGGGGCGAGCTGGAGGTGGTCATCCCGGAGGGCGTGGAGGAAATCGGCGCATACGCCTTCTATGACTGGGCGCTCAAATCCGTAACGCTGCCGGAAAGCCTGCGAAGCATCGAATCCTACGCTTTCGCCTCTTCCTTGCAGGACGGGCAGGTCATCACCATTCCGGCAGGCGTCGAGACGGTCTGCTACAACGCGTTTGATGATTACGGCATATCGCTCAAGCTACTGGGGGACATGACCCATGTTGAAACCGAAGATGAATACGCTGCGCGCACCGGGGAGGATTGGGAGCCGGAAGCGGAATAATACTCAAATGCAGGAGGGACTGCGCCCAAGCCGGGTTCGCAGTCCCTCCCCTGTTATGCATTGATTTCGTCCGCTGATTCCTCCGGCGCAGGCACGACCTCCGCTTCAAACCAGAAGGTCGTTCCCTGCCCGACCACGCTGTCCACGCCATAGGGCATCCCGTGCTTTTCCAGGATGCTCCGTACGATGGAAAGCCCCAGTCCGCTGCCGATCACGGCGCGGCGGTGGCTCTCGTGGGCGCGGTAGTAGCGGTTCCAGATCAGCGGCAGCTCCTCGGGCGGAATGCCCTTACCGGTGTCCCGGACGCTCAGGCGCACCCGGTTTTCCCGCACCTCCTGCAGGAGCGTCACCGTCCTGTCCTCACCCGTGTAGGTCAGCGCATTGCCCAGCAGATTGTACACCACCTGCCCGATGCGCTTCTCATCGGCGCGAACATACACCCGTTCAGCCGGAGCGAAAACAATGCGGTAGCCGTCCTTTTCCGTCAGGCGGCCCACCCGCTGCGCAATCTCCCCTACCGCGTCCGTCAGGCAGAATACAGCCGGCTCGATGGCGGTATGCCCCGTCTGCAATCGCGAAAAGTCCAGCAGCTCCGAGACGAGGCTCGTCAGCCGATTTGTTTCGTCAATGACGATCTGCAGGTTTTCCGGGCTTGCCTCGCCCGGGATGTCCCGCATGACCTCCGCATAGCCGCCGATCATCGTCAGCGGTGTGCGCAGATCGTGGCTGATGTTCGCAATCAGCTCATGCTGCAAATGCTCCACCTGGCTCAGCTCCGCCGCCGCCTGCTGCAGGGTGTTGTTCAGCTCCGCCATCTCCCGGTAGGCACTGCCATGGGGCGGCTGGGTGTATTGTCCTCTGGACAGGCTCCGGGCCGCTTCGTTCGTCTCGATGATCGGCCTTGTCACCTTCCGCGCAATGAACCAGGCCAGCGCCAGCGCGCCCACCACGACCACACAGGTGATGATGATCAGCTGGAAGCGCAGCGTGGCCACCGTGCTGTCCAGCGGCGTGATGATGGAGTTGAGCAGCAGGAAGGCCTTCGTGCCGTCCGGCATGGTGACCCGCCGGGCACACAGCAGACTCTGCTGACTTTCCGATACGATCTTGGGTACATTGCCCTTGAAGCTGCGCTGGCTGACCGTTGGGTCCATCATCGGCTGCACATTGAACAGCTCCGTCAGCACGCTGCCGTCCTCAGGCGCCATGTCGCACCAGAACTGCAGATCCCGCTTGGACATGCGGTGAATCAGGCAGAAGCGGATGTCCTCGCTGGAGCGGATCGTCTTGCCGGATTCGTCCAGCAGCAGGATACACACGTCATTGCGGCCTGCCAGGTGGTTCATCAGCGCATCCAGATGCTCATTGTCCAGATTGTCCGCCACCGCGTCCGAAGCCTGCCGAATCTGCCGCGTCTTGTCCCAGCGGTAGAAATCGTCCAGCCACACCATCTGGAGCAGCCACAAAAGCGCGATCACAAACGCCACAAAAGCCGCCAGATACAGCATCATCCGGCGGCGTATGCCTGCGGGGGCGCGGCGTCTCCTGCGCTCAGGCTTCGCTTCTGCGCCATCCCGGTTCATTCGCTCATTCCTTTTCAAAGCGATAGCCAACTCCTCTGAGGGTGGTGATACGGTCCGCATACGCGCCCAGGCTCTTGCGCAGCAGCTTGATATGGGTATCCAGCGTCCGGTCATCGCCGTAGAAATCATAGCCCCAGACCTCGCTGATCAGCCGTTCGCGGGTCAGGGCGATGCCGCGATTCCGCACCATGTAGAACAGCAGCTCATACTCCTTCGGGGACAGGGAAAGCGCCTCGTCCCCGATGGTCACGCGGCGCGCGGTGAAATCCACCGTCATTTCGCCGATGGTCACGCGCTCGCTTTCCTGCCCGCCGCCGCTGCGCTTGAGGATCGCGCCGATGCGCATCATCAGCTCCCTTGGCGAGAAGGGCTTGACCACGTAGTCATCCACGCCCAGCTCAAAGCCGTGGATGCGGTCGTACTCCTCGCCCCGCGCGGACAGCATCAGCACGGGCGTCCGGGCAAAGCTGCGAATCTCCCGGCAGGCGGAAAAGCCATCCATCTCCGGCATCATCACGTCCATGATGATCAGATCATACGTGTGCTTCCGGCATTTCTCCACAGCCTCCAGACCATTGGCTGCCTCCTCCACCGCATAGCCCTCATACACGGCATATTTGCGGATCATGCTCCGGATATTGGCCTCATCATCAACAATCAGGATGGTCATGGGGGTTCCTCCTTTGCTCTCTCCCTGCAGTATAAGGCTTCCTGCCCGAAATTGCAAGCATTATCTGTTCGGAATGCTCAGCACCAGTTCCATGCCCTGTCGGCGGATGGTCAGCAGCAGCGGCGGTTTCTCCGTCTGAAGGAGCGCATCCAGCGCCTCCGTGTCCGCGATCTCCAGCCCATTCGCATTCAGGATATAGTCCCCCGGCTCCACGCCCGCCAGATGCGCCGGGCTCTGGTCGGACACCGCCAGTACATAGACACATTGCTCGTCGTTGAGCAGCACCAGTCCCAGATCCCCGCTGTCATCCCAGTCGGATAGATTCGACGGCACCCGCCGTGCCGCGCAACGGAAAACGCTCACAGCCAGCAGCGCAAAAGCCAGCACCGCCAGCGCCGCCAGCACCCATCGCCTGCTCCTGCGCATCCGCCTGCCCCCTTCATCCTTGTTCTCCTGTATCATACATCCCGTCCGTGATGGTCTTGTGAAATCGCCTTGATTCCTGTTTGAATATGAGGTATACTGTCTCTATTCCATTGTATCCAAGGAGGCATGCCGGATGTCCCGCAAGCAAAGCCAGCCCATTGCAGGCAACACCAGCACGGGGATGCTCAAGATCATCGCGCTGGTGTTCATGTTCCTCGACCATCTGGGGATTGTGTGCTTCACCGGCGTCACCGAGCTCCGTATGCTGGGCCGCATTGCCTTCCCGCTGTATTGCTGGTGCATGGTGGTGGGCGCGTGCCACACACGCTCCATGGGCCGGTATGTGCTGCGGCTCGCTCTGGTCGGACTGCTGACCCAGCCGCTTTACATGGTCGCCCTGAATCACCCGTGGAACGTCCCCAACATCTTCTTCACGCTGATGATCGGACTTTGCGCCATCTGGGGGATGCAGGAGAAGAAATGGCTCAGCCACCTCTGGGCTCCGGCTTTGGCGATCCTTGCGTCACAGGTGCTGAACTGCGGCGCAGCCAGCTATGGCTGGAAGGGCGTTCTGCTGATGATGCTGCTCTGGGCTGTCCGGGACAGCCGCAGGGGCATCGCCGCCACCATGATCGCCTTCTGCCTGTACTGGGGCGCCGGCGGAATCAGCGTCACCTCCATTTTCGGCATCTCCCTTGCCCCCCTGACCCGTTCGAGCCTCGGCACCCTGTTCACGCCATGGCTCCGTCTGCAAACGATGGCGCTCATGGCGCTGCCCTTCATGCTCTGGCCGGATGAAATGCACATCCCGGTGCCCTCCTTCCTGCGCGCCGATGGGGACAGCCGGACCCAGATCACGCTGCGCACCCGGATGCCCCGGCTTGTCATGCCCCGCTGGCTGAGCTACACCCTCTACCCGCTGCATCTGGTGCTGCTGCTCCTCATCGAGGTCATCGCGTTTGCCGTCCGCCAGCTGCCGTCCCTCCCCGCGGGGCTCACGCTGCCCGAAACCTTTGGCCGGCTCTGGCAGATGATGGAAGCGCAGAACGTTGTCAACTACAATCACATCGTGGATGCCTGGCATCAGCTGCTGGCGCTGTTCTGACCTGCATAACTCCCGAAACCTACCCCCCCCCATGTTTCCCATCCATACAGGGCGATGCTGACGGTGCTGGACAAAAATGCGCCGTTCCCGTATCATGGAGGTGCCTGATGCAGCCGGATATCAACGAAGCCCTGCGGTACCTGGGCGTGCGCGGCGAACCGGACGAAGCGCTCCGGTCGCAGCTGGCCCTGCTTTCCGCACAGCTTTCCTCCCGAATCATACCCCGCAGCACATGGGCAGTTTTTCCCATAACATACCATGACAGTCAGCACCTGATGGGCGGCATTGTACTCCCCGGCCACAGCGCTGCCCGGATGCTGGCGGACTGCCGTCAATGCGCGGCGCTGGTCTGCACGCTGGGCACGCCCTTTGATACATGGCTGCGGCAGCTGCAGCACCGCGACATGGCACAGGCCGTCCTGCTGGATGCGCTGGGCAGTGCCTATATTGAAGCCGCCTGTGACGCGGTGGAACGGGAGATTGCGCAGCGTTTCCCAAAACAGTACCTCACAGACCGTTTTTCTCCCGGGTACGGTGATCTGCCGCTGGCGCTTCAGCCACAGCTGCTCGCTGCCGTGCAGGCACACCGCATCGGCGTGACGCTCACGCCCTCCAATCTGATGCTTCCGCAGAAAAGCGTTTCCGCCCTCATCGGGCTGGCGGACATGCCGCAGGCCGCCCGCATCCGCGGCTGCGCCTTCTGCGCCATGAACAAGACATGCACCCTACGAAAGGCAGGAATGACCTGTGAACCTTGACCCGAATCAGCTGATCTTCCTTGACGGCGCAATGGGCACCATGCTCCAGCGCGCCGGACTGCGCCCGGGAGAGATCCCCGAGCTGCTGGCGCTCACCAGCCCGGCGCTGCTGAAAAGCATCCACCGCCAGTACATCGACGCGGGCGCGCAGATCGTCTACGCCAACACCTTCGGCGCGAACCGCCGCAAGCTGGACAGGCTCGGCTGCAGTGTGGAGGAGGTGGTTTCCGCCGCTGTCCGCGCCGCAAAGGAGGCCTGCGCCGGCACGGATGCCCGGGTGGCGGTCGATATCGGCCCGCTGGGTGAGCTGCTGGCCCCTCTGGGAACACTGCCCTTTGAGGAAGCCGTCGCCATGTTCGCGGAGATCGCAGCAGCCGGCGAACGCGCCGGCGCCAACCTTGCCGTGATCGAAACGATGACCGACCTGTACGAAGCCAAGGCCGCGCTCCTTGCCGTCAAGGAAGCCACCCGTCTGCCCGTCATGGTTACCATGACCTTCGACGGGAGCGGGCGCACCTTCACCGGCTGCACGGTAGCCTCCATGGCCGCGACGCTGGAAGGTCTGGGCGCGGACGCGATCGGTCTGAACTGCTCCCTGGGGCCAAAGCAGCTGCTGCCCGTTTTGCAGGAGCTGTGCGCCGCCACCCGCCTGCCCGTCATCGCCAAGCCCAATGCCGGACTCCCCGACCCGGTGGACGGTCATTATGACCTGACCCCCGAGGCCTTTGCCCAAGCCATGGTCGAGGCCGTTCAGGCGGGCGTGAGCATCGTCGGCGGCTGCTGCGGCACCGATCCGGACTACCTCCGGGCGCTGCGTGACGCCGTGGGAGGGATGGTTCCGGGGAAGCGGACGCACCAGCCCCGGAGCATGGTCTGTACCCCCACCACGCCGGTTGTGATCGACGGCGTGCGCGTCATCGGCGAGCGCATCAACCCAACGGGCAAGAAGCGCTTCCAGCAGGCGCTGCTGAATAGCGACCTGGACTACATTGTCGACGTGGCCATCGCGCAGGAGGATGCGGGCGCGGCCATCCTGGATGTGAACGTCGGCTATCCCGGCGTGGACGAGGTCGCCATGCTGCCGCGTGTGGTGCAGAAGCTGCAGGAAGCCACGACGCTGCCGCTCCAGCTGGACTCCACCAACCCGGCTGCGCTGGAAGCCGCCCTGCGGGTGTACAACGGCAAGGCCGCCGTCAATTCCGTCAACGGCGATCCGAAGGTGCTTGATCTGCTCCTGCCTATTGTCCGCAAATACGGCGCGGCTGTGGTGGGGCTGACGCTGGATGAGGGCGGATTACCCGCCACCGCCCAGCAGCGCGTCGCCATCGCCCGGCGCATCCTGGAAGCCGCCGCCGCCCACGGCATCCCCCGGGAGGACGTGTGGATCGACTGCCTGACCCTGACCGTTTCCGCCCAGCAGGAGCAGGCCGAGGCCACGCTGGAGGCCGTCCGGCGCGTGACGCAGGAGCTGCACCTGACGACGGTGCTGGGCGTGTCGAACATCTCCTTCGGTCTGCCCAACCGGCAGCTCATCGCCCAGACCTTCCTGGTGCGCGCGCTGTCCGCAGGTCTCACGCTGCCCATCATCAACCCCAATCAGAAGGAGATGATGGACGCCGTTGCGGCGTTCCGCGTGCTCTCCGGAGAGGACGCACAATGCGCCGCCTATGTGGAGCGCTTCGCCCAGTCCGCCGGGGACGCGCCCAAGCCTGCCGCCGCGGCAGCCTCCGCCATGACGCTGGACGAAGCCATCCTCCGGGGCCTGAAGGCCGATGCGGCGAGGCTGTCAAGGGCCGCGCTGGAAACCGTTCCGGCGCTCACGCTGGTCGAGGCGCATCTGATACCCGCGCTGGACAGGGTCGGCGCAGACTACGAGACGGGCACGGCCTTCCTGCCCCAGCTGCTTTCTGCGGCGCAGGCCGCGCAGAGTGTCTTTGCCGTCATTCAGGAGAGCCTCGCGGCTTCCGGCGGCGAATCCGTCCGCAAGGGCAAGGTCATCATCGCCACCGTCAAGGGCGATATCCATGACATCGGCAAGAACATCGTCAAAACCGTCATGACAAACTATGGCTACGAGATGATCGACCTGGGCCGCGACGTGCCGCCGGAGACCATCGTCGAAGCCGCCGTGCGCGAAGGGGTGCGGCTGGTGGGGCTTTCTGCCCTGATGACCACGACGCTGCCCGCCATGGCCGAAACCATCCGCCAGCTGCAGCTGCTGCCCGATCCGCCTGCCATCATGGTCGGCGGCGCGGTCGTCACGCCGGAGTACGCCGCTTCCCTGGGGGCGCATTATGCCCGGGACGCGAAGGCATCGGTTGAGATCGCCCGGAAGCTGCTTGGATAAAACAGATCATCGACACTGAGGTGACGCATATGCCCATCAAGATTCCCAACGACCTGCCCGCCGCCGCCAAGCTGAGAAGCGAAAACATCTTTGTCATGGCTGCCGATCGCGCCGTGACGCAGGATATCCGTCCCCTGAAAATCCTGCTGCTGAACCTGATGCCCACCAAGATCGCCACGGAGACCCAGCTGGCGCGGCTGCTGGGCAACACCCCCCTGCAGGTGGAGCTCGACCTGCTGATGGTCTCCTCCCACGTGAGCAGGAACACCTCCGCCGAGCACATGCTGGCCTTCTACAAGACCTTCGACCAGGTGAAGGACAACACCTACGACGGCATGGTCATCACCGGCGCGCCGGTGGAGCAGCTGCCCTTTGAGGAGGTCGATTACTGGCCGGAGCTGTGCGAGATCTTTGAATGGACGAAAACCCATGTGACCTCCACCTTCCACATCTGCTGGGGCGCACAGGCGGGGCTGTACTATCACTGGGGCATCCCGAAGAAGGCGCTGCCCAAAAAGCTCTCCGGCGTCTACCGTCACCGCGTGGTGCACCGGAACTCGATCCTCTTCCGCGGCTTCGACGATACCTTCATGGTGCCCCAGTCCCGCTACACCACCGTGGAGAAGGCGGATATTCTCACGCACCCGGAGCTGAAGGTGCTGGCGGAGTCGGACGAAGCCGGCGTGTATGCCATCGCCACCCACGGCGGACGGCAGATCTTCATCACCGGACACAGCGAGTACGATGCGGACACGCTGCTAGGCGAATACACCCGCGACGTGAAGGCCGGAATCCACCCGGACATTCCCGTCAACTACTTCCCCGGCGACGATCCCGCACAGGCGCCCGTCTGCACCTGGCGCTCCAGCGCGAATCTGCTCTACTGCAACTGGCTGAACTACTTCGTCTATCAGGCCACGCCCTATGATCTCAAGAAGGTCGGCCTGGTCATCATGGACGATCACATGAACCCCTACAGGTGACGCCCACTGCACAGAAGGAAAGGAGCCGCCCCATGCTGCACATCATCAACGCCCATTTGAAGCCCATCACCTCGCCGGATATACCCTGCGGTCAGCTACTGATTGACGCGGGCAAGATCGCCGCCATCGGCGAAACGGTGGAGGCGCCCGCAGGCTGCGAGGTCTACGACGCGCAGGGCTGTCTGGTCACGCCCGGCTTCATCGACGCGCACACCCACATCGGCCTGCATGAGGAGGCCGTGCGCTGGGAGGGCGCGGACTACAATGAGAGCACCAATCCCGTCACCCCGGAGATGCGCGCCATCGACGCGATCAACCCCAACGACGAGGCCTTCGCCGTGGCGCTGTCCGGCGGCGTGACCACCGCCATCACCGGCCCCGGCAGCGCAAACGTCATCGGCGGCACCTTCTGCGCCCTCAAGCTGCACGGCAGCTGCGTGGACGATATGCTGCTGCGCCCTGCCGTGGCGATGAAGATCGCCATGGGCGAGAACCCGAAGGGCTGCTACGGTCAGAACGGCAAAAAGGCCCCCATGACCCGTATGGCCATCGCGGCGCTGCTGCGCGGCACCCTCGCCAAGGCGAAGAAATATGCCGCTGACATCGAAGCCGCCCAGGCCGAGGGCAAGCCCGCACCCTTCGATTTCCAGATGGAGGCGATGCTGCCCGTCATCCGCAGGGAAATTCCGCTGAAGGCCCATGCGCACCGTGCGGATGATATCCTGACCGTGCTGCGCATCTGCCGCGAGTTTGACGTGGACGTGACCCTCGATCACGTCACGGAGGGGCATCTCATCGTCGACAAGCTGGTGGAAGCGAACAAGCCGGTGCTTGTCGGACCGTCCTTTGGCAGCAAGAGCAAGTTTGAACTGAAGGAGAAGTCCTTCGCCACACCCGGCATCCTGCACAAGGCCGGTCTGGAGGTTTGCATCATCACCGACGCGCCGGTGATACCGCTCAATTACCTGCCGCTCTGTGCCGGTCTGGCCATCCGCGAAGGGCTGGAGGAGGACGCCGCGTGGCGTGCCATCACCATCAACCCGGCGAAGGTCGCGGGCATCGCGGACCGCGTGGGCTCGCTGGAGGTCGGCAAGGATGCGGATCTCGCAGTCTTTGACGGCGATCCGCTCCGGGATATCCAGGCGCGCGCACGGCAGGTCTTTGTAGATGGCGAGCCGGTCTTTTGCCAGCTGCGGCAGGTTTTCCGTCAGGACAACACGATCACAAAGGGTTGATACAACGCATATTGAAAAAGCGGGCGCTGCGAGCATGTGCAGCGTCCGCTTTTCGTGTTTCATGCATTATGCTTCGGTGGTGTTTTCCTCGCAGACGGCGTTGCCCTCCGGCAGCGCAGATTGCGCGGCAGAAGCCGTGCCGATGGCAATGTGGCGCAGGGCCTTGGCCTCCTCCAGCTTGACCTTGGGCAGGGTAACGGTCAGAATGCCGTTCACGCTGTTAGCCGTAATCGCAGCCTGGTCGATGCCCTCCAGGGAGAAGCGGCGCTCCACATGGCCGCTGCGGCGCTCGCTGACGACGCAGCCGTTCCTTTCCTCCTTGGTGTGGCAGTTCACATCCGCAGCGATGGTCAGCACATCGTTCTCCGTGGTCAGGGTGATGTCCTCCAGCGCCACGCCGGGCAGCTCCGCTTCCAGAACATAGGCGTCGCCCTTGTCGTGGATATCCACGCGCATCCCCAGCTCCCGCTCGACGGGCTCCACACCCATCACATCACGGAAGAAGGGATCGTCAAACAGGGCAGGCATCGGCAGGCGATGCGCACGAGGGGCCATACGGTTCACAGGGTTCATCTTCACAGTATACATCATATTCATATCCTCCTGACAGATTGTCGTCGATTGGGGTTCTTTTCTTTCCGGTGCTCTTGCCTTCACCGTGCTTACATCATATCACTTTGGTCAAAGAAAGTCAATAGTCAAAGTTGGTCTAATTATAAACAATCTGTTAATTCGATCAGTATGCATCCCCCCTGTCAGGAGAATCGGGAGCACGTCATAGGAAACGCCTTCTTTACGAAAAGGCACGAAGCGACTCAGCCGCTCCGTGCGCATATTCGTATTATCTATTCTTGTACTTATCCTCGGCAGACACCTGTATGAAGTCCTCCACCAGCGATTTCGGGCCACCGGCCGCGATGAACTCCTCAATCGCCGCCTGCAGCTGATCGTAGAATTCCTCCAGGCACAAACCGTTGTCCATGATGTAGGTCGCCGCAGGATTGCCCACATAGCGCAGATGCCACGGCTCGTAGTTGATCCGGGTGATATCCTCCTTGTCCTCGGGATAACGGAGGATAAAGCCAAACTCCGCGCAGTGCTCAGCCATCCACTGGGTTTCCGGCTCCTTGGCCATATCTGCGTTCATGCCGCGATCCGTCCACTTCTTCGGCACCACGTCACAGCCCAGACCCGTTTGATGGTCGCTCGCACCGGGCTTGGTCACCCAGCCATCGTCATAACCGTACGTCTTCAGACGATTGTCGTACATATAGTCCTGCGTCTTATAGGAGCGGTAAGCACTCTTCAGGTACAGCTCGTAGCCCGCTGCCCGGGCGGCATCGCACAGCTTCACCAGCGCCTCGGCACAGACCCGCTGCAGCTGCATCCCGCTGTTGGTGCAGCGGACGCCCCCATTGGTATTGTTGCCGTCCTTGTCCAGCTTCAGGGACTTCATCGTCACCAGTTCATCCGGCACATAATCCCTGGAAAGGAACATACTCTTGTTGACCAGCATCACCAGCTCCGGCTCCATGTCCATCACGTCCACCGGGAAATTCCACGGCACGTTGTTGTAGGTCACAAGGCCCATGGTGACGAAATCGTACAGGGAATAATCCGCATCCGGATCCCAATCCTCAGCCACAGCAAGGGGCATAACCAGCACCAGCGCCAGCATCAGGCAAAGCAGCCTCATCCGCTTCTTCATTCCTCATTCGCCTCCTGTCCCAGAACGATATCCACCAGCGTTTCTTCCCGCAGCAGCAGCAGGTACGTTTCAAGCGGAAGATTAGCCTCCTGGATCCTTTTCGCATTCTCAAGGCCCACATAGCGGACATGCCACGGCTCATAGGCATAGCCGGTCACATCCTCCCAGCCCTCCTGATAGCGCAGGATGAAGCCGTATTCCCAGCAGTGCTCCGCGACCCATTTGCCGCCCTTGGTCTTGCCGAAGGAGGACGTCAGGTTCACATCGTCGCTCTTCTGCCCCACGTCCATCGCCAGACCCAGCTGATGCTCCGACGCGCCTGGACGCGCGACATACTGATCCGCCTTCTCCCTGGTGCCCACACGGTCGAGCTTGTTCTGATAAATCGTCGCCTGACGCTGATAGCTGCGGTAGCCGCTGACCGCCTTGAGCGTCACGCCGGTTTCCGCCTTGCA
Source organism: Aristaeellaceae bacterium (assembly GCA_051883695.1). Lineage (GTDB taxonomy): Bacteria > Bacillota > Clostridia > Christensenellales > Aristaeellaceae > UBA11524. The sequence goes on from JBJEUF010000142.1 coordinate 29,411, forward strand.
GGCCGCAAACATCTCCTCCAGCGCCTGCGCCGCGTCCGCCCGCATGTCCTGCAGCTGACCGGGCACATTGGCCTTGAGTGTTTCCGGCTCGTAGTATTGGCTCACGCGCCACTGCCGATTCTGCAAAAACAACAGGCCGTTCACATCATTCTGGGGCGCGGCGGCTGTCAGGGACGATGAAACCAGCATCGTCCCCGCCGCCGCAAGGGAGAGCAGCTGCTCCAGCAGATTCGCCATGCTTCGTCCTCCTTGGACAATCTTTTTCATCCTATATTATAAGCCGATCCGCCGCACGGCGCAAGGCTGCACCGTGTAAATTTTTCATGACTGCTTTCTCCCATCTCTGTGCAAACTACGGCACGAGGAGGTGAAACATCGTGAAGAAAACCCTTTTGACCCTGAGTCTGCTGAGCGCATCGCTGCTGATGACCGCCTGCGCCGCCAACACGGACATGACCACCGCCACGAACTCCCCTGCCCCGACCGTCAGTGCGTCCCCTGAGGTGACCACCGTCCTGCCGCAGACGCAAAACGGCATGGATGAGATGGGCGGCATCATGCAGGACTCCATGAACGGCGTGACCGGACAGCCGACCGCCATCCCGGAATCCACCGGCGTCACGTCCATGGACAAGGCCCGCCGCGCCATCGAGACGATCGAGGACGAGCTTGAACGGCTGAGCGAGGTTGATGATGCGCAGGTCGTCATCGCGGGCAACAAGGCAGCCGTCGCCCTGGAGTTCGACGATCAGTACAAGGGCGGCATCGACGATCGATTGCGCGGCATCGTCAAGGACCGCATCGACGGCGTGATCAGCGGAATCTCCACCGTAGCCATCACCACGGATGCGACCATCATGGACGCGCTGGAGGCTCTGGGCGACAGGCTGGACGGCATGTCCGACATGACCGCCCTGCAGGGCGACCTGGACGCCATCATCCGAAAAATCAACGCCAGTCAGACATAATCGCTGCCGCGCTGCATATCCTGTCAAAGCAGACCCAAGCTGCGTCCGCCTGCCGTGGACGCAGCCGTTTTTGCCAAAGGACAGCGCACCGCTCACCGCGCTTCATCCTGCCCGCATTCGTCCGGCTTCATGCCGTCCGGCTTCGTATGCGGGCAAAAGCGCGGTGAGCCGTCCGCCTCCGCCGCCCTCAAAAACAGTTTGCACCCCTGCAGCGCTCACGGCATGGCGCTGCGTTTTTTTGCTTCCGCATCATTTCATGGCTGATTTGTGGAATGAAGTCCCTGCATGGCATTCCCAGCGTAAAGCGAGCCGAATCGCGCAAAATAGCTAACGAAGCAACCGGATGACGCAGCAGACGGCCATGGGCAGTCTGAACAACGTCCATGGCCGCTTCAATCCAGAGCAGGAGGTGAAACAGAATGAGCAGCCAGAAGTCCAATGGTCAGATGGTCCCCGAGGCACGCAGCGCACTGAACAACATGAAGTTTGAGATCGCGCGAGAGCTGGGCGTGAACCTCAAGCAGGGCTACAACGGCGACCTGACCGCCCGTGAGAACGGCTACGTCGGCGGCTATATGGTCAAGCGTCTGATCGAGCAGGCCGAGCGCGGCATGGCCCATCAGCAGGGCTAACCCCGCCGCCACTCATGCTCCCGACCTTCCCCTTTGGTTCGACCCGTCATCATGACAGCAAACAGCAAGGAGGAGTTTTCCCATGTATATCAACAGCAACCAGCAGAATCAGCAGAACCAGCAGGCTCCCGCCAACACCAACGCCGGCAATGCCAGCAACGCCAACCAGCGCGGCGGTATGGTGCCCGAGGCGCGCCAGGCGCTGAACAACATGAAGTACGAAATTGCCGGCGAGCTGGGCATCAACCTCAAGCAGGGCTACAACGGCGACCTGCCCTCCCGTCAGGCCGGCTACATCGGCGGATACATGGTCAAGCGTCTGATCGAGCAGGCCGAGCGCGGCATGGCTGGTCAGTAACCCATTCCAGGCGGAGCTTATCCGCTGTACTCCCGATGAGATCAGCCCTGTGATGCTTTTCTGCATCGCAGGGCCGCTTTGTGTATGGCACGGGATACAGCATAGTTTTTCGAATCAGCATGCTCAGAAATGGTAGACATGACGGCGACCGGCCGGTTTTCAGATTGTTCACTGCATAGCGGATATTGCGATCAGATTGAGCGGGAATGGCTGATGAGAGATCGTATGTGAACAAAGAAACCGATGTCCCGCATGAACGGGTTTCATAGCCCGCCGGGCCGCCTTCGGGTCTTCGGTGCAGATTCGTCCGGTTCGAGATAAAGAAATCATCCGAACCCATCGCCCGTAAGGAGCAATCGGTTCGGATGATTCTGGTCTGGTGCACCAAACCCATCCATATCCGAACCTTTCCCCGTTTCCGTCAACCCAGTACGCTTCAGTTCATCAAGGGTAATGATCTGTGTTCCATCCTTGAAATTGAAGGTCAGCACCAGTTTATCATCATAGAGGAAGATGGCGTTGACAAAGGTGTCGATCAGCATTTTGCGTTGAGCCTGCTGCCTAACATCCAGCTTGCGGAAGCGATGCAGCCAAAAGGTCATGAATTCCGGGCTGATACGGGGTTTCTCCAGCTTTTCTTTTTCAATTCTCAGCTCCAGATCATCCCGAACCGCTTCCAGTTGATACAACAAGATGACATGATCCTTCTGTCACATTTTTTGCGAGGGAAACACAAAGGGTCAACCTGCACACACGGCAGATTGACCTTCTGTTTTCTATCGTTGAAGATCGCATACCCGCCGCTTACTTCTGCTCATCCACTGGCGGCACCATCAGCGCGTACCTTTCCAGCAGCTCCGGCGTGCTGGTGTAGTAGCGGACGTTCCGGTTCAGCGCGGCAACCTGCGCCATTTCATCCTCCGTCAGGGAGAAGTCGAACAGGTTCAGGTTGTCCCGGATGTGTGCAGGGTTCTTCGAGCCGGGAATGACCACGTTCCCGTCCTGAATGTGCCAGCGCAGGATGATCTGCGCGGGGGATTTACCGTATTTCTGACCCAACGCGGCAAACAGCGGCTCCTCCAGCAGCGTCCTGTCGCCATG
>JBJEUF010000143.1:0-1936 GCA_051883695.1 Aristaeellaceae bacterium
AGGCCACCAGCCTCGCCGTGCTCATCACCGCCATCGGCATGAGCTGGCTGCTGCAGAACATCGCCCTGCTCATCTGGGGCGCGAACCCCAAGAGCTTCAAGAGCGTCATCGATCTGGGCACGGTCGTGCTCTTTAACGGTCAGCTGCGCATCACCAGCGAGACCATCGTGACCGTTCTGGCCAACATCATCATCATGATCGCCCTCACCCAGTTCACCGGCAAGACCAAGATGGGCAAGGCCATGCGCGCCGTCTCCGAGGATCGCGGCGCCGCCGAGCTGATGGGCATCAACGTCAACGCCACCATCTCCATGACCTTCGCCATCGGCTCCGGCCTGGCGGCCATCGCGGGCGTGCTGCTGTGCTCCGCCTATCCGGTGCTCATGCCGACCACCGGCTCCATGCCGGGCATCAAGGCCTTCACCGCGGCCGTCTTCGGCGGCATCGGCTCCATTCCGGGCGCGCTCATCGGCGGCATCCTGCTGGGCGTCATCGAGATTCTGGGCAAGGCCTACGTTTCTACCGAGCTGGGCGACGCGCTCGTGTTCGCCGTGCTGATTGTCGTGCTTCTTGTCAAGCCCACGGGCCTGCTGGGCAAGAAGATCCACGAGAAGGTGTGAGGTGAGCGACATGAAAACGCGCAAGTCCAAGGGTTTTTCCAGCAACTTTATCACCTACGCCATGGTGGTCATCGCGTTCCTGCTCTGTGAGCTCGCCCTGTCCGGCACGATCGACGGCTTCAAGATGAGCCGCTCCCTGAAGGGTCAGCTCGTTCCGATCTGCGTGTACATCGTCATGGCCGTGTCCCTGAACCTCACCGTCGGCATCTCCGGCGAGCTGAGCCTGGGCCACGCGGGCTTCATGAGCGTGGGCGCGTTCTCCGGCATTCTGGCCAGCCAGTGGCTGCTGAGCGCGTTCCCGGAGGCGAACCTCGAGCTCGTCCGCCTGCTGGCCGCGCTGGCCACCGGCGGCATCGTCGCGGCGGTCGCCGGCGTGCTCATCGGCATTCCGGTTCTGCGCCTGCGCGGCGACTACCTCGCCATCGTCACCCTGGCCTTCGGCGAGATCATCCGCAACCTGCTCAACTGCGTGTATTTCTCCTTCGAGGGCGCGGATGTCCACTTCAGCTTCCTGGATCCGAACCTGCCGGGCAGCATCGTCATCAACGGCCCGATGGGCGCCATCGGCGTCAAGAAGCTCGCCTCCTTTGAGGCCGGCTTCCTCCTCGTCATCTTCACGCTCATCGTCGTGCTCAACCTGATCAACAGCCGCTCCGGCCGCGCGATCATGGCCATCCGCGACAACCGCATCGCCGCGGAATCCGTGGGCATCAACGTCACCAAGTACCGCATGCTGGCCTTCGTGATCTCCGCCGCGCTGGCGGGCATGGCGGGCGCGCTCTACGGCCTGAACTACTCCACCGTCCAGGCGGCGAAGTTCAAGTTTGACACGTCCATCCTGGTGCTGGTCTTCGTCGTGCTCGGCGGCATCGGCAACATCCGCGGCTCCATCATCGCCGCGACGGTGCTCACCATTCTGCCGGAGATGCTGCGTGAGTTCGGCAACTACCGCATGCTCATCTACGCCATCGTGCTCATCGTGGTCATGCTGGTCACCAACAACCCGATGCTCAAGTCCATGCTGGACAGCCTCAAGGGCAAGCTCTTCAAGAAATCCGTGAAGGAGGGTGACAAGGCATGACGCAGAAGTACAAGAGGGAGCCGGTCAAGATGGTTCCCGCGCCGAGCCACGGCATTCTTCCCGAGCGCGACGTGCTCTCCCGCCCGGTGCTGGAAACCCGCAACCTGGGCATCGACTTCGGCGGCCTGCACGCCGTTGAGGACTTCAACCTCGTCATCGGCAAGACCGAAATCGCCGGCCTGATCGGCCCCAACGGCGCGGGCAAGACCACCGTCTTCAACCTGCTGACCAAGGT
>JBJEUF010000144.1:0-1936 GCA_051883695.1 Aristaeellaceae bacterium
ACCGCCGCGAAAATCAGCGCCCTGCAGAAGCTGGCCGGAGACGCCGGCGCGCCGCTGAGCGAGGGCGCGCGGCCCACGCAGGACATGAGCGCCTTTCAGGCGTGGCAGTGGACGGACAGGTTCCTGTCGGGCCAGGTGCGCAGCCTGCTGGGCACCGTCCAGGACTATGATCTGCTGGATACGAACAACTCCCTGGACCCTGAAACGGAGAACGCCCAATGGATTCTGCTCGAATTGGAGAACACCCTCTCCTACTTTGAAGCGCAGCTGGAGGATGGCCGCCTGGCGATCCTCAACGGCATCGACATGTACCAGAGCGCAGAGGCGAGCGAGGCCGAGCGCCGGAAGGCCGTCAGCCGCACCCTGGAGGCCGAAAGCGAGATCAGGCAGATCATCAGCACCATCTGCGGAGATTACCAGTCATATCTGAACAAGGTGAACGAATGCAGCAGCCGATTGAACGCCCAGAACGCCGAATCGGTGCTGACCGGACCGCTTCATGCGCTGATCAGTGAAGCTGAAAAGCTGGAGCGCGACGAAAACGCCGCCAATGCGGATTTCAAAATCTCCGTCATTTCCAAGCTTCAGTTCAAGATTCAGGTCAAGGATGAAAACGGAAAAGCGATCAGCGGCGCACAGGTTACGGCGATCAATCGGGAGAACACGGCCAAAACAAAGACGCTGACCACCAATTCGTCCGGCAATGCGATCTTCGCGGTGAGCGACATGGGCGCGGACGAGAAGAAACAGATGCAGCTGCAGCTGCGCATCACAGCCAGCGGTTACCGCATCCGGGAGGTGAAGAAGGTCAAGCTGTTCGGCGGCGATACCTTCACCATCTACATGGTGAAGGACAATAGCAAGCCGTATCTGATCATGAGCGGCTTTAACGGCTGTGACATCCTCAGCGAAAAGAATACGTTCTACTACTCGTCAAAGAACGATTACAGACACGCCATCTCCGCGAAGCTGAGCAGCGCCACGGACGGCACGCTGGAGCTGCATTATCTCTGCGACGGCAAGGATACGGTCGTATCGAAGGCTTTCAAGGCGAGCGACAGCGACAAGACGGAATTGGTTTTTGAGGACACCTGGCTGAGCATCCTGAAGCCGGGCACGAAGGTCTACTTCAAGATCATCACCAAGGACAAGCAGGAATATACGTTTGATACCCAGCTGGATATTCAGAAGGCGATCGTCGAGGAGCCTACCCTGAACGAAAGCAACTCGCTGTTCAAGTTCTTCGGCGGCGACGGCGGATTTGGCTTTGACATTCCCTCGGAACTCCCCTTTATCGGAGGCGAACGTCTGGCCGTCAGCATTCCGGGCAAGGCGCCGAAGTTTATGGTTCTGCCCACGGGCCGGGCGATGTTTTCCTGGGGCGCCACTTACTCGAGCAAGGACGTCAGCTGGAAAAGCGAAGACCTGCAGGACATGGAAAACGCGAAGAAGGAATTCGCGGCGAAGAGCGCAGCGGACAGGCTGCTGGCCAAGGCCGGCGCGTATCGCGGTGTCAACACCAGCACGGAGCCCAAAATGCTGGGAAGCTTTGGGGCGAGTGTGAACCCCTTTGTGTCCGTGCAGGGCGTGTACAACTCGATCGGGCACAAACTGGTCATGGACGGCGACGTCGGCGCGACGCTGACCTTCAAGGCTGCCTTCACCCAAACCTTTACGATGGGCCCGGTGCCCTTCTTTGCCGGCGTGGATTTCAGCATGGGCGCCAGCTTTGGTCTGCAGACCGAAGTGGCCGTGAACATGGATTTCGTCGATGGCACGATGTCCATCATAGATGACCCGACGATCAAGTACATCGACGTTGACGGGAGCGGATTGACCATTTCCATCAGACTGGAGCTGGGCGGCACCATCGGATTGGGCCTGCAGGATGTGGCGAGCGTCGCGCTGCGCGGCTACGGCTACCTCAACCCCGTCG
>JBJEUF010000145.1:0-7472 GCA_051883695.1 Aristaeellaceae bacterium
CGGCAACCCTGAGGGTCGGCGTTTTCGTGGATGAGAACAACAACGGCGAGTGGGGCAAGAATGAGGCATCCCTTGACGGCGCGACGATCACCCTCCTTACGCGCACAAACGGCGAGGAGCTGACGGTGACCTCTGCCGTGACCGGTCCGGACGGGCAGGTCACGCTCAACGCGCCGGAGGGCGACTATATCCTGCGCTGCGAGCTGCCCGCGGACTACGGCTATGCCAAGAAGGGCAGCAAGGCTCAGATCACCCATAGCGCGATGACGCAGTCCGAAGCCCTCGTGCAGGAGCTGAGCGTCACCCTGACCTGCGCACAGGCGCGTGAGATCGGCGTCGGCGCGGCGAGGATGGCTACGCTGATGGGCTCTGTCTGGCTTGACCTGAACGGCGACGGCCTGTGGAATGACGATGAGCCCGGCTTTGAGGGCATGACGATCACCGCCGAGGGCGTCCGCAACGGACTGACCTATGAAACCGTGACGGATGCGGAGGGGAATTTTGTCATCCGCCAGATCCGCAACGGTACCTACAACGTGACCTACTTCGTGCCCGACGGCTACTGCTTCACGGTGAAGGCCAGCAGCTCGAAGGGGCTGCGCTCCCAGATGACCACCGAAGCGGACCGCAAGGGCACCGATCAGATCATCTTTGACAAGGGCGAAGTGGTCGACGGCCAGATCATCGGCCTGATGCAGGAGGCGGTCGTCGAGGGCTACTGCTTCCTGGATGCGAACTACAACGGCTATTTTGACGAGGGCGAGGAAGTGCTGCCCGGCGTGGAGCTGGAGTTGTACCGCCAGAGCAACAACAAGCGCCTGCAGACCGTTGTGTCCGATGAAAACGGCTACTACCGCTTTGGCAATGTGCGCGGCGATACCTTCAAGGTCAAGGCGCTGCTGCCCAAGGATACAACCTACTCCGTCAGCATCCCCGGCGATGCGAACGCCAATCAGTTCGCGCCGCGCGAAAACCGCCGTGAGCAGACCGTGACGGGCATTGCAGCCGTGAGCGGCGAAAGCGTCACCCTGATGGTGGGTGCGATCCAGTATGGCTCGGTGTCCGGCGTGGTCTACGAGGATACCAACTTCTCCGGCGACTGGGAGACGGGCGAGAAGGTTGTGCAGGGCCTGGTGGTCACGCTGCTGGATAGCGAGGGCGAAACCCTCAAGAGCGTCAAGACGGGCAGCAGCGGCGCGTTCACCTTCGATGGCCTGACGCCCGGCACCTATCAGCTGAGGATGGCTGCGAAAGCAGGCTATGCCTTCACCAAAACCGGCGATGGCAACGTGATGGCCAATACGGACAAGGGCATGGGCGAAAGCGAGCCGTTCACCGTCGCCCTTGGTGAAAAGAAAACGGGCATGGACATCGGCATGATCGTGCCGGCTGTCGTGACGGGAACGGTCTTTGCGGATGCGAACGACAACGGCCTGTACGACGCCGGCGAGAAGGGACTGGCCGGTACCCGCGTCAGCCTGATGCAGGAGAACGGGGAAGTCGCGTCCCTGACGGTGGAAGGCGACGGCACCTTTGCCTTTGACACGGTGATGCCCGGCCGGTATTACCTGCGCTATGAGCTGCCGGAGAACGGCGTGTTCTCGCCCCGCGTGACCGGCGGCAACGCCGTGGTCGGGGAGGGCAGCGACGGCGCCGGGGACTGGTTCACGGTTTCCTCCGGCGAAACATGGACGGCGCCTGTGTGCGGTGGCCTTGACCTGGGGATCATCGAGGGCTATGTGTATAGCGACAGCAACGGCAGCGGCGTCATGGACGCGGAGGAAGCGATGATGGCGGGCGTGACGCTGGTGCTGACGCCCTCCCGCAGCGACCTGACGGAAACGACCCTCGTGACCGGTGCGGACGGCGCGTTCGCCTTTGAGGCGCTGCGTCCCGATACCTACACGCTCACGCTGACCTGCCCGGACGGCTATGTCCTGTCCCGGCTGGAGGATGTGAAGCTGGGGCTGCAGTCCGGTTTGGCGGAGCAGACGATTGCGCTGACCGTCGGCATGGGTACCCAGTGGACGTCGCAGGCGCTGGGCTGTGTGATGCCCTCCAGCTACAGCGGCAGCGCCTGGCTGGACGAGAACCTGAACGGCCTGCGCGAAGACGGCGAAAAGCCTGCGGCGGGCAGAGTCCTGACGCTTGCGGATCAAATCACGGGCGAGACGGTCATGACCCTGACGACCGATGAGAACGGCGAGTTCACCGCTCAGGGGCTTGCGCCCGGCCTGTACCGGCTGACCTACGCGCTGCCCGGGACGGAGCGCACCTCCGGCCAGGGGGATACGACCTTCACCGAGGATTGCACAATGCTCGTCATGGAGGGCATCGCGATTGAGGAAGGGTCGGTCAACGCCGGCGCGGTGCTGGGCCTTGTACAGGAAACGAAGCTGGGCGGCTGCGTCTGGCTGGATGCCGAGGGCGAAACCGAGCCTGTCGCCCAAGCGCAGGTGACACTGACCGCGCAGGATGGCACGGTGACGACGGTGCAGACGGGAGCCGACGGCAAATACGCATTCGTTGGCCTGATGCCCGGGGAATACGTCATCAGCGTTGTCCTGCCCGATGGCTATGTGGCCCTGGAGCCGGGTGATTCCCGGCTGGAAAGCGGCGAGCGGGTGAGCATCCTTGCGCAGTGCCTCGGCAGCGAGGGCAGCAGCGCCGCCATTGCCCTGCGCATGGCGGAGGATCAGCTGCAGCTGGATATCGGCTGTGTGCTGCCGGGACGTCTGGGTGACCGGTGCTGGCTGGACCTGAACGCCAACGGATTGCAGGACGCGGGCGAAGGCGGCCTTCCGGGGATCGAAATCCATCTGGTGCGCAACGGCAGCATCGTGGCCTCCGCCGTGAGCGACCAGTACGGCTACTTCATGTTCAAGAACATTTATCCCGGCGAATACACCCTGCAGGTCGTCTGGCCTGACGAGGTGAAGCCCACGACGCTGCGCACCGATCTGCCCAATATCGTTTCCGTCCTGACGGAGGACGGCGTAAGCATTCCTGTCTTTGTGGAATCCGACGGCAGGAATTACAACGCAGACCTGGGCTTTGTGCTGGTGAACGCGGACAAGCTGCCTGCCGGATACGGCGAGGGCGCAACGCAAAACTGGAAATTCAACTGAAGCAGGGAGATATTGTATCCCCAATCCGCTGCCGCGCCTGTTGACGGGTGCGGCAGCTTGCGTCAAAGGAGGCTGCCCATGAACCGTGATACCTTCCGCCGCATCGAGGCGCACATGCTTGCCTGTATGCGGGACAGCGCCCATGACAAGGATCATGTGTACCGCGTGCTCTACAATGCCATGACGATCGCGAAAACGGAAACCGTGGCGGATATGGACGTGCTGATTGCGGCGTGCCTGCTGCACGACATCGCCCGGCAGGATCAGCTGAACGATCCGGCCATCTGCCATGCGCAGCTGGGCAGCGAAAGGGCGTATGACTTCCTGATGGGCCTTGGCTGGCCGGAGGAGCAGGCCCTGCATGTGCGTGCCTGTATCCGGAGCCATCGCTTCCGCAGGAGCGATCCCCCTCTTACCATGGAGGCAAAAATCCTCTACGATGCGGACAAGCTGGACGTGACCGGCGCCATCGGGCTGGCGCGGACGCTGGCCTACAACGGCGCCGCCGGGGAGCCGATCTACACGACCGCCCCGGACGGCACAATCCTTGACGGCTCCGGGGAGGAACCGGATTCCTTCTGCCGGGAGTACCGCTTCAAGCTGGAAGGGGTGTACGATCGCTTTCTGACCCGGACGGGCGCGGAGCTGGCGAGAAAGCGCCGGCAGGCGGCGCAGGATTTCTACCGCAGCCTGATGGACGAGGTGACCGAAACGGTCGATGCGGGCCGGCCTGTGCTGGAAAGCGCCGTCCAATAGCGAACAGGGCGTACGGCCGATTTGCTCGGTGTACGCCCTGATACATCATGTCAGCTGATAGCGGATGTCCGCCACGTCCTGCCCGCCGATGCGGTAGGGATAGCGGTCATCGGTTCTGGTGAAGCCGAACCTGCGGTAGAAGCCGTCTGCGATGGCGTTGCCCTCAATGGCCCAGAGGTAGAAACGGTTCCAGCCGTCCTCGCGGGCAAGGCGAATCACCTCGCCCAGCAGTGCGCCGCCGATGCCCCGGCGCATGACGTCCGGCAGCAGGTAGAGGGACACGATCTCACACCAGTCCTCGTATCCGCTGTCGCGACCGCGACCGTAAATTGCACAACCGACCGGCCGTCCGTCCTCACAGACCAGAAGTCCGTATAGCTGCCCGCTTTCCAGCCAGGAGCGGACGGAGGGCACCCAGTACTCATTCGGCAGACGTTTCAGGTAATCATCGGAGATCAGTCCGCGGTAGGTTTTGCGCCAGCTGGTGGCGTAGATGTGGCTGATCAGCCCGGCGTCCTCTGCCGTGGCATCGCGAAAGGTCAGCATGGAAACACCTCCAACATGTTTCGTTCTGCGCATCCTTCGTACAGCTTCATTATCCTGCAAAGGGCCGGTTCTGTCAAGGGGATTGAATTATCCGTTTCTGTCTGATATAATCAGCATGGGTTCATTTGAGCAAAAGGGAGTGAATGCAGTGAAGATCGTGTCGATTCTTGCGCTGCTTGCGGCGGGGGCAGCGGGGTGCCTTTTCCTGAAGGAGAGTGGCGCGGAGCAGGAGGATTCCGACGAGCTCTCCGGGCCGGAGGCGACGGCTGCGGAGGAGATCGGGGGAGCATTCGCAAAGGGCGCGCAGGACGCACCGGCGCAATGCAGCGCGGTGGTGGAGGAAGCCTGCCGGGCGATGGATATCATCACGCTGCAGGGCGCGAGCCGCGTCACGTTCCGCACGGCGGATGGGCAGAAGCGGAAGTACCTGATCCCGGGCGAGGGCGGATTGCATCTGCGTCCGGGCGATGCGGGCACCCTGGAATACCATGGGCAGACGTTCATCTCCTTCACGAAGGAGAGCGGCGAGATCGTCGGCGCGCTGTACTATATCCCGGCGGAGGACACGGAGGAGTAGGCCATGGAATGGGAAGTGCTCAGGCTCCCGCTGGCAATGGCGGGCGGCGGGCTGGCGGCGATTCTGCTGCTGATGCTCGTGGCGAAGCTCACCGGCATGGTGCATGTGGAGGCGAAAACGGGCGAGAAGCCCATCTACAATATGGAAGCCACGGTGAAGGGGAAGCGCACGCTGGTGGCCCCCGATCCGGACAACCCGGCCGTACCCCGCACAACCTACTTCATCACCTTCCACCGGCGCGACGGCAACCGTGTGGAGCTGGAGGTGCCGGGCGAGGATTACGGCCTGGCGGCGGAAGGGGACGAGGGCATCCTGGTCTGGCAGGGGGATGCGTTTGTGGTGTTCAGGCGGACAAGCTGACGACAGGAGGATTGCAATGGAATTTGATTTCAAGCACATCACGCTGTATCCGGAGCTGATTGCGGATGGGCTGATCTATCTGGGGATCGGCGTGCTGCTGGTGCTGCTGTCCAAATGGCTATGGGAGCGGAAGGAAGCCAGGCGGCTCCGCAGGGAGCTCGAAATATACCGGCAGATGAAGGAAGACGAGGAATAATCGCAGTTCGGGGAGGAAAACCCTATGGCTTATCAGGCGCTGTACCGGCAATGGCGGCCGGTGGACTTCTCTTCCATGGTTTCGCAGGAGGCCATCGTGGCCACGCTGCGCAATCAGATCATGTCCGGGCGCATCGCTCATGCGTACCTGTTCTGCGGCAGCCGCGGCACGGGCAAGACCTCCACGGCGAAGATCATGGCGCGCGCCATCAACTGCGAATCGCCCGTGAACGGCGATCCCTGCGGCCAGTGCGAAAGCTGCAGGCGGCTGCTGGCGGACGAATCCATGGACGTGATGGAGATCGACGCAGCCTCCAACAACGGCGTGGATGAGATTCGCGACCTGCGGGAAACGGTCAAGTACCCCCCGCAGCAGGGGCGCTTCAAGGTGTACATCATCGACGAGGTGCATATGCTGTCGCCCTCGGCCTTCAACGCGCTGCTCAAGACGCTGGAGGAGCCACCGGCACACGTTGTGTTCATCCTGGCGACCACCGAGCCGCAGAAGCTCCCGGCGACGATCCTCAGCCGCTGCCAGCGCTTCGATTTCGGGCGCATTCCGGCGGCGCAGATCGCCGCGCGGCTCCGGCAGGCGGTGGAGGGCGCGGGCGGCACTGCGACGGATGCCGCGCTCAACATGATCGCCCGGGCGGCGGAGGGCGGCATGCGCGACGCGCTGTCCATCCTTGACATGTGCCTGGGCTACCAGAACGACGTGACGGAAGCGCTGGTGCGCGATGTGCTGGGCACCAGCGACCGCAGCTTCCTGTTCCGCTTCACGGATGCGCTGGAGATGGAGGACGCGTCCACCGTCATGCACATGATTGATGAGCTGATGCGCCGTGGCCGGGAGCCGATGGTGTTTGCCAAGGACATGAGCCAGCACCTGCGCGCGCTCCTGATGGCAAAGACCTGTCCGGATGATCTGGCGGCGCTGCTGGATCTGACGGAGGAAACAGCGCAGGAGTACATCGGGCAGGCGGAGGAAATGACCGTCACCCGGATGATGAAGATGCTGGAATACTTCATGCATGTGGAGACGGATCTGCGCTGGGCGTCCTCGCCGCGTATCGTGCTGGAAAACGCGGCGCTCCGGTGCTGCCTGCGCACGACGGAGGCGGATACCGCCGCGCTCAACGAACGCATCAGCGAGCTGGAGAAGCACATTTCCGCCCTGGAGGAAAAGCTCAAAAACGGCGTTGTGGCTGTGGCTCCCGCTGCGAAAAAGGAGAAGGCGGAGAACAAGCCTGCACCCAAAGCAGCGGAGCCGCCCAAGCCAAAGGTGCTCACCCCCACGGGCCGGAGCACGGACGAGACCTGGAAGGAAGCCGTCAGCATCCTGAAAAAGCGCGATCCGGGCGTGCATTCCTTCCTGACGCAGGGGCGCTATGTCGGCTGCGATGGGACCTGCTACCTCTGGGAAGCCCCGGTGGGGATGGACTTCTTCGCCGTCGCGCTGAACAAGGAGGACAAGCGGAGGGCGGTCGCGGAGGCGCTGACGGAGGCCGCAGGTGTGGAGAGCAGCTTCCGGGCGGGCGTTGCGGGCGCGGGGAATGCGCAGGAGGACAATGCGGAAAAGAACCTCCTGTCAGCGCTGGAGACAACCTTTGGAAAGGCGAATACGCTTGTGCAGGAGGATGCGAAATAACCTGCCTGGCTTCCATAGAGGGCATACCAGAGGGGGTGTGCCCTTTTTCGCTGGCATTTTTCACTGCTTGTCATCAGCCCTTTGCCAGCGCCTTTTCTGCGCTTGCCTGTGCTCCATCCGCATCCCGGATGCCATGACACAGTTGGCACACTGACACACCGTCTCCCTATCTTTTTCTATACGGTATATGTTATATGTACTGTATAACTAGGGTCCCCTCCGCAACCGCCCACAAAAATCACGCCCCCACCAACCCCATCAT
>JBJEUF010000146.1:0-7413 GCA_051883695.1 Aristaeellaceae bacterium
TTCTTGCCCGTCAGCACGCAGATGGTGCGCTCCAGACCCATGCCGGTATCCACGTTCTTCTTCTCCAGCGGGAGGAAGGTGCCGTCCTTCTGCTTGTTGTACTGCATGAACACGTCGTTCCAGATCTCCAGATACCGGCCGCAGGAGCAGGCAGGGGAGCAGTTGGGACCGCAGGGCGCCTTGTCGCGGATGATGAACATCTCGGTATCCGGGCCGCAGGGGCCGGTCTGACCGGCAGGGCCCCACCAGTTGTTCTCCTTGGGCAGGTAGAAGATATGATCCTCCGCCACGCCCATGGAACGCCACAGATCATGAGCCTCCTCATCGCGGGGGCAGTCGGCATCGCCCGCGAAAACGGAGAAGGCCAGCTTATCCTTGTCCAGACCCAGATACTCGGGGCTGGTCAGGAACTCCCAGCTCCAGCTGATCGCTTCCTTCTTGAAGTAGTCGCCCAGGGACCAGTTGCCCAGCATCTCGAAGAAGGTCAGGTGGCTCGCGTCGCCGACCTCCTCGATATCGCCGGTGCGGATGCACTTCTGCACGTCGGTCAGACGGGTGCCGGCGGGATGGGGCGTGCCCATCAGGTAGGGCACCAGCGGATGCATGCCCGCGGTGGTGAACAGCACGGTGGGATCATTCTCGGGAATGATGGAGGCAGACTGGATGCGATGATGTCCCTTGGACTCCATGAAAGCCTGAAACATCTCGCGCAGCTGCGCGGAGGTGATTTCCTTCATATCGCTTGCTCCTTTCGGACTGAAAACCAGTTGACTGGCTGAATTTGCGTCAGCGTTTATTATAGCATCGCCCGGCCCTTTTGGCAAGCAAAATGCGCAGTTTTCCGCATTGCACCGCCCGGATTCACGCCCTATCGTTACCACCGTTCCTGCCTGTTCAGCCCTTCAATGGTCTCCTCGTCCGCAAATCCGCTGGACGCGCCGTCATACCCGATCTTGTACGAGGCGAACAGCTCCGCCTTTTTCAGCGCCTCCACCGGGGCATTGCCCTTTGCGAAAAAATGCACAAAGGCGCTGAGCAGCGCGTCGCCCGCGCCGACGGTATTCACCACCGGGCCCACAGTCACCGCCGGAAGCTCAACAAACCTGTCCTCTTCCCGGACATACATCATGGCTCCCTTTTTGCCCATCCCCAGCACGATGATGGCATTTCCGTAGCGCCGCTCGATTTCCGTCAGGAACGCCCGGTAATCGGTGCGGATGTTCTCATCGCTCAGGAACAGGATATCCGCATACTGCATGAACTCCCGGTTGTACTGATCCCCGATATCCCCGAGCACGTGCACATCCGTGACAATCGGCTTTCCGGCTTCCTTCGCCCGATGCAGCAGCGCCCGGTTGAAGTTCGTGTTGCAGGCGATGACCACGTCGCTCTGCCGGATGGAGGCCTCGTCGAAGTCATAGTCCGTTTCCTGCACGTTCTTCAGATCGCAGTAGATCTGGCGTCTTCCTTCCTCGTCGTAGAGCACCACCGAGCCCGGCGTTTCCCGCAGCGTCTCCCTGATATTTTGCGTCCCGATCCCGGCGGACGCCATCTCATGCAGGATGTACTGCGCACCGAAATCCTTGCCCGTCATCGTCAGCAGCCGGACGTCATCCCCCAGCGTGCGCAGAGCCTTCGCCAGATTGTACGCCACACCCGATACGCGGGTGTGCACACCGAAGAACGGGTAATCAATCGGGTAGTAGTCAATGGGGAATTTTCGGACCCGCACCGTGGTTTCCGTATTGACAAGCCCCGAAACCAGTATCTTCTTCATCCGCCGCTCACCGTCCTCTCTCCCTTATGACCCCCGTCAAGGGAGCCTGTCATGCAGAACACCGCCGGAAGCAGAACCCTCCGGCGGTGCATTCTTTATGGCTTCGCAGCGTTGATTGCGTCGAACATCTCCGCACACCGGACGGTCAGGTCATGGGGCACGGTCGGGCTTTCCGGCAGCCCGGCCTTCACACAGCGCATGACCTCTGCCGCCTCATACACAAAGCCGTTGACGGTCGCTTCGTCCCGCCATTCCTCCACCGTGCCGTCCGCGCGGCGCAGGGTGAAGCCCTCCGCCATGTGCGGCCGGGGCATATACAGGGTGCCCCGTGTGCCATACAGGACCGCACGCTCATCCAGATTGGCCACAATGCTGCCGGACAGTGCCGCCATACAGGCAGGCTTGCGGTTTGTCCAGGTGACGAGCACGTTCTCCGTCACATCCACGCCCGTTTCCCCCCAGACCACGCTCGTCTGCAGCGACGCATCCGGCTGACCAAGGAAGAAGTCCGCCAGCTCATACGAATAGACCGTCAGGTCATAGGCCGCGCCGCCGCCCTTCGCCGGATCGAAGAAGCGGTTCGCGGGATCCTCCGGCGCCCGCCAGCCAACGGCGAACTCCGCATAACAGACCTCCCCGATATCGCCTGCCTCCACGCGGCGCTTCATCTCCCGCACCGCAGGCAGGAAACGGCTCCACATGGCTTCCATGCAGAATACGCCCTTCTCCCGGGCAAGGGCAAGGATTTCCCGCGCATCGGCGGAATTGGTGAACATCGCCTTCTCGCAAAGCACCGGTATGCCATGGGTGATGCACAGCCGGGTCAAAGCGGCGTGGGCATCCGTCCGGGTGGCGATGTAAACCGCGTCTGGATGTACCTCCCTCAGGAGCGTTTCATATCCCAGACAGACCCCGGATATCCGATGCTTGCGGGCAAAGGCTTCCGCGCGGTCCGCATCCCGGGATGCCACCGCCGCGACCTCGCAGTCCGGCAAAAGGCGCACCGCCTCCGCAAATTTCCCCGCGATGCTTCCCGCGCCCATGATTCCCCAGCGAAAGGGCATTCCCCGCACCTCCTGTCGTCAAGCCGCGGACGGCGTATACCCGCACGTCGCAACCTGATTCTTCCCGTGCATCTTGGCATAATACAGGCTTTGATCCGTCAGGGTCAGCAGCCGCTCCGCGTCGATGGGCTCGTCGGCAGCACAGACCGTCAGGCCAATGCTGACCGTCACCGGAACCACCACGCCGCCATGGGTCGCCTGCATGGATTCCACCGCCAGCCTGACACGCTCTGCTTCTGCCTGCGCATTCTCCGCGCGGTTCAGCAGCACGGCGAACTCCTCGCCGCCCCAGCGGCTCACCTGTCCATGCTCCCGCATCAGGTTCTCAATCGTTTCGGCGCACTGCCTGAGCACCACATCGCCCGCCTGATGCCCATAGCGATCGTTCGTCTGCTTGAAATCGTCCAGATCAACAATCATCAGCGCAAGTCCCTCGGGATGGTGCTCATTGACCGCCTGCGCGATGTGTTCATTGAATCCGTAGCGGTTCATGACGCCCGTCAGCGCATCATGCCGGTACAGGTGCTCCAGGCTGCGCTGCGTGTCATCCAGCTTCTTCCGCGTGGCTTCGCGCACATATTCCAGAAACCAGCTGACCCAGAAGGCCGCCGTATATACCAGCGGCAGCCGCAAAAGATATTCATTGGAATACGCATATTGCAGCATCCCGCGTCCCCATGGCGTCCACATCAGGAAAACCAGCAGCAGAAACAGAATCAGGCAAGTCCCTCCGCCCTGCCTGCGGCCCAGCATCAGCAGTGCCACCGGCGGCACAATGCAGATCCAGGTGGGGCTGAATCCATCCGGACCGCCGGTCATAATCAGATATCCGAAATACACGGTCACCACAGCCATCAGTGCAGCCACCAGCCGCCATTTCCAGCGCTGATGCCTTTCGATCAGCACGGAGCAGATGACGCACACCACGCCAAAGACCACCGTCGGCAAAACAAACGTGAATTCCCCCGTAATCGTATTGATCAGCGCCATCGCCAACGCGGTGACCGCAATAATCCGGTATACCCAGATCAGCTGCAGGCGGAAACGCTTCTCGTCATCCCCAACGACCTCTCCGACCCTCTGCCGAATCCACGCCCGCACATGATTCAATCCGCCCATGCTTCCCCCCGGTTTCAGTTTGATCGTTCTATTATAATGCCGACAGGCACAGAAGTCAACGGACATATTTCGACATTCTGCCATCCGCTTCATCATCCTCAGGATATGGTCTTTCTTCTGTTCTTGTGCTATAATAGGATACAGGCCGCTCCGCCCGGAGCGCAGAAAAGGAGAATCCTGATACAGGGAGGAAAATCACATGTCCAAAAGCAGAGTCACCGCGCCGGATCGCTTCTTTGGCTACACCGCCAGGGGCAGCAGCCTGCGCACGGAAATCATGGCAGGTCTGACGACCTTCTTCGCCATGGCGTACATCCTGATGGTGAACGCCAACATGTTCGCCAATCCCTTTGGTGACGGCACCAGCGTCCTGGGCGTTTCCTACAACGCCATCTACATTGCGACCGCCATCTCCGCCGTTGTCGGAACGCTGGCCATCGGCCTGCTGGCCAATCTGCCCCTGGCGCAGGCATCCGGCATGGGCCTGAACGCCTACTTCGTGTACACCTGCGTGGTCAGTCTGGGCATGAGCTACGCCAATGCGCTGGTGCTGGTGCTCTTTGACGGCGTGCTGTTCATCGTCCTGACCATGACCGGCCTGCGCAGGCTGATCTTCCAGGCCATTCCCCAAGCCGTCCGCACGGCGATTCCCGCAGGCATCGGCCTGTTCATCGCTTTCCTGGGGCTGCAGAACGCGGGCATCGTTGCCAAGGATTCTTCCACCGGCGTGACGCTGGGCTCCTTCAACCTGCTTCGGGAAGGCAACTGGGCCGTCATCATGCCCATGGCGGTGACGATCGTCGCACTGCTGGCCATCGCCATCCTGTCCCATCGGAAGGTCAAGGGCGCCGTGCTGATCGGCATCGTGGGCGGCGCTGTGCTGTACTACCTGCTGGGCTATGTGACCGTGGCGGACTTCGCGGTTCAGCTGTCCATGACAAGCCCCGTCGCCGCCTTTGGCGAGTTCTTCGATCAGGCCTTCCTGAAGGTCCTGACCGAGGGCTTCAACTTCGCGCCCTTCATTGAGGCGCACGGCGCTGCCAATGCCGCGCTGACCATCGCCACCACCACCCTGGCCTTCTGCATGGTGGATATGTTCGATACCATCGGCACGCTCTACGGCGCCTGCGCCCGTGGCAACATGCTGAACAGGGACGGCGAGATTCCCAACATGAACAGGGCCATGCTGGCGGATGCAGTCGCCACCACTTGCGGCGCACTCTGCGGCACCTCGACCGTCACGACCTTCGTCGAGTCGGCGTCCGGCGTCGCCGAGGGCGGACGCACCGGCATGTCCGCGATGGTCACCGCCGCGCTGTTCTTTGTGGCCATGTTCCTGGCCCCCGTCGCGCAGCTGATCCCCTCCTGCGCCACCGCCGCCGCGCTGATCTACGTGGGTGTGCTGATGATGTCCGGCGTGAAAAGCATCAACTGGGAGGACACCTCCGATGCGGTTCCCGCCTTCCTGACCCTCGCCATGATGCCCTTCACCTACAACATCTCCTACGGCATCTGCTTCGGTCTGCTTTCCTACATTGCCATCAAGGCCTGCACGGGCAAGGTTCGGGAGATCAGGGTCGGCACCTGGATCATCGCCGCGCTGTTCCTCGCCATGCTGCTGCTGACGCATTGATTTTCCGTGCCTGCATTCCCGCAAGGCAGTGAAATGGAATTTCTTTTTGGAACGCAAGGCAAAACGCCCCGGACGTCCTGTATCCGGGGCGTTTTGGTCTGCGCGCATTTCCGGACTGACCCCGTAGCGAAATGCACCCTTGCGCCTGTCTGATCAGCCGGATTTCATAAAGATTTCATCAGAAGGACGATCTCATCCGTTCGGTATTTCTCCCTGAAACCGTGACGGGCAAACAGATCGATTGCCGGATTATCAAGCGCGATATCGTCGTACAGAACGGCAATCCCATTCTCTTTTGCGGCCGCGCACAAGAGCTCCAGCGCCTGTCCGCCAAAGCCCATGCCCCTGAACTTCGCATGGATGATGACGTTTGCGACATATCCATCCAGCTCATCGTCATCATGATAGGCGATCTCTCCGACGAAAACCCCGTCTTCCCTTGTCACATATCGATAGAACCGTTTCCCATCATCGTTGCCAATCCAGCGGTCATACCAGCCCCTCCACTTTTCTTCCGGAAAGGGAATGGTACCTCCCCAGGCGTGATTATAGGACATGGTTTCTTCATCCGCCATCATGGATTGCCGGAACCACAGGTCATGATAGGTTGGTTGATACAGCCGGAGCATAGGCCCTCCGCAAAATATTACTCACAAACGGGATTGATCCATCACAGTGCTTTTTCATAACAGATTTCCATTGTACCCAAGGCTTGCTTCATTCTGTCTGTCGGATGAAACCCATTTGCTTCATAGAACGCTCTGGCACGGGTATTCTCCGCAAACACCCACAGCATGACCTTTTCAAAACCGGATTGTGAAATATCGGAAAGAACTCGGTTCATCATCTGTGTGCCAAAGCCTTTTCGCCAGTTGTCCGGAAGGCTGTGAATGCAGATGATCTCCGCATATTGCGGCATATCCGCGTCTCTTGAGCTATCCCAATAGGCAATGCAGTGTGCTTTTCCATCTACTTCACCGATATATCCGTTCCCTTTTTCCTCAGCCAACAGACGATGATACATTACGGTTGCCCTATCAAGGTTCGTGAGTCTTTCCAAATCGTTGTCAGCGATGATGCCACGAAAAGCAGTTTTCCAGCTGGAAGTTTGTATGCCTGCCAATGTCTGGGCATCTCCCCGCTCTACGCGACGTATCCGGAAATCCATCCGCTTCCCCCCGTTCAAATGCAGATATGCGGTTGATGTGATGTCCTTAATACTTCATATGTCATCGAGCGCGGCGCGTTGTTCGTTCTGGCATAGATGAACGAAGCACACTCCAGGGCGGAAAGGCGCTGTGCGAACGAAACATTTTACTGAGAATCAGTATTATGCCGCGTATACGGTTTGCCGGTCAATGTCCCGTACATGACCAAGAAGTCCGGAGCGCGCAGCATCGTCCGCCCAGCAGCCATAGAGCAGATACATCTCCTCACGGAGCCTTTCGCTTTCCTCGGCGCTGCAGCACCACTGTTCTGCCTTCCGCAGCTCCTCCTCTGCCTCAAACAGAATGCTGTCCATATCCATGTACATGACATCCACCTCCTTACGCATACATCATAACGCAGATGGAGAGGGATTTCATGCAAAATAAGCTGCGAAAAGAAAGATTTAGACAAACAGCGTCAGCCAACCATGACCGATGTCCTATCATGGCGTCGATGATGCCTGTGCCGTGTTCGTGATGCGGGTTGCAGAAACTGTTTCCCAACATGATCCGTGCCGAAATAAACCAACCGCGCGAAAATGAAAAGAAGCACCTCAATCGAGATGCTTCAAAGAGGTAACCGGCAGCGACCTATCCTCCCGGGCCGTGTCC
>JBJEUF010000147.1:0-31797 GCA_051883695.1 Aristaeellaceae bacterium
AGTTGGCTCTGCGAAAGGACAGTATCTTGGATGTGCTGCTCGATCCGGCTGACGAGCAGGTGATCTTCAGTGCAATCTGCGTGATGATCTTTCCCTTCAACGTACTGCCTGCGCCGGAGAAGACCATAACGCCCACACGGGACTTGCTGGCCGTGGTCCCCTGATAAGCGCCCTGACAGGCGCCGTTGGAGGTACCCGTATTCCAGCTGGTTGAGCCGTACTGTGCGTAGCCGATGGTGGAGCTGCTGTTGGCGGTTGCCGTAAATGTTGCCATTCCATCACCGCCAATCAGACTGGGACAAGGCAGATCTGCCCATCCGTGCCACTCTCGGGCAGCTCATCCGCATAGAAAATACCCAGATTGATCAACGCCGCCTTGGCGCTGGACGCCGCCGTACCACCGTTGGCAATGGGCACGGGCGTAGCCATTCCTGCATGGAAAACGCGATAAGTATAATAGCTGCCATCCACTACATCGCGCAGAACGACGGCATAATCCCGGCTGGACTGGTAGGCAGCGTTGCGCACCTCCAGCATGCGGCGGTTGTTGCCAGTGCTGTCCTGCCAGGCGGAAAAGGATGAAGCGCCTGCATAAGAGCCCTCGAACACTGTCCTATTTGTGGTTCCGTTGTAGGTGGGCAGCAGATACAGCGACGGATACAGACTTGTCTGGATGGAAAGATTCCCGGTCATCGTGTCACCGGCTTTTTTGACTGCGCCGATATTTGAACACGCTGATGAAGCGGATGATGCGCCCGTACCGCCCTGCGAAACCTCCAGTGGATTGCTGAGCTTTACCGCCCAGCCAAAGGAGGCGGTATTGTCTTCACCGGCCGCCATGCCGAAGCCAATCGCCTTGCCGCCCTTCTTGACATGCATGATGTATGCCGCGGAGCTGATCTCCACCACATAGCTGGACACGGTTCCCACGGTATCCGTCAGCGTCAGCGTCGCTTTATAGGTCGCATCTACGGCAAGATTTCCGTCGCCGAGGATCAATGCAGTTCCGCTGGTCAGCGTGGCAGATGTCGTATAGCTGCCGCCCACCTGCGCCAGCACGACCTGGCCGGTTACCTTGTTGCTGCCGCTGAGTGCGGAACAGGCGAAGCTGACCAGCAACCGGGCATAGGTGCCATTGACTTCGTCACGCGCACCACTGCTGGTACAGCGATAGGCTTCGATGGACGAGAAATAGGGGCTGCCGTAGGGATAAACGGAGAAGGTCGTGCTTTGGGTAGCGCTGCGTCCGCGGGAGTCCGTGACCTTGGCAGTCACCGTAATGGTTCCCGTCTTGTAGATCGTAGACGTCGTCAGACTGGAGGACGATGCGCTGCCGATGCCAGGGTCGGTGGTGATCGAATACGATTTGATGGTAGAGCCATAGGCGCCCGCCGCACCATTGATTTTCAGCGTCGCCTTTGACTTGCCGTAGGCGTAGATACCCCAGCCGGCGAGCACGCTGTTGTCGTTGACCGGAGCTGCCGTTACGCTTGAAATCGTGGGCACGACGCTCGCGGGTGCGGTGATGGTGAAGCCATAGCTGTAGGTTCCCAGGGAGTTTCCACCGGCATCCTATGTCTCCAGAGAAACGGATGCAGCGCCGGACGTTGCGGAGGGAATCACATCCAACCACGAAAGCGGGATTGTGTAGGAGGCGGACGCCGTCCCGGACGCGATGGCCTGCATCGCGGTATGGCTTCCGAAACTCCATGTGACCTTGTGACTGTACGCGGTGTTGTAGGCAGTGATGTTCAGCTTCGCAGCGCTTCCTGCCGCCACGCTGGCAGAGGCCAGCGAACCATCGCTTTGCAGGTATTCGTAGGTAATCGTCAGCGAAGCGGCGGTCACGGACAGGTAATCGTAGCAATATCCGCCGGAATAGGTTCCCCGCGTGGTGGGAACGTAGATGATGAGCACCTGATTGCCGGCTGCAAAGTAGGCCTGCAGCGTAGAAAAGATGCCGGCATTGGTGCTGCTGTTGAAGGTCAGCGTCGTGGATCGATCGTAGGCGTATTCCACGGAGATCGCGCCGATGCTGTCGCCGCGCATGGAGGCGATGCTGCCGGAGATGCTGTTCTTCGTCGCCTTGTAGAAGGTCAGGTTCTTGCGTGAATCGCCGCCTGCCGGGCCAAAGGTCACATTCATCTGAATCTGGGAGATGGCGATATTGGAGAAGCTCAGACCGGCCTAGCCGGAAAAGTTGATCGCGCCCTCGTATCGCGTGCTGGAATACACGCCCTGGCGCGCCTTGCCGGACGACCAGGAGGAACCGGAAGCATACTTCAGCTCACTGGCTGTTGTCGAAAATGTGGGCATTTCGTTCACCTCTCTGTCAGGTTCTCCATTTGAAGCCCACGCCGGTGGGCGTGGTCACCATGTCAAGATAGCCGTTCTCCGCCGTTCCAATGGAGATTTGCTCTCTGGCCTCCAGGCGGGTGACGTACAGCTTGTTGTCGCTGAAATAGGCCAGCTCCGTGCCCGCCTGCACGAATGTGAGGCGCGTATTGGTCAATCGCATCTTCACGCTGGATGCGGAACTGCCCATGTCCAGATAGGGCGTGCCGTTGTCGTCGCCGAATTCAAAATAGGAGAACATTTGGGCAATTCCGTTTTCGGCGGCGGCGAGGCGGCTGAAGGTCAGCGTCAGATTGCTGTCCGTCTGCGCCAGCTCACTTCGGATCAGCTCGATGTCCTTCAGCGCGTTGAGAAAATCCTCTGCGCTGGCGAACTGACCCGAGAGCTCCATAGAGTCGATCAATGCCCGGACGCGGCTCTCCAGCGTGCTGTCCAGTCCGGAAATGCTGCCCATCAGCTGTTCAATCTGATTGGCCGTATCCTCCGGAGCAGCGCGCCAGCTGGTGGCGACGTCGCCCTCCTCCAGCATGGATCGAACGTAGACGACCGTGTTGCCGCTTGTGGCGCCGCGGATTCCCGCGTACAGATACAGCGACCAGTTGCCGTCTGCTGCGGGCACCGTAAACTGCGCCGTCTGCCGGTCCGTTGAGAACGCAAGCGTGCCGCTCTGATTCACCGCGCCATCGTTCTGATTGACCAGCGCCCAGCTCGCGCCCGTCGCCGTGCCTGCCGTCAGACGAACCTCGTCCACGGAAAAGGTGTAGCTGCCTCCGCGCATCAGCTCATCCGCCGCCACCCAATAGGTGTCTGCATCCGCCGCCGTGAGGGTATGGCTGGCGCTGCCTGCGATCAGGTTTACGCCGCCGATCTGCACCTCGTTGACCAGCTCCCATTCGCTGCCCGTATAGCGTCTGAGCTGTGATGGGGACTGGGAAGTGTCCTACCAGAGCATCCCGGTCACAGGGGCGGCCGGAGCCGTCCCCTGCTGGATGGGATCGTTGAGATCCACGATCGTCTTCTGTGCCTGTGCGATCATCATTCCACCTCGCAGACAAAGACCGTCTTGTTGTCCACGTCGTCGCCATCGATAAAGATGGTCTTTCCCGTGGCAAATGCTGCACCGTCATCCAGCGGATTGCCGTCCTTGTCCCGGCGGTACCAGGTATAGGTTCGGGCATGACCGTATGTGGCGTTGCTCGTAACGTCAGTCCAGGCGGAGCCGGAGTAGCGCATCAGCGCCATCTGCGGCGTGGACTTGGTGATCCGGTAGTAGAAATCACCCGTCGCAGGGCTCGCAGGCGCGGCAGTGGCATAGGTCGTGCTCTTCAATGCATCCACCTCGGCGCCGTTCTGCCAGAGGCGGGCGATGAGCACGCTCTCGCCGACGCTGTTTTTGAAGACGTCTCCCGCCGTGGAATCGACGTCCAGCTGATAGTTGTCCGTCTTGTCAATCAGCGTGATAATGTCCTGATAGGTTTTGCCGCCGTAGGTCATGGTGCAGCGGTAGCTGGCCGTGCCGGCAACGTCAGCGCCTGCAACCGTCAGGCTGCTTCCGGTCTGTCCGGAGATGGTCGTCCAGCTGCCGCTGGCATACTTTGCCCAGACGTAAGTTGCGCCGCTGGAAATGGGCGTGGAACCGTCATAGGCTGCCGTCTGAATGACAAGGCTGCCCTCGCCGTTGACAAACACCGTGCCCGACGGGGCATACAGAGAAAACACCACCGCATTCTGCCCGGCTGCCCCAGTCGCACCCGTGTTGACCTTGCTCCAGGCGATTTTCAGCGTGGTGCTGACCGGCGCGGTGACGGGAACGGACAGCGTTCCCTGCTGAGGACCGCTGCCGCCGAGCGTCGCGTTCGCGGCAATGGCGATCGAGATCGGAATCTCGTTTGCCGTCGCGCTGCCCACGGTGACCGTCATGCCGGTCGGCGCGCCCGTCACGGAGCCCACCGTGGGCGTGACCTTGGTCGTTCCCCGATAGGCCACGACATTGCAGGTCCTGGTAATCGCAGCGACCTGGCCGGAGACATTGCCCGCAAAGGTGATGTTCTCATTGGAGAGAAAGGCAACCGGCGCACTCTGTCCCGCTGCGCCTGTGCTGCCATCCGCACCATCGGAAACCTTGTAGATGCTGGTCGTATCGCCAATATTGGCGTCGCTCGTGACGATGCGGAGGGTCGCGGCGTCGCCGACCCAGATTCCGTGCGTCGGCTTGACGATCAGCGTGGTTCCGGTGATGCTCGAATTGTCGCTGGTGGTGGGATAGTCCGTCCACGTGCCATCTGCTGCTCTGTACTGCCACCTGCTCATGGTAACATTCTGCAGATTGGCGGTGAGTTCGATCTGCGCCGGCACAGAGGTCGTACTGCCCGCAGCATACTTGAACACCTGCTCTCCGCCGATCCATGCGGTTTTCGCATTTTCGCCGGTGGATACCAGCGCAAAGCTGATGTCCGCAGTGGCGTTGACCGGAACGCCGTTGTCGGGATCGGTCCAGGTCACATATGCGATGTAGGTGATCAGACCGCTGGAAATTGCGGAAAGCTGATTGGCCGATACGGTCAGAATGTTGCCGCTCACCGTTTCGCCCGAAGTCAGCGCCGCTTCATTGGCCGAGCCCTCCCGGCGCTTCCATGTGATCGACAGCGCGGCGCTCGTCAGGGGAATCGCCGCCTGGTTGGCATAGATGACGGGAGTGATGACCAGCTTGCCCGCTGTGCTCGTCCAGTCCGGCACAAAGGTCCCGGCGTTGACGTCGCGGATCTGCGTTCGCGGCTGATTGCTCCCCAGATGGACGGACTAGGATTTTCCGTCCGTCAGGTCGATGATCGTCTTGCTGCCCGTTGCGATAATTGCCATAGATTCGCCTCCTCACGAAAAAACGCCCTTTGCAGAACAAAGGACGCTTTGGGTTCCTATTAGATCAGGTTGACATAGTGCTGTCGGGAGTCTACGACAGCGTAAATGATTACTTCCCGCTTTTCATCATCCACCTTGTAGAACACAAGGTGCCGCTGGACGATCAGCACCCGATAGCCCTGCTTTCGCAGAATACTGTATCGGGGATAGCTGCCCATGTGGGGCGCGGTCTCCAGCTT
This sequence comes from Aristaeellaceae bacterium, assembly GCA_051883695.1. Lineage (GTDB taxonomy): Bacteria > Bacillota > Clostridia > Christensenellales > Aristaeellaceae > UBA11524. The sequence goes on from JBJEUF010000147.1 coordinate 5,454, forward strand.
TTTGATTTCAGCTTCCAGAATGTCCAGGTAATTCAGAGCAATATCCACGCTGCCTGAATCCTCGGCGATATATTGGAGTATGGAATACAGCTGGTCGTTCGCCTTGTCGGTTCGGAGGATTCTGTATTTCATTTTCCGTCAGATCCTCCGTCCCGTTTCCGGGCAAGCAGCGCCTCGCGGATGCCGCCAAACGTGTCCTCGATGGGTGCAACGCGACCGGCGCGCACATCCTCCTCCGCCTCAGAAAGCGTGCGCAGCAGTTCAAGCTCTGCGCGCATCTGTTCATACTCTGTAAGTCCCAGCAGTACCGTATCGCCGCGGCCGTTGACCGTAATGTACACCGGCTGGCGACTCTCCCGGCAGGTCTTGGAAATCTCGCTGTAATGGTTGCGAAGATCCGCCGATGGCCGAATCATTTCCATGAAAAACACCTCCGTTCGCTTCTCATAGTCACATTATATCATGATTTGCTCATGCCGTCAATGCCATGCATCAGAAGAAGCGATGATCATGCTTCGAGGAGATCGCAGGAATAATTTGCGCTGTAGAGTACGTCCGCTGTGGTGAGCGTGATTTCCTTCACACCTGTATGCGCCGCATTCCACACCCGGTCTGCGGTTTCGTCGCTGCTCTGGCGCGTCCAGACAAAGCGCGAGGCGTCGATGCCGTCCGTAACCTCCGTGCCGCCCTGCCAGACCCGGGCACGCAGCGTCGTGGAGGGCACCCTGTCGGAAAGCACGTCGCCGTGCTCGGAACAGATCTCCACCCGGTAGCCCACGGCCTTCAGCGCCGCGCTCTCCACGGTCATCCGGATCGAGCTGTTGCTGGAAAGATCCAGCGATTGTCCCACGTCTGCCGAGAGATGGTTGGCCGTGATGGAGTGGGCCTGAATGCGGTCGGCGGAGAGAAAGCCGGTCACGATCAGGTCGGCTGTAAAGCCCTCGCCGGTGCCGAAGGTGCGCCAGTCCCAGCTGCCGTCGTCGTTTCTGCTGCTGGCGATCATAAAGCCCTCGCCGCACAGCTGCATGGCGCTTGTCCCGTTCACCGCCTCCAGAATCAGATTGCCGTTCTCATCGGTGTACCAGTTGGAGACGCTGGAGGTGAGCCGCGTCTTCTACACGTCGATCATGCCCTCCAGCCTCTGCGCGGGAATGGAGCCCTGGTCAGTAATTACCCGGGACCGATCGTAGAGCGCCTTCTTTTGATTGATGAGTTCCGCGATGCCCGTGATCCGGCTGATGACGCTGTCCAGCGACACGCCGCCGATCTGCGTCAGATCGTTGGAAATGGTGACCGCGTCCTTCTCCGGCTCTCCAGGGTGTTCAACCAGCTTGGTGATGTAGGCCATGTCGTTGAGCGACAGCGCCTCGTCCCGGATCCGCAGCGCGGCGTCCAGTGTGAAGCGCTCCTGTTCATAGCCGCTGACGCCCGAGAGGTTCTGAATGCTCGCCGTGTAGGAGACGGTGGGCTTCGCCAGATGCTCCATGACCTCGCACGCCTCGCGGTACAGCAGTTCCTCCTGGCCGGGCGCGTAGCTGGTGTTGCTCCAGTAGCCGTCAATCAGCATGTCGCCCATGGCTTCCGCAAAACGGTTTTCGATCGCCTCCTGTCCGGAGAGGGAGTTTTCGTAGACCTGTCGCAGATCGTCGCGATCGATCGCCAGCAGAACAGCCCTTCGCATCAGCGCATAGAGGCCTTCGTCGGCGTCCGTTCCCGCATAAAGCTGCGCAATCCCATCCTCCAACGCTGCAATCTGATCCAGCAGGCTTTGCCGTTTGGTTTCATCCGTCTCCTTTTCATACTGGCGGTACAGGCTCTGAATGCTGGAGCGCTTCGCTTCAATGGCGACCTCCCTGCCGCCAATGACGCCGGACGCCCGCTGAATCCATTTGACCGCATACTGCGCGTCCGCTTCAAAGGTGGGCCCGGTCTGCTCCCGGTGCGTGCCGTCGGAGAGCAGCACGGTTACGACGTCCTCGTCACCGATTTCCGTCTGCGCATCCGTTGCGTCGCCGCCGGGAATGATGCGTTTGGCGGCTCCGCCCTCCAGAACATACAGCACATAGTCCACTTGGCCCCACAGGCTGTTGAGCTGTCCGTCCATCTCAATCAGCTGCGCGGCGGTTTCCGAGCTGTCGGCCTTGGCCGTGCGGACATCCCTCAGGTATGCGTCCAGCGCGGCCTGATGCGCGTCCGTGAACACGCCCAGCTCCCTGAAATAGGAGAAATCCAGCAGAAACGGAAGCCCCGTGGGATTGACCTCGTCAATGCCCACATAGCCGGAATCGCTGTATTCGCCCTCGACGTACAGCCGGGTGACGATGTTTTCGGCGTCCTCCTTGCGGTCGATTGCCGTCAGATTCTTTCCGAAGCTGAGCTCCAGCAGATCCTCATAGCGGTTGAGCGAACAGACGCGCACGCTTCGCGAATCGCCGTCGAACACCGGCCGCGCGCCGAACAGCTTGCACACATCAGAGATCAGAAGATACGCGCCGCGTTTTCCCTCCGACTTGATTGAGCGCACCTTTTCGGTTTCGCCGTCCTGCTCGTAGAAGGTCTCGCAGAAGTCCAGCCGCCAGCCGGTGTTCCGGAGAATCTGTTCCAAAAGAAACTGCGCGGTACCGACGCCGTTCCCGTCGTCGAAGCTGAGGTACAGGTTCTTCTTCGAGAGCTGTGCACAGATGTGCTGACAGGTGATGGTCGCGCTGACGGTCAGGCCCTTGTGGGATCGCTTCGGCGCGTTGAGCAGGAACCAGTCACACGTGCCGTCCCGCTCCAGACGCACCAGATAGCCGCTTCGGATGTAGTCCCAGCGGAAGTTCCGCTTCCCATTGACGGTCTGAGGGAGTGAAAACGTCAGCTCCTTCCAGCCGCTGATTTCCGTGGTAATGGTCAGGTCGTAGGCCTGCCCCTCCGGCCGGAGCTCCGAGTCATACTACTCGCACAGCTTCTGCCGGTTCATGTCGTGGATGGACTACCTCGTGGTCGCCAATGGAAACACCTCCTTCGTCAGCGAATTCGGGGAACGCAGTCGATTTCCAGCCGGGTGAGCGCAAGCCCATCGCCGCTCAGTTCGATTTCGTTCATGGTCACGATGGGCGTATCCGTTTCACCGTCGCGGTCGGCGGGTTCGGAGAGGATTGCCGTGTCGGCGCTGGTGATCTGCCGGAGCTTTTTCCAGCCGTCGAGATACAGAAACTGTCCCTCCATGTGCGCCGCGAAGCATCCCTCCGATGCAATCACATTGCTCCCGGCTGCATGACGAATCCTCACGGAGCGAACGAAGGGCGTACAGGGAGCCAGCTCAATGTACCCCTCGTCGTGCAGGGCAAAGGCCAGCGACGTATCTTCGCCCAGGGCAATCCGCGTCTGGCCCATGGCACTGTCCAGCTCCAGCACTGCTCCGGGCAGCAGACTGTCAGCAGTCAGGCCAACCACGCTGCAGCGCTGGCCGGTGGTGAAATTGCGGATCAGCAGGCCGCTGCCGACGTCTCCGGCGATCCGGATCACGGTCTGCGCCCGCTCCGTGCCGGGATTGTACAACAGAAGGTTCCGGCTTTCCGCAGTCGGGATGTCAGGCTTCATGTCTGCGGGGAGCACGCCGGTGTGAATCAGCTCGCTTTCGCTCACGTCGCCGTCATGCCAGATTCTTTTCAGCCTTCCAAAGGGATTGTGGCACCGGAAGTATGCGGTAAAGGTGCCGCTATAGCGGATTTTACCGTCCGCCGCCTCTGAATCGTACAGGCTGATGGCAATCCGCTTGCTGGTCACAGCGTCATAGCAGACATAGGGCCTCGCGTCGAAAACCAGCTCGCCCTGCGTGCCGCGCCGCAGCCAGCGGTAGATGCCTTCCTACTGGGTCTCTGTGATTTCTTCAAAATAGCACTTCAGTTCAAAATCCCGTGGCTTCGCGCGCACGCCGAGATAGTAGCCGCCGTCGCGGTTTTCCGGAACCAGCTCGCTGAGTTCGTAATCCTCCATACCGCCGCCGCGCTCCTTTGCATCCGGGATGTGCCAACAGCCAAAGGCGCCCGAATGAACGCCCGCAAATGAAAACCCTTCCATCGTCCTCCTTTCCGGCATATGGCCGGGCGGTCATCCCAGCCGGACGCCGCCCACAGCCATGCCCCTGGACACCCTTTCCATGATCTGTTCCCCGACGCGCTCGGCCATCTCCTCGTAGTCCTGCTCACGTTCCAGCCTTTGAACCTGCACGGTGATGCTGTCGATGTGGAGCGCGCTCTGCTGAGACTCCGGTAGCCGGGGCTGTACCGCAGCGGCCGGCGCCTGATAGGTGCGAATGGCGTGCAGCGTATGGAGCAGATCTTCAAACAGTTCCGTCTGATAGGGAGACAGAATCCGCTCAGGCTTTTGCTTTGTACCGTCCAGCCAAGCCAGGCCGGTTGTGCTGGCGAGGCCGCCCCGGGCGTACGCCGTCACCTTGATCTGGCTGTACAGGCTGCGCGCCCATTCGCCGATCATGCTGGAGCTGCTGCCGCTTTGCTCTCGACAGATGGAATTGATCTTGGACTGCGCCGCCTTCTGCGCCTCCTCCGCCGTCGCATAGCCCTTCAGCGTTCCACCTTTGGCAGAGCCGATGGCGGGATAGGTTGCCTGGTAGAGGGTGACCTTTGCCACGCTCCCCGAACTGCCGCCGCTTTTGGAGGAGCTGCCGGAGCTGCTGCTGGTTGTGGATGAGGTGGAGGTATACTTTACACTGCTGAGCGAATCGGACACGGATTTCATCGCGTCCTTCAGCTCCTGCAGCTTCTTCTTCCATTCGTCCACATAAGCCTCCGCCTGCAGCCGTCCGGCCTCCTTGTAGTCCGCGGAGTTCTGTTTCAGAAATTCAATGATGGCGTCGTCGCCCTGGGCGATGATTTCTTCTACTTCGTCCCAATAGGTCTGCGTGTATCCGCGCATGTCGTCCAGCATCACCTGCCAGCCCAGGCGCATGCTCTCCCGGGTTGCGTCCGTTGCAGTCTCGTATTCCTCATGATTGGCCTCCAGCCATGCGAGGATTTCCTCATCCGAGCGTGTCATCAGCTCCTGCAGCTCTTCGATCAGCTTTCGCGGGTTGGAGAGCAGCTCTTCGTAGTAATTCTCCACGTATTCGATGTATTCATCGATGGAGTCAATCTGGGCTTCGATGGATTTCTTCTGGGCGTTGACCTCTTCCTCAGCAAGCTCCCAGGCCAGCTCCTCCCGCAGCTCTGCAATCTCCTCGCGAAGCGCCAGTTCTTCCTTCTTCCGGGTGGGGTCGGCGGAGATTCTGGCGAGCTGCGCCTCCTTTTCCGCCAGCAGCTTTGCCCGATCCTGCTGCTCATTCAGCTTCTTCCGGGCCTCCAGCTGCTCGTCCAGCGCAGACAGTTCCTCATTGAGCGCTTCGCGCTTCAGCTCCGCCACCTCAATGAGCTCGTCGCGCTCCTTTTCGTATCGCCGCGTCAGCACGTCCATCAGCTCGTTTTCCAGATCGATGCGCCCCTCCAGCATCCGCTGGTTCAGCGCCTCCCGATCCAGAATCGCATCGTGGATCAGCTCCCGCAGGTCGATCTCCATCTCACGCACGGTATTGTGCCATTCTTCGATCTGGTCCTGCAGCTCCTCCAGGTCGGTCATGTTCTCCAGCAGCTGCTCGGAGTACTGCTGATGCGCGCTCTGCAGCGCCTCCAGATCGACAGCTGCCTGCTTGTACTTCTTTGAGCCCTCCTTGTATTTGGCGAGCTCGGCCTGCTTCTGCTCAATCTGCGTTTCCAGCGTGCGCACATAGCCGCGCAGCGTCTCCGTGTTGTCCGCAACCAGCGTGCGTTCCTTCTCAAGGTAGAGAATCACGCCCTGGATCTCACCACGCGCTTCGTGGTAGCCCTGCGCGAGCTGCGCCATCTTCCGGTAGTGATCCTCGAAGCCCTGATCCTCGTCCATCTGATCCAGCATCTTCTGGATGGATTTGCTGACCTCAGTGCTTGAGCTGCCGCCACCGCCGCCCTTGCCGCCACCGCCACCGCCGCTGCTTCCGGAGCCGGAGCTGCCGCCGCCGGATCTCAAAGGATTGCTGCCGGTGTATTTCAGCACCGTCTGGTTGGTATTGAGCATCGTGCGCGTCCATGTGCCGGAGACCGGATCCCACTGCGCGCCCTCCTGGGGCAGCGTAATGGTCTCGGTGGTCCACTGGCCGGTGGCAATCAGCGCCTGTACGGTTTCCGCCGCCAGATTCTTGACGCTCACAAGGCCGTTGGTCAATGCGGAGAAATCCGCGACCGACGTGCCGGTGATGCAGATAAATGCAGCTTCGTTCAGCCGGTCAAAGGCCGCTTCGCCTTCCGCCAGCGCCGCCGCCATCATCGGCCCAACCTGATCCCAGTTCGCCAGAAGCACCTCGGGATCGATGTTGCCCAGATACTCTGCCAGCACGTCGATTTCGTCGGTCGCAACCTGCATGCCCTGCGCCATCTTCTTAGCCGCAGCCTGATACTGCTCGTTGGCCTTGACGGCCTTCTCGGCCTCCTTGTTGTAGGCGCCGAATGCATCGCTGACGCTGATCGCACCATGCTTCAGATCCTCGATGGCAGCGGCGGTATTCTTGAAATACCTTGCCGTGGAGGACTTCTGTGCGCTGTTCAGTTCCTTGCCCAGCGCGTCGATCTGCTTTCCCGCGCTTCGGGACGCGTCGGACAGGTCACCCTGCGCGCCTTCCAGCTCGGACGTACCTTCTTTCAGCGCCTCTGCCGCCTGATTTGCGTCGTCCAGTGCGATGACGAGGGAGGGATAGGTTTCGGCAATGGACTGGCGCAGCGATTCATCGAAGCTGTTCCATACGGCCATGGCATTTTCAACGCCCTCCGTGCCGCCGGAGCCGAAGGCGTCCAGCAGCGCGCCGATCTGATCCTGATAGCCATCCGTGCCAGCTGCATTGGCTGCGCGCTCCTCGCGCAGGGACTGCGCCATGTCGCTGAGCGTCGTGGAATTGGCGGCCTCCTGCATGGCGTAAATCCCTTCCACGATCTTCGCCACGTCGCCGCCGCAGGCAAGCGCCAGATTGGAGATGTCTCCGAACATGGCAATCATGCCTTCGAGAACGCCGGCTTCATCCAGATCGCCGAGTGCATTGTTCCATGCCTGTACGACGTCTTCGCCGTTTTCCTCCGCCTGCCGCACAGCGTCCTCAAGATAGGACACGGCGCCCGCATAGCCGTTTGCTTCTGCGCGGTCAAATCGCCGCTCCCGCTGGGCATTCGCCGCATACTGCGCGGACTTCGCCTGAATATCAGAAACGACGCCGTAGGCCGCCGCCTGTTCGTAGACCGCTGCAGTCTGCTCCTGCGTCAGCTGTCGGGCGCGGGCAATGTACTCCGCCGAACCGCGCTGCAGCGCAGTCAGCTCCACATATTCCGCTTCCAGCAGCGCGTAGGCATCCAGCGCCGAAAGGGGATCATAGGCAGCGTTCGAGGGATCAATCGCCCTTGCGGCCGCGGACAGCGAATCCGCCTGTTCCAGATCGATCTGAAGGCTGCGCAGATCGCCCAGCCGGTCAAGGGATGTATACAGCTCGTCCGCGCTGGCCGCGCCGTTGAGCAGCAGCATTGCCAGCGTGCCGAACTGCTCCAGCAGCGCGCCGATGTCAATGCCCTCGCTCTCCAGGCGGGTGAGCGCGCTGTAAAAGGCCGCGGTCTTGTCCTCTGCGGCAGCAACCTCGGCAATGACCGAGCGCATGGCCTCCTTCATTGCGCCTGCGTCGGATTTCATGCCTTCGGCGGTTCCGGAGAGATAATCTGCCCAGGCGTCGCTTCCGGTTTTGGACGCCACCTCGTCGATGCGACGGATTGCTTCGTCAAAGTCCTCGGCAGCCCAGGTTCCGTCCACAAGCCTGTCGATCAGCTCGGGCATGGCCTCCGTGATCGCCTGAATGCTTTCGGCGGACATCCCTTCAAAGACGCCAAGGACGCCGGCGCTGTCGCCGCTGCGCGCCAGTCCGGCCATGGAGGTCAGTCCGGCAATCGCCTCGTCGCGCGCAATCTGTCCGGAGTGCAGGGAATTGTAGGCCGTCTCCAGCTGGGTCGCTTCCCGCTGTGCCTCGGCCACCTTTTCGCGCATGGTCGCTACAACGCCGTCCATGCCCGCTTCAATTCTGCCGTTTGCGTCCATGATGGTCGTGTCGATGTCGGCGAACATCTCGAAAAACGCGTCCACAAACTGACCCGCCAGCGCAATGACTTCCTCCTCAGTGCCCTCCGGCAGGAGCCTGCGCGCCCAGTCCTCGGCGTAGGCATAGAGCCCCATGCCGTTCGGATCGAGCAGCTGCGTCCACAGCTCGGAGGCGTCCAGAGAGGCCATGTCCTTCTTCGCAGCCTTCAGCGCGTCCTCCAGGCGCGCCTTGTCGAAGAACTCCGCCCAGGGATTGGCGGCCTTCGCCACGCCCTCCTGCCAGCCGTCCGTCAGCATGCCGGTCGCAGTGTCCACATAGTCGGCGATGCCGGGATAGGTTTCGTAGAGTCCCTCCAGCAGTGCGTCGCCGATTTCGCCGATGACCTTTGCGTCGGTGATGTTCAGCCCTGCGGCAATCTCCTCGGCAACGGACAGCACCGCATCATGGAGGTTGTCAAACTGGCCCTCGCCTTCGCCAAGCCTGGCGAGCACCGAGCCGAAGCGGTTGGCCTCCTCGCGGGCGATGGCGAGCTTGCGGTAGAGCTCATCGGTGTCCAGCGAAGCGATGGATTCCTCCGTGGCCTCCATCTCCTGCTGTGCCTGGCGCAGGCTGTCCAAAGTAAACTCCGGGAACAGCGGAATGTCATCATCCGTCGTTTCCGTCAGCGCGTTGTAGGCGGTGATGAATTCGTTGACAACGGGCAGCAGGCTGTTGAGCTCGTCCACGGTCTCCTGCGTCTGCTCGCCGCCCAGCAATTCGTCGAAGCGCTTGATGATTCCATCAAAGTCCGCGTGGGCGTCGACGTATTCCGCCATGGCGTCCACCTTTCCGGTCAGGTCTGCGGCCATGGCCATCAGGTCGCCCTCGGCCAGCTCCGCCTGCCGGTCAATTCCGGCGATGAACCCATCATAGTACCGGATGGCGGCGTCCTGCATGAAGGAGGGCAGCTGTGCAAACTGGGTGCCATCGGTCATGACGGTGTAGAGATCATCGAACACCGGCTGCCAGGCATCCTCCAAAGCCTGACGATTGGCCTCGGCGTAGGCGCCCGCCGCAATGTCGAACTCCAGCATCTTGTTGGAGATCGTCTCCACCGAGGAGGCATAGTCCAGCCCCAGCGCATCCATCTCCGATACGACGCCTGCCCAGAAGTCGCGATCCGCCTGGATCCTTGCCTTGTCCTCCCTTGAATACCAGACGGGCATGGGCTGCTCCGCCTGATTCTTTGCGTAGACGTAGAAATTCTCGTCCTTGCTTGCGTACATGCCGTGGGGACCGGTGTAGCTCTGCGCATACAGTCCTTCGGGATGTTCGGCCATGAACTGCGCATAGGCGTCCGCAATTTCCCTGTACTGGCTCACGGAGGTCAGGTTCTGCTGCGCCTCGCGAATGGCGTTCGAATAGGAACCGCCGTCGTCCCTCAGATTCTGCAGCGCGTCCGCAGCGTTCAGGCTTCGGAGCACCTGCTCCGTTCTTTCCAGCTCGCCGCGCGCAGCGGCGGCCTTTTCGCCCAGGGTGTCAAAGCCCTCTCCGCCGTTTTCCAGCGCGGCTTTCATGGAAAGGGAGGTTCCGGACAGTGTGCGCATGATCTCATCCGCGCGGGACTGCTCGTCAGCGGACAGCTCTGTTCGTTCCGCGAGCGTCTCCAGCTCGCTGACCAGCGCCTCCGCGGCGTCCCGGTAGCCGGAGACCGATTGGATGGTGCCTGCATAGTCCACCTTCCGGATCTCGTCGGCTCTGGCGGATACGCCTGCGATCATGGTGACCACCGCGGCAAGCATGCCGACGGCGGCGATGATCGCTCCGATGGAACCTCCGCTCATGGCAGCGGCAATGCCCGATCCCGCAGAAAGCGCAGCCGTCATCGTCTTGATGGCTGCGGCCGCCTTGATGACCACGGCGACCAGCCCTGCGACGCCTGCAGCGACGACGGGAATCATCAGGTTCCAGCCGCCCAGCGCGTCTGTGCCGGCAGTGATGACCTCCACCAGGCCCGCCATGCCGTTGTAAAAGTCCTTCATCCACTCCGCATCCAGCAGGGCATAGAAGGATTCCGCGGCGGCGGTCAGCCGGTTCTGCGCAGCGGTCACCGAGTCCTGCCAGACCGCGTACTTCTGTGCCGCAGTACCCGCCGCGTTCAATGCGCCTGCGTAGAGCTCATACGCGCGGCTGCCGCCCTCGACGCCCTTGGACATATCGTTCATCAGGGCGAGGAAGTAGTTCTGCTGGCGGGTGCCGGCCATGGTGGTGGCGATGTAGCTCTTGGTCTTGCTGTCCAGCGTATCCCATTGCGCCGCGATATCCGAGAAGATGTCGGACATTGCGCGCCAGTTGCCCTCGTTGTCCAGCAGCGCCACGTCGATCGTCCCCAGCGCTTGGGCGACGTCGTTGATCTTGGTCTCGTCCTCCTCGGTGTAGCCCTTGGCCTTGATGGAGTGCAGGCGCGCCATGATGGAGTTGATGGCAGTGCCGATGACCTCGGGAGCCTGCCGGGTCTGTTCGGAGATGGTGGCGATGTACGCGCCCAGCCACTCAAAGGTCAGGCCGAACTCCACAGCGGAGGCGGAGGCCTTCTGCATGGCAATGCCGATCTCGTCGGGACCGGAGGCGCTGGCGTCGCCCAGATATGCGAATACGTCCGCCGCGCGCTGCGCGCTGATCTCCATGGTGTTCGTGGCCGCGGTGATCAGCTCGGCAGCTTCATCAAACTCCATGGCGGAGATCTTCGCATACTGAATGGAGGCCGTGAGCCGCGCGTTGACCTCGCTTTCGTCGAGACCCTGTCGCCAGAATTCTACGGCGGCGGTGGCAATCTCCGTTGAGGAGACCTTCATGGTTTTCGCCAGCGTGCGATAGCTCTGGCCCAGGCGGTTGACCTCGCTTTCGGATTTCCCCGTGACGATGCGGATCTCGTTCAGCTTGTCGTAGTACTGCTGCGCATAGTCCGTCGCACTGCGCCAGAGGGAGGTCTAGCCGCGCAGCACGAGCATGGTGGACGCCATCTGGAGAAGGCGGCTGCCCATGCGGTCCAGCGACTGGTCCAGTCGGGACAGCTGATTTCCCGTGCCCTCCAGCTGTGCCTGGTGCGCAGCTTCCGCGTTCTTCGCCTGCTGAATGAGATCGAGGATCTGCTTGCGGACACTCCCCTCAATGTTGAGAGAGACCAGCTTTTGCTCGATCTGTTGGATCTCCTCCATGGCCTGCGCAGCGCTCTGGCTCCAGTATTCCTTTCCGGCCTCATTGCCGTTTTTGACGGCGATGTTGTACTGGCGGTAGGCTGTGGTCAGCTGCCTGTATGCCTGCTGCAGCTGATGAAGCTCGGTCGTGCCCGCCGACTGCGCTCTGGACTGCTGCGCGTTTCCATACCGGGCGGAGAGCTGCGCTTCTTCGCGGGCCAGCTCCACCAGCCGGGATCGGGCGACCGCCTGCTGATCCATCTGCGCAATCAGCTTCCGGTTGCCGTCAATGAGCGTCTGAAGATTGGCGATCTGACCGTCCAGACTCTGCGCATACGGCGTATCGTCCTGCACCTTCAGACGCTGGGTCTTCAGCCGATAGATCTGCTTCAGGGCGTCGCTCTGCTCCCGGTAGAGGCGGTTGGCATTCTGGATCTCCGCAGTCAGCGCGGAGTCGGCCTTCAGGGTCTTGTTCAGCTACTGACCGTTCTTGTAAACCTCGGTGATGCTGCGGCCCAGCGCGTCGTAGCCCTTCCGGGTCTCCGTCAGCGTGCCGTCCGCCGCAAGCCGCTGGGTGGTGGTGAGCAGCGTCTGAATCTGGGAGACCGCAGGCTTCAGACCGTCCGCGGCCTGCTGCCCGGACTTCGCGCTCTGGCTGGCCATCTTCTGAATCTCGCTTTTGAAGCGGGTCAGCATCTCCCGAACCTGCTTTTCCACCACGTCGCTCATGTTCAGGTTGACGCCCGCACCGATGGATTTCAGCAGATCGTTCGTTTCGCTGACGTCGTTTCTCAGCCGGGACAAATCCAGATACTATGTGCCGACCAGCTTATTCTGGCTCTGTGCCATGTGCTCACCACCCTGTCATCAAAGTAAAAGCGGGATTGCCTTATTCAGCAATCCCGCCGCTTTCATTTCTGTCCCAGGAACCGTATTCGATCTCGTTCTGGAGCAGCCGGAAGCAGGTTTCTGCATCCTTCCTCCAGAATCCGCGATTTGGATCGGACAATACCTGATAAAAAATGCTGCGCTTCAGCAGCCGCTCCGCGTCGGCGTCCGTCAGATGATAGACGTCGCACACCCGCCGGACGATTCCCTCCGTCAGCCGCATCAGCGTCTCTTCAAATTCCATCCGATCACCTCCGTTCGCGTGCCGTTCCAGTATACAGCAAATTCAGGCCACCGTCAACCACGCGGAGTATCAGTCCTTTTTGGCAAACTGAAGCCCGCCGCCCGCCATGGGGGCAGGCTGCTTCCGCACCGCGCCCAGCATGTCGATCAGCTTCGAATTCAAATCCTCGGCCTTGGCGATCGTCTCCATCAGATCCTCTGTGCCCAGCAGGGATTCAAACACCTTCGCCAGACGGTATTCCAGCGAATGCTGCCGTTCAAAGCAGCACTTTGCAGAGTCCCTCAGCCGTGCGGCGATGGCGTCCACGTCGCCCACATCCTGTTCCACAATGTCCAGAATCTCCTGCCACAGGCCGTGGGAGGCAACCGCATCCTGCGCGGCGTAGCGGCCTTCGGGCGTATCGTACTCCGCAAGATCCAGGTCGGTATAGTGAACCAGAATCAAAAATGCGCGGATCAGTTCCGCGTTGTAGCTCTCATAAGCGACGCCCGCCGCCTCGTCAAACACCATGGTGGCGCTCACCAGATCCTATGCCAGCTGCTCCTTTTCCTGACAGGGCAGCATCTCCCGGACGTGAAAGACCTGTCCGTCCATCTCCAGCGCGTGGGTGTACTCATACCGTTCCTGTTTGACGTTCATGTCCGTTTCCTCCCATGATTGTGATTTTGCTTCGTTCAAAGAAGTTTGCAAGCGATCCCATGGCTTGCGCGCGGTCGTTCGGGTCGGCGACATTGAAGGGATTGCTCCGCTGAATCATGTCCCAGCTTTTCTCGCAGAAGCTGTTGCCCGCATAGTTGACGATGGCTTCGTAGTTGAGCCTGTAGCCCAGCTCCCGGAGCACATCGTCGAAAAATACGTAGGCCATGTTGTTGATGCATTCCTCGTCCACCACGCCCAGATGCGCGGCGAGCATTGCGACGGCGCGATCGAGTGTCACCCCTTTCGCGCCGTCTGCAGGTTTTTTAGCTTCTGCTCCTTTTCGTCGATGCGGTTGACGTGCCGGAAGATGGCGAGCAGCTGCTCGATGGTATCCGTATCCATCTCATCGTAGTGCTCCGTCACCAGCGCCGCATCGTCGAACACGGCGATGAGCCAGTCCATGAGCGCCTTGTCCCCGTCGCGGTCGTCTCCAAACGCACCGGATTCCATGGCAAGCACATCCGCTACGGGATACATCTCCAGGATCTTGTAGAACGCCGCTGTGCGGTTGCGCTGATACCGAAGCTTCGTTGGACGAATCTCGATCAGCTGGTCGCCGATGACGACCGTGTTTTCAGGACTGCCCACCTGGGGCAGTCCTTTCTCCGTCTGTTCCGCAGGCGGCAGCGGCTTAGTCTTCGCCGTCATCGGTTTCGACCTCCTGCTCAATCGCGACCTCCCAGCTGCCCAGCAGGTTCATCTCGCGCACCGCGGCTTCGATGGCGGGCATGTCCACCGACAGGCCGCGCGCTTCCAGTTCGTCCTGCACATACTGCAGCTTGGCCGCGCCCTTGCCGGAGCCGTACAGCTGTTCCGCCGCGTATACCAGCACGCGGACGGTTGCCAGCAGATATTCCTGCTGCTCCCTGGTCGTTTTGCTCTTCAGCCAGGGAATCACCTTCACAGTGATGACCGCAGCCAGCAGCGCAAGCTATGCCTCCAGAACCGGGGTCAGATCGATCATGTTCATCTTGCAGCCTCCTTCTTCTCATAAGCAGCCTTGAGCGCCGCACGGGTCAGCGGACCGACAATCGCATCCACGGACAGCTTGCTGTCCTTCTGGAACGTGCGCACGGCCGTTCGGGTATCGTTGCCAAAGTCGCCGTCGACGCCGTACCTTCCAACGCTGTAGCCGCACTCCGTAAGCATCCACTGTACCCAGCGCACGCCGTCGCCCTTCGCGCCCTTTTTCAGATTCGTGGAAGGCTCGGCGTAGGGACAGCCCTTGTCCGCCGGAGTCGCAGGCGTCTCAGGGACCTGGCTGTCTGCGGTCACATAGTCCAGCATGGACGCGGGCAGCTCGCCCCAACGGGTCCAGGAACGATCCCTGATCCGGGTTTTTACGATACCGTAATTGAAGCCTCTGGCCTCAATCGCCCAGACGCCGTCCAGCGAAATGCCGATGTGGCCGCTGTTCCAGACCACAAGGCCGGGCGTGGACGGGATGGAAGCGATGGGGCCGGTCTTTTTGCACATCTGATACATGCCGTTGGCGGAGCGATCCGGGCAGCTGTTCGTGCCATATTTGCTGGCAGTTGTCCCGTTGCTCGTCCAGAAAAACGCCTTGATCTAGCCGACGCAATCGGCAACCGTTCGGTTTTCTGCGATGTGCTTTTTGTACGTCGCCGTGCGGGAAGCGCCGTAGTGGGTCGGATACTGCTTCTTTTTGCTGGCGTACAGCGATTCCGTCGCCTTGTAGCCGCAGGTTCCGTACCAGTATTTCCAGCCCTCGGCCAGCGCCCTCTCCGCAAAGGCGGCCTACTGAAGATTCGTATACTTGGCCATGTTCACGCATCCTTTCCTCGTTTATGGAAGAAGGGCGCGGTTCAGCGCCGCGCCCTCAATGGGTCAGTTCCAGTTCACATCGCCGGTGGATTCCGTGATGATCTCACCGTTGGCGTCCAACGGCTCGTAGTACAGATCGTACATCTTGTTGTCCGCGCGCTTCGGGTCAATGGCCGAGAAGGTCACGGCGTTGGTGGATGCAGACTTGTAGCTGTTGTCAAAGCCCGGCAGCGCGGTCACGCGGACGCGGGGCACGAACAGGTGCAGGTAGCCCTTGACGGCGCTCTCCGTGCAGTCCGTGCCGCTGGAATACACCGGCCAGTGGGCGTACAGCGCACCCTTGGCGGTGGTAGAGTTGGTCTTCACCGTCGCGACAGAGGCGCCGTTCACGCGGCGGCGATAGGCCACGCGCAGCGTATCGCCGGTCTCCACATCGCCCTCAAAGAAGGTGATTTCGGTGGAGGGAGAGGTGTCCGTGGTGATCTTTACGGCAAATTTGCCGGCCGCAGCTTCATCCGCTTCGGTATAGCCGTTGATGCGGACGGACTTCTCCTGCACCTCGAAGGGCAGCGTGATTTTGAGCCCGGCCTTCACCTCATACAGCCGGCTCTCCAGCGTCGCCATGTCGCCCTGCTTCATGGAGACGGCATTGGCCATGGCGAACATGTCCAGCGTGAACTGGGAGCTGGCAAAGGTGAATTCCTACGCCTTGTCCGTCTCGATGAATGCCAGCGGATAGTTGCCCTGGCCGCCGTTGATGGGCTAGGTGTTGTTGGTTGCGCTCATATTGGCGGTGTTCACCTCGTAGTAGGAAAACACCTTGCCGTCGCAGCGCTCAAAGTCGATGTTGGGATTGTCGGCAATGTAGCCGGCAATCTGTTCAATGTACTGTGCCATTGTGGATCATCCTCCTCATGGTTCGATAATGGTAATCTCCAGCCCCTTCCTGCGGGCATAGTCCAGCGTGGATTTTGTTCCGCCCGGCTGACCGTCATAGACGGCGATCAGGTGAGTCGCATGATCCACCAGCCAGCGGTTGCGCTTCTGGAGACAGCCGTTGTAATAATCCTGACTGAGACGCTCTACTCTGTTCGCTCGCTCCAGAATCCGCCTGTAGCGCGCCTGTTGCGATATGCTCCAGCTGAGCGCCTGCCTGTCATAAGGTACAGCTGCCCAGAGCTGAAGGTTCCTGTTCGGAAGCGTCTCCCTGAGGTCCAATACGATTTCTGCTGCCCAGATGTCTACGCCCCTTGACATCCCGGAAATGAAAACATTTACATCTTCGCGGGTCATTCTCAGGATGTTGCAGAACAGCTGCTGCTTAATCCGTTCGCATCTTGGATCGCTTTCATTGCTGCCAAAGGGCAGCTTTTCAGGTCTGTATCCGGTAAATGCACACGATTTCATGGATTTTCCACCTCGGATCGGATAGAATTTTGGTTTGCAATGTATATATTGCAATTCTAACCGTTGGATCGCCTAAAATCAAGGTATATTGCAATGCTTTCATTGCAAAACTTTGATGGGAGGGATGCGCGGTGCAGAAAATCCGGCAAGACGCAAATATTGGCCGGAAAATCCGGGAATTGCGCATCCAGGCGCACATGACGCAGGAGCAGGTGGTTGCCAAGCTCCAGCTGGCGGGATGTGACATATCGCGCAGCATCTACTCACAGATCGAAGGTGGGGATTACAACATTCGCGTTACCGAGCTGGTTGCGCTCAAACAGCTTTTCGGCGTAGACTACAATGCCTTCTTTGCAGGGCTGGAAGAGTAGGATCTTACCACGTCGTGACGTAGGAAAACACGATGTGGTACCTTCGATAACCGATGGTCTTTGCACCGAGATGGTACTCGTCTACATACTGAAACCGCAAGCCGCATACGTGGCTTTTTCCGGTCAGCAGCTCCTTGAGCCGCTGGCCGATTTGCTTGTCCCGCCGCTTGAGCCGGTCGTTGGAAACGTTGTAGAGGCAGTCGTTATGGACGTACACGTCAAAGGCGAGGTACTTCCGCAGCACATGGACCGTGCCCAGCGCCGCGCCCTCCGTTTCGTACCAGATGACGCGCACCTTTTCATCCGTCACCGGCTCGTCCGGCAGCGCGTCCTCAATGAAGTATCGCCCGATAAACTCGCGGAGGTTGTTCCGCTGGCCGTCGGGAATGCACATCAGTTCCTCCAGCTCCGCGTCCGGGAACAGCACGTCGCGAATGACGTTGTTCATATTGTCGTGCCAGGTGCGCTGCTTCTTCATGAGCTCTTCACCGTCACATTTCCATAGTAGGCGCTGTCGGGCGTGGTGGCGAATACGAGCTCGGTCATGGCGCCGAACTCTGCGCGCATCATGCGCACCGCATTTTCAACGAAGGCATTTCCGGTCTGGTTGAACGCTTCGGGCTATGCGTATTCGCTCCTGGCTCTGGACGGATGTCGCTCGGACAGATCGTCATCCCAGACGCTGCGTCCCGCAGGGCCCGCGTGAATGGCATCGCCGCCCGCCGCACTGCCGGAGCCCGCCTCCACGACCATCGCGCGCACCTCGTCCGCTTTTCCGGACGGTGAGTATCCGAAGTCCATGGAGACGGAATCGTTCGTGACGGCGGTTACGGTATGCTCAAGATTCTGTGCGATCTCCTGCCGCCATGCCGGTTTGCCCGGCGCGCCTCCGCAGGTGGTCCGATCAACCTCCTGGCGCATATGGTTGAGCAGTCGCTGCCCCTCCAGCTCCAGAGCCTCCTTCGCTTCGTTCCGCAGAATGGACATCAGCGCGGCTTCGTCCAGCATAATCAGATTGCACCGTCCGTTCATGGCGCCTCCTCTCCGGCAGCCTTCCTCGCCATCAGGTTCAGAATGCCGCGCTCCTGTTTCAGATCCAGCTCCGTGCCAACGAGACTGACGATGCGGTAGCGGGAGTGGAGCAGGCTGAATTCGTCGCCGGTGCGCAGATTGCGGGTCCTTGCGTTCCACTGCACCTGCACAGTCAGCAGATGATCTGCCGTGATGCCCGGCGTGTTGTAGCCAACCGCGTAATCGGGACGCCCCGTGTACTCGGAATAGACGCAGGGAATCGAAGGGGCGATAATCTCGTCGAAAGCCTCGCGGATCAGAAATCCCCGATCGTCCACCTGCTCATCCCTATGACGCTCGAAGGTCAGCATGGCGTTGCAGTCAATGGCCTGCGTGGTCTGGTTGTTGGGCAGATGCTGCACCTGCCAGTTGAGCATGTAGATCTGCCGATTGTCCATGCGGATGACGATGTCGCCCTTGCGGATCCGAACGTCATAGCTGGTCTTGAAATTGGAGTTAGCATCCGAATTTCCGATTTTGGATTTCCAGTTGATGGGATAGTAGAGGGCCCGGAGATAAACAGGCTCATAGTCTTCGTCCTCGCGGGCGTACCAGTCCCGGATCAGCTCGAAATCGTAGTTTGCATGGGGAACGTCGGTCGCCAGCCAGTCCCGGAAATCCTGCTGCTAGGTAGGCGGAATATAATACTTCAAAGGCATTCCTCCTCACAGCAGCGTAAATCGCGTCATCTTGTAGTAGAGAACGCGCTGCCTGCTCAGCAGCTCTGCGACGGTCTGGCTGAGGTTTGCGTAGGGCTTGTCGGCATTGGTGATCGTCATGGCGTCGGTGGAATAGCCGACGATGCGGTTGACGTCGCTCTGCACGCGCCGGTAGAAGCCGATCTCCGCCGTGGTGAGCACGTATTCATACTCGTCCGCGCTCTATGCGATGGATCCATCTTCGCTGTACTAGGTATAGCGCCCGGTCATGACGTACAGGTGCCGCACTGCCTGACGGACGATCTCCAGATAGTCCTCCGCGACCAGCTCAACCGGCGTATCCTGCCACTCGGTGCGCTGCTTCAGCTCCTGCGCCAGCTTCTCCATGTCCGTCATGGCAGTTCACCTCAATCCCTGTTCAGAAATTCACGATCCGGCATGCGCTCCTGCAGAAGCTGCAGCTTGCTGGCCGGCAGATCCATCTCTGCTGCCACGTCGCAGACTGCGTCCAGAAGGTAGGGCTCCTGAATGCCGTCCAGCCACGCCTTGACCTGCGAAGCCCGCTGGGACAGGCACCGGCGGATTTCCGCGGCGTCCAGAGCCGGCTGCGCATCGCTGTCGATAAAGCCCAGCTGTGCGGACAGCGCGCGGTCCTCAAGCCGCAGCAGCTTTTCGCCCTCGAAGAGCGCCGGCGCAATGCTCGCCAGATACTCGATATCGTCCCGCGAAAGCAGTGCAAAGGAGTGCGGCTGAATGGCGCGCTCTGAACCATTTTGCAGGATCATCCCAATCGCAAACTTTCGCGGATTGTATACCTTGAACTTTTCCAAATTCTCACCTCCCGGGCGGAGAGTTTTTCAGTCTCTCCGCCGCTCTGTCACGGACCGGCTCAGGTGGTGGAGTCGGTGTAGACGCTCATGGTCGGGGTCTTGCCGATCACGATGCCCGCGCCGAACCACTGATCCAGTCGAACCTCATAGGCCAGATCATCGATATTGGTGGCCTCCGTGGACTGCACGTCGCCTTCGTAGAGCACCTTCAGCGGGCGCATATCCGCGGATGCGCCGGAGGGCAGGACGTACAGGCGGTTCGTATCGATCACCGGGGTCACGTTGTCGCCCAGATAGGGGTTGACCAGGCTGACGACCTTGGCGCCGTAATAGGTGCCGATGAGACCGGTGCGCATGACCTCGTCGATCACCGCAGGCGAATACTGCTGGGTGGCCGTCGCCGCCGTGAAGCCGGTCTGCTCCGCCAGCTTGGAGATGATGGCGATGTCGCCCAGCAGGGAGACCGCTCCGGTGCGCATCCAGTGCTGGAGCATCGGATTCAGCACCGACTTGACGATGCCCGCACCGGTTCCGTAGAAGGGTGCGGACCAGTCCGTGACGGCGCCGTGCAGCACGCTCTGGATGTACTCGATCTGCTTGAGCGTCATCTCATTGGCGGCGTCGCGGATCAGGTCGGCCATCTGGACGCGGCCGGTGCGCAGCTCGTACAGGTTGATCACGGGGCGGGCGGATACGGCGATGGTATCCAGCGTCACCTGCTTGTGTGCAACCTTGCTGCGTGCCGGAGTGGAGCCCTTCGCCTGAATGAACGCCTGAATTCCGTCCATCTTCACCTTGAAGGCCGCCTTCTCTCCGTAATTGACGCGCTTGACGTCGGCGACATGGTTCAGCCAGTCGGTCTGGGGACGGGTCATTTCATTGACGGTGAAGCCCACCAGCTGACCGATCACGTACTTGTTGTGCGGGGTGGGATCGGAGGCCTACTCCGCAATCAGCTTTGCAGCCTTTTCCGCCTGGTCGGAGTCCACCCTTTCACCGCGCGCCTGGGCAGTGATCAGCTTCACCAGGCGGCTGTCGTTTCTGATTTCAATCGGATTCATCTATCATTCCTCCCATCAGGTTCCGGACGGCTTCGTGTACTTGGCCACCGTGCCGTCTGCAGCGGGCTGTACGGCGTCGCCGGTGTTCAGCGCGGCGAACAGATCGGATGCCACCGTCATAATCACCTGCTCGCCGGGCAGCAGGCGCTTCATGCGCACGTACTTTCCGGAGGGCAGCGTGTAGTCCGCCTCGTTCCATTCGGCGTTTTCGTCGACTTCCCATTCGTTCTCCACGAAGTAGACCTCATCCGTACCCACGCCGGTCACATTCTAGCGCAGGGCGGGATTGCCCCACAGCTCGGTCTTTTCCTCCACGCGCAGAACGGTGTCCTTCGCAGCTGCGGTCTTTTTCACGCCGTCCGGGGTGATTTCCGCGAACACGCCGTTGATCAGCGGCTCGGCGGCGGTGTTGGCGCCATCGTAAACGTGGCCCATCAGCTTGGTCACATATCCAGCCATTTTCTCAATCCTCCTTCTCAGGCCTTGCCCAGCAGGTCATCGTATTCGCCCCTGGCAGCGATGCCGCTGCCCATGGCGTAGGATGCGACCACCGGCCTCACAGCGGGCTTTTCCGCCTTGACAACCTCAGCAACCAGCGTGGCATAATCCGCCTTCCGGATGGCTTCTGCAATGACGTCCGCCTTGAGGTCCAGACCCTGGGTCTCGGCAAAGTGCGTCAGCTCCTGCTGCCTGGAGGCCAGCTCTGCAGCGGCCTTTTCTGCCCGGAGCTGTTCCGCTTCCGCCTTGAAGGGCGTCAGCTCGGCAACCTGCGTCTCAAGGCCGGCAATGCGCTCGTCCCTTTCCGCAAGCTGCGCCCGGCACTCGGCAAGCTCCGCTTCGCAGCGGCTGCGCTTCTTTTCAGCCTCCTCCAGCTCCTCGTCCTTCTTGCGCAGCTCCTCGTCGCACTCCGACTTCTGTTCCGCCTGCTGAAGCTTGCTCTCCAGCTCGGCAATGCGCTTATCCTTTTCGTCCATATCCGTTTCATCCCTTCCGCTATCGTTTTGTTCTTCGGCCACCAGCCTGAGCGCAGTGGCCTCCGGACAGGCGGGGTGAGTCACCACCGCCATGCCAATCAGCTCGTTGCCCTCCGCTGCGTCGATCACCTGTACGCCGTCCTGCTCCGTCAGCAGCGCGACCGAAATCTCAAAGGAGAAGTTCAGCGCCCCTGCATGATACAGGCGGCAGAGCGTTTCACACAGCTCGGGCTGCCGCTTGGGAATGCGCGCCTCGCCGATCAGGCTGACGACGCCTTCCGCATCCACTGCGCGGTAGAAAGCAAAAAACGAGCCGATCTGCTCGCTTCCAAATCTGCCGGACTGCGCGTCCAGCATGTGGGTCTATCCCTGCGTGTCGCCGCGCCGCAGCCGGTTGGCGTCGGCGCACTAGGGCAGACAGGTGTATTTCGCGGCGTTGGCGACGATGTTGTCGATGAACGCCGCGCTCACTGCAAAACCGTTGCGATTTGGCCGCGTCGAGAACATCCGCATGAGCACCGTCATGTAAATGTCGTTCTGCCGCGCCTCCGCCAGCTCAACATGCAGCGCTTCGAAGATCACTTTCTGCATCTCATACCTCCATTACAGACTTCCCTCGGGATTGGATGGCTTTGGCTGCTTGCCGGTTGCGGCCTTCAGGGGATCCGAAGTCCGCTCCGAAGCATCCATCTCCGGCCGTCCGACCTTGCCGCTGCCGGCGCCTTCGGAGGACTGAACGTCAGCCGCAGCCTTTTCCCTGGGCGGATCGTGCTTCATGCGCTCGACCTCCTGATCCATGTCGTAACCGTGGGTCTGCAGCATCGTTTTGGTGGAGACGACGCCGGCTTCCCACAGCTTCAGGCATACCTCCTGGAACTTCTGGCTGTTGGCCAGATCCACAGGCGGATAGGTGAAGCGCGGCACATTTTCAGGCCGGCTGTGGGTAACGCCGCTTCGACCGTGACCGTTGAGCCGCAGATTGATCTTGTCCATCAGCTCGCAGAAGTTATCGCGCGCCTGCTTGATGCGGATCGCCGCCGTCTGCATGGACACCTGGGCAGAGGCAAAGTTGCTGCCATCCTCGGCACGGCCGGAGACGATGATGCCCGAGATGCCGCCTGCGGACAGGATCTCCGCGTTGACGTCCCTGTATTTGTCATCCGAAAACATCTCATTGAGATCGGGCTGGATGACTTCCGCCTTGCACAGGTGGTTGGTCGTCGCAAGGGCCGAGCCCGTCATGGCGCGGCGAAACAGCGCGTTGACCGCGTTCAGCTGCGTGATGTCCGGCATGACGTCGCTTTTGGAATCGCCGTAGGTAACATGCACGAAGCTGTGCGCGCCGAGATTCAGCTATGCCGATTCGTACTGCGCAATGAGCGCCTTTCTGCGAAACGCGCTCAGACAGGTGGCGACCATGGGCACCGCATAGCGCGTCCAGTCCTCCTTGAAGTCCTGCATCACGAAGGTGTTCTCCGGGTTGAGCTGAACCCAGTCCGCGCCCTTCTTCAGCGCTTCCGCCACCTCGGGCGGAAAGCCCTCCAGTCGCACCTCCAGATCTTCATCCTCCAGGAAATCCTTCTGGGCCTTGACGCCCTGCTGCTTCATATCATCGCGAACGGACTTGCAGTTGAATTCCAGCACCGGCTCGTTGCCGATCATGACGTTGGCAATGCGAACCAGGTGAACCGGCAGCGTGATGATCCTTCCATCCTCCAGCAGATACACATATACGTTCCCGTATTTGTAATACTGGTAATAGATGCTGCGCGCACGATCCGCCAGGCCGATGCGCTCGTAATATTCCTCATACTTCTGCTTGGTCTGCTCGTTGGCGCCGATCTATCTCCAATCGTCCGCAATGCTGAAGGGAACGTACACGCCCTTGATGATGCCCCGGTAGATGGGGTCGGCGTCCACGTAATAATCGCTCAGCTCAAACAGACTGTTGATATTCCGCTGCTTGTCCCGCAGAATGCTGTCGTAGTCGTAGCTGGCCAGATCACCGGTGTAGGTGATGCTCTTATCGTTGTAGGTCATCGTCCCTTTGCCGTCATCCTTTGCGCCAACGGCAATATCGACTGCCCGCTCCGACCGGGGCTCATCCCGAGGCTGGGTTGAACCGCGCTACCTGTTGAACCATCCCATTCCGATTCCTCCCATTAGAATTTGCTCACCACGCCGATGCAGGCGTCTGAAGGCCGCTGCATCCGCCGTTTGCGAATCTCCTCCAGCTCAGCGATGTACCTCACCGCCATGGAGAGCGCCGAATAGCGGTCCTTGTGCTGGTTGGTGCGCGCCACGTCGTACAGCACGGCGCCGCCCGCGCCGGTTCGCATGACGATATTGCCCATCTCAATCTGCAGCGCGTCGCCCTCCAGAAAGACGGCTTTCTCCGGAAGCGTCAGCTTTCGCTGTCTGGGCGCATCCTCTTCGCCATCGTCTTCCGGCACAGCCTCCGCATAGCGCGAATTTACCGGCAGCTCAATGGAGTGCTGTTCCTACGCCACGCGCAGACAGGAGACCAGCTGCTGGTTGATCTGCGGATTCGCCTTGACGCTCCTCAGGATCGGCACTGCATTGTGGATGAGCGACCTGGCATCGTCCAGCGTCCACGGCGGATACTCCTTGCCGTTGTCATCCGTCCACGGTTGGGCAAGAAATTCCGGAAGCGCGTCGCCCAGGCCGCGATGGTCGAATACGATCTTGATGATCCGGGGAAACCTCGCATATGTTCGCCGAACCTCCTCTGCCAGCGCATCCAGACGCTTGCCGTGGTAGGAGCGCATATAGACCATCTTTTTCAGATAGCAGCCGTTCTCCATTTCAACCAGCTTGATGACCGTGATGACCGCGTTGTCCGCCTTGCGCTCACTGGAGGTGGCGAGGTCGACGCCCATCACGTAGTCGGAAGTGCAGCTTGTCGGCTGCGCAGTCTCCACCTGCCTGAGCGTCCTGCAGCTTTCGGTCAGGTCGTATGGAAACATGCTCCCGGACTCTGCGCCGACGAAGATGCTGCCATATTCCATGGCGAACTTCGCTTCAGGCATCTTGCGCTGCTCCTTCAGGAAAAACTCCATATCGGTGATGCCCACGCGGGCAGCGCTCCGGTAGTCCAGCGCGCAGGCGAAATTGGACGTACTGCCCCTGGAGAATTCCTTCAGCGTGCCCATGAACATGGCGTAGAAGTAATTGCTCTTGAGGCAGGCGGATGTGATCGAGATCGTCTTGCTGGCGTAATCCCTGATTCCCCGCTGGTGGCAGATGTCGCGCTTGGTGTTGCGCACGGGACCGATGACCGCATCCAGATCGTCCGCCTTGACCTCGGGGGACTCGTCGATCACCATGATCTTGGCGCGGTTGCCGCGCATGGTACCGACGGAATAGCTCTCGATCTTGGAGCCGTTCTTGAGCGTGCAGATGCCCTTGTTGCGGGAGAGCTGCACCGGCCGGTGACCGTCGCATTGAATCTCGCGCATGATCTCCGGATTCCGGATGAAGTAGTCCTGAATCTTCTTGACGATCAGCGTCGCCTGCTCGGCGGTGCCGGAGACGACGGCGATCAGACTGCCGGGATACAGCACGCCGATGGCAATGCAGCACTATGCCGTCAGCCATGTCTTTCCGTAGCCGCGGCTCTTGACCACCATGAGGGTGTCCGCATTGCCGAACTGTCGGGCAACGACGCGCTGCGTGTCCTTGAGCCGGATGTGAAAGTATTCCTCGATGAACACATCCAGATGCGTCCGCCAGAACTGAATCTGCCTGGCCCACAGCTTCAGGTTCCGAACGTCACGGATCTGCGTCAGCATCATACGACCACCTGCTCCAAACCGACCGCAGCGACCGTATGCCGGAAATCGGCAATGATTTTATCCACGTCATCCGGCGGGAACTCCACCATGGGCGTGTCCAGCTCGCCGCTCATCTCGATCTTGGCCACGATTGCGCCCAGTGAGCCCAGTCCCGCCATATCGCCGGGCTTGCGCTTGCAGGCGGCAAAGTTGGCCGACTTGGAAAGATTGTCGAAGATCGCCTGCGCCTTTTCCCATTCGGCGACGCTGGCCTGCCCGTGGCGCATTTTGCTGTACTTGATATCCGCGTCCAGCGAAGCCTTGGCCGCTTTGCGGGCGTAGTCCTGGATGTTCTGATTGTCCAGCACAAAGCCTTCCTCCAGCCGCGCGTAATAGTCGTCCAGATAATCGATCTCCCGCTGCGTGTACATGCCGTTCCATTTGCGGCTGAAGATCAGCTCGCCGTCGTCGAGGAACGCGCCGCTGTCATCCCTTGTGACCGTGCCCGCAGTGGATTCCGGGTTGAATTCCCGGTAGCTCCCTTCGGTGTCGATATTGGCCGAGTACTGATACACGTTGCCGAGGTTCATGATGCTGAAGAAATACCGTCCTGCGCTGCGGTTCGCCAGCTCCTCGCGCTTTGCTTCGTCCCTGGCCGCGAGATACTCTGCATCGTTGGCCAGAGCATAGGACGCCTTTTTCACCGCCATGTCCCAGTATGCGTCGGACCAGCGCCGGTTGTTGTACCAGCAGAATTCCCGCGCGCCCTCCTTGCTGACGCTGCACTTCCCGGCGCACTCCTTGCACCATGCGTCGTGATAGGACTGCGCCGCCCAGTCCCGATTCGCGTAGAACCGGTCCTATGGAAGCACCTTTCCGCATTTCACGCACATTTTGGAGGTGAGCTTGCGTCCCTTCAGTTTGTTTGAAGTACCCATCCGATTCCTCCGTCCGCATTACAGGTTGATGGGATAGACGCAGCGCCGGCCATAGCCTGCCTCCAGCACCATTGCCAGAGCGCCGGGTCTGCCGCCATAGCCCAGCCGCTGTGCATATTCGTCCATGCCGCAGATGCTGGGCACGCGAATGATGACGGCGTTTCCCTGATCGGTGTAGCCGGAGACGCACTCCTGTTCGCGGTGCTTGTGTCCGCAGATGAAGAAGTCGATGCCCTCGCTATAGAGAAGCATCGACTGCCTCGCAGCCTTTTCCATCATCCGCACATCCGTGCCGTGGGTGAGC
>JBJEUF010000148.1:0-1940 GCA_051883695.1 Aristaeellaceae bacterium
CGCAGATACCACACGTCCTTGGGCAGCTGCACCACGTCGCCGTGGCACACGTCGCACTTGCCGCCCTGGCTGTCCTCATTGGACAGGACGACCTTGCAATTCGGGCAGTAGTTGACCAGCGTCTTGTCGCGGAAAACCAGGCCCTTCTCGAACATCTTCAGGAAGATCCACTGCGTCCACTTGTAGTAGTTGGGATCGGTGGTATCGACCTCGCGGCTGTAGTCGAAGGAGAAGCCCAGACGCTTGAGCTGCGCGCGGAAGTGATCCACGTTCTGCCTGGTGACGATGGCGGGGTGGATGTTGTTCTTGATGGCGTAGTTCTCGGTGGGCAGACCGAAGGCGTCCCAGCCGATGGGGAACAGCACGTTGCAGCCCTCCATGCGGCGCTTGCGGGAGATGATGTCCATGGCCGTGTTGGAGCGGGGATGACCCACGTGCAGGCCGTGGCCGGAGGGATAGGGGAACTCGATCAGGCCGTAGAACTTGGGCTTGCTGTAATCGTCGGTGGCGGCGAAGGTCTGGTTCTCATCCCAGTGCTTCTGCCATTTCGGCTCGATTTCCGCCGGGTTGTAGGGCTTGAATTCCATGGGTGGATGCCTCCTTGTGCGTTGTGGGGTATGGACAGCTCTTGCAGGGAAAAGAAAAACGCTTCGCCCCTGCAAAAACGCAAAGACGAAGCGTGAGCCTCGCGGTACCACTCTGCTTGCCCGGACGCGCCGGGCCACTCTTGCGCGTAACGTGCGCCAATCGCCGGCAGCGCCGGTTTCACTCCCGGGCGAGCGGTTCTCCCGGCCCGTCCGCGCTTTCACCAGCCGCGCGGCTCTCTGCATCAGGCCCTGGGTGGACGTTCCCGTTCCTTGTGAATAATCGGATTATAGCACGTTTGCCCGGAGTTGTAAAGCAGAATTTCCGTCATGACGCCGGTCAGTCGCCCGCTCCGGCATAGGTATAAGGAATCTGCTGGACGATGGCATACACCACAGCGGCAGAGCCCTCGTTGAAGCGCAGGACGAGCGCATCGCCGCAGCCCTGGAACGCTGTCTTGCTGATGGCCTTCACGCTGTCGGGGATATAGACCTCGCCCAGCGCCGTGCAGCCGCCGAATGCGAATGCGCCAATCGCCTTCACGCCGTCAGGCAGCATAGCGCCGGTCAGGGCCGTGCAGTTCGCAAAGGCCGCATCCCCGATGGCGCTGACCGCGTGTCCGTCCAGCTCCGCCGGAATCACCACATCGCCCTCAGCGGACCGCGCCAGCAGAATCTCCGCTGTGTCATCCGCCAGAATCCGGTAGCCATAGCCGCCGCTGGTCAGCAGCGTTTCCGCGGGAATGTCGTATTCGTTGGCGTATGCTTCAGCGTAGGAGCCGGGTATGACGGCCAGGAAAAAGTCATCTGCCCAATAGGGAAATGCCCTCTTGCCAATCTCTGTGCAGCTTTCGGGGATGATGAGCGTATGCAGGGAGCTGCAGTTACAAAACGCAGATGCACCAATCTGTTGGAGATCCCTGGGAAGGACGACGCTGCGCAGGTTATAGCATGTATTGAAGGCATTGTCACCAATGGAGGTCACGGAATCCGGGAGCGTGATGCTGTGGATGTCCGTGCGATAGTAAAAGGCATTATTGCCAATCGCGCTGACCGGATGCCTGTCCAGCTCCGCCGGAATCACCACATGGCCCTCTGTGCAGCGTGCCCGGATGATCGACGCTGTGCCATCCGCCAGCACCCAATACACATAATCGCCGTTGGTGGGCATGGTATCGGTGGGCAGACCATTGTCGATGGCGTAGGCTTCGGCATAGGAATCGGGCACAACTGTCAGGACAGTGTCATCCGGAATCACATTGAAAGCGCACACGCCAATGGATGTCACGCTGCCGGGGATCTTGATGCTGCTCAGAGACGTGCAGTAAAAAAAGGCGGAATCCCCGATGGACGTCA
>JBJEUF010000148.1:2040-31321 GCA_051883695.1 Aristaeellaceae bacterium
TTGATGCTGCTCAGAGACGTGCAGTAAAAAAAGGCGGAATCCCCGATGGACGTCAAACCGTCCGGAAGCGCAATGCTGCTCAGAGACGTGCAGCGGAAAAAGGCATGTGAACCGATGGACGTCACACCGTCCGGAAGCGTAATGCTGCTCAGAGACGTGCAGTAAATAAAGGCGGAATCCCCGATGGACGTCACACCGTCCGGAAGCGCAATGCTGCTCAGAGACGTGCAGCCCCGAAAGGTGGAATCCCCGATGGACGTCACACCGTCCGGAAGCGCAATGCTGCTCAGAGACGTGCAGCCCCGAAAGGTGGAATCCCCGATGGAAGTCACACCGTCCGGAAGCGCAATGCTGCTCAGAGACTTACAGCCGTCGAAGGCACTTTCCCCGATGGAAGTCACACCGTCCGGAAGCGCAATGCTGCTCAGAGACGTGCAGCCCCGAAAGGTGGAATCCCCGATGGACGTCACACTGTCCGGAAGGACAATGCTGCTCAGGGCTGTACAGGATGCAAAGGCGTTCTTCCCGATGGAACGCACCGGATAGCCATCCAGCTCCGCCGGGACAACCACGTCGCCCTCGGCTCCCGGCATTCTGACAATCCGTGCCGAGCCGTCGGCTTCCAGCCAGTAGATATAGTCCCCGCTGGTTGGCATGGTATTTGCAGGGATACCGTTTTCCAAGGCGTACACCTCAGCCCAGGAGCCGGGAACGACCTGCACAAGCAAGCTTTGATTCATGGCCTTCAGCGCGTCTGTGCCAATGGACGCAATGCTTTCCGGGAGCGCAAGGCTGCTCAGAGATGTGCAATAATAGAATGCGTAGTTTCCAATGGAGGTCAACCCCTCCGGGAGCACCACACTGCTCAGAGATGTGCAATAATTGAATGCGGAATCCCCAATGGAGGCTAACCCCTCCGGGAGCACCACACTGCTCAGAGATGTGCAAAAATTGAATGCGAAATCCCCAATGGAGGTCAACCCCTCCGGGAGCACAATGCTGCACAGCTGATCATTGTAGGCCAAGGCATATTCCCCGATTTCAGTGACCGGATGTCCGTCCAGCTCATCCGGAATCACCACATCGCCTTGCGCATTCGACATCCCGGTGATTTGTGCCGAACCATCCTCCAGCAGTGTATAATGATAATCTCCGCAGACGAGGATTTCCTCCTCCGCACCCGCGACGGTGCCGCACAGGCACAGCGTCAGAATGAGAACGATCAGCAGCGATGGCAGCTTCTTCATTGTATTTCGCCTCCTTGTTTCTTCAGCATATCACCGCGCCATGGGGATGTCAATGCATTTCGGGCCTGGGCAGGGAGATTTTACAAGTGTAAAAGCAGCGCAAACAGCATCATGTCCAGCGGTTCTCCGGCTCCTCCTCGATTTCATCGAGCAGCTCCTCCTCGGACAGCACGTCGTCCGCCTTCGTTTCCGCATCGTCCAGCGCGGTGTCCACCACCAGCGGCTCCTCACCGGGCAGCAGCGCCACGAAGGTCTCCTCGGGCGCGGCGGCAGGCAGCAGGGGCACGCCGGACACATCGCCGGCGGTGACCTCATCCGGCTCCACCGCCGTGTCGGACACAGGCTGCTTTGGCGAGGGAACGCATACCGCGATAGCCATCAGCAGCAGCCCCACGCAGCCCTGCCCCAGAAAGCCGCCGCCCAGCAGGTACGGCTCATCCAGCGTGACCTGAAACAGCGTCGCCGCAGACAGCGGCGGCAGTCCCCGCAGCGCGGACAGCGGCCCGTGCAGCCACGGCAGCGCAAGGCTCATGACCGCGCCGCCGGATAGCACGCACAGCGCCTCCAGCACCGGGCCGCCGCCCACACCCGCAAAGGCCGTTGTGGGCGTGAAGCCGCTCAGACCTGCCGCAATCCCAAGCACCGCCCCGCCGAGAAGCACCCCGGCGGACATCGGCAGCACGGCGATGGTGTCCACGTCGATCACCGCCAGCCAGCACAGGAGCGCCGTCAGCGCCATGGATCCTCCCAGCGCGTAAAGTCCGCTGCGCAGCCCGATGCTCCGGCGCAATGCCAGCGCATTCCGCATCTCGTCGGGGCGGGAAAAGCCGGCCCAATGCAGCACCAGCCCCAGCAGCACCCCGGTCACGCCGGGAATCAGGGATGCCCTCATGCCTGCTTCCTCCGTTCCACGTTCTCCGCGATGCGCACGGTCACAAAGCCTGCCAGCCATGCCGCGCCCACAAAGGCATATGCGCCCACGCTGCCCTCCATGAGCGCGGGCAGGATGCGACCGCTGCCGGCCATCCCGGCGGCCAGCACCATCGCCGCGCCGCACAGGAACGCCCGCAGGCAGCGCCGCCATGGAATCGCGGCATGCCCGCCCCCGCGCCGCCGGAGCCTTCGGGGCAGCGATGCCAGAAGCGCGCCGGTCACCACCGCGCCCGCGAGCACCAGCAGATTGCGATCCAGACGGCAGACCGCCAGCACATCCATACCGCCAAGCAGCGTCAGGAATGCCGTCAGCACCACCGCCAGCCAGAACCCACGCCAAAGGGGATGCACCCTGCGCATATCGTTTCACCTCGCAGGAAGCATCCCCTGAATACAACGGGATTATGCGGTTTTTCCAGTCTGGAAGATCGTTTCAAGGCAGGCTGTCAGCGCCCGTGCGACATCGGCTGCGCTGACCTTCTCCATCGGCGGCACATGCACGAACAGGCCCCGGTACCCCAGCGGCTGCTCGGCGGACAGCAGATGGTAATACAGGTCGTTGCAAACGTACGCGCCCGCCGACAGGGACAGCTGCGCGGGAATGCCCTTCGCGCGGATCGCCGCCACCATGTCATTCACGGGCAAGCGGGTCATATACGCCGCATCCTTGCCGGATACGATGGGCACGCCGTCAAACCGCTGCCCGGCATTGTCCGGGATGTGCGCCTGACGGTAATTGATCGCCACCAGCTCCGGGGTCACGGCCTCCCGACCGCCGGCCACGCCGCAGCAGAGCACGATCTCCGGGCGCAGATGACGCGCCTCGTTCAGCAGCTGCTCCGCCGCGCCGCCATAGATCACCGGCAGCTGCAGACGATGCACCGGGCAGCCGCATATGCAGTCGGGCACGAGCCGAACCGCCTCCCACGAGGGATTCACCGCCGCGTCGCCAAAGGGCTCAAAGCCCGTGAGCAGGATGGACATGGCGCACTCCCTTCCCTTACGGATTGAGCTTGGAAACGCCCTGCTTCCTCGCGCATTCCATGACCGCGTTGGCTACGGCAGGCGCAACCCGCTTGTCGAACGCGCCGGGGATGATGTAATCCTCCCGCAGCTCCTCGTCGGTGACGATCGCTGCGATGGCCCGGGCGGCGGTCAGCTTCATTTCCTCGGTGATGTCCGTGGCCTGTGCGTCCAGCGCGCCCCGGAAGATGCCGGGGAACACCAGCACGTTGTTGATCTGGTTGGGATAGTCGCTGCGGCCCGTGGCAATGACCCGTGCGCCGCCCTTCGCGGCTTCCTCGGGCATGATCTCCGGAACCGGGTTCGCCATGGCAAAGACGATGGCGTCCTTCGCCATGGTTGCCACCATGTCCGCCGTCACCACACCGGGGGCGGACACGCCGATCAGCACATCCTTGCCGCGGATGACTTCGCGCAGCGGGCCGCGCTCGTTGTCGCGGTTGGTGACCTCCGCCATTTGGCGCTGCGCCGGGTTGAGCCAGTCCTCCTCCGCGCTGACCGCGCCCTGACGGTCCACCAGCACGATGTTGCCCGCGCCGAAGCGCATCAGCAGCCTGGCGATGGAGATGCCCGCGCTGCCCGCGCCGTTGATGACGATGCTGACCTCCTCAAGCTTCTTGCCCACCAGCTTCAGGGCGTTGAGCAGACCGGCGGACACGACGATGGCCGTGCCGTGCTGGTCATCGTGAAAGACCGGGATATCCAGCTCCTGCCGGAGACGCCGCTCGATCTCGAAGCACCGGGGCGCGGAAATATCCTCCAGGTTGATGCCGCCAAAGGTGGGCGCAAGGTACTTCACCGTGCGGACGATCTCGTCCACATCCTTTGTCGCCAGACAGATGGGGAAGGCGTCCACATCCGCAAACTCCTTGAACAGGATGGCCTTGCCCTCCATGACGGGCATGGCGGCCTCCGGGCCGATGTCGCCCAGCCCCAGCACCGCCGTGCCGTCGGACACCACCGCCACCAGATTGCCCTTGGCGGTATAGCGGTATACATCGCGGGGATTGGCGGCGATGCGGCGGCAGGGCTCCGCCACGCCCGGGGTATAGGCCGTGGACAGATCCTCGCGGTTTTCCACCCTCACCTTGCTCGTCACGGATACCTTGCCGCGGTTCTTTTCGTGCATCTCCAGCGCCAGCTGATTGTAGTCCATGAAGTGTCTGCCTCCTGTACGCGTATTTCAGCATTACTTTATCACATTTTGATGGATTCGGAAAGGGCCGTACAGAAGAAATGCATCACGGGGTCAATAGGTGATCGGCGTTCTGAAAAGGGCGCTCAGGATGCAGTCCACTGCCAGCACCGCCGCCAGCAGCAGGCATATGACGAGCATCCGGCGATCAGGCACACGCCGGAACAGCTTCTCGCCGGTGGGCTCCAGAAGATAATGGAACACCATCCCCAGCACCCCGAAGCTGACCACGCTGCGGAAGCAGATGATGCCGTGCAAATTCAGAAACAGCCCGCGGTAGTCCCACAGCCGCAGCCCAAAGCAGCGAATGCCCACGTAGCCGATGATGTACTCCACCACGCCCGTGATGACGATGCAGAGCAGGAACAGCAGCACCGGATGGCGCTTCAGCGGCTTGAGCGCATAGATGCCCAGCGCCCCGACGCCATAGATCGGCAGCCACGGCCCGTACAGAATGCCCCGGTTGCGGAGCAAGCCTTCCGTGATCCAGTAGAAGATTTCCTCATAGATCCAGCCCACGGCGCTGCCGACCAGAAAAATCAGGAAGAGATAGCACAGCCGGGTGACGGCTGCATTGCGCGGACGGGAGATTGCATTGCTTTCCATGGAGGATTGTCCTTTCCCACCGCAGTGGTGTCCTTTGTATTTTGGTTCCTCTGTATGATACAGGAATGCCGGCTTGACGGATAGGTCCTGTGCATAGCGGAATGTGTCGGATTTGCAGGTTCGTCCCATGGATCGCGGGGGGATTATCAAGCAGGCATGTGGTCGATCATCCACGGCAGCAACCGCCGGTTCGCCTCAAAGACATGCCGGTATGGGTCGTTCCCCGCAAAGGCTGCAAGGCACAGCAGCTCATTGCCCATCAGCATTGTGGGCACTGCCTGCCATTCCTGCTCCGTCAGGGGGGATACGCTGTCGTAGCCCGCCAGCACCGCGCGGCTCAGCAGCGGCCAGTTTGCCGCCCACGGAAGCTCGTCGCGCTCAAAGACCTCCGAAAGCACCGCCGTGATCAGATAGCAGGGGTCAAAGAGGCGCACGCACCGGCGGCACAGCTCAAAGTCGATGAAGCCCAGCGCCTCCCCGGTGTCAATCAGGTTGGAGGGGTTGGGGTCGCTGTGGATCATGGCGGTGGGCAGATTGCGAAGCCGTTCCACCTGCGCGGCATAGTCCGCAGGGAAATTGCCGGGCAGCGCCTGCTGTGCGCACGGCAGCGCCCAGTGCAGCAGCCGGTCGGCATAGGGCTCGTCCTGCGCGGTGAGCTGCTCGCCCAGGGTGGACGCAGCCCTGTGCAGCCCGGCAATCGCCTTGCCGATGCGCCGCCCGGCCTGCGGGTTCAGGATCAGCTCCGCCGAGCGCAGCGGCTTTCCCGGCACAAGGCGGCACAGGGCAATCCACAGGCCCTCGCTGACCGGCAGCGCCCTGCCGCCATCGGGCAGGGGCAGCGCACAGGAGGCGGGGATTCCCTGCGCCTGCAGCGCGTCCGCCAGGGCGGCTGCCAGCAGACAGGTCGCTTCGTCCCGGTAGACCTTGAGGATCAGCGCATCCCCGGCATACATCGCCGATTCGCTTACCCTCCCCGCTTCATGCGTCACAGGCCTGAGGGGCAGGGCGGCATACGCAGCACCCCAATGGGCAAGCACCCCGCGGAATTCTTCGGCTGTCAGCATGGCGTGTGCCTCCTTTGGTCGGAAAAGAGAGAAGGGCTTTCCCGATGGATGGAAAGCCCGCTGCTTCGCGCATCACCCGCCGTAGACAGCCAGCGTGAAATACGCTTCGGACAGGATGCTGACGAGCCGGTCGAAGGCCTCCAGCATCACATCGCCCGTGTCCTGCCCGCCCAGCAGCAGCGTCAGCGACACATCCACCGCGCTCCTTGCCTCATCGGCGATGAAGCGGGTGTACATGAAGCTGCTGTTCAGCGTGTTGCAGGCGCGGATGACCGCATCCCGGTGCATTTCGCCGTAGGTAATCACCTCCGGGACGGTGAGGATCACCACGTCCCCCGATGCGTCGAAGGTCAGCCGGACGGTGTAGCGCACCCCGGTATTGCCGTCGGCGACCTGCACCGTGACCGTTTCTGTTCCCGTACTGTCCAGACCGTGGAGCCGGCAGGCGATATCCCGCTCGGACAGTGCGTCGATAAACGCCTGCGTCGCGGCATAGTTCGCCGTTTCTCCGGCCGCGAGGCACGGGCACAGCAGCAACAGCGCCAGCAGCGCTGCAATCAGCGTCCGTTTCATGGCTGCGTCCTTCCTTTCCTACTCCAGCTCGGCTTTGCTGGTGTGCACATAGGCGCGACGGCCGTGGTAATCAATCGCGTACCAGCCGTTCGCCGTGCCAAGGCATGCAAAGCGCTCGCCCGGCCCGGCGGTGCCGACATAGCTGCCCGCGGCGTTGGGGGCGCTGCGCACAAGGGCGCTGTCCGCTGTGATGACAATGGTGCGGCCTTTGATGCTCTGAACAGGCTCGGGCGTGGCGGATGCCTCCCGGCTTGGCTCGGTTGTCCGGACGGGCGCGGGGGTGGAGGTCACCGGCGGACGGGGGGTGTTCCGATTTGCTTCAGCCGTTACGGCGCAGGCCTGCAATAGCGGCCAGGCGGCGTTCAGCTCCCCGGTCAGGTGGCGCACGGCCTTCCATGTGACGGCTCCGGCATCCTGTCCCCGGAAGATCAGATCCATCGAGGCGGTCACCGTGCTGTCGCTGTCATCCGCATAGAAGCACGCAAAGCGGCTCCGGGCGTTGAGCGCATTGCACACGCGCATGACCTCGTCATAGCGCTCCGGCGCGTATTCGATCACATACCACACGCGAAGGGAGGCGTTCTCCTGATTTGCATCGAACATGACCGTCACGGTGTAGTCAAAGGGTGCATCGGCGCTCTGCAGCAGGACGTATTCGCATCCGTCCTCATCCGGTCCGTCCAGGGTATAGGGCTGTCCTGCCCTGTCCAGCTCCGCAACGAAGGCGCGGGTGCCGGCATACGCTGCCTGTTCCGCTGCAGCGGCGCTGCACAGGACAGTGCCGATTGCGAGCAACAGGAATATCAGTAGCTTCTTCATGGAAATCACGCTTCCTTCGGGCTGTCGTCCTGCTGCTTCTCCTCCGCCTGCGCCTTGCGCTGGTGAACGAGGATGCCCAGAATGGTCACGGCGACCAGGAAGGTCACCGTGCTGACCGCCATCAGCAGATCCCGGAAATGCGGGATGAAGCCCACGCTGATGACGCACAGGACGCTGACGATGATGAACACAAGGCCGATACAGGCTGCGATACGCTGCTTCTTCATTGAGGATCCCTCCTTGGGGTGATGAAGCGATTATACCATGTTTCCGCGGGGATAGCAAGCGCTGCGGCGTACCGAAAAAGGGGCTGTGATCGAATGCGTTTGCATTCTCTCACGGCCCCTTGGCTTGTGCTCCGGCGGATTACTTCGCGTATTCCATCGAGCGGGTTTCGCGGATGACGTTCACGCGAATCTGGCCCGGATACTCCATTTCCTTTTCGATGCGCTTGGCGATTTCCTTCGCCAGCACCTTCGTGCCCTCGTCGGTCACATCGTCGGGCTTGACCATGATGCGCACCTCGCGGCCGGACTGGATGGCGTAGCACTTCTCAACGCCGGGGAAGGACATCGAAATCTCCTCCAGCTTGGTCAGGCGCTTGATGTAGTTTTCGAGGGATTCGCGGCGCGCGCCGGGACGGGCTGCGCTGATCGCGTCGGCGGCCTGCACCAGCACGGCTTCGACGGTCTGCGGCTCCACATCGTTGTGGTGCGCCAGGATCGCATGGATCACGTCGTTGCTCTCGTGATACTTGCGGGCCAGCTCGCCGCCCAGGGTCACGTGGGTTCCCTCGGCTTCGTGGTCGACGGCCTTGCCGATATCATGCAGGAGGCCGGCGCGCTTGGCCAGCTGAACGTCCGCGCCCAGCTCGGCGGCCATCAGACCGGCCAGATGGCTGACCTCGATGGAGTGCTTGAGCACGTTCTGGCCGTAGGAGGTGCGGTACTTCAGGCGACCCAGCAGCTTGACCAGCTCGTGGTGGATGCCGTGCTGATTGGTCTCGAACACGGCGGACTCGCCGGCCTCGCGGATCTGGTTCTCGACCTCCTTGCGGGCTTTCTCGACGGTTTCCTCGATGCGGGCGGGATGGATGCGGCCGTCGTTGATCAGCTTCTCCACCGTCAGACGGGCCACCTCGCGGCGAACCGGATCGAAAGCGGAGACAATGACGGCCTCGGGGGTATCGTCGATGATCAGGTCGACGCCGGTCGCCGTTTCCAGCGCGCGGATGTTGCGGCCCTCACGGCCGATGATGCGGCCCTTCATGTCGTCGTTGGGCAGCGCGATGACGGACACGGTGCTTTCCGCCACATGGTCGGCGGCGCATTTCTGAATCGCCAGCGCGATGATGTTGCGGGCCTTCTTCTCGGCCTCTTCCTTCGCGCGGGCCTCGATGTCACGCACCTGCGCGGCGGCGTCATGGAAGGCTTCCTTCTGCACGCGCTCGATGATGATCTGCTTGGCTTCGTCCTGGGTCATGGCGGCGATGCGTTCCAGCTCGGTGGACTGCTTCAGGTGGAGCGCTTCGGCTTCCGTCTGCAGGCGGTCGATCTCCTCTTCCTTGCGGTCGAGGGTATCGGAGCGCTTCTTCAGGTCATTCTCCCGGTTATCCAGGCTGTCGGAGCGCTTGTCCAGAGAGGCTTCGCGCTGAACCAGACGGTTCTCGCTGCGCTGCACCTCGCTGCGGCGGTCGCGGAGCTCGCGCTCGGCGTCAGCCTTCTCCGCGTCCATCGCGGCGCGGGCCTTCAGGATCTCCTCCTTCGCCTCCAGCACCTTTTCCTTCTTGTAATCATCCGCCTTGCGGACAGCGTCGTCGTACAGACGGCGCGCCGTCTCCTCGCTGCGGTTGATCTTCTTCTCGACCATGCTCTTGCGGTACATGTAGCCGCCGAAGCCGGCTGCTGCCGCGCAAACGATGATCGCAAGGATCCACAGAATGATTTCCACGGTTTGTTTTCCCTCCTTCTTTCTTTGTTCTGGTTCCATTCCCTGTATTGATTCACACTGCGGTAAATGAGGATGCAGTCCGGAGTCCTCCGGGCGGCAAACGATGGCTGCGCACAAAAAGCCGTACGGGATGCCCCGCACGGCTGTGGCTGCTCCGATCAATCTGCGCCGCGAAAAAGCCGCAGGGAACACGCTCCCCTGCAACGCTCCCTTCGGATAACGATCCGGCTGGTGGTGTACAGCGGTCATTTCAGCAATCGAAAAGACCTGCCGCATTGTTCACGCAGCCGCATCATCATCAAAGGAATATCCGGCAGACGGTGTGAATACCAGAATTTTCCGGCAGGCGGACTGAAATAGACCGCCTGCGCCTCACAAAAAGGACGAACCGAAGCCGCTGGAATGCGGCCCGGTCAGAAGGAGGCTCCGCCTCCCCCATATGCGCTTTCTATGCAGCCGACCGTCCCCGCAGAGGGATTCCCTCCCGGACAGCCGCCGAAAATGGACGTGCAGCGGACGGAAAGCGTCCTGCACGGATTTCAGGTAAACAGGGACTGTATCGAATAACAGCATGGGCCGTGCAGATATCCATCTGAAAGCCCGACAGCCGATCAGTAATTATTGTACTGTTTTTTCGCTCCGCTGTCAAGATACGATTTCAATATGAAGCGAGCCGGCAAATGAATCCATGCCCGGAGATCTTCACCAAAACCGTGAAGCATGTCACAATTTTTGCTTTGGCTGATGACAACCGACGTCAAATGTGCTAAGATAGGTACGCATTTCGACGATTCCGGAGGGAGCCCCATGCTGAAAAAGCTCTGCAATCACCTTTTCTGCCAGCCCCATATGGGACGGCGCATCCCCGTGCTGCTGCTCAGCGTCATCATGATGGGCATGTGCATCGCCTTCTTTGAGAAGGTGCAGGTCGGTACCGATCCCTGCACGGTGTTCAACCTGAGCATGGCGCAGAACGTGCTGCACTGGTCCAACCTGGGCACGTGGCAGCTGCTCTTCAACCTGATCCTGCTCCTGGGCATCCTGCTGCTCAAGGAGGGCCGCTTCATCGGTCTGGGGTCGCTTGCGAACATGGTGCTTGTGGGGTATTCCCGTGATTTCTTCAAGCCCGTTGTCGAGGCGCTGCTGCCCGGCGAGGCGCATTCCCTGCTGGTGCGCGGCGGCGTGTTTGTGCCGACCATGGCGGTGTTCCTGGTGGCGGTGGCCTTCTATATGGTGGTTGAGCTGGGCACGGCGCCCTATGACGCGGTGCCGCAGATCATCTCCGCCCATTTGAAGCAGGTGCCCTTTGCCGTCATCCGCATCGCCTTTGATATCATCGTCACGACAATCGGCGTGCTGCTTGGCGGGCAGATCGGTATTTTCACCGTCGCGGCCTGCTTCTTCCTCGGCCCGGTGATCCAGTGGATCGCGGCGAGGTTCAGGCCCTGGTTCAACTGAATGCACACGCCCCCCTGCGAATCCGCAGGGGGGTTATGCGTCCGGTCAGCCGACCGGTGTCAGCAGCGTGATGGGTTCGGAAATCAGCTCATACCTGTCCGAACCGACGTAGGCCCGCACCTTGATGCGGTACAGGCCCTCCTCCGCCGCCGAACCATCATTTTTCAGTCCGTCCCAGGTGAAGCAGGAGCCTGCCGGCTCCAGCATTTCCGGCCGCGAGGGCTGACGGGAGGACAGGCGGCGCACGGTATTGCCGTCCATGTCAAGGATGGTCACCGTCAGCTCGCACGGGAGGCTGTGCAGCACGTTGAAGGTCAGCTCCTCCCACAGATCTGGGCAGAAGGAGGACGGGGCGTTCAATGCCAGCTGGGGATCGCCGGATTCCGGCGGAACGCACAGCACCCGGGAGCAGACCACGGCGGGGCGGCCACGCTCGATGGTCAGCAGCTGCAGCAGGACATAGCCGGAGCTGCCCGCCTCGTCCCGGCTGATGGTGATGGCGCGCTGCTTCATGCCGGGCTGCAGATCGCGTCCGGCGACTGCCCAGGCGCTGAAGGCGCCGTTGT
Organism: Aristaeellaceae bacterium; assembly: GCA_051883695.1. GTDB lineage: Bacteria > Bacillota > Clostridia > Christensenellales > Aristaeellaceae > UBA11524. The sequence goes on from JBJEUF010000148.1 coordinate 13,475, forward strand.
TATCGTAGATCAGCTGCGCATTGTCAAAATCCCATCGGCCCTGTCTGTAATAGACCAGCTGATAGGCGACCTGTACGCTCCGCACGACATTGAAGGAAAAATTGACCGTCGGCTCCTCCACGCTCAGCACGTCCGACTCGAAGCTCACGCCCTCAATCAGCGCATCCCGCCGCCGCCCCGTGTACTGGGAGGTATCATAGGTGAACAGGGCAAAGTCGCTTTCCTCCGGGTAGGTGCGTACAACGGACGCGCCATGGTTGTCCAGCAGATAACGTTTCAGCTCCGACAGGGTAATGCGGCCGTCCCGGTTGTCATCCGCACCGTAGCCGCCCTCGGCGGACAGGGCCCGCACCAGCGAGCCTGAAAAGTACCCTGCGCCCGCCAGACGCTCACCGTCGATATCGCCGGACCAGAACCAGCTTTCCTCCGCACCGCCGGAGGAACAGAGAACCACATAATCCGGCCCGGCGAAGACGTTGGCCAGATGCTCGTTCACGCCCTTGCCGATCATCGCTCCGGCATGGCAGGCATCCAGCATGAGCACCTTGGTACCGCGGATCTGGTCGAACATTGAGCGCAGCTGGTGCGCCGTGAGCCCGGTCTCCCTTTCGCCGTCGGACAGGAGCAGCGTCATGCCGCTGCTGCCCATTTCCTCGTACCAGAGCCCGTGGGTGCTGATGTAGAAGATGCTCACATCGTCCTCGTCCGCATCCTCAAAGGCATCCAGAATCAGACCGGCCAGCACGCCGGTGGAGGTCACATCGTCCACGCGCGTGGTGATTTCCGCCGGCGACATCGTGCCGCCGGACAGCGCTCTGGCCATCATCTCCACATTGTTGTTGGAGGAGGGGAATGTGTCCTCCTGACTGACGAACCGGTCACAGCCTACTAGCAGCGCCCGGGTGACCCGGCCCGCTTCGGTTTCGTCGGGGAGCAGCGCCTGCGCGTGGACGCACAGGGGCAGGCACAGCCACGCCAGCAGCAGCGCCGCAAGGCTTTTCATGCGCACGGTGCCCTCCCCCCCTTTCCGGCGATTCGTCATAACTGTAAATCCCACGACCATTGTACACCTATTTAGACGCACTGCCTACCGGAAATGTTCTCTATTTCGCGTAATCTCTGCAAATTTTTCTGTCTTCCGGGATGATTCCGCATCTTCCATACGTTTTTAATGCCATTCTAATCCCTGTCTCATGGACTTGATCGCCATTGATGCGTATAATGGAGGGCGTACACAGCAGATGCTGCCGGACGCCATGTCCGTACCGATCACAGGAGGAATGCACATGACCCTTGAAAATGCGGCCCGGCTGGCCGATATGCGCCGTGAGCACGGGCTTTCCCAGGAAGAACTGGCTGAACGGCTGGGCGTAGACAGCCAGGAGATTGCCCGGTGGGAGCGGTCGGAGGCCTCCCCCGACACGGACAGCCTGATTGCCCTTGCCAGGCTGTACAACGTGACGCTGGACGTGCTGCTGGGACTGCAGCTGCCCCATACGCCCGACCCTGCGGAGAAAACCGCGGAGAAGGCTGCTTCCGGCTATGACCCGCTGCCCGACGGCAGCTATTATGAGCATCAGGCGCAGGAGGAAGCCCGCGCCGCAGAGGAAGCTGCCCGGGAAAAAGCCCGTGTGCGGGAGCGCCGCCGGAACCGTTTCCCGTATCCGCTGGTCGTGACGCTGGCATATCTGGCGCTGGGCTTCTGCTTCCACCTGTGGCACCCCGGCTGGATCATCTTCCTGACCATCCCGCTGTTCTACCTGCCCGACCGGGAGCGCCGCCCGCTGCGCTTGCTGGGCAATCCGATCATGGTGACCATCATCTACCTCCTGCTGGGGACCCAGTGCAACTGGTGGCATCCCGGCTGGCTGGTGTTTTTCCTGATCCCGCTGCTGAATGCGGCTGAACGCTGATTTGCAGACGCTGCATGCATCCGACCCCAGGCAGCCATCGTGATCTTCCGGTCAGCGCCCATCCGGTCATTCCGGCTGAGTGACCGTCCTGCCACCCGTTCGCGGATAGTCCTCCTTCTCATTGTACAGCATTCATGATGCGGTGTCCGGCCGGCTTTTCTTCATATTTGTAACTTTTTCCCTCTTGCCGAATTCTGCCGAATCATGTACAATGAAAGGCAGATATCCGTTGTTGCAGGGAGGGAAGGCCGATGAAACGCTGTGCTGCTGCGCTGCTTTTGCTGCTGGCATTTCTTTTGCCTGCCGCAGCGGAGGAGGACGCTCCGCCCGCCGCTCTCCCGGAGATTTCCGCCATGGAGGAAGCCGAAGCCTTCCTGCTCTATCCGCCGGAGGACGGGATCTGCGGCGTGCAGGCGGGCTGCATCCGCCTTGTCTCGCAGCACCGGGCCAACGATCCCTTCTTCCGCAAGGAATACTGGCTGGGCGGCGAGGAGGGCAGCGTGCTGGATCTGACGCTGCAGGAGAACCGCTACGGGCATGTCTATACCTTCCATGCGGGCAACATGTGCACCCGCGCTGCCTATTCGATGGCGCTCTCCTACCTCGGCGTGGACGTAACGCCCGGCAGCATGAGCGCCATGACCGGCTGCCGCGACATGGATCCACCCTATACCGAAATCTCCGACGCGCTGGGAGTGGAGCAGGTGAGGCCCCGGGCTTATGTCTTTGACACGATGGTTGAGAATTATCTGACCGATCCCGGATATTCCCCGGTATATGTCTACATCCGCAAGCCTGACGGGAAGGATCACGCGCTGCTGATTATCGGGCAGCTTCCGGAGAAGAGTCAGTACCTCGTGCTGGATCCCTCGGGCATGTGGGCCCGCGGTCAGCAGTATCGCGTCTACATGATGGCCTTCAACAAGACCCGTACCACGGTGGTCAACAGCACCTTCCGCGATGAGTACGCAGGCAGCACCGTGCTGCAGCTCTATCAGTGGCGGCTGTCTCCTGGGATAGCGGTCAACACGCAGATACAATAACGGCAAGCGCCCCCGGAAAGCCGCCATATGGCATTTCCGGGGGCGCTTTGAATTACAGTGCCCTGAGGGTAAAGGTGAAGGAATAGGGCTTGTCGGCCGGATAGCAGTACTTGGGCAGCGTCGGCGCGCCCCAGCTGTCATCACCGCCTACGCCCTTGCGGAACATGGCCACGTCCAGCACGGTCTTGACCGGGCCCATCAGGTCGCTGCCATGACGGGCGGCGGAGAGCTGCTCGGGCAGCCAGGGCTGGACGCTGATTTCCAGATCCCTGCCCATCACCAGCACGCCATGCTGATCCTTGTCCGTCACGGACAGGGACTGCACGCCGCCGCGGTTGCCGCTTTCCTGCGGGTTGAGATAGGGGCTCATGCCCTCGCTGACCCGGTAGGTGTGCCAGCCCAGATACGCGCCCTCCCGGCGATCCACATAGTTCTCCTCCGGACCGTAGCCATAGTAGTTGACCGTATCCAGCCGGGGATCGAGCTGGAAGCTCAGGCCCAGCGCGGGCATATCCGGCAGATCGGCAGCGCCCGGCCAGCTGACCGTCACCTCCACCGCGTCCTGAGAGCGGACGGTGTACGTCACGGACATCTCAAAGTCCCTGAGCATGGGCGTGGTGTACCGGTAGGTCAGGCGCGTACAGCCCTCCTCCGTCTCCACCTGCGCGTGGCTGCGGTAGCTGTAGCGGCTGATGAGGTGATACACGCCCTGACGGACGTTGTAGCCGTTGCCGTCGTCATTGTCGGTGGACGCGCGGAACAGGCTCAGCTGCGGCGCGCACAGGAGCGTCTCGCGGCCCACCCGATCCCGGAAGGAAATGAGTCCCTTGCCGCGCTCGAACAGCACGCCCAGCCTTTCGCTGCGCAGCCCCACGTTGTTGTCGCTCAGCACCGGGCGGGGACCGTCGTTGGCAAACACGGGCTCCGCAACCTCGCCATAGACGGCCTGCCCATGGCTGAGAATGGTTCCGGCGGGCAGGATGCCCTGCTTTTCGCTCAGGACGAGGTAGCAGGTGATCACCACGCGGCCCTCCGTGGGCAGCTTGCCGTAGGCAATGCTGATGTGCCTGGACTGACCGGGCTCGATCTCCGGCAGCATGATTTCGCCGGCCTTGACCGGCATCATGTCGCACTCGACCGTCCAGCGCAGGTTGTAGCCCCTGAGCGTCGCAAAGAGCTTGCGATTCCAGACCGTCACGCCGGTCCTGCCGGGCTTGAGGAACACATCGCGGTACAGGTAGCGCACATCCTGCCCCTTGGCGGAAACCGTGCGGTCCGCCAGCACGATGCCGTTGCCGATGAACTGCCAGTCACAGGGCCTGTCGCCGAAATCGCCGCCGTAGGCAAAGCGCTCCTGCCCATTGGGTGCCACGGTGCGCAATCCCTGATCGACAAAGTCCCAGATGAAGCCGCCCTGATACATGGGGTATTTGTCTTCCAGCGCGGTGTATTCGTTCATGCCGCCCAGGGAGTTGCCCATGGCGTGCATGTACTCGCAGTTGATGAAGGGCCGCGGGGGATTGCTTTTCAGATACCGTTCGATATCCGCCGCCTTCATATACATGTGGCTGAGCATATCGGAGGTGTGCAGGTAGCGCTTGTCATGCACGCAGCCCTCGTAATGCACCAGACGGGTCGGATCGGCCCTGCGGAAGTACTCGGAGAGGTCAAAGAGGTTGCAGCCGCCCCAGCTTTCGTTGCCGCAGGACCACATCAGCACGCAGGCATGGTTCTTGTCGCGCTCATACATGCCGCGCCCGCGGCGGAGGACCGCCTCATGCCACTCCGGCTTGTCGCCGGGCACAACCCAGTCGTGCATGGGCGCCCAGGAGCCATGGCTCTCGATGTTCGTTTCGTCGATGACGTACAGACCGTATTCATCGCAGGCGCGGTAGAACGCGGTCATGTTGGGATAATGGCTGGTGCGGATGGCGTTGATGTTCAGGCTCTTGCAGATGGCGATGTCCCTGAGCAGCGTCTCGCGGCTGACCACGCGTCCGTGATCGCAGTCGAATTCGTGGCGGTTTACGCCGTGGAACACGATGCGCTTGCCGTTCAGGCACATGATCCTGTCCAGCATCTCGAACTGGCGGAAGCCCACCATCGTCCGGCTGACCTCCGTCACGTGCCCCAGACCGTTGGTCAGCGTCACGGTCAGCTGATACAGGTTGGGCTCCTCCGCCGACCAGAGCTTCACGCCGGACACCACGTTCTCAAACGCCACCTGCGTCTGGCCGCCCACGGGCTTCGTCTCCTCGTAGAGCACCTGCCCGTTCCGGTCAGCCAGCGTGATCCGTGCCTGACCGCCGTTCTGACCGGCGATGGTCAGCAGCGTTTCCAGATGCGCGACGGTATAGTTGTCCGTCAGCGGCGTACGGACGCGCAGGTCCGCCAGATGGGTTTCCGGCCAGAGGTGCAGCGAAACGCTGCGATGGATGCCCGAATACCGCCAGAAATCCTGATCCTCCAGCCACGAGCCGCTGCAGCGCTTGAACACCCGCAGCACCAGGCGGTTTTCCCCCACGCGCACAAAGGGCGTGATGTTGAAGGCATGGGAGGTGAAGGAGTCCTCCGCATAGCCGATTTCCCGGCCGTTGACAACCACCAGCACCGCTGCCTCCACGCCCGCCAGATGCAGCACGATGCGGTGCTGCATGTCCTTGAGGGAGAGGGTGAAGCGCTTCACGCAGGTAACGGTGGGATTGTAGACTTCGGAAACCTCCGGAGCCTGCAGCGCCTCATGCCCGTCCCAGGGATACTGGCTGTTGACATACTGCGGGCCGTCCCATTCCGGCGCGACCAGCTGGAACTCGCAGGGCACCTGAATCTCCCGCAGCGTTTCGTCCAGCGCGCCGCTGCTGAGCAGCTCATCGGGCGCACCGGCAGGATTCATGGCGAAATGGGCCTTCCATGGGCCGTCCAGCGAGCGGACGAGGGACGAAACGCCCTCCTCCGCCTCCTGTTTGGTGGCATAGAAATCGTGATCGGAGCAGGGCGGCAGGGTGTTGACCAGCGTGACCTCCGGGTCGGACAGCCAGGCGGTGGTGAAGCGTTCGCCATGGGTGATGCTCATATGGGAAACTCCCTTCGCTTGTTATGGAAACGTTATTCAAAAGGATAGTAGATGTTGTCCTCAAAGGAATTGACCATGATGAAATACCGCGGGTGCTCCCGCCAGCCTGCGCCGGTGGATTGGTAGGTTTCCGTTTCAATCACGCAGTTGGGGAGCACCGCCTGCAGCTTTGCGACCTCCTCCGCCGTGAGGTTGGGGTTATAGGAGATGTGCAGCCGCTCCAGGCTCGTGCAGGAATACAGGGGCGACAGGTCGGTAATGTTGTTGTGGCACAGGTTCAGATCCAGCAGCTGTGTATGATTCGCCAGCGGGGTAATATCGGTGATGTCCTGCATGAACAGCTCGAGATACTCCAGCTCATACAGCTCCGATAGCGGCGACAGATCCGTCACCGGCTTCTTGGAGTCGATGCAGATCAGCCGCTTCAGGTGGGGGTAATTGGTCAGGAAGCTCAGATCGGAAACGTTGTTGTGCCCTACGTCGATCGCCAGCAGATCGGGAAAATACTGCAGGTAATTCCAGATCTGTGCGGAGGTGTAGCGCGGCTCCTGACGGCCCTTGAGGGTGGAAAAGGCCGTCGCGTCCGAGCGCAGGTAGACCGTGCGTCCGTCGCAGATGTTCCAGCGCAGCGTCCAGTCGAAGGTTACGTCCGGGTATTTGGTCAGCAGGTAGTCCCGCATCCCGTTCAGGCTGGGGCGGTACTTGTTCATCACGACCCGCCCAATGCCCGGCAGCGCATCCAGCGCCGCGGCGATCTGGCTGAGCTTCACCTCGCCGCGGGGCGTGTCCAGATCCATCACCGTGTCCTCGCTGCTGATGACCGCATTGCCCAGCTTCACCGTCCAGATGAAGTGCACCTGCGGGCAGCCGTCCACCAGCGCGCCCTTGTTGGCGGTGGAGATGTTCACGCCCGTCAGGTCGACGGTGGTGATCTCCGGGTGGGCGTTCAGATCGCTGATGAGCGCCTTGATCCGGCTGTCCGCCTTCGTCACGCCTGTCAGGTCAAGGCTGGTCGCCCCCTCGGGCACCTTGACGCCCAGCACGTCCGCCTGCGCGGCCAGGGGCAGCAGCAACAGCATCATCAGCAATAGCAACAGCCTGCGCATCGTTATCCTTCCTTTCCGGAGCGGCGTCATTTCTTGGGTTTGCCGTTGATCCAATCGGTGTGCACCAGCTCGCTTTCGCCGATGCCGAACAGCTCATGCTGGTTGCGCGGAGAGCCGACGGAGGTGTCCTTGCCGGTGCGGTTGAGCTTCTCGCCCATGAAGATCATCACCGAGGTGCTGCCGCCGTCCAGCAGGAACACCTCGCTGCAGCCCTGACCGTAGAGCAGCATACCGATCTCGTTGACCGTCAGGCCCACGGGGCCGTTGGGCACGCGGCCCTCGCAGTCCACAAAGATGTAGTGGCCCGGCTCAACCATGCCGATGGCGCAGCGCGGCTCCTGGGCGGAGGCGTTCTTGCCGTCGTAGATGCGCAGCACGCCGTCCCGCGCCATATAGGGGCCAAAGGACAGCGCGTCGTGCACATCGCCCTGCGCTGCCAGTTCATCCGCGGTGATCTCCTTCGCGCCGTAGACGGAGATGCTGCCGTCATCCCGCAGCGCCAGCGTATCCAGCGGCGGGAAGCCCGGGTTCTTGCTCATGTTCATGTTGTAGAGTACCGTGTAGTTGCGGATGATGTTGCCCACGGTGTACTTGTTGTCCACGCGGTAGGGGTAATAATCGCCGTTGACGGCGAACACCAGCCGGGAGGACTGGGCAAGGGTTTGCGGATAGGTCTGCTGTCCCTTGTAGCCGGCATTGACCCAGGTGTGCTGCCTGAACTGCTCCGCCGCAGGATCAAACCGGACCTCCGCCAGGAAATAGCGCTGGGCCGGCTTGGCCATGTCGTACTGGACGATTTCCACCTGCAGGGTGGGGGAGAGATACGCCCACAGGCCCTGCTCCGCGTTTTCATAGACGAATTCGCCCTCGGTCAGGTAACCGTCCGCGTCGCGGTTCTCCGGGTAGGGAATCAGCGAAACATCGCTGCCCGTCGCGCCGGCAAAGGGCACGCGGCAGGCGGCGCGCACAAGGCTGTCGTCCCTCTCGCCCAGCGCCTGAATGGCGCCGGTCACATCGCCGTCCGCCGTCATGGAGGCCGGCACCGCCCACAGGCCGCCGGCTGCCGCGTCGGACAGCTCATAGTCCGGGCTGATCGCATTGGCGGCGGCATTGGCCATCACCATCGCCGTCACCTCGCCGCCGTCCACCAGCAGCAGGGGCTTGATGCTGCGGATCCAGGAGGCGACCGTCGCCGTCACCTTCTTTTCGCCCCAGCCCTTCAGCGCGTTGGCGGGCGTCTTCTGCGTTTCCGCATAGCCGCCGAAGATCGGCATCACCCGCAAACCGGCGTCCCACAGCGCGTCCGTCACCTCCAGCACGTTTGGCGGGGTGCTCAGGCTGGCCACGGCGACGCTCCGTCCCTGCGCCAGCCACGCGGTGAGCCCGGAAGCGTCATAGCCCGTGAGCGTGTCCACCGTCAGCAGCACGTCCTGCTCGCCGCAGGCTGTCCAGCGGTGCAATCCCTCGGGCAGGTTCGTATCGGTGAAGACGCGCAGCTCGTACAGGGGCGTGGCGCTGCCGTCCGTATAGGTAATCAGCACCCGCAGGCGGCCGGTCAGGCCGGATTCCGCCGTCAGGACGCATTCCGGGCCGGGGTTTTCCACCAGCACGGCGGTTTCCCACTTGCGCTTGCTGTTGAGGAACTGCATTTCCACCCTGGAGGGCACGGAGCCCATGCGGACATACACCATCCGGGCTGCCGTCCCATCGGGCAGATCGCAGGCCGCGTCGGCGGTCTTGGCCTTGGGGAAGCGGTAGACGGTCTCGTCGCTGCCGTCGGTCAGAAGCGCGGGGTCAATCTTCTTGCTGTCTCCGGCCTTCCACGTCACGGCGATTTCATCCGCCAGCGCGGCGGCGGGCAGCAGGAGCAGCAGCACAGTCAGGAGGGTCAGGAGCTTCTTCATCGTTGGTTCGCCTCACAGTTGCTTATTCGGGAATGTCCTCCGCACCGGGAACGAGCGTTGCGAAATAGATGATGTCGCCCACGGCGCGATCCTTGGGAATCCTGTTGATGCGCACGCCGCACAGGTACACGGAGGTGGAATGGCCGCCATCCAGGTTATAGGCCTGCAGCGCGCCCTTCTCCTGGGCCAGATCGGTCATGCGGCGGACGCTCAGGCCGGGATCGTCGCAGGCAATGAAAAGGAAATGCTTCTCCGTTCCCTCCGAGGCCAGCTGGCAGATGATCAACCGCTCGTCCGGCGTGGGATAGCCGCAGGAGTTCTTCTCGGCGTACTTGAACTGCAGCCGTTCGCCGTCCCTGATCAGCGCCGGGCCGAAGGAGAACGCCTCGACAATCCGATGCTCCCTGAGGTAGTTCTCCAGCCTTGTCTTGGTCGGGGATTCGATGATGACCAGATCGCCGTTCTCATCCACGATCAGCGCATCCATGCCCTGGCGGATGTTGTAGCGGATCCTTTCGCCGCTGCGGTACACCACGCCCACATCGCGGTAGTTGTAGAAATCCCCGTTGAAGGCGAGGACGGCGTTGTTCGCCTCCGCCATGGCATGGACGGGCAGGGTGGTCTTGGAGGTTGGCTTGCCGGCGGTTGCCGTGCGGAACTGGGACTTGTCCGTCACGGTGACGTACACATAGTAGACCGTCACCTCGTCCACCACCGCCGTTTCGATATCGACCTTCAGCGTGCCGTCGTCATAGTGCAGCCCGTCCTCGCTCAGCGCGCCGGGTACGGCCGGGTAGGGCGCGGCGCCGCCCAGGGGCAGCGGATCATACGCGGGCACGTCCGCTTCGCCGGACGAAGCCGTCTCGCAAAGCCCCGCAAAGGGAATGAGCAGCATCAGTGTCAGCAGCAGTGCCAGCATCCTCTTCAACATCATGCATATTCTCCTTGGTTCAGCCGTCAATTCTGGCTTTTTTGCCGTTCTTTTCAATTATACTCCCTTCCCATGCCTTTGTCCAGCCGACAAGCCGCTTCCGGGCGCAATTTACAATAGAAAATAAATGGACGAACCGGCCCATGTGTGCTATAATATAAGATGGTCTTATATGGCCGAATCCTGATTTGAGGGTATTGATCCATGCGATTAAAGAAATTGGAGCTGTACGGGTTCAAGTCCTTCGCCCAGAGGACGGAAATCGTCTTTGACGAGGGCATCACGGGCATCGTGGGCCCCAACGGCTCCGGCAAGAGCAACATCGGCGACGCGGTGCGCTGGGTGCTGGGCGAGCAGAGCGCAAAGACGCTGCGCGGCGCCTCCATGTCGGACGTTATCTTCAACGGCACGCAGAAGCGCAAGCCCCTGTCCTACTGCGAGGTGTCCCTGGTCTTTGACAACGAGGACGGCGCGCTGCCCATGGAGACTGCGGAGGTGATGGTCACCCGCCGCGTCTACCGCAACGGCGAGAGCGAGTACTTTCTGAACCGCGCCGCCTGCCGCCTGAAGGACGTGATTGACCTTTTCCGCGACACGGGCATCGGCAAGGAGGGCTACTCCATCATCGGTCAGGGCCGCATTGACGAGATCCTCTCCCGCAAGTCGGAGGATCGCCGTCAGGTCTTTGAGGAAGCCGCGGGCATCGTCAAGTTCAAGGCCCGCAAGGAGGAAGCCGACCGCAAGCTGGAGAGGACGCTGGAAAACGCCGAGCGCCTCGAGGATATTCTGGAGGAGCTGAACCGCCGCCTTGGGCCCCTGGAGGAGCAGAGCCGCAACGCCCGCGCCTACATGGCCTACGCCGAAGAGCTGAAGGGGCTGGACATGAACCTGTTCCTCATTCGCTCCGACCGTGCCCGCCAGCGTCTGGCGGAGCTGGACAGCGAGCTGATGACGCTGCAGACCATCCTGGCCGACACGGAAGCTGCGCTGGCGGACAAGACCGCGCAGCGCGACGAAACGCAGGAAGCCATCGCCGGGCTGGAGCAGCAGGTGACGGATGCCCGGGAGCGGCTGATGGATTGTGCCGCCAGCGTCCATGCGTCGCAGGAGCGGCTGAGTGCGCTGCGCTCGCGCCAGGAGACGCGGCAGGAAAACCGCGCGCGGATTGCCGCGGAGCAGGAGGACGCCGCCCTCCGTCTGGCTGAGCTGGAGAAGGCCTTCGGGGCAAGCGGGGAGGAGGTCGCCCGGCAGGAGGAGCTGATCGCGCAGGCGGAAGCCCTGCTGGAGCGCACGCAGAAGGCGCAGGAGCGCGCCCAGCGGGAGGAGGAGGAGGCCGACGCGGCCCTTGAAAGCCACAAGGCCGCCGTCATCAGCGCCATGAACCGCCTCTCCGACGTGAAGAACAACCAGACGCGCCTGACCACCATGCGCGCGCAGATGACCAGCCGTCTGGAGGAATTGAACGGCTCCGCCCGGGAGCTGGCGGGCGAGGAGGACGAGCTGAGAGAAGCGCTGGCGGAGGCCGGGCGCCTTGTCCGGCAGGAGCAGCAGCGTCAGGCGGAGCTGCAGGAAGCGCTGCGGAACCGCCAGAGCGAATTTGACGCCCACGACGCGGCCCTGAACGCGCAGCGCACCCGGGCGGAGGAGCTGAGCGCCAGGCTGCAGTCCGCCGCCAGCCGCCACGCGGTGCTCAGCGAGATGACCCGGGACATGGAGGGCTACAATCAGGCTGTCCGCCGCGCGGTGCAGTATGCCAAGCAGCGGGGGATGACCGGCGTCCGGGGCGTGCTGGCGCAGCTGATGAGCGTCCCGCAGCAGTACGAGACCGCCATCGACATGGCGCTGGGCGCGGCGCAGCAGAACATCGTGACCCTGAACGAGGAAACGGCCAAGGAGCTGATCGGCTACCTGCGGCAGAACCGGCTGGGCCGCGCGACCTTCCTGCCCATGAGCGCCATCCGCCCCAATACCCTGAGCGAGCGCGACCGGCAGGTGCTGACCATGCCCGGATGCTTTGGCGTGGCCAGCGATCTGGTGCAGTGCGCGCCGGAATACCGCGCCATCATCGAGAATCTGCTGGGGCGCACCGTCATCGCCGATAACCTCGACCACGGCATTGCTATCATGCGCGCCGGCGGGCACCGCTTCCGTCTGGTCACGCTGGAGGGCGATGTGATGCACTCCGGCGGCTCCATGACCGGCGGCTCCGCCCAGTCCAAGGTTTCCAACCTGCTCTCCCGCGAGCGCGAGCTGAAGGAGCTGACCGAGCAGCTCCGCGCGGGCAAGGCGGAGTTTGAGGCTATGAAGCAGAAGCTGCAGGACTCTCAGCAGCGGAAGGCCACGCTGCGCCTTGCCGTGTCGGACGCCTTGAACGAGCTGCACCAGCAGGAGATTGCCGTCACCCGCGAGCAGGCCCGGCAGGAGAGCGCGCAGGCGGATCTGGACGCACACCGCCAGCGCATGGAGCAGACCCGCGAGGCTGCCGGGCAGCTGTCGCAGGCCATCGAGGATATCGACGCGCAGCTATCTGCCATCGAGGGCGACTTCGGCGGCGTGGAGATGGATTCCTCCGCGATGGACGCAAGGAGCGCTGAGCTGCAGCGGGCGCTGTCCGACGCCCGCGCGGCTGCCGCCCGGCTCAGCGACGAGGTGATGACGCGCACGCTGCAGCTGAGCGAATTGCGCCACGGCCTGAGCAGCCTGCAGCGCGACATGGCGCACTGCATCAGCGACCGCGCCGCGCTGACCCGCGATGGGGAACGCCGCCTTGCGCAGCTGCGCGAGATGGATCAGCAGGATGCGCAGGACGCGGCGGAAATCACCGCCGTCACCGATGAGGTGAAGGGGCGCCAGCAGGAGCAACAGCGTCAGGAGCAGGCCGCGCAGGCCATCGAAAAGCGCCGCAGCGACGCGAGCGCAAGGCTCCGCGACATCCTGCGGGACATGGAGAACCTGCACGAGAGCTACAGGCGCGACGGCGAAAAGCAGCACCGGCTGGAAATGAACCGCCAGCGCGTGGACAGCGATCAGCGCAATTTGCAGAACCGCATCTGGGACACCTACAAGCTGACCTATGCCGGCGCGGAGGAATTCCGTCAGGCTGAGGGCTTCAACGAGCGCGAGGCCGACAAGCGCGCCACAGAGCTGCAGGGGCTCATCCGGGATCTGGGAACGGTCAACGTGGGCGCGGTGGAGGAATATGCCCAAACCAAGGCCCGCGTGGATGACCTGACCGCCCAGCAGGCCGATCTGCGCGCTGCCGAGGCTGATCTGCGGGAGCTGATCGAGCGGCTGCTGGAGCAGATGCGCGTCACCTTCGTGGAGAACTTCACCAGGCTGCAGGGCTACTTCTCCGAAACCTTCACGCGCCTGTTCGGCGGCGGCAAGGCGGAGCTGAAGCTGATGGATCCGGAGGATCCGCTGAACTGCGGCATCGAGGTCAATGCCCAGCCGCCGGGCAAGAAGCTGCAGCTGCTTTCACTTCTCTCCGGCGGCGAGCGCGCCCTGACCGCCATCGCGATCCTCTTCGCCACGCTGAAATTGAAGCCCACGCCCTTCTGCATCCTGGACGAGATCGAGGCCGCGCTGGACGATGCGAACATCGGCTACTACGCTGATTACCTCCGGGAATACTCCAAGGGGACGCAGTTCATCGTCATCACCCACCGCAAGGGCACGATGGAACGGTGCAATTCGCTGTTCGGTGTCGCCATGGAGGAGCAGGGCGTGTCGAAGATGGTCAGCGTGAGCCTGCAGGATTACAAGGAATAAAGACTTGCGCACACAGGAGGCGATATGCCATGTCCACCTCTGGATCAGCCCTGCGCTGTACCGTCCATCCGCTGCATACCCTCGCGCCGTACAGGTATGTGGTTGTTTGCGCCAGCTATCACGGAAAGTGGCTGCTGAGCCGTCATCGCGATCGCGACACGTGGGAAACGCAGGGCGGACACATCGAGCCGGGCGAAACGCCGCTGCAGGCCGCCGTCCGCGAGCTGTATGAGGAGAGCGGCGTAAAGGACGCCTCCCTCAGCGCCGTGTGCGACTACTGCGGCTTTGACGATACGGGCAGCGCCAGCGGCGTGGTGTTCCTCGCCGTGGTGCATTCCCTGGGAGCGCTGCCTGAGAGCGAGATGGCTGAGGTTCGCGCATTCGATGCGCTGCCGGACCGTCTGACCTACCCCGGCGTCTCCCCACGCCTCTTTTCGGAGGCGGCGAAGCTGCTGGAGGCCACCCGCTCCACATAAACTGCGCGGGAAAGACCCTTGACAACCCATTCCCCGCGGTTATACAATAAACCGTTGTTTTCCCCGGCTTTGAGCCGCTTTCGATAGAGGAGGTACGCCATGCTGCCCGCCAACGATACGCAGGCCTTCCGCGACATGCTGCACGAGCAGGTCCGGAAGCGCCGCACCTTTGCCATCATCTCGCACCCCGACGCAGGCAAGACAACCCTGACCGAGAAGCTCCTGCTATACGGCGGCGCGATCCGTTCCGCCGGCTCCGTCAAGGCCCGCAAGAGCGACAAGCACGCCACCTCCGACTGGATGGAGATCGAGAAGCAGCGCGGCATTTCCGTCACCTCCTCCGCCATGCAGTTTGAGTACAAGCCCCAGAAGGTGCAGCCCTTCCCCGGCTCCGGCGAAGAGCCCGTGCCCATCCCCGAGGAAGGCTTCCGCATCAACATTCTGGATACCCCCGGCCATCAGGACTTCTCCGAGGACACCTACCGCGTGCTGGTGGCGGCGGACGCAGCCGTCATGCTCATCGACGCGGCCAAGGGCGTGGAGGCCCAGACCATCAAGCTGTTCAAGGTCTGCCGGATGCGCAACATCCCCATCTTCACCTTCGTCAACAAGATGGACCGCGCCGCCAAGGATCCCTTCGCCCTGATGGAGGAGCTGGAGCAGGTGCTGGGCATCCGTTCCTGCCCCATCAACTGGCCCATCGGCGTGGACGGCGACTTTCAGGGCGTGTACCACCGCGATACCCAGACCATCACCCTCTATTCCGGCGGTGATCACGGCGCCAAGCGCGTGGACGAGCTGGAAATCTCGCTGGACGACGAGGCACTGCCCCATGTGCTGGCGCAGCACTACATCGACCGGCTGCAGGAGGAGATACTGCTGCTGGACGAGGCGGGCGACGCCTTCGATCTGGACAAGGTGCGCCGGGGCGAGCTGACGCCCATGTTCTTCGGCTCCGCCGTCACCAATTTCGGCGTGGAGCCCTTCCTTGACCGCTTCCTGCAGTATACGAATCCGCCCCTGCCCCGCATGAGCGATCAGGGCGAGGTGGGCCCGGAAAGCCCCTATTTCTCCGGCTTCATCTTCAAGATACAGGCCAACATGAACCCTGCCCACCGCGACCGGCTGGCCTTCATGCGCATCGTGAGCGGCGCGTTTGAAAAGGGCATGGAGGTGTGGCATTCCGGTACGAACAAGCCGGTGGCCCTCAAGCAGCCCCAGCAGTTCATGGCCGACGCCCGCGAGGGCGTGGACGAAGCCTGGGCCGGCGACATCATCGGCCTGTTTGACCCCGGCATCTATCAGCTGGGCGACACGCTGTCCACCGGCCCCAAATTCCACTATGAGAACATCCCGGTGTTCGCGCCGGAGCATTTCAGCCGCGTCCGCCCCCTGGACAGCATGAAGCGCAAGCAGTTCCAGAAGGGCATCACCCAGCTGGCGGAGGAGGGCGCGATTCAGACCTTCATCCGCACCGAAACGGGCCGGGAGGAATTCATGGTCGGCGTGGTCGGCGTGCTGCAGTTCGAGGTGCTGGAGCACCGGCTGAAAACCGAGTATCAGGTCGAGATCGTCATGGAGCCCATGCCCTTCCGCCATGTGCGCTGGGTGGTCAAGACCCCCAAGGAGATCGACAAGCTGAAACTGACCTCCACCTCCGGCCGCGCCAAGGACAGCCGCGAGCGCGACGTGCTGCTGTTTGAAAACGAGTGGTCCATCCGTCTGGCCTGCGAGAACAATGAGGGGCTGGAGCTGGCGGAGACGGCGAACAGGCTGTAAGCGAGCTGGCGGATGCGCCGCCGCATGTCCGCAGTCGGGTTCGTCCCGCGTTCTCCCTCAGTCGCCTTGCGGCGACAGCTCCCTCCCGGAGGGAGCCTAAGATACCGTTCTCCCAACCGCAGCAAGGAGCCCGACCCAAAGGCTCCCTCCTTGAGGGAGCTGGCAGCGAGCTTGTCCCGCTGACTGAGGGAGCCCGTCCCTCACTCCCGCGTTCTCCCTCAGTCGCCTTGCGGCGACAGCTCCCTCCCGGAGGGAGCCTAAGATACCGTTCTCCCAACCGCAGCAAGGGGCCCGATCCAAAGGCTCCCTCCTTGAGGGAGCTGGCAGAGGGCTTGTCCCGCTGACTGAGGGAGTCCGTCCCTCACTCCCGTGTTCTCCCTCAGTCGCCTTGCGGCGACAGCTCCCTCCCGGAGGGAGCCTAAGGTGCTATTCTCCAACCGCAGCAAGGAGCCCGACCCAAAGGCTCCCTCCCTGAGGGAGCTGGCAGCGGGCTTGTCCCGCTGACTGAGGGAGTGTCCCCCGCATCCACCCCAAACCTACAATATAGGAGATGCATACATCTATGATCCGCGACGACATTCGCAACATTGCCATCATCGCCCACGTTGACCACGGCAAGACCACGCTGGTCGACCAGATGCTCAAGCAGGGCGGCGCCTATCACGAGAATCAGCAGACCGTTGACCGCGTGATGGACTCCGGCGACATCGAGCGCGAACGCGGCATTACCATCCTGGCCAAGAACACTGCCGTGCACTACGGCAATACCAAGATCAACATCGTCGATACCCCCGGTCACGCGGACTTCGGCGGCGAGGTGGAGCGCGTCCTGAAAATGGTGGACGGCGTGCTGCTGCTGGTGGACTCCTTTGAGGGCCCCATGCCCCAGACCCGATTCGTGCTGAAGAAGGCCCTCGACCTGAAACTGAAGGTGCTGATCGTCATCAACAAGATTGACCGTCCCGACCAGCGCTGCGAGGAGGTCACGGGCGAGATCCTTGATCTGCTGATCGACCTGAACGCGGACGAGAGCACCCTCGATAATCCCATCCTGTACGTCTCCGCCCGCAAGGGAACGGCGACCCTGAGCATGGATGAGCCCGGTGTCGACCTGAAGCCCCTGTTTGAGGCCATCCTCAGGTACATCCCCGCGCCCGAGGGCGATCCCGACGGCCCGGCGCAGGTGCTCATTTCCACCATCGACTACTCCGAGTATGTGGGCCGCATCGGCGTGGGCCGCGTGGTGCGCGGCAGGTTCCGCCAGGGCATGAACGTTGTCCACACCAATCTGGAAACCGGCCGCACCTCCGCGCCGTGGCGGCTGGGCAATCTGTACACCTATCAGGCGCTCAAGCGCGTGGACGCCGAGGAGGTTTCCATGGGCGATATCGTGGCGCTCTCCGGCGCGGAGGATATCTCCATCGGCGATACCGTCTGCGCGCCCGAGTGCATCGAGGGCCTGCCCTTCGTCAAGATCTCCGAGCCGACGGTGACCATGACCTTTCAGGTCAATGACAGCCCCTTTGCCGGACGCGAGGGACAGTATGTCACCAGCCGTCACCTGCGCGCCCGGCTGATGCGCGAGCTGCAGACCGACGTGTCCCTGCGCGTCAACGACACCGACTCCACCGACGCCTTCGAGGTCTGCGGACGCGGCGAGCTGCACCTGTCCATCCTGATTGAGAACATGCGCCGCCAGGGCTATGAGTTCGCCGTTTCCAAGCCGCAGGTCATCTACAAGGTGATCGACGGCGTGAAGTGCGAGCCCATCGAGCGTCTGGTGGTCGATACCCCCCAGGCCAGCGCGGGCGCGGTCATCGAGAAGATCGGCCGCCGCCGCGGCGTGCTGGA
>JBJEUF010000149.1:0-7265 GCA_051883695.1 Aristaeellaceae bacterium
AAACGTATCGGAGCTGGCCCGCTGGCGTGATGCGCGCGCTGGCGGGTCAGCTTCTTTTTTGAAAGGAGCCTGACCGCATGCAGAGAGTTTCGGCCAAGCACGGCAGCAGCGCTTTCTGGTACACCGTGCCCGCCCTGGTGATGACCGTGGCGTTCTTTGTCGTTCCGCTGGTCTATTTGATCGTGGTGTCGCTGTACAAGTGGAACGGCCTGGGCGCGATGAAATTCGTCGGGCTGGGCAATTATACCTACATTTTCAACAACGCGAATTTTCACAAGGCCCTGCGGGTCACCCTCACGTGGCTGGCGTCAGCGCTGTTCCTGCATATTCCGCTGGGCATGGTTCTCTCTCTCATGCTCAACCGCCGGCCCAAGGGCTGGAGATTCCTGCGCGTGATGTACTTCATCCCCAATGTGATCTCCACCACGGCTGTGAGCTTCATGTGGTACTTCATCTATCATTCGGATATGGGCATGCTCAACGGCCTGCTGCGCGCGGTGGGGCTGGGGCATCTGACGCGTTCGTGGCTGGGCAATACGTCGACGGCGCTCTTGTGCAATCAGGTGCCGTTCATCCTTTACGTCGGCCTGACCACCATCATCTTCCTGACGCAGCTGTCCACCGTATCGCCGGAATTGTACGAGGCCGCAGAGATCGACGGCGCAGACGGACTGCGCAAGGATCTCTACATTTCCATTCCCATGCTCAAGCCTGCGATCCTCACCAATGTGATGCTCAACGGCGCATTCTGCCTGCGCACCTTTGAGTACCCCTTCCTGATGACCTCAGGCGGCCCCAGCAATTCCACCACCAACCTGGCGCTGTACATCTATCGGGAAATGATGAGCGCAAACCGCTACGGCGTGTCCATGGCGGCAGGCCTGGTGACCATCCTGCTGGGCGTCCTCCTCATGACGATCGTGACGCTGCTGCAGAAGGAAAGGAAGGTGAAGCTCTGATGAAGCGCAAGCTGACCGCTTCCTGTGTGATGATGTACATCTTCCTGTATCTGATGCTGATCGTCATGATCGTGCCCTTCCTGTGGCTCATCCTCTCTTCCTTCCGCCCGAATATGGAGCTCTTCAGCGAGCCCTTTTCCATCCCCCGTCATCTGAGTCTGGACAATTACTCGGCGGTGCTGGCCAGCCACCCCATGTTCCTGTATCTGTTCAACACCGTGTTTGTCACCGGCGTAGCCGCAATCATCGACGTGGTCGTGGCGGTGTGCGCGGGATATGGCTGCATGCATGTCTTCAGGGGAAAGGGGCTCGTCGTCTTCCTGCTGTCTCTCGGCCTGTTCATTCCCACCAATGCCTTCCTGGTGCCCTATTACATCATGGTGAATAAGGTGGGCCTTTACGACAACCTGTGGGGCATTGCGCTGACCTACGCCGGCATCAACCTGCCCATCACGGTCATGGTCGTGCGCGGCTACATGGACACGCTGCCCACAGAGCTGATGGAGAGCGCGCACATCGACGGCGCGACGTCGAGACAGACCCTGATTCACATCGTGCTGCCCATCAGCGTCCCGGGCATCGTAACGGCCTGCGTGTTTGTGGTCATTCAGTGCTGGAATGAACTGCTGTTTGCCAACATTCTGAACCAGTCGGACGGCTCCCGCACGCTGCAGGTGGCCATCCGATCCTTCCTGACCACCTTCGAGGCCAACTACGCCTATGCCTTTGCGGCCATGGTGCTGGCGATTCTGCCGACCATCATCGTCTACAGCCTGCTGACGAATCAGATCATCAGCGGCATGACAGCGGGCGCTGTGAAGGGATAAAGCCTCGACACGGCGAAATCAAATACCGCCGGGGGCTGCGGCAGGCGGCCGGCTCTGCGGAATCTGCTTGACCGAAAAGGAGGCGAGGGCGTGCGCGTGCTGATTGTTGAGGATGAGGAGCTGATTCGCGAAGGACTGCTGTCCATGGTGGACTGGGCAGCAGAGGGCTTCAACGAGGTCATCGGCTGTGCCGGCGCTGTGGATGCGCTCGAAATCATGAACGACAGCGGCGCAGACCTGGTGATCACCGACATCTACATGCAGGCCCTCTCCGGCCTGGAGATGATCGAGATGGCCCAGCGCATGGATGTGCACGCCCTGTTCGTCATTCTCACCGGGCACGGCCTGCTTGAGTATGCGCAGAAGGCGGTGGAGCTGGGGGTGAAGCGCTTCCTTACCAAGCCCATTCAGCCGGACGAGCTGCGCGAGCTCCTGCGGGAGATGAGCCGGGAGATCACCGAGCAGCAGCGGGTTGAGAAGGCGCTGCTGGAGACAAAGAGCAAGCTGGAGGCCTATTACCCGGTGGTCTGCCGGGACTTTTGGGCAAGCCTGATGGCGGAGAATTCCCTGTCAAACGCGGAGATCGTCTCCCGCGCCCAGCGCTTTGACATTGCGCTGCCCGACGGTCCCCTGCAATGCGCCGCCTTTGCATTTGTCGGCAGGGATATCACGCTGTCCCAGCGCATCTCACTGCGGCAGGTCATGGAGGAGATCCTCCGGGAGAAGCTGATCCAGTGGGTGGAACAGGGCGATATGGAGCTGGCCGTGCTCACCGAGGGCATCTGCGGTCAGGAGCTTCGCACGCTGACGGAGGCGGTTCGCGCGCATT
Source organism: Aristaeellaceae bacterium (assembly GCA_051883695.1). Classification (GTDB taxonomy): domain Bacteria; phylum Bacillota; class Clostridia; order Christensenellales; family Aristaeellaceae; genus UBA11524. The sequence goes on from JBJEUF010000149.1 coordinate 2,616, forward strand.
TTGACTTGACGCTCTTTGTGGGCATTGGGCAGAGTGTGGATCATCTGGATGACCTGCAGTACAGCGCGGGCGAGGCCATCAAGGCGCTCAAGAGCATCGAGGGCAGCGACACGCATGCGTGCTTTGCGGCAGATCTGCTGCACGGGCACCGGGAAAAGCTGGTTTACCCCACGCAGCTCGAGGAGCAGGTGCTCGACGCGCTGCGCTACCACGACAGGGCAGATGTTAAGGCGCTGTCTGCCTTTCTGGACGCAGTGTATGGGATGGGGGATCGTCAGGAGCTGCAGCTGCTGCGGTTTCAGGTGGCGCTGTATCGGGTGGCGGAGGAATACAGCCTGCCCGATGTGCCGCCTTTTGCCGTGCCAACGGTCCCGGAGAGCCGTGCAGATGCCGAAAACCGCCTTCTGGGTCTGCTCAGGGAGCTGGCCAGGCAGAAGGAGCGCCTGCAGAGCTGCGCCATGTCCCGCCTGGTGGAGGACGCCAAGCGCATCATCGACAGAACGTACAGCGATCCCGACCTGAGCGTGGCCGCCATCGCGCGGCAGCTGTATGTATCCCCGCAGTACCTGTCCCGGCTGTTCCATGTGGTGTGCGGAGAAACCTGCATGGATTATCTGACGGCCGTCCGTCTCGGGGCCGCCAAGGAGCTCCTTCGCTCCACGCAGGTCAAGAGCTATGAGATTGCGCTGAAGGTCGGCTATAATCACCCGAACTACTTCAGCGCCCTGTTCAAGAAGCACGAGGGAATGACCCCCAAGCAATACCGACAGGAGCACAGCCTATGAAGAAGCGAAACCGATGGTCCCCCAAGCTTCTGCGCGATCAGCTCATCCTGTGGTTTGTGGCGGTGATCGTGGTGCTGCTGGGTGTGCTGGCCTATGTCACGGCGGCCACGCTTCGCCCTTCGCTGTATGATACCCACGTCAACCATCTGCAGCGGACGACCACGCTGCTGTGCTCCCAGCTCAACAGCACGCGCGCTTCGCTTCAGGCGTATTCCGTCAACATCATGGCGGATGACACGGTGCAGGCTTTCCTGACGGGCGCATACGACGACAGGGATCCCACCGAGACAAGCAACATGCTGCGCACGCTGCTGATGCGTTACTCGGCCTACGACCGAAAAATTCGCGGGCTGTATCTGGTCGATGGCCAAGGGGAGATTTACGGCAACAATGTGACCCGCGCGGTCACCGTTTTCGTCAGCAACACGCTTCCGCAGGTCAAGAATTCCAGCGGCAATGCCCTGTGGTCGACGGCATATCAGGAGGATACGGCGGTCATGTTCCGCGTGATTCACGAGACCACCAAGGACCTCAACCGCCAGCTGGGCGCGCTCTATATGCTCATCGACCGCTCGGCCTTCATGGACACGGCGTCGAAGTACATGAACGACGAGCAGTGCTGGCGGCTGGAGGGCCGCGGCTTTGCGCTGGGCGATCCGCTGCCGGAGGATACGGACAACTACTTCCTGTGTACAGCCTCTGCGGGAGACTGGACGCTGACGACATGGGTTCGCCGCAGCGTGGTTTATGCCCCTGCCGACAAGATGCTCAGCGTCCTGATGCTGGCGCTGCTGGCCACCCTGCTGGTCGGCGTGGCGCTGGTGGTGTTCATCTCCGGGCGGCTGACCCGCCCGCTGCAGGAAATCCGCCAGGCCATGATGCGCTTTGGCAGCGGCGACATGGATGTGGTGGTGCCTGTCCGACGGGACGACGAGACGGCTGCGCTGGCAAGAACGTTCAATCGAATGATTGCCGACACGCGCTCCTACATCCGGCAAAACGAGGAGAATCAGCGCCGCCAGCGGGCGCTGGAGCTCAAGACGCTGCAGGGACAGATCAATCCGCACTTCCTCTACAACACGCTGGACAGCATCTACATGATGGCACGCGAGGAGGGCAGCGAGAAGATCGCGTCGCTGGTCATCAGCCTGTCCACGCTGTTCCGTCTGGGCCTGGCCCATGGGCAGGATTTTGTATCGCTGGAGCACGAGGTCAAGTACATCACCTGCTATCTGGATATCCAGAAAATCCGCTTCCCGCAGGCATTCTCGTGGAGTATCGACGTGCCCGAAGCGCTCAGAGGGCGGCGCGTTCTGAAATTCCTGCTGCAGCCGCTGGTGGAGAACAGCGTGAATCACGGGCTGCGCAACAGCTTCGAGGCCGGGCACATTCACGTCAGCGCCGCGAGGGAGGGAGATGACCTCGTCCTCCGCGTTGCGGACAACGGCAACGGCATGACCGAGGAGGCGCTGGAGAAGCTGCGCAGCTTCATGAACCGAACCGACGTCGTGGAGAACACCGATCCCTTTGCCGGAGGCGTAGGCGTGCGCAACGTCCATCAGCGGATGCTGCTGTACTACAATCGGGGGATCGAGATCGACAGCCAGTGGGAAGAGGGCACCACCGTGACCCTGCGCATTCCCTATGCACAAACCGAATCGAACAAGGAGGAGATCCCATGAATCACGCGGCCGAACCGATTCGCAGCAGCATCAGCGGCGGCTTCCTGCGGCATTACATGAACATCATCGCGGACAAGGCGCTTCCTTATCAGTGGCAGGTCATCAGCGGACAGCGGGGGCCCAATCCAACCGTGAACAATTTCCGCATCGCCGCGGGCGAGGCATCGGGAGAATTCGGCGGCGTGCCCTATCAGGACACCGATCTGTCCAAATGGCTTGACGCCGCGGGCTGTGCGCTGCGCAGCCGCCGGGACGCGTCGCTGGAGGCCATCGCGGACGCCGTCATCGAGACCATTGCCAACGCGCAGGATGCGGACGGCTATCTGGATACCTACTACCAGCTGGTGCGCCCCGACGAGAAATGGACCGATCCGGATTCCCACGAGCTGTACTGCTTCGGCCACATGATCGAGGCGGGCGTCGCTTACTGGGAGGGCACCGGAAAGACCCGGCTGCTGGAGGTGGCCTGCCGTATGGCGGATCACGTCTGCCGCGTCTTCGGCCCGGAGGAGGGGCAGCTTCATGGCTATCGGGGCCACGAGATCATCGAGATGGCGTTGTGCCGGCTCTTCCGCGCGACGGGGGAGACGCGCTACCGGGATACGGCCGTGTGGTTCGTTCATGCCCGCAGGGATACGCCGGAGCAATTCTATCAGGCGACCCGCAGGGAGGGCAATCCGCTGGATTACGGCTGCTGGGGCTGGGGCGATCCCGAACGCGAGACCTCCAGCTACGAGCATGTGACCGGGCATGCGGTGCGGGCCATGTACCTGTATGCCGGCATGGCGGACGTGGCGCGGCTGACGGGAGACGAAGCGCTGCTGGCGCACTGCCGCGAGCTGCTCGACGAGGTTACCCGGCGGCAGATGTACGTCACCGGCGGCATCGGCACCACGTCGGTGCTGGAGGCATACACCTATCCCTACGATCTGCCCAATGACACCATGTATGCCGAAACCTGCGCGTCCATCGGCCTGTGCTTCTTTGCCCACCGCATGCTGATGATGCAGCCGGACGGCGAGCTGGCCGATGTGATCGAGCGGTGCATCTACAATATTCTGCCCGCAGCCATCGCGCAGGATGGCCAGCATTATTTCTACGTCAATCCGCTGCTGGTCAACGAGGAGGCGTGCCGCCGCGATCCGCTCAAGACCCATGTAAAGCCTGTGCGCCAGGCCTGGTACGAGTGTGCTTGCTGCCCGCCCAATCTGGCACGCTTCTTCTCCAGCCTGCCCCGCTGCATGGCATCCGCGCAGGAGGGGCAGCTGTGGCTGCACCTGTATGCGCAGGGCTGTGCCGCCTTTGAGCTGGGCGGTGCGAACGTCACCGTTGCTCAGCATACCGATTATCCCCTGGAGGGGCGCGTGCGCATCACGGTCACCACGGACAAGCCCACAGCGTTTGCGCTGATGCTGCGCATCCCCGGCTGGTGCCGCCGCTTCTGGATCGACGGCCGTCCCGGCAGCAGCAGCATGCTCAGCCGGGGCTATCTGGCGATCGAGCGGAGCTGGTCAGGCGAAACGGCGCTCACCCTGGAGCTGGATATGACGCCGTGCATGATGCAGGCGCATCCGCGCGTGCGTGAAGACAGCGGCAAGGTTGTCCTCACCCGCGGCCCGGTGGTCTACTGCTGCGAGGAGACGGACAACGGCCCGCTGGTGGAGGATCTGCGCGTGAGCGCATCGGCGCCCATCGAACAGACATGGCAAAACGACGTGCCCGGCTTCGGTGAATACGTGGCGTTGTCCGTTCCGGGCAAGGCGTCCTCAGCGGCTGCGCTGGCGGAGGAACGGCTGTATTTCCCCGTGGAGATGTCTGCACGCAGTGTGACGGTGAAGGCCGTGCCCTACTGCCTGTGGGGCGAGCGCGTCCCGGGCGAAATGACGGTCTGGATCGGAAGAGCGTAAACCATCATGGAGTTTCGATCCGCATGGGAATGAAATCGCGCGCCATGCGCAGCTGCATATGGGCGGCTCAAAGACCCGTTCCCATTCTGACCGCGTAAAAGATGAGCAAAGGAAGGAGAGCATGAAGGCGCTGTCTCAAAATGGCTGAATCAGGCCATGAGAGGCAGCGCCTTTTTTCACGTCTTCCGGGCAAAGCAATCAGGGATCTGGCAGAGCCAGATCCCTCAGACCATCAACAAACTCTCGCGAGAAGCGGGAGTTTGTTTTTTAGTTGCA
>JBJEUF010000150.1:0-7167 GCA_051883695.1 Aristaeellaceae bacterium
TGAAGGTGAGGATCATGGCATCCAGCGCATTGATGCCCTCCTGCGGATTGGCGGAAGCATGGGCGGCACGCCCCTTGAACGCCACACGGATGGGTGCGCAGGCGATCTCTGCGTGCGTCAGGATGTGCCGGTCCGAGCCGGGATGCACGCACAGGGCGGCATCCACGTCCCTGAAGAAGCCCTCCCGGACAAAGCTGCCCTTCGCGCTGCCGTTCTCGCCGCCCTCCTCGCCCGGGGTGCCGTATACGCGGATCTCCCCGCCGACCGCATCCAGCACCTGCTTGAGCGATGCGCCTGCAAGGGCCGAGGTGGCGCCGAACAGATTGTGCCCGCAGCCGTGCCCCAGACCCGCCAGCGCGTCATATTCCGCCAGGAAGGCCAGCACCGGGCCGGGCTTTCCCGACTTGTATACGGCGGAGAAGCCGGTCGGGTGACCGGCCACATCGACGGTGACATCAAAGCCCTCCTTCCGGAGCTGCTCCGATAGAAGCCCGCAGGCATAGACCTCATGATTGCTGGTTTCGGGATGGGCGTGAATGTCCAGTGCAATCTGACGGTAAATGGGATATTGCCGATCGGCATAGGCCAGAATCGTATCACGATAAGACATACAGACAGCCTCCCTCATGAATGATGGATGGTGAACAAGCCGCGATTGGTTGTCCTGCGGGAAAACCCGTTGCCCAGGCTCTGCAAAATGAAGGTAACGATCAGCAGGACAATCACGCATACGTTCACAATATCGGGATGATTCTGATTCTGTCCGTAGTTGATGGCAAAGGAACCGATGCCGCCGGCGCCCACCGCCCCGGCCATGGTCGTCAGGCCGATCAGGCTGATGGCGGTCACCGTGGTGACGCGGATCAGATCCGGCACCGCTTCATGCAGATAGACGCGGAAAATCAGCCCCAGCGTGCCGCTGCCCATGCTGCGCGCCGCCTCGACCTTGCCCGCATCCACGCCGGACAGGGCGACCTCCACCTGTCGGGTGTAAAAGGGCACCGTACCGAACACCAAGGGAAGAATGGCGCCCCTGACATTGATCGCCGTTCCAACGACCGCACGGGTCAGCGGAATCAGGAAGATCAGCAGAATGATGAACGGAATGGACCGGAATACATTGACCGCCAGATTGACAAGCTGATAGACAGGGGCATTGCGGCAGATTCCGTCTCTTTTGGTGACCACCAGCAGAATCCCCAGAACCAGACCGATGACAAAGGCAATCAGGCCCGCCTTCCAGAACATTTCCACGGTCGCGCTGCAGCTCTTGAAGAACTTGTCCCGATAGGTATACAGGTTGGGTGCCCATTCCCTAATCCATGCTTCCATCCTTGAGTACCTCCGTTGTCACATGATTCTCCGCCAGGAATCGAATGCCGTTTTCAACATTCTGCGCTTCGCCGCTCAGGATGCCGATCATACCGCCGAGCGGATTCCCGTGGAGATATTCCATATTGGCCAGCACCACATTCAGGTCGAAGCCGAAGCGGCGGGCGGCCGTCGTCAGGATGTGTTCGCTTGCGCATTCCTTCTGGAAGGTCAGCCTGACCAGCAATTCGCCCGGCTTGACCTGCACCAACGCGGAATCCTTCGCCATCAGCCTGTCAATCTTGCCCAGCGGCGAGGCCGCGGCGATGAATTTCCGGGTGATCGGGGCTTTGGGCGCCGAGAAGATGTCGTATACGCTCCCCTCCTCCACCACGCGCCCCTCCTCCATCACGGCAACCCGGTGGGCAATGGCCTTGATGACAGCCATTTCGTGGGTGATGATCACGATGGTGATGCCCAGCTTGCGGTTGAGATCCTTGAGCAGCGCCAGAATGGACTCCGTCGCGTCCGGATCCAGCGCGCTGGTGGCTTCATCGGAAAGCAGAATCTTCGGATTGGCCGCCAGCGCGCGGGCAATGGCGACGCGCTGCTTCTGTCCGCCGGAAATCTGGGAGGGATAAACGTCGATCTTCTCGCTCAGCCCCACCAGCGCCAGCAGCTCCCTGACCCGCGCCCCGATCTGCTTCCGGCTGTATCCCGCGTATTTGAGCGGATAGGCGATGTTGTCAAAGACAGTGGAGCGGTCCAGCAGGTTGAAGTGCTGAAAGATCATGCCGATTCCGCGGCGAAGGCTGTTTTGCTGCCGGCCGGTCATGGGCTTGCCCTGCAGATACGGCTTTCCATCCCTGAGCGTGATCTCGCCGGAGGAGCCGATGGTCATCGAGCCGGAATCGGGCACCTCCAGCAGATTGAGGCAGCGCACCAGGGTCGATTTGCCCGCGCCGGAGTAACCGATGACGCCGTAGACGGAGCCTTCCTCAATATGCAGCGACACATCCTGCAGCGCGGTCACATCGCCGCTTTTCAGATGGAAGGTCTTGTTCAGATGATTGACTTCGATCATGGTGCGTGCCTCTTTCTGTCTGGTGTGTGGGAAAAGCTGATTACTTCGCGATCAGGCCAGCCGCTTCCTTGAGGGCGTCCAGAGAATCGTACTTCTGGGAATACAGGGTCAGGGGCGCAATCAGCGTGTCGGCGATGACGGTCAGGTCATATCCATTGGCGGAGGCGTCCTTGTTCAGATACGCCTTGTGCTGGAAGGCATTCAGATCGACCTCGCCGGAATTGAGGGCTTCATTGGGCAGGTTGTAGGCATCGAATTCGACCAGCTCAATGTAGATACCGGCGTTCTGATCGTCGAGCACCTTCTGCACAGCCTTCCACTGATCGTTGTTCGCGCCGCAGACGCCGACGGTCACGACGGTCTTGCCTGCCTTTTCGGATTTGTATTCCACAATGGCCTGCGCTTCCTCCCTGGTCAGGGTGATGTTGGGATCATAATCAAAGGCGGGGAAGAAGGCTTCGGAGTAGTTCACCAGCAGGAACTCAGCCACCAGCTGGGTCTGATACGCGTCCGCAATGGTCTTGTAGAGGGGATTCTCCGCATCAGAGCTACGGGCGACGATGACGTTGACATAGGGGTTGTCGCCGGATTCACTCTGCCTCTCAATAATCAGGCCGTCGCGGGAGGGAATCAGGCCAAAGGGGATCGCATAGGTGCCATTGATGGTGGAGGCGCCAAAGTCAGCCAGCGTGGACGGCAGCGTGTTGGCCTGCACGGGGACCACTTCCACATCGTAGATCGCGCCGGTGATGTCCGCCAGCTCGGGGGTATATCCGGCATCAGGATTCACCGTGATCAGACCGGCCGTCTCCAGCAGCTTGATGCCGCGGGAGAGGTTGGTGCCATCGTCGGGGATGCCAATCTGCAATGTCTCGGCGGAGGCGATGGATACGGTCAGAAACAGGCTGACAGCCAGAATCAGGGTCAGGAACTTCTTCACAGAATTGCTCATTGTCGTTTTCTCCTATTCTTCTCATAGCGTATTTGGTCATTTCAGTCATGCGCATGTGTTCTTCGCCGGTCTCACATTCGGTCCGTCGCCCGGATCGGAAGCTTTCTTCTCATCAGGCTCCATCCTTTCTTGCCGAAAAAAAGAGGAGCAGCGTGTGCTGCCCCTCCTTCCGGGAGATGTACCGAACCCGCCCGGGCCCGGCTGCAGACACACGACAAAGCTGGACAGGTGCACATGCACATGTCCATACGCATCATCATGCAGGCCTGCGCGATCTGGATCGTCTTCGCCATGTTTCTGCCTCCCTTCGGATGAATCAGTTGCATTCTAACACTTATTGTCTATATTGTCAATAGACTTATTAAATTTCTTCGCCAAATGCCGTACACAAGAAGCGGAGCAGCTTCGCGCCGCTCCGCCCGTTCGTAAACCGTGATCACTTCAGCTCCTCGGGAATCCACCACAGTCCCTTCCAGAAGCCGTCGGCAGCGTTCTCCTTGTCCAGATAGGCCTTGAACGCGTCGGAGTGATAGGCCGCCACAATGGCCTGCGCCCAGGGTGCATCCACATTTTCGGCCTTCACGACCACCTGCAGGATCAGGTGATCCAGGATATCCTCCTGAGCCAGGGCGGGATACTTCTCATTGACCTGAGCGTTGTAGACCACGGAACCGGTGATGGCCACATAATCATAATCCTGAATCGCGGCAGGGATGGTCAGGCTCTTCTGCTCAATCAGCTCCAGGTTGTAGGGATTCTCCACCACATCATCGACGGTCACTGCGGAGATGTCAACGGACTCGTCCAGCTTGATCCATCCGATCTTCTGCAGGATTGCCAGGCAGCGGGCCGTGTTGGAGGCGTCGTTGGGGATGGCCACGGTCATCCCCTCGGCAATTTCGTCCAGGCCGGCATGGTTGGCGGAGTATATCGCAGCCGCCACGGTGGGAATCACGCTGATGGGCGTCAGGTCGCCGTTGTTGTTGGCGTTGAAGTTGTTGGCATAGGCGGTGTGCTGCTCCACGTTGACATCCACCTCGCCGGCCTGAAGCAGCTTATCAGCCACCAGCAGCTCAGAGGTTTCGACCACCTCAAACGTATAGCCCTGGGCTTCCAGAATCGGAATGATCGCAGCTTCAAACAGCTCGGTGTAGGGTCCCTGAGACTTGGAATAGAGGATGTGCGTCTTCTCACCTTCGGCCAGAGCAGCCACGGAGGTCAGCAGAAGAGCCAGTGCCAAAACGATTGCAAACAACTTTTTCATAGATGTTACCTTCCTTTCAAATATGGGTTGCATTACATGAAGCCGGCAGTCGTATTCCGGAAGCGTCACATTCGACATCGCTCCGACCACTGAAGCCAACGAAGCGGTTTTCTCATCTGTGTGCCCTCAGCTTTCTGGAAATCATGTTGCCCAGCAGCTGGATCATCTGCACAAAGGCCACCAGGATCACAACAGTCAGGATCATCAGCGGCGTGTTCATCTTCTCGTAGCCATAGGTCAGGGACAGGTCGCCGATGCCGCCGCCGCCCACATAGCCGGCCATGGCAGAGGCCCCGAGGAGGCCGATCGCACCGGTCGTCAGGGCCAGGACGATGCTGCCAAGCGTCTCCGGGATCAGGAACCAGCGGATGATCTGCCAGACATTGGCGCCCATGGCCTGTGCCGCTTCAAGGATGCCGCCGGAGCACTCCAGCAGGCTGTTCTCAATCAGCCGGGCAAGATACGGGCTGATATACAGTACCAGCGGTACCAGCGCGGCGGTTGAGCCGATGGTCGTCCCCATGATGGCCCGTGTCAGCGGCATGATGGTCACCAGCAGGATGACGAAGGGGATCGAGCGGATGATATTCACGTAGGTGGTCACGATCAGATAGACGATCCGCGCGGCCTTTCCCTGCAGGATACCGCCCTTGCGGGTCAGTACCAGCGTCAGCGCCAGCACCAGCCCGATCACTGTACCCAGCAGCAAACCCCAGCCGACCATGTACAGCGTCTGGCTGCAGTTCTGCAGCAGGCGGCTCCATTTGATGCCGAAGATTTTGCTGTTCAGAAATTCCTTGCTCATTCGTCACAGTCATCTCCCATCCCGACCTCTTCGATCGTTTGTCTTCCCCAATCGATGCGCAGCTGCTGCCGGATGGCTCCGCTCTGATCGATGCAGCGCTCTGCTTCGTCCAGCAGGGCATCCTCTCCGAACAGCTGCAGGATGAACACGCTCATGACGCTCTGCTGCAGCTCGGAAACAGTCGCTCCGACAATGTTGACCTCAATTCCCGCTCGCTTGCACAGGTTTGCGATGACCGGCTCGTTCACGGTATCCCCGATAAACTTCAGCCGCTCCAGGCGGTACGGGCGCTGTTCCCGGCGGATGACGTTCCAGTAGGCTTCCGGGATCTGATCGTTGATCACGGTGCGTACAAAGCGCCTGGCAACCTCGCTCCGGGGACGCCCGAAAACATCCAGAACACTTCCCTTCTCCACGATTTTCCCGTATTCCATCACAGCCACCTTGTTGCAGATCAGCTGAATGACCGACATCTGGTGGGTAATCAGCAGGATGGTGATGCCCATCTCCCGGTTGATTCGCTTCAGGAGCCGCAAAATGGCGTCGGTGGTCTGCGGATCCAGCGCGCTGGTCGCTTCATCGCACAGCAGGATATCCGGCGAGGTGGCCAGCGCCCGTGCGATGCCGACGCGCTGCTTCTGGCCGCCGGACAGCTGGCTCACATAGGCATCACGCTTGTCGGTCAGTTCCACAAACGCCAGCACTTCCCCGACCCGTTTGTCGATCTCCGCCTTCGGGCGATGCTCCAGCAGCAGCGGAATCGCGATGTTGTGATACACCGTTTTTCCCTCCAGCAGGTTGAACTGCTGGAATACCATGCCAATTCGTCTGCGAAGGCTGTGCAGCTTCCTGCCCTTCAGTCCGGCAAGCTCGCATCCGGCTACAGTGACTGTGCCGGCATCCGGGGTCTCCAGCTTGTTCACCAGCCTGATCAGGGTTGATTTTCCCGCGCCCGAGAAACCGACGATGCCGTAAATATCCCCCTTCTCCACATGGATACTGACATCCTGCAGGGCTTTGACCTCCAGCCTCTTTTCGCGGTAGGTCTTTGTTGCATGGTCGATCTGTATCATGTCACTGCCTCCCGAATATGCAAAATCCCTGCCGGCTCCGCATCTCTGCGTCCGGCAGGGATCATCCTGCGCAACAGCAAAAATGCAGACAGAGCGCCATGCCCTGTCTGCATGATCCTTCAGTCAAGCGCAAAGAAGGCTGTCGCAGCGTGTGGGCACAGCAAGGCGCATACACATCTGACAACAACACAGCTGCACGGTACGGGTCATGGTGTACACCTCCTTCTTTTGCTTGGGGATGATGTGAGTATACATCTATTAGTCTATCTTGTCAATAGATATTTGGAATAAAATTTCTGTATCTACTGGCGACAAACATAGGTAACAAAACAGAAGGAGCGCAAGAAGTCAAGGGAAGGGTGGAGATTGACGAAGCAAATACGCCTCGACCTTGACTGCGGGAAAGTGATAGAATGTTGTCAGGCCGGCTCGGGCCGGCCTTTGCCGAGACTATCCCAGGTACCTGGAACGTTCATGATCTCAGCTTTCTTCTGTGCAGCGGTTTTCTCCACGGAACCGCCCTTTGGACGGCCTTTTTGGCGTTTGCCCTTTCCTTTGTTCTCTTCGGCTGTCTTCCTTTTCTACCCACCGGTTGTAGGGAAGAGCTCCATTTTTCCACTGTGGTATTTAGGGTCCCCTCCGCAACCGCCCGCAAAAATCACGCCCCCACCAACCCCA
>JBJEUF010000151.1:0-7132 GCA_051883695.1 Aristaeellaceae bacterium
AGTCGTCAGGCGAGTATGCCCGCCGGATCTCTCTTCCGCCGGATGAATAGGTCAGCTGCCAGGAAGAGGATTGCCTGTCGTATGCCACATCATAGGATCGGCTTGGAGAGGCGAGCGTCGAATACGCATCGTCAATGGCTTCCACCTGCTGGCAGGTGACCATGTAGGAGATCCATCCGAAGTTTCCGATGACGACGGAGGTCGATAGTAACAGTATGACAGCGATGGTGATTGCTCTGTTCCGTATGACCTTATATATGCCGTAGCGCATCCGTATTGTGAACCGCCTTTCCATGGTGAAAAGTCAATGTGGATTACCGCAGGCTCGCTATAGGAGGTGACTGTATTACACGTGAAAACCTCGCTCTTCCCAGATACGATCCGAACCAGATGGCGCTGAACGGCAGGACCTGCGGTTCGGCTTCTGACTACAACTCTATCAGATACAGGCAGATTTGTCAAGAAACCCATGAAACGGGCATTCCGGCGTACCCAAAGGGGCTGCAGCCACTATTATGCGTCAGTCGCCCGCGAGCCCTCCGGCACCTCCCAGCGGACACGCGCAACAGAATGCAGCGCAGCCGTTCACCGGAAATTCGATGAACGGCTGCGCTTCTGTTATTGTGGGAATGTCACCGTGACGGTCGTTCCCTTGCCGGGCGTACTCTGCAAATCAATCCTCGCGTCGAAGCACGAGGCCGCGTGCTTGACGATGGACAGCCCCAAACCCGTTCCGCCGGACTGCCTGGAATGGCTTTGATCCACCCGGTAGAAGCGCTCAAAAATGCGCTCCTGATGCTCCGGCGGGATCCCAATGCCGGTGTCGGACACCACCAGCACGGCGGCATCTGCGGTTTTCCGGACCGCCACGGTCACAGACCCTCCCGGCATATTGTACTTGATGGCGTTCTCCGTCAGATTGTAGACAATCTCATGGAACAGGCGCGGAATACCCTTCAGCACGCATTTTTCCGCTTCCAGGCTGATCTGTACACGGTGCTGCTCTGCCGTATTTCTCAGCTGCTCCACCGATTCGGCGGCGACTGCGCTCAGATCAACCATTTCCTCCGGCATCTCGACGCCCTCGTCAAGCTGGGACAGCCGGATGATATCGTCAATCAGATGCAGGAGGCGGGAGGCCTCCTTGCTGATGTGTCCGATAAAGCGGGGCATATCCTCCGGCTTGACCAGGTTGTTCTCAATCAGGTCAGCGCTGGCAATGATGGAGGTCAGCGGCGTTTTCAGCTCGTGGGACACATTGGCGGTAAACTCGCGGCGGGTCTTTTCGGCGTGTTCCTGCTGCGTCACATCGAAGGCAAGAATGACCAGCCCCAGCACCTTGCCGGCGCTCTCGATCCGGCTGATGTCAAGCTGGTAGCTGCGTGCGTTTCGCTCGTCCCTGATGCTGGTATGCCCGGCTTGAAGCGCCACATCCACCGCATGGCTGATTTTGTGGCTGCGCTCTACCGTCAGGAAGTCTGCGCCCACAGCAGCCGTTTTCGCTCCGAACAGCGCCATGGCCGCCGGGTTCATGCTCAGTATCTTCCCGGAAGCATCCAGCAGGACAAGGCCTTCCTTCATATTGGCTGTGATGTGGTCGAACTCATCCGTTTTCTGCCGCAGCTGCAGAAGCTGGGTATCAATCTGCTCATGCTGGCGGTGAATCCGGCCCAGCAGGGGGGACAGCTCCTCGTAGGTATCGTTTTCAAGCGGATGATCCAGATCCACCTGATTCAGCGGCGTAATGATCCGCTGTGACAATCGCTTCGCCAGCAGCCACGACAGAGCGGATGCAAACAGGACTGCCAGCACAAACCACGGCAGAATCCCCGCAATCAGGGCCAATATCGTTGCCTGGCTGACCGATATGCGCAGCACGTCCCCGTTCTCCAGCGCAACCGCACGGTAGATGGTCCGTTCCGTCAGCGTGGCGGAATAGCGGGCGCTCTGCCCCCTGCCGGATGCAAGGGCTTCCATGATTTCCTCACGGTCTGCATGGTTTTCCATGGCTGCGGGATCCGCATCGGTATCGGCAAGCACCGTACCATCCTTGCCCACCAGCGTCAGCCGCAGAGCGCTCGTATGGAAACCGTCGAAATAGCCGCTGCCGTCTTTCTCCACGGCCTGCGCGGCAAGGGTGAGCTCCGTATCAAGCTGCTGCTCCTGCATGGATGCGAAATAGCAATACAAGCTGCCCACCGCAATGGCAAGGCTCAGCAGCAGCACCGTCAGGGATGTAAATAAAATGGAGCGGAAAATCTTCTTTGTCATGGCTGCTTCTCCATTCTGTATCCCACATGTCGCACGGTTTCAATCAGCTCCCCGTATCTGCCCAGCTTCTGGCGCAGCGTCCGGATGTGCATATCCACGGTGCGCGTCTCCCCGGCATAGTCCATCCCCCACACATCCGCAAAGAGCTGATCCCGGGTGAAGGCCATGCCGGGGTGATTCATGAACAGCCGCAGCAGCTCAAACTCCTTGTAGGTGACCTGAACCCGCTCCCCGTCCACCGTCAGGGTGCGCTCCTCCGGATTGAGGACGATTCCGCCCATCTGCAGCAGGCTTTCGCTCTTCACAGGGCGGCAGCGGCGCAGCACCGCCTTGATGCGGGAGATCAGCTCCATCACCCCGAAGGGCTTGACCACATAATCATCCGCGCCAAGGTCGAGGCTCTGGATTTTTTCGTATTCCGCGCCCTTGGCCGTCGCCATGATGACCGGCAGGTCGCCGAAGGCGGAGGAGGCCCGAATCCTTCGCAGCAGCTCCACGCCGTCCACGCCGGGGAGCATCACATCCAGCACCACAAGCTCCGGACGCTCCTGCTCAAGCGCCTCCCAAAAGGAGGCGCCATCCGCAAACCCACGGGCCTCAAAGCCCGTGGAGTTCAGCGCATACACCTCGATGTCCCGGATCGCCTCATCATCCTCTACGCACCAGATCATCCATCTGCCTCCTTGTGCACGCCGGTTATGGAGAACACGACCCATTCTGCGATATTGACGGCATGATCTCCGATACGTTCAAAATACTTGGAAATCATCAATAAGTCAAGAGCATATTCTCCGTCGGACGGATTTTCGGCAATCATTTCGATAAGTCCGCCCTTGACGGTATCAAAATAGTGATCGACCACGTCATCGTCGGCAATGACCTGCTGCGCAAGGGCTGTATCCCGCTTTACATAGGCCTCCACGCTGTCGGTCACCATTTTGCTGGCTGCTCTCGCCATGTCGCGGATCTGGCTGTGCTCATCGGCGGTGCGCCCATTCAGGAAGGTGACGATTTCGGCGATATCCTCCGCCTGATCGCCGATGCGCTCCATATCCGTAATCATCTTCAGCGCAGCGGAAATCTGGCGCAGATCGCGGGCAACGGGCTGCTGCTGGAGCAGGAGCCTCATGCAAAGCGTCTCGATATCCCGCTCCTTCTGGTCAATCTCCCTGTCCAGCGGCGCCACCCGGGCAGCCGTCCTGGGATTGCCGTCCGCCAGGGCCGTCGCGGTCAGTCCGATGACCTCCTCGCACAGCGCGCCCATGCGGATCATTTCCGTATTGAGCAGCTCCAGCTGCTCGTCAAAGCGGCTTCTCATTATCCGAACCTCCCTGTGATGTAATCCTCGGTGCGCTTGTCCTCCGGCTGGGAGAACAGCTTCTCCGTGTTCCCGTACTCGATCAGCTCGCCCAGCAGGAAAAACGCCGTCTGATCGGAGATGCGGACAGCCTGCTGCATGTTGTGGGTGACGATCACAATCGTGTACTTCTCCTTCAGGGAGATGGCGAGCTCCTCAATCTTGGAGGTGGAGATGGGGTCAAGGGCGCTGGTCGGCTCATCCATCAGCAGCACCTGCGGCTCCACCGCCAGCGCTCTGGCGATGCACAGTCGCTGCTGCTGGCCGCCGGACAGACCCAGCGCGTTCTTCTTCAGGCGATCCTTGACCTCATCCCAGATGGCGGCGTCCCGCAGCGAGCGCTCCACGATGGCATCCAGCTTGACCCGCGACGTCATGCCGTGGGTGCGCGGGCCGTAGGCCACATTATCATAGATGCTCATGGGAAAGGGATTGGGCTTCTGAAACACCATGCCCACCTGACGGCGCAGCCCGTTCACATCCACGCCGGGCGCATAGATATCCTGCCCGAGATAGCGGATCTCCCCGGTGACCCTGACGCCGGGGATCAGGTCGTTCATGCGGTTCAGGGTTTTCAGGAAGGTGGACTTGCCGCAGCCCGAGGGGCCGATCAGCGCCGTGATGCTCTTCTCCGGAATCTCCAGACAGATGCTTTTCAGCGCCTGATGCTCTCCGTACCACAGACACAGATCCTTGGCAGTCATGATATTCATAGGCGATTCTTCCTTTTGAAGTATTTGCCCACAAGGGCAGCGCACAGGTTGATGAGCACCGTCAGAACCATCAGGATGGCGGCAATGGCGAAGGCCACCTCGAATTCGCCCTGCTCCGTCGCGTAGAAGTACAGGGCAACGGTCAGGCTTGCGCCGGAGCTCAGCCACGCATCGAAGATACCGTTCAGCGCATGGGCAAAGCCCGCGGTAAAGAGCAGCGCAGCGGATTCGCTGATGATGCGCCCCACGGAAAGGATGCAGCCGGTGATGACGCCGTCCACGCATCCGGGCAGGACGACGGTGCGGATGACGCGCCACTTGCCGGCGCCCAGGCCGAACGCCCCCTCCCGGTAGCTCTGCGGCACGGTCTTCAGGCTTTCCTGCGTCGTGCGCATGACGGTCGGCAGATTCATGATCGTCAGGGTCAGGCAGCCTGCCAGAATGCTCTTGTCGAAGCCCAGCAGCTCCACGAAGGCCAGCATTCCAAACAGGCCGTAGATGATGGACGGAATGCCGGAGAGGGTTTCCGCGGCATACTCGATGGCAGCGACCAGCTTCCTGTTCTGCGCATATTCCGTCAGATAGATGGCGGCGCCGACCCCCAGCGGGAGCGTCAGCACCAGGGTTCCCAGCACCAGATAGAGGGTGTTCAGGATATCGGGCAGAATGCCGATCGTTGCGCGGATATAGCTGGGCTTGGTCGAGACCAGCTGCCAGCTCAGGTTCGGAACGCCCTTCCACAGCACATAGGCAATCAGGAAAAGCATCAGCCCGCAGGTCAGCACCGTTGCAGCGCCCATCAGCAGGCGCATGGTGACGCGGTATACGCGCCGTTTCACAGAGAGCCTTTCGTTCATCATGCAGCCTCCTTGTCACGCTTCAGGAAGAAGTTCAGCAGCGCGTTGATGAGCATGATGAACAGGAACAGCACCAGCGCAATGGAAAACAGCGCATCCCGCTGCAGACCGGTCGCATAGCCCATCTCGCTGGACACGGCGGTGGTCAGAAAGCGCACGCTTTCAAAGAGGGAGGGCATATTGGCCACATTGCCGGAGACCATGACCACCGCCATGGCCTCCCCGACGGCGCGTCCCACACCCAGCACCACCGCCGTGGCGATACCGCTTCTGGCTGCCGGTACGCTGACCCGGAAATAGGTTTCCTCCGGGGTTGCGCCCAGGGCAAGGGACGCATCCTCATATTCCCTCGGCACCGCCTCCAGCGCCGTGATGGACACGTTGATGATGGAGGGCAGTATCATGATGGCCAGCACGATGATGGCGCTGAGCAGGCTTGCTCCGTCCGGGATGCCGAACAGCGTGCGGACAGCCGGTACCAGCACCATCATGCCCACCAGACCGTAGACCACCGAGGGAATGCCCGCCAGGACGCCCACCGCGCCCTGCACCAGCGATCTGACCTTTGGCGAGGCGATCTTCGAGAGATACACCGCCACCAGAAACCCAACCGGAACGCCCAGCAGAATCGCGCCGGCTGTCCCGTATACACTGGTCAGGATAAAGGGCAGAATGCCGTACTGCGGAGGATTCGCCGTGGATTTCCAGGTGGTTCCGAACAGGAAATTGACCAGTCCGATCTCCCGGATAGCCGGAATGCCGGAGATGACCAGATAAATGCTGATGACCGCAACACAGGCGATGGTGATGAGTCCAAGCACCAGAAATATGCCGTGCACGATGTTCTCCACCCACTGTTTGTTCTTCATCTTCATCACCTCATAACCCGACAAGCGGCGGCAGACTCTGCCGTCGCTCATGGGGACATATCAGTTTGCGGGAACCACACCGGCAAGAGAGATCAGCTCGTTTGCCTCGCCGGAGGTGATGTAGTCGAAGAAGTCCTGCGCGGTTTCGCTCAATGCGACGCCTTCCTTCGTAACCAGGACGAAGGGACGCTGAATGGCGTAGCTGCCGTCCTTGACGGTTTCCTCGCTGGGCGCAACGCCGTCCACGGAGACGGCCTTGACGCTGTCCTTGACGGCGGCAAGGGACGCATAGCCGATGGCGTTGGGGTTGGACTCGACCGCGGTGATGACAGCGCCAGTGCTCGTCAGCTCCTGACGGTACTGGCAGGCATCCTTCGTTCCGGTGATGGTTTCAAAGCCATCGCGGGTGCCCGAGCCGGCTTCGCGGCCAATCAGGACGATCGCGCCCTCGTTGCCGCCCACCTCGCTCCAGTCGGTGATTTCGCCCGTGTAGATCTTCGCGATCTGCTCCACGGTCAGGTTCTCCACCACGTTCGCGGTGTTCACGATGATCGCGATGCCGTCGTAGGCCAGAACGGTTTCAATCAGGCCCTCCGCCTTCTCCTCGTCCTTCAGGTAACGGCTGGCCAGACCAATGTCGCAGGTGCCGTCCATCGCCGCCTTGATCCCGGAGCCGGAACCGGTGGGGTTGTAGGTAAAGGTCACGCCCGGATGCTCCTCCATGTACATTTCACCCAGAATGCCAATGACCTTTTCCATGGAGGTCGAGCCATCGGTGGAGACCGAGCCGCCCTTGGCGGCATAACCGTTCACGGCACAGAGCATCATCAGCAGCGTAAGAATCAGACTGAATCCCTTTTTCATCCTGCACACTCCTTTATGCATGTGTTGTAGCTTTGCTACACGTACAGCATATACGGAGCGCGTAAAGTTCAAAAGGCACATGATGTAAAATCCATGTCAAATCGAAAGCCCGGAGACGTTCAATGCGTCTCCGGGCGCAAACTTTCAAAAAGCCTTGGGAGGTGTCGGAGGGCCCGCAGGCCCTCTGACTGTATTCGTATC
>JBJEUF010000152.1:0-1844 GCA_051883695.1 Aristaeellaceae bacterium
TGAACTGCTCGATGAAGCCGTAATGCACCACGTTGCCCTCGGTGGTGATGAGGTGCTTCTGCCTTTCCCACACGTCATACATGACATGATCACGCCGGACGCGCAGCGGCAGGGTTTCCTCCGGCAGCCAGAAGAACGGCAGCACGGTGTACACACCATCCTCATCTACAGGCGGGAACACCAGCACCAATGTTGTCAGGTCAGTGGTGGAGGAAAGGTCAAGCCCGGCGTAGCAGGCGCGGCCTTCCAGCGCATACGGATCGACCATTCCCGCGCAGGCATCCCACTTGTCCATGGGCATCCAGCGAACGGACTGCTTCACCCACTGATTGAGACGCAGCTGACGGAACATGTTCTCATCCGCCGGGGTCTCAAGGGCTTTGCGGTACGCATCGCGCACCTTTTCGATGGAGATCGTCTGGTCAAGGGATGGATTTGCCCTGTACCAGTTGCGTTCATCCTGCCAGTCTGCGTCATCGGGCAGACCGAACAGCACCGGGTAAAAGCGCGGGTCGGCCTTTCTGCCCTCCAGAATGTCCAGCGCCTTCTGATGCACCTCCCAGCAGATGGAGTTTCTGTCCGTGCCGGCGGTTGTGAGAAAAAACCACAGCGGCTGCTTCCGGGCATCGCCGGAGCCCTGCGTCATGACATCGTACAGTGCGCGGGTGGGCTGTGTGTGCAGCTCATCAAAGATGCATGCGCTGACATTCAGGCCGTGCTTGGTGGCGACCTCGCTGGACAGCACCTGATAGATGCTTCCGGTGGGCTGATACACCATGCGCTTCATGGACGGAATGATCTTGATGCGTTTGGAAAGAGCGGGCGACTGCCTGACCATGTCCACAGCCACATCGAACACGATGG
Organism: Aristaeellaceae bacterium; assembly: GCA_051883695.1. Taxonomy (GTDB): domain Bacteria; phylum Bacillota; class Clostridia; order Christensenellales; family Aristaeellaceae; genus UBA11524. The sequence continues at coordinate 865 of JBJEUF010000152.1, forward strand.
CTGCCTGCTGGCGGTCAGACGCGCAGGAGTACACCTCCGCCTTCCACTCATCGTCATTGCAGAGCATGTTCAGCGCAATGGCTGCGCCCAGCTCGGATTTTCCGTTCTTCTTGGGTATCTCAATATAGGCCGTGCTGTACTGCCGCTGATCGGGAAAGTCATCCCGCATCGTGCCGAACACGTCCGATACGATCTTCTTCTGCCAGGGAAGCAGGGTGAACGGCTTGCCGTGGAACTCGCCCTTGGTATGCTTCAGGCATTCGATGAAGCGGATGACGCGCTCGGCTTTCTTTGCATCAAACGCCATCTCACCACCCGCCCTTCAGCAGGCTTTCCATGGGGTCATCCGCCTCGCCGTCACCGCCACTGCCCGCAATGATGCGGCTGCGTGTTGCCGGGGTCAGGCCAAACTCGGAGCAGAAGGACTGCATGATCTTCAGATTCTGCTGGGCGATGCTGACCTGCGGCACCTGCTGGACATAGCCGCTGGGGGTCTGGAAGATGGAGCCGTGCTTGGAGATGAACTCCTCGGCTTCCTTCCACCGGGCATATGCCTGGCAGTAACCCGCAAAGGCAGAGATGTCCACGGTGGTCAGAATGCCCATTGCTTCAAGGGAGGGCGCAAGGCGCTTCCATTCCTTTTTGGCTTCGGCTTCGAGCCATGCGGGACATCGGATCGCACCCTTGGGCGGCACCGGCTCATGCTCGTTGAGCGGACGCTTGCCCGGATTGCCTTCAAGCGCTTTGAGCGCTGTCGGCTTTGGCTTTCGGCCTCTTGTCGCCATAAGCGGCGCCTCCTTTCATCAGATTTCATTGGCCGTGACCTCGTCAAAGGAAAGGGTCTGACCGTCACGGAGCACGGACACATTTGCGGAAGAACCCACCAGATCAACATACCGCTGAACAATGACGGACGCATACTTCTCATCCAGTTCCATGGTGCGGCAGATGCGGTCGGTTTCCTCACAGGCGATGAGCGT
>JBJEUF010000153.1:0-7049 GCA_051883695.1 Aristaeellaceae bacterium
AGTGACGGAGTGCAATTCCTCGAAAAAGTGCCTGAAGCACTTTTTCGACACGCAGTGGGCTGCACTGGCGACGGTGCAGCCCTTTGCGTGGAGCATCATGCTGTGCAGGATTTGCGGGAGGTTCGGCGAAAGATACCCTGAGAGAGGTGAGCTGAGTGCTGATCCGGAATGCACTGATCGACGGCAGAATCACTGACCTCCGCCTGATGCATGGCAGGGTGCGGGAGATGGGCGTCGGGCTGGTCAAAAGCCTGTATGAATCGGAGATTGACCTTGCGGGGGACGAGCTGCGCCCGATCGCTTCGGACACGCCGCTGCCGCCCCGTATCGCACGACGGCTGCGGGAACTGCCTGCGCCGGGAGCGCACATTGTTCCCGGTACGCCTGCGCCGCTAACTCGCTGGCGGAACGGTGCGATGCTCGCGTTGATGGATGAACACGCCGCTGACTGATCGCCGAAACGGAGGGGAATCTATGCCGAAGAAGCAAGGAGACGGCCTGCCCTGGCCGATTCCGAACGAAGCGATGCGCTATGCCGGGTATCGCGCCATGCGCGGGTTGGCTGCGGAAAGGCCGGAGGAAGCCGTCGGCTTCGGCGCGCTGGGCATGTACCTGTTCTCCCATGCCCTGTGGCTGGCGGACGAGATGCGGCGGGGCGGCTTTGACCGTCTGGTGTTCATCGCCCGGGACGGATGGCTGGTCAGGGCTGCCTTTGACCGGGTGAATGCGGTGCTGCGCATTCCGGTGGAGACGGATTATGTGCGCATTTCCCGGCGCGCGGCGTTCCCGCTGCACTTTGGCACGGCACAGGAGCTGAGCGGCATGGAGCAATGGGTCGATAGCTCCGCGCATACGACGGAAAGCATGATGGCGCTGCTTGCCCCCGTGCTGGATCCGGACAGGGCGAAGGACTGCCTGGAGCGGGGGATTCTGCACGCGGATGCGCGGCTGGACGGGGCAGAAAGAGAGGCGTTTCTGCAGGCGTGCCGGGATGGCCTGTGGTCGCAGGAGAGGGCGGCGGCGTATCGCGCATATGCGTCGGCATATTTCGCACCGAAATTCGCCGGGCGATGCGCAACCTTCGACGTGGGCTACAATCTGCGCTCAGAGTCCGTCATCCGTGCGCTGACAGGTGCGGAGATCACGGCGTTCATCACCCATACGGACAGCGATGTGCCGGACAGGCGAGGCGTACCGTACCGCACGCTGTACGGGCAATCGCCCTATGTGTCATGGGTGGCACGGGAACAGTTCCTGCTGGAGGATGCGCCCCAGTGCGTCGGCTATGATGGGGAGGGTCCCGTGCTGGCGCGGACGGAGCAACCCTGCGAAGCGGTGAAGCGCTGTCAGCGGCAGGCACTGGCCTATGTGGATGCGATGGTTGCCCGTTATGGCGTGTCGCTGCGGGACATGCCCTTCCGCCCGGCGGACGGCTGCGCGGCCTTTGAGCATTTCCTGCATTTCGCGTCCCGCCGCAAGATGCTGCCCTACCGGATGGAGGTCGAGAATGCCTTCCACAGCGGCTCGCAGGGGGAGGACAGCGCCTTCCTTCAATGGCGGCTGATGCAGACGGATGCGCGGGCTGCCCTGGGCGAGCCGCGCTGGCTGAACAGGCTGCGCCGGGCGGTGATCCGCCTGCGGGAGGAGCCGGGCAGCGTCATGGGGACGCTGCAGCGGCGTTTGGCGAAATCGCGTGAAAGGGTTTACAAAATGTGAGCGGAAGCGATGAATTTTCCGAAAAGGACATTGTATTCCCTGAGCAATGGTGCTATAATGTGTAGGAAATCAACCGAAAGGAAGGATATATCACCATGAATCAGTTCATTGTTGAGACCTCTGCCCGTCATGTGCACGTGACCCAGCAGGATCTGGAGACCCTGTTCGGCGCCGGCTATCAGCTGACTGTCAAGAAGATGCTGTCCCAGCCCGGTCAGTACGCCTGCGCGGAGCGCGTGGACGTCGTGGGCCCCAAGAAGACCCTGACCGGCGTGTCCATCCTTGGCCCTGTCCGCAAGGAAACGCAGGTGGAGCTGTCCCTGACCGACGCCCGTTCCATCGGCGTGGCTGCGCCCATCCGTGAGTCCGGCGATACCGCCGGTTCCGGCGCGTGCAAGCTGGTTGGCCCCTGCGGCGAGGTGGAGCTGACCCAGGGCGTGATCGCCGCGAAGCGTCATATCCACATGACGCCCGCAGACGCCGAGGCCTTCGGCGTGCAGGACAAGGAGATCGTCTCCGTGAAGCTCGATAACGAGGGCCGTTCCCTGATCTTCGGCGACGTGGTCGTCCGCGTGAACGAGAACTTCGCCCTGGCCATGCACATCGACACCGATGAGAGCAATGCTGCCGCCTGCGGCCGCGAGGTGTACGGCACCATCGTCAAGTAAGACGCTTTCCGGCGGAGCGCTCCGTGTACTCCGCCGGTTTTTCGCTTTCCTGTAAGACAATTTGCAGAAATTTCATGATTTGTGAATGAATTTCCCGCTTTCATGCGTATTATGATACAGAGGGTACTCCTATACGACGTATGAAAGAGGGAACACACATGAAGAAATGGTTTCTGCTCCTGATGGCAACGCTGTTGATCCTTTCTGCCGGCTGCGCGCTGGCGGACTGGATTCCGGTGTACGAGACCTATCCTGTACCGCTGGATGACAATCTGTGGATTGAGGTGCCGAACGCTTACGATGTCATCGATGTGACCATCGACTATCCGTGCATGTATATCGTCGATGAGAACATGATGGGCTGTCTTGTGGTAAAGATCCCCTCCGGCTACCGCCATGGACGGACGAGCCAGTCGGCCGATCTTACCGGCTTCCGGGAGGATGGACAGAAGGTGCTTGCCGGTGCGGACGCAACGGACGCCAGCACGGTCATTGAGCGCTACACCATCCATGATCTGCCGGCAGCCCGCGTGGATATGACGGGGCAGGGCTTTGAGATGATCTGGATGGGCGACGGCGATGATCTCTACTTCTTCATGTATCCGCTGAAGGATGAAGCCTTTGCTGCCGATATGGTCGCCATCGCTTCCACCATGCATCTGGTCAGGAGCAACACCGCGCCCGCGAGCAGCGAAGCCGACTACACCTGGACGGCGGACGAGACCGGCGTGACCATCACGGGCTATACGGGGGAGGCAACCCGCGTTGCGATTCCCGCGGAGATTGACGGTCAGCCTGTCGTAGCGCTGGCGGACAAGGCGTTCTATGAAACGGATGTGACCTGGGTGTCCATCCCGGACGGCGTGACGGAGATCGGCCGGTACTGCTTCGGCGGATGCACGGCTCTGCAGACGCTGCAGCTGCCTGCGGCACTGACGGAAATTCCCGACGGCCTGCTGGAAAGCTGCCTGCGGCTGCTGGAGCTGACGATTCCGGAAGGCGTTGTTTCCATCGGCGAAAGCGCATTCTGGATGAACAGCTACCTTGAAGGTCTGCGTCTGCCGGCGAGCCTGACGGAGATCGGCAGCTACAATTTCGTCGGTATGCTGTATCTGGAGCGCTTCAGCGTTGCGCCCGGGAACACCGCTTTTCAGACGCTGGATGAAGGTGCGGTGCTGCTCAGCGCGGACGGCAAGCGGTTCATTCACTACTGCGGCTGGCAGGATCGCAGCGTCTATACGATTCCGGAAGGCGTGGAGGTCGTATCCGCCTTTGCCTTTGACCAGCAGCCGACCCTGCGCAGCATCATCGTGCCCGAGGGCGTGACGACGATTGAAGGCATGGCCTTCCTTTCCGTGACCGGTCTGCAGTCGCTGACGCTGCCTGCGAGCGTGACGGAGATCGGCAAGGCACAGGTCAGCATCACGGACGGTATCATCCTGCCTGACCCCGATGCGGCTCCGGAGGATGTTCCGGAGAGCACGCTGCGCATTGTCTCCGGCGCGGTCATCATCGCGCCCGAGGGCAGCGCCGCCCAGGTGTACGCCGAACAGTTCAATCTGATCTTCGAGCCGGTCCGAACGGCCGATGAAGCTGTACAGGAATAAACAGCAATCAAGAACAACATCATCACAATACAGAAGGAGTGCATCAACATGAAGATCCTGATCGTCAACGCCGGTTCTTCCTCCCTGAAGTACCAGCTGGTGGACATGGACAACGAAACCCTGATCGCCAAGGGCGGCGTGGAGCGCATTGGTATCCCGGGATCGAACCTCAAGCAGAAGGATGCAGCCGGTAATGTGACCGTCCAGTATGAGCAGGAAATCAAGGATCATGTGGTAGCCTGCCAGCTGATGCTCAAAGCCCTGATGGAGTCCGGCGTGATCAAGTCCATGGACGAGATCGGCGCGGTCGGTCATCGCGTGCTGCACGGCGGCGAGGAGTTCACCGCTTCCTGCATCATCACCGATGAGGTCAAGGCGGCCATCCGCAAGTACATTCCCCTGGGCCCGCTGCACAACCCCGCCAACCTGATGGGTATCGAAGCCTGCGAGGCCGTCATGCCCAGCACGCCCCAGGTGGCCGTGTTCGACACCGCGTTCCACCAGACCATGCCGCCCAAGGCCTTCATGTACGGCGTGCCCTACGAGTACTACAAGGACATGGGCGTGCGCCGCTACGGCTTCCACGGCACCTCCCACCGCTATGTTTCCAAGCGCGTGTGCGAGTTCCTGAACATCGATCCCGTGGGCAAGAAGATCATTGTGTGCCACCTGGGCAACGGTTCCTCCCTGTCCGCCGTGGTCGACGGCAAGTGCGTGGATACCTCCATGGGTCTCACGCCCCTTGAGGGATTGCTGATGGGCACCCGCTGCGGCTCCTGCGACCCCGCGGTGGTGCAGTTCATCGCCAACAACAAGAAGATGACCGTGGATCAGGTGCTGAACCTGATGAACAAGGAGTCCGGCCTGCTGGGTATCGCGGGCAAGGGCACCTCCGACATGCGCGATATTGATCGCCTGGCGGACGGCGGCAACGAGCGCGCGGCCCTGGCCCGTGACATGCTGCACTACCAGATCAAGAAGCTGATCGGCTCCTACATCGCCGCGATGAACGGCGTGGACGTGATCGTCTTTACCGCAGGCATCGGTGAGAACGGCCCGGAGCTGCGCGAGGCTGTCATGGAGGAGTTCGGCTGGCTGGGCATCAAGATCGACAAGAAAGCCAACAACTGCCGCGGCAAGGAGGTCGTAATCTCCACGCCCGACTCCAAGGTGACCGTGTGCGTCATCCCCACCAACGAGGAAATCATGATTGCCCGCGACACCAAGGAGCTGGTGGAGGGTAAGTAATCCATAGAAGGCAATGCGGATACGGCATCGGGGGAGTTTTCCCCCGATCAGCGTGTCGAAAAAGTGCTTTAGGCACTTTTTCGAGGGATTGCACTCCGTCACTGTCAGGGCTGCAAGCAGCCCTGACGGCCGTTCCTCCGTGTAAGGAAAGTTTCCGGCAGAGCCGGAAACGCCCCGCCCGACCGGTAAAGCCGGTCGATACGAATACAGTCAGAGGGCCTGCGGGCCCTCCGACACCTCCCAAGGCTTTTGATAGCCTGAGCACGGGGAGTTTTCCCCCGGCCTTTTCCGTTTTTTCTGCGCAAAAGGTGTTGACAAATCCGCGAGAAAAATCTATAATATGAGACGGTCTAATTTGAGGTGATGAGCACTTGAAGCTGGAAGTTCTCCTTGCACTGCGCAATCCCGGTACGGAATACGCCTTTTCCGTGGAGCAGACCATGGCTCCGCAGGATGTGAACGGCACTGAGGTCAACTTTGGCCCTGTGACGGTCACCGGCGTTCTGGTGGCCGATGAAGAGGGCAGCGTCACGGTGGACGGCAGGCTTACCACGGTCGCTCATGCTCAATGCGCCAACTGTCTGGCCCCTGCGTCAAGCGTTGTCGAGGGGGAATTCCGCGAAACCTTCATTCATGGAGGCGATCCGGAGGACGACGAGAGCTTTGCCTATGAGGGCGGCGCTCTGGATCTCGACAAGCTGGTTCTGTCCTATGTGATGCTCAACCTGCCGATGCGCTTCCTTTGCCGGGAAGATTGCGAGTGCACGTTCGAGGGCGTTGGGGAGGATGTGACGATGCTTTGCCAGGACGATTTGAATGTTCAGCGTCCTTTTGCGGCATTGCAGCAGTTGCTGGCTGAAAAGTCCGACAACGAAGAAAACTGAGGTCAGCATTGCTGCCCATAAAAGGATGAGGAGGTGTAATAATGGCTACTCCTAAGGGAAAGATCTCTAAGGCTCGCAAGCACAGCCGTCAGGCTAACTGGAAGCTCACCCTGCCCGGCATCGTTGAGTGCCCCCAGTGCCATGAGATGAAGCTGTCTCACCGCGTGTGCAAGCACTGCGGTTACTACAAGGGCGTTCAGGTCGTCGTGAAGAACGAGGAAAAGGACGCGTAATGTAGTCCATGTTCCGCCGGAACGGGCGGGAATTGATTTGGCCTGCTCGGTCATGCCAGGCATGACCCCAGCATAAAGTACACACACTCGCAAATGGAGAGGAGTACCTCAACGTCCGTGCGGTCAGAGAGAGCGGTTCACCGGCTGAAAGGCTGCTCACGCGTCGGGTGAGGGAAGGTCGCTTCACAGAGCGCGGGGTGAAGCATGCCGCGGCATGTTAGCTTCGTGCGGCTTGCACCCGTTACCGTGCATTGAGGCAACAGGGTGGACGATGCCCATCCCCGTTTGCGAAGCAAGGTGGTACCACGGAGCTGCTCCGTCCTTCGGGATGGAGCAGCTTTGCGTTTTGGAATTTGGCGGTTATAGAGGAGGTGACCCGCATGAACGACACGTATTTCAGCCGACCCTGGATGCGATTGGTCGTTTGTATGGTCGTGTCCTGTGACGAAAACCGCTTTGTGTAAATGTGGCTGGCGTCCGGCTTTGCCGGGATGCTTGCCGGCCTTGATAATATCCTGATTGTGCTAAAGGAGTGATAGACCGTGGAAATGGAAAAGAATTTCAGCCCGCAGACGCTGGAGGGCGAGCTGTACAAGGCATGGGAGGAAGCCGGTGCCTTCACCGCGCACCGTGTGGAGGGCAAGAAGCCCTTCACCATCGTGATGCCGCCGCCCAACATCACCGGTCAGCTGC
>JBJEUF010000154.1:0-6974 GCA_051883695.1 Aristaeellaceae bacterium
CAGAACGAAAAAATCGCTGCGCTCGGTGCAACATTTTTAACGAGAATTAGTATGAGGCCTGTCATTCGCCGGTATCCTGATCCATTCGCCATACAGCAGGCATTCCCTGCTGCCATCACGGAGCCTTCACCCGACGTCTGACCTGCCAATGTCCAGATACATTGCCTCGTCGCTGGCGGCATATCCCATGCGTTCGTAGAGCCTGCGGCCCTCCTCCGTTGCATCCAGGGTGATCTCCGTCACGCCGCGCTCCGCCGCCTCCCGGTGCAGCACCGTCAGCAGCCGCCTCGCCAGGCCCCGGCGGCGGTAGGCCCGGTCGGTATAGACGTTCATCAGATGCGCGCGCATCCCTGTGGGATGCCCGGGCGTCGGGATGCAGTGCCTGTAGCACAGCGTGGCACAGGCCACGGGCGTTTCGCCGTCCATCATCAGGAGCGTGGTCTGCTCCGCCGTGCGGAGGAATTGACGCGTCGCCGCCACGAATTCTGCCGGGAACACATGCGTCTGCGGCAGATGGCACACCTCCCGCAGGCAGGCCATGCGAATCGCCAGCGCCGCCTCCTCCATCTCTGCGTTCGCCCGGCGGATCACCAGCGGCGCATCCCGCAGCACGCAGCGGGCATCGAAATACTGCTCCTGAAAGCGCACCTGCGCCATGATCTCCTCCGCCGTGAAGTCCATGCCCTCCGGCGCGAGCACCCACTTGTCCTCGATGTCATCCCGGCGGCGGATCACCGCGATCAATTCCCCCGTGAACGTCGTCAGCGGCTCCGTCACGCCCAGCACATACACATCCTGCGCGTCGCCATCCGCGGCGATCACCCCGGGCACAAAGCCATAGTTCACCGGGTAGTACAGATCCGGGTACTTCGGATGGAAGGAACCCATCGGCCGGTCAATCACAGCGGTATAGCGGGACATGGTGCGCCTCCTCACTGTCCTGGTGATGGCTTGTTACCAACCATCCTATCCAATGAAAATGAAATCCGTATGTATTCCCATTATAAGAGGGGGATGCCTCCTTGTCAACCTGCGGATATCCCCCCTTTGTCACCTGGTCAGTCTTTTCATGCAACGAAAAAGCAGCCATGTACCTGAAGGTCTGCCCTTCAGGCCATAGCTGCCTGCATGGATTGTATTCCGTATTTCTTCCTCTCCGGGCGGATTACAGGGTGCTGAAGATCCTTGCGCCCCGGGTTTGCAGCCAGCGAAGCAGCAGGCAGAAACCGGCGAGGAGCAGGACGGAGACGAGCATCAGGAACACGGCGGGGCTGAAAACGCTCCTGAGCAGGAAGTACAGCCCGGCGAATGCCGCGATGATGATCCAGCCGCCAAAGAGCGCCAGCGTGACACTCATGCTCTGCTTGATGGGGACAATCTCGCTCGTCCAGTTGAGCAGCGGCATTTTCAGGTTGATGGTCAGCCCCAGCGCAGCCATGAACAGGATGAACAGCACGACGACGATGGGCAGCAGGATGGCGGAGAGCAGCTCCAGATGGAGGAGCCATTCGACAGCCACGATCAGCGGGATAGCCGGAATCACCGTCAGCAGTATCTGGAGCTTCATCTTCGCAGCCAGCACCTGTCTGCCGGAGACGGGCAGGGACTGCACCAGCCAGAGGTTCCTGCCCTCCAGGGAGACGGAAGGCGCCGCGATGTCGTTGAAGGCGGCGAACAGGCAGATGGCACCGGCAGCCAGCAGCGGCAGGTATTCCCCGAGCATGGGCATAGCCAGAACACTCTGTACCTCATCAGCCTTCCAGACCAGCATCACCGCGGCGATGGGCATGAAGAGGATGCCCAGGCCGCAGTTCAGCATGTAGTTGGCGCTGCCCGTGAAGCGGCTGAGCTCCTTCTTCAGCAGTGCGGTGCTGACGGAGGTGACCTTTGCCGCCTGCTTCCGGTAGGCAGCCTTGGCAACACCGCGGTGGGTGGTCGTCAGCTTGAGGAAGCTGCGGGACAGCACCAGACAGACGATCGCGAACAGCGCGCCGATGATGCCGGTAAAGATCAGCATGGACAGGAGGTTGCCCTCCGCCGCCAGACCCATGTGATACAGCGGGTAAAGCGCGGATTTCATCGCGTCGCCCATGGCCTGCGCATTCGTGAGGATCAGCTGCAGCAGCTCGGAGGCTCGACCATAGATGTAGTAATAGCCTGCGATGAAGGCGATGGAAACGATGACGGTGGCAATGTTCTTGTGCTTCAGCCGTCCGGCAATCAGCGCCACAACCCATCCCAGAATGGCGGAAAGGGAGAGGATCAGCAGCGACAGAACGAGCGGAATCAGCAGCACGCATACGGCACCGCCCCAGGAGAAGGGCGCGGTCATGAACCAGACGATCTGCGCGGGAACGGTGACGATCAGCTCATACATCAGCCCGACGGCATACACGCCAAACAGCCGCGCAGCCAGGATCCGCGAAACCGGAATGGGCATGGAGAGCAGCAGATCGTTGTCCTTGCTCTGGTAGAGCGAGGTATAGGTGCTGAACACGCTGCCAAAGACGCCAAAGAACAGGGAGAGGAGCCCCATCAGGCACCAGTACAGCCAGCCCAGCCCGAAGTCCAGCATCGGCTGGCACAATCCGGACGCCATCATGAAGAACAGGCTGCCCATCATGACAAAGAGGAAAAGATACAGCACCACATATCCGACGATGCCTGCCGTGGAACGGAGCTTTCCGGTTTTCCTGTCCTTGTAGAGCCAGGAGAAAACCTCCATCAACTGCTTCCTGAACAGGGCCTTTGTCATTGTTCTCCCTCCAGTTCAAGGAACACATCCTCCAAAGAGGTGTCGCCCTTCACTTCCTCCATGGTGCCGGAGCGGATCAGCCTGCCGCCCTTGATGATCGCCACCTTGTCGCACAGCTTTTCGGCGACCTCCAGCACGTGGGTGGAGAAGAAGATGGCGCTGCCGCCATCGCACATCTGCCGCATCATTTCCTTGAGCAGATGGGACGCCTTGGGATCCAGACCCACGAAGGGCTCGTCCATGATGATCAGCTTTGGCTCATGGATGAGGGCGGAAATGATGGCGAGCTTCTGCTTCATGCCGTGGGAGTAGGCGGAGATCGGCTGGGCCAGATCGCCGGTCAGCTCGAAGGCGTCGGCATATCTGTGAATGCGTTCCTGCCGGTCTGCCGCGCTGACGCCGAAGATGTCCGCCACAAAGTTCAGGAACTGAATGCCGGTCATGAATTCGTACAGGTCGGGGTTGTCGGGAATATAGGCGAGCTTGCTCTTGCACAGGAGCGGGTTCTGCCTCATCGACACGCCGTCCACCGTGATTTCGCCGCTGTCCTGCTGCAGGATGCCGCAGCAGGCCTTCAGCGTGGTCGTTTTGCCCGCGCCGTTGTGGCCGATGAAGCCGTAGATTTCGCCGGGCCGGATGTGCAGGGAAAGATCGTCAACGGCCTTCTTGTCGCCGTATACCTTGGTCAGGTGCTCGATTTTCAGCATTTCAGGGTCCCTCCTGGTCATGATGGATCAGTTTGCAGGATGATGATACCAGTCATTCTGCGCTCTGGATAGTCCGTATCTTTGTGGAATTGTGTCAGATTTTCAGGGGAACTCCGAATGATGCAGGAGTCCCCTTTCGCTGCGCGGATGATCCCGAGGTGCGGGATCAGTTCCCCAGCAGGAAGTCCAGGATGTTCCAGCCATCGCTGCTCTGCGCCTTGTACAGCTCGGTATAGCCGCATTGCGCACAGCTGACGGTGATGAACTTCTTGTTCTGGATGTCGAAGATCTTGGCGAAGTTGCCGCCTGTGGCCTGAAACTGGTCGCTCTCATACCGGCCGCAGCCACACTTGGGACAGACAAACCGAATTTGTTCCATTTCCGTTACCTCCCTCGGGCAATGCCCATTCTGTAGTACGCGGTCAGTATAGCATCCATTCGCACCGTTGTCGATGCTTCCTGCCCCAACCATACATTTCCGCGTCCAAAATGTCACAAGAACGGCAGCCGCATTCCGCAGCCCTGCTGCCAGCAAGCCGCCATCTGATGCAGCGGTTCCCCGGTCAATCGGCGCTCCGGTTGATCCGGAAGGAAACGCTGCCCACCGCCCGTGTGCCCGATACGGACAGCAGATAGGTTCCGTCCTCCGGAATGGTCACGCGGAAGGTGCTCAAATCGGGATTGCGGCCTTCGTAGACCGGCTCCCGGTTTTCCTGTCCGATGGAGAGGATGAGCTCGCCGGATGTGCAGACGAGCGTCACATCAATGGTGTCGCCCGCCTGCAGCGCGTAAGGCTCCGCGAGCGTCGTGTTGAGCTGCGTCAGCTCCAGGGCGTAGACGTCCGCCTCCGCCCTGCGGCTGAACCGGGAGCCGCCATCGTTCCAGGCTTTCGTCAGGATCAATCCGGTCAGTGCAAACGCCAGCACGGCGCAGAAGATGAGAATCCGTTTCTTTGTCATTTTGCTTCCTCCTGTCTGACCCACTGGGAAAAGGGCGTCAGATCCATCTGTACATAGTCTGCGGGATCGGTGGTGTAGGTCATGTCGACCATTTCACGATTCTGCAGCTTCAGGGTGGTGACGTAGGTCCAGTCGCATTCGCCCAGATTGGCAAAACGGATGCCGCCAGCGTAGTAATAGCGGTCATTCGCCGCAGCCTGGAATACCGGCATCGGCGTGCCGTCCTCCCGGAGCGTATACAGGGCAATGACGAGCTTTCCGTAAAGGCCGTCCTCCCTGCGGGAGCCGATGATCAGCTCCTCCGCGCCGTCCCCGTCCAGGTCGGTCACCGCGTAGCCGATGTCCTCCAGCGGGGCTTCAAAGAAGGCGTCCGCAACAAGCGGGTTCATCCCGGCAGCCATGACAGCCTCGGCATCCCAGCCGTCGTGCAGGACGGTGTAGTATTCGCCGATCACGGTGGCGTAGGCTTCCAGCACGGTGGGCGTATCCATGGGAGACGGCACGCCCGCAATCTGGCTGTCGTTCTTTGGTTCTCCGCCGGATTGGCAGATCAGGCATACCGCCAGCCCAAGGATCACAAGAAGCGCCGCCACCGCGACGGTTCTGACAATGCCTGATTGTGTTCTTTTCTCTGTCATGTCCGTTCCTCCTGTCCGTCTGATTGCCCGAGCCTTGCCCGAATCCAGCCCCGGAAGGCCGTCAGCTCCGCATTCGTGTGGAACCAATGGGCAGCGCCCTTCTGTATGGTCAGCTCACATCCAAAACGTTCCGCAAAGCCCTTCACATCCGCATAGGCGCACATTTCGTCATTTTCGCCGCGCAGGATGCAGGTCGGATGCGCCCAGCTGCGAATGGGATGAGCCTTTACATAGGCGTAGCAGGGATAGTACAGCGGCTCGATGCCGTTGTGGATTTCCCCCTTTTTCCGCAGCTCCTCCTCCGTAACACCGCAGCGGGCCATCAGGCCCTGAATGATATGCGCCATATCCGTCACGGGAGAGAGGAACCAGGCCTGCGCCACCTCCGCCTCCGCGAATGTGAGCAGCTCAAGGTACGCGCCCAGGCTGCAGCCGAAAAGGGAGACGGCTTTTGCCCTTTCCGCTGCATAATGATACATCATCCGCAGCTCACGCACGCACGCCTCCGGCATGAGCGGCTCCGGCTCGCAGACGCGTTCGCCGTGCTGCGGCAGGTCGAAGCTCAGCACCTGATAGCCCTGTGCGGTGGCTTCCTCAGCCAGAATCCAGATGCAGTCGTCGATCTTGGAGGAGCACTTGCCATGGACGGCAAGGATGATACGCTCGCCCGGCGCTCCCCAGAGCATGGCGGGGATGCCGCCGATTCTGATTTTGTTGACGTTCATTGTTCATTCCCCGGGTTGTAGTTGATATTGGTCTTTCGCGCCTGTGCGGTCAGGAGACGCACCGGCAGCGTATACAGCTGCCCATCCTTGATGAAATGCGTACCGCATTGCCGGAATGCAAAGGCGACGCGCTGTCGGACGCACTGCTCCCGGACGGACAGCACCCAGTCATAGTCCAGCGGACGCGCCTCGCGGTCGGATTCGCCACCCACGACGACCAGCTCGATCCTCTCCGACAGATATCTCTCCAGGCTGATGGGGGAAATCATCGGCTGGCAGATGATGTTCCTGTGGCGGATGGGCAGCGCGGTAAACACGGGAAGGCGCTCATCAGCCCTTTGCTGATTCTCCACCGTGCAGCCGACAGTCACGTTCTCATACCCATCGCCCCAATCGGGCGGAACGCAGTCCATGAACCGCTCGATCCGCTTTGTCAGGAACAGGAATTGGCAGTCGGAGCGCTCGCGAATCATCTCCCAGCATTCGGCGCGCCAGGGATCCGCGTCCGGCAGCAGGAAGTCCGTGGAAAAGCCCAGATACACCAAGCCGGAAGGCATCCTGTATTCGCCGTTCTTCTTTCGGGCAACGGGCGCGTCGAATTTGTCCGTTTTTTCAATTTGGTCTGTCTGCACGCCGCGCCTGGCGTCGCCCTTGTGGATGTAGCAGAATCTGCACCCCTCGCTGTACCGGTGGCACCCATGCCACGGATTCCACATTGCCATGAACCGGCCTCATTCCTTCGATTCCAGAAAATCCCGTCTGTACTGGGAGGGCGTGCTGCCCTCCGTCTTTTTGAACACCTTGGTGAACACCCGGTAATCGCCATAGCCGGCCTGCTCCGCCACCCCGGAAATGGGCAGGGAGGTGGACAGCAGCAGTTTCTTCGCCTTTTCCATGCGGATGTTGGTCAGATAGGCCAGAAAGCCCACGCCGATTTCACTTTTGAACAGCTGGCTGATGTACTGCGGATTCAGATGGAACTGCTCCGCCAGCACGGACAGGCTGATTTCCTCCGCCAGATGCTCCTGCATGTATCGGGTGATGCCGGTGATGGTGCGCTCCTCCTGGGGCTCCGGTTTTTCCGATACCCGCTGCCGGAACAGGGAAATCTTCAAATTGTCGATGCAGGTACCGAATTCCTCGTAGTTCACGGGCTTGAGGATGTAGTCCGTGATCTGCAGCCGCAGCGC
>JBJEUF010000155.1:0-1767 GCA_051883695.1 Aristaeellaceae bacterium
CCTCGTCCACAATCGGGCCGCGCGCCGTGTTGATGAGCATGCAGGAGGGCTTCATCCTCGCGAATTCCGCGTCGCCGATCAGGCCGCGCGTGGTCTCATCGAGCGGGCAGTGGATCGTGAAGATGTCGCTTTTTTCAAGGAGCGTATCCATGTCCACGAACCGGTAGCCGTACTTCTCCTCCTGCTCGTGCATGCGCACGATGTCGTAGTAGATCACATTCGCCCCGAATGCCGACACCAGCGCCGCCACCTTCTTGCCGATGTGGCCCAGACCCAGGATGCCGACGGTCTTGCCGCGGATCATGTACGAGCGGTCGAAGTACTCCGTGCGCGGCCAGTGACCCCTGCGCAGGTCGCGGTTGATCTGCAGCAGGTTGCGGTAGCCGGCGAGCATCAGCATGATCGCCAGCTCCGCGACGATGCCGGAATTGACGCCCGGGCAGGTGGCGATCGGGATGCCGCGCTCGCCCCAGGCCGCGAGGTCCACATGGTCAAAGCCTGCGCCCCAGCGCTGCCAGAAGCGGACGTTCGGCGTGTGGTTGATGATGTCCGGATCGATGTCAAGGCGCGAGATCAGGTACTCGCAGTCCGCCAGATTGCCGTACGCCTCGGGGCTGAGCGCGTCGACCAGCTCAAAGCCCTCCGGGACGTTCTGATGCAGCGCGTCATAGGCGCCGGGAAAATAGATGCCGACCAGGCCGATCTTCTTCATGATGCTCTCCATATTCTTGATCAGCGGGAAGCTGTGCATCATCCTTCATTGGGCACAGCCCGCAAAACCCCGCCGCAGAGCGGCGGGGCGTCGTTGCATTGTAATTACTCCATGATGCCGATCTCACGATAGTAGCGCGCAGCGCCCTCGTGAATGGCGACGCCGGCCACGTCGTTGCAGGCTTCCTTCGGGTCGGCCTTCTTGAGCGCGGCGTGGGTCTCGGTCAGGTAGTCCCAGTTCTCCCAGAAGACCTTGGTCATCTGGTAGACGGTCTCCTCGTCGACGTCGGCGGTGACGAACAGCGTCAGCTTGACGCCGGAGGTCGCGACGGCCTCGTCCTGGCCGGCGTAGGTGCCCGCCGGGATCTCGCAGGCGGCGTACCACGGATAGTCGGCCTTCAGGGCCTCCACCTGGTCCGCGGTGATCGGCATGATCTTCGATTCGGTGGTGGTCATGATCTGGGTGACGGCGGAGTTCGGCGTGCCGGCCATGATCCACACGCCGTCCAGCAGCTTGTTGCTGATCGCGTCGGCGGCAGCGGAGGTATCCATGTACTCGGCCTTGATGTCGTCGAGCGTCTTGCCGATGGAGCCCAGGTGGACAGCCGCCTCGTCCACGGTGGTGGAGCCGGCCGCGCCGATGGAGATCTTCTTGCCAAGCAGATCCTCGAGGCTCTCGATGCCGGAGGCCTTGGTCACGACGACCTGGTTCGGGTTGATGTACAGGCCCGCGAAGATGCGCAGGTTCTCGTTGGCATAGCCCTCGAAGGAGGCGAGGCCCTCCTGCGCCTGGTACACGAGGTTCGCATTGGCGATGCCGATCTGGGCCTCGCCGTCATACGCCTGGTTCAGGTTGTCGATGCCGCCGCCGGACGGGGTGGCCACGGCGCGCATGCCCTCGATATTGTCGTTCCACAGCTGGCAGACGGTCGCGCTGATCGGGTAGAACGTGGACGCGGTGCCCGCGGTCACGAAGTTGATGTCCGCCGCCATCGCGCAGGAGGCGCTCAGCAGCAGGGACAGGCACAGGACGGTCGCAAGGATCTTTTTCATGGG
>JBJEUF010000156.1:0-28660 GCA_051883695.1 Aristaeellaceae bacterium
TCTACCAGTACTGGCGCAACGTCGACGACAAGGACGTCGAAAAGTGCCTGGGCCTGCTGACCTTCCTGCCCATGGACGAGGTGCGCCGTCTGGGCGCGCTGGAGGGCAGCGCCATCAACGAGGCCAAGAAGGTGCTGGCCTACGAGGTCACCAAGCTCGTTCACGGCGAGGAGGAAGCGCAGAAGGCCGCCGAAGCCGCCGCGGCGCTCTTTGCCGGCGGCGCCAGCAGCAGCAATGTGCCCTCCTTCGAGCTGACCGCTGCCGATCTTATGCAGGACAGCCGCGTTTCCACCATGCTGGTGAAGTCCGGCCTGTGCAAGAGCCAGACCGAAGCCCGCCAGCAGATCAAGTCCAACGCCGTTTCCGTGGGCAGCGAGAAGGTCACCGATCAGAACGCCACCATCTCCGCCGGGCAGTTCGGTGCGGACGGCCTGATGCTCCAGAAGGGCAAGAAGGGCTTCCGCCGCCTGATCCTCAAGTGAGCGCCGCGCCGTACAAAACGCTGCGGCAGGAGGCAGCCGATGAGGTCGTCATCAACAGGAGCCGCTTCATCGGCTACGCCTGCCCCTGCGAAACGGAGGAGGAGGCGCTGGCCTTCCTCCAGAAGATCCGCACCCGGCACAAGGACGCCACCCACAACTGCTACGCCTACGTCATCGGCAGGAACGCGGGCATTATGCGCTATTCCGACGACGGCGAGCCCGGCGGAACGGCGGGACTGCCCATGATGGAGGTGCTGAAGGCGCAGGGGGTCGTCAACTGCTGCGTGGTCGTGACGCGCTATTTCGGCGGGATTCTGCTGGGTGCGGGCGGCCTTGTCCGGGCGTACACGCAGGGCACGGTCATCGCCCTCAGGGCTGCACGGGTTGTGACGATGGAGCCCAGCCACCGCTACCTGTGCGAGGTGGCCTATCCCCTCTGGGATCGTGTGGCGCACGCGCTGAAATCCATGCCCGTACAGCTCATCGGCAGCGAGTTCACCACGGCTGTCGGCTTCACGCTGCTGGTGCGCGAAAAGGACGCGGAGCAAACGCTTGCCGACCTCACGCGCCTGACCGACGCGCGCTTTGAATACCTGCTCGAGGAGGAATCCTACGAAGCCTGGGACACAGAGGAATGATGTTCAGCCAGCGGACGCAGCGTTCTCCGCTGGCTTTTCCGCTCCATTCACATCCAGTTCACAGGTGCGTTCTATGCTCGGACTGAGCTTTCTGTCAGCATGGGTTGAACGATTCGGCAATCCATGCTATAATCATGGCAGAAACATGTCTGTGTAAGGAGAATTTGATATGTTTACGATCCTTGTAGTTGAGGATGATCTGGCTTTGCAGCGCATGATGTGCGCCTACCTTGGCATGAACGGCTACCATACCATCACCGCCGCAAACGGGCAGCTGGCGCTGGACGCCATCGAGCGCGTGATGCCCGATCTGGTCATCGCCGACGTGATGATGCCCGTGATGGACGGCTGGGAGCTGACGCAGGAGCTGCGCGATGCGTACCCGCGACTGCCCATCATGCTGGTCACAGCCCGCGACAGCCTGGAGGACAAGCGGATGGGCTTCACCTCCGGCGCGGACGATTACCTGACCAAGCCCGTCGATCTGGACGAGCTGCTGCTGCACGTCAACGCGCTGCTCCGGCGTTCCCAGGCCATGACGAGCCATCGCCTGACCGTGGGCGAAACGGTGCTGGACTATGACAGCCTGACCGTTCAGCGCGGCGATGTGCTGCTGGCGCTGCCCAAGAAGGAGTTCTATCTGCTCTTCAAGCTGCTTGGAAGCCCCATGCAGATTTTCACCCGCCGCCAGCTGATGGACGAGATCTGGGGCATGGACGCGGAGAGCGACGAGCGCACGGTGGACGTGCACATCAAGCGCCTGCGCGAAAAGTGCGACGTGTTCCCGGATTTCTCGATCGTCACCGTGCGCGGCCTTGGCTACAAGGCGGTCAAGAACAATGGATAAGCTGCATCTCAAGCCCTACACCTTCCGCGGCAAGATGATCTCGGCGCTGTATGTTTCGGCGGTCGTTTCCTGCATCATATCGCTGCTCTTCGCCTATTTTCTCACGCACCTGAACGTGCAGAGCGAATTGAAGCTGCAGCAGCAGACGATCGCGCTCTACCTGCTGGAAATGGACAAGCGCACCGATCTGCCGCTCAATGACATTCTGTATCTTGCGCAGCAGGACGATATCACTGCCGTTCCGCTCTCCCCTTCCGATGCCTCCATCCCCGAGGACGTGACGGAAAACCTTGCTTCCCTGACCCTCTACACCCATGTGGATGACGTGCTGGATATGCCGGTCACCTACGTCCAGATGCACGATTCCATCGTCCGCATCGCCGCAGCCACCGGCGTCAATCTCTATTTCGTCGCGTTCTTCCGCGTCATCACCTCGTCCCTGTCCTATCTGGCTGTCATCGTGCTGATGTTCACGCTTGTGGCCTTCAGGATCAGCAAGCCGGTTCAGTCGCTGGCTGCCGCCAACGCCCGGGTGCAGGAGGGGGACTTCGACGTGCGGCTGCCCAGCAACGTCCCGGGCGAAATGGGCGAGCTGATGCGGTCCTTCAACGCCATGACCGAGTCGCTTGGCAAAACGGCCTATCTGCAGAAGGATTTCATCAGCAGCATCTCCCACGAGTTCAAGACCCCCATCGCCTCCATCCGCGGCTTTGCGAAGCTGCTGCAGATGCCCGGCCTGTCGGAGGAGCAGCGCACCGAGTACATCAACCTCATCGCCCACGAGAGCGATCGCCTGTCGCGCCTGTCCGAAACGCTGCTGCGCCTGACGGCCCTGGAGCAGCAGACAGCGCCTGCCAGCCTGTCCACCTTCTCCGTGGACGAGCAGCTGCGGCAGGTAATCCTGCGCCTTGAGCCCACCTGGAGCGCGAAGGACATCGGCTGGCAGCTCGATCTGGACAACGGCGTTTCCATTGAATCCGACGAGGGGCTGCTCAACCACGTCTGGATCAACCTGATCCAGAACGCCATCAAGTTCTCGCCCGAGGGCAGTGATATTGAGGTCAGCGCCACGCTGAAGGAGCACCATGCCGTCGTCGATATCCGCGATCACGGCTGCGGCATGGATGAAGAAACCATGAAGCGGATCTTCGACCGCTTCTATCAGGCGGACGGCAGCCGTTCGCAGGAGGGCGTCGGTCTGGGGCTGTGCCTTGTGCGCCGGATCCTGGACATGCTGGGCGGCAATGTGCACGTTTCGTCCACGCCCGGCGAAGGCAGCACCTTCCGCGTCACGCTTCCGCTCCATCCACCCCAGGGAACCCGCACGGAGGAAAAGCTACATGCATGAACAGAACAGCACCATGCAGCAGATGGGCGCCGAGTTTCAGCGGATGGTCGACGAGTTCTTCCGCATTCAGTGCCGCTATTCTGCCGCCATGCGCGAGGTGCAGACGAAGCTGGAAATCCTGGATGACGAGTTTCAGATGCGCCATAAGCGCAATCCCATCCATCACATGCAGTGCCGCATGAAAACCATCCAGTCCATGATGGAGAAGCTGCAGCGCAAGCACTATGCCGTCAGCATGGAGAGCGCGGTAGAGAATCTCCACGACATCGCCGGGATCCGCGTGATCTGCAGCTATGTGCAGGACGTCTACACCGTCGCCAACCTGCTGACGAGCCAGGATGACGTGAAGCTGCTGGAAACCCGTGACTACATCCGCAATCCCAAGGGCAACGGGTACCGCAGCCTGCACCTGATTATCGAGATTCCCGTATTCCTGCAGGAGGGCCGCATCGGCGTCCCTGTCGAGGTGCAGCTGCGTACGATTGCCATGGACTTCTGGGCCTCGTTGGAGCATTCCATGCGTTACAAGGCGCAGGGAGAGGTACCGGACGACATCAGCGCCGAGCTCCAGCAGGTCGGTACGGATATCGCCGTGCTGGACGACCGGATGCAATCGCTGCATGACCGGATTGAGAGCCTCAATGACAAATCCGCCCAATAGCGCATAATCGCCCGGCATTCTGCCATACTATCCCCATAGCAGGAAAGGATGTGGCATGATGCTGGGCTTTCTCTGTGCGCTGCTTGCCGGCGCGGCCATGAGCGTTCAGGGCGTGATGAATACGCGGCTTGGGGACAAGGTCGGCGTGCTGGAGACAAACGCCTTTGTACAGCTGGTCGGCTTCGTGCTGGCGCTTCTGATCGCGCTCCTGTTCGGCAAGGGCAATATCCGCCTGCTGCCGGAGGCGCCGTGGTACTCCTGGCTTGGCGGCGTCATCGCCCCTGTCATCACCGTCACCGTGATGCTCTCCATCAAGGGCCTGTCCCCGACCGTCGCCATCTCCACCATCCTGCTCGCGCAGCTGACCGTCGCGGCCCTGATTGATGCCTTCGGGTGGCTTGGGTCCGAGCGATTGCCCTTCACCTGGCACAAGTATGTAGGGGTCGCGCTGATGGTCGCGGGCGTGCTCATGATGAAGCTGAAAGCAAATTCATAAGGAACTTTGCAGCATTGGCTGGAATCCACCAGCCTTTTTTCTTTTGGGATACAAAGCTGTCGAAGGCTTTGCACATTCCGCCAAAGGCAGCCACGCTTCACCAAAGGGTTCGTCATGGGCAAGCGCGAATGATACCTACGCAAATACGCATAGGAGGTTCCGCCCATGCTTCAATCCATCCGCGACGGAGATCGCCTGATCGTCCGCCTGGCGGGAGAGCTCGATCACTACTGCGCGCAGTCTGTCCGGCGCGAGCTTGACGCGATGATCGCCGACAGAAGCATCCGCCTGCTCGTTCTCGATTTCACGACGCTGCAATTCATGGATTCCTCCGGAATCGGCGTGATTCTCGGGCGATACCGGCAGATGCGGGATCGCGGCGGTCAACTCGGCGTGATTCATATGAACCGCCACATCGCGCGTATCTTTCACATGTCCGGCATGGACAGAGTGATCCGACAGCTTGACAACCCACAGGAGGCAGCAAAGGCATGATCGAGCGCAACGAAATGGAAACCACCTTTCTTTCCCTGCCGGAAAACGAGAGCTTCGCCCGCGTTGTGGTTGCGGCCTTCGCCGTGCAGCTTTCCCCCACCGTCAGCGAGATTGCGGACATCAAGACCGCCGTGTCCGAGGCCGTCACCAACGCGATCGTCCACGGCTATGAGGGAACGCGCGGCATGGTGAAGCTCCGCGCCGCCATAGACGACAGGGTGCTGACCGTCGAGGTGTCCGATACCGGCCGGGGCATCCGCGACGTGAAGCAGGCCATGGAGCCGTTTTTTACCACGCGCCCCGAACAGGAGCGCAGCGGCATGGGCTTCGCCGTGATGCAGACGTTCATGGACGATTTACATGTCGTCTCGAGCCCCGGCGAAGGCACCAGCGTCCGTATGCGCAAGCGGATCCGCTCGGGCGGCGCGGCATGATGCCTTCGCCCGCGACAGCCATACACATGAAGAACTGCGCACAGGAGCGACAAGCTGTTCAAGAGGCCGCTGAGCAGCACCTGCCGCTCGTCGCCGCGCTGGTGAAGCGTTTTCCGCACGACAGCCGGGAAACGGAGGAGCTGTACCAGCAGGGCTGCATCGGGCTGATGAAGGCCCTCGCCCGCTACGATCCGTCCCGCGGCACCAGCTTTTCCACCTATGCCGCCTCCATGATTCTGGGCGAAATGCGGATGCTCCGCAGGCTGGGCGCGCCGATTCACATCCCCCGTCCGGAGCGTGAAATGCGTCAGCGCATCCGAAGGGCTGCGGACGATCTGGCAAAATACCTCCACCGGGAGCCGACCATTCAGCAGATTGCTGCCCTCGTTCGGATGGACGCATCCGAGGTGGTGCTCCTGATGGAGGACGTGACCGTTTCCTCCACCGACGCGCTGAGTGATACCGGCACGCCGCTGCAGGAGACCATCCCGGACAATGATGACTGGCTTTTCCGGATCGAGCTGCGCGATCTGCTGCTGCATCTGCCACCGCGCGACCGGCAGCTGCTCCTGCTTCGCCATCGCGACGGACTCTCCCAGGCAGAGACGGCGCGACGATTGAACATGACACAGGTGCAGGTCAGCCGGCGCGAGGCGGATATCCGCAGAAGACTCCGCGCACAATGGCGCGACGCATAACGGAAGCCCGCTCTCCCCGGAATTCTCCGGCGGAAAGCGGGCTTCCTGCTATTGGGTTACGCATCGAGCAGCGGAAGGATTTCATCCCGCACCAGCGCGGGCACATCCTCCGTGTGGATATGGTAGAACTTTTGCCCGTTGACGCGCACGCAGGGGCCGCTCTCGCATTCCCCCATGCAGTGGGCGGACAGCAGCTCGACCCGGTCCCGCACACCGGCTTTCTCCAGTGCACGCTCCATGGCGTCCGCCAGCATCCGACCGCCGCCATAGGCGGAACAGCCCATCCCTCTGCACACCTGTACTCTGATCATGCCAGATGCCTCCCTTACGCGATTTCCAGCGCGATCTCCATCATCTTCGTGAAGGTGTTCTGCCGCTCCTCGGCGTTCAGCCCTTCCCCGGTGAAGGGATTGTCGGAGATCGTGCAGATGGACAGGGCATTCTTGCCAAGCCGCGCTGCGTTCAGATAGAGCGCCGCAGCCTCCATCTCCACCGCCAGAACCCCCAGGCCCTGCAGTATCCTGCCGCTGGGGCGCTCGTCATAGAAGGTATCCGATGAATACAGCGCGCCGGGCACGGGCGTCACGCCGAGCCTTTCGCCGGCCTTCATGGCCGCGCTGAGCAGCTCCCAGGAGCAGCAGGGTGCCACGTTGCCGTCAAAGCCGTACTGCCTGCCGAAGCTGGAATTGGTGTAGGCGCTCATGCCAAGGACGATGTCGCGTACCTTCAGCTTCTCGCTGAGCATCCCGGCACTGCCCACCCGGATGATGTTCTCCACATCGTAGAATTTGAACAGCTCATAGGAATAGATGCCGATGGAGGGCATCCCCATGCCGCTGGCCATGACGGACACGCGCTTGCCCTTGTAATACCCGGTATAGCCCTGCACGCCGCGGGTATTGTTCACCAGCACGGCGTCTGTCAGGTAGTTGTCGGCAATGAACTTCGAGCGCAGCGGATCGCCCGGCATCAGCACAGTCCGGGCGAAGTCGCCCTCCCTGGCGGTAATGTGAGGGGTTGGAATCATAGAAACACTCCTTATATCGTAGCGTCAGGTTTTAAGGAGACCTGCACACCCTGAATGGCTACCGGTCGCAGCAAACCGTTTTCATGCATCGCTCAGGCTCCGATGCGTTTTCCGCTTGACACGGCCGGCATCTGTGTTACAATGGTGGAAACATCAGCCGGAGGTGTATCATGTCGATTGAGAAGGTCAGGGCGTATTTCCGTGCGCAGGGCATGGAGGAGCGCGTGATGGAATTTGAGGTATCCAGCGCAACGGTGGAGCTGGCGGCGCAGGCGCTGCATTGCGAGCCCTGCCGGATTGCCAAAACGCTGTCCTTCCGCGTGGGGGAAAGGGCGGTGCTGGTCGTCGCAGCCGGCGACGCGCGCATTGACAACCCGAAATTCAAGGCGTATTTCGGCACGAAGGCGAAGATGCTTTCCCATGAGGAAGCGGAGAGCGTCATCGGTCATGCGGTCGGGGGCGTGTGTCCCTTTGCGGTCAATGAGGGCGTGACGGTCTATCTGGATGCATCGCTGCGGCGGTTTGAAACGGTATATCCGGCATGTGGGAGCAGCAATTCGGCGATTGAGCTGACGATGGCTGAGCTGGAAAGGCATTCCGGCGCGACAGCCTGGGTTGACGTGTGCAAGGATTGGCAATGACAAAGAGCCTGGGGAATCCGAATCAACGAGGCGGTGCAATCGTCAGATGCAGAGGTTCCCGGGAGGCGCACCCGCTGAAGGCAACGGGTGTGCCTTTATTTATGATAGAGCGAATGGCTCTGATACTGCGGATCGCTGGTCAGGTTTACGCCCAGCCGCTTGAAAATGTTCACATCCACAGAGGACAGGATGACCGAGGTGTGCACCTCGCAGCCCTTGATGAGCGGCAGCTGCGCCATGGCCCGGGCGGCGTTCTCATCCGTCGCGGCGCAGATGGACAGGGCCAGCAGCACCTCGTCCGTATGCAGGCGCGGGTTGTGGTTGCCCAGATAATCGCACTTCAGCGACTGAATCGGTTCGATGACGCTGGGTGCGATCAGGTGAACCGCCTTCTCAATGCCGCCCAGCACCTTCAGGGCGTTGAGCAGCAGCGCGGCGGACGCGCCCAGCAGCTTCGTGGTCTTGCCGGTGATGATGCACCCGTCGGGCAGCTGCATGGCTGCGGCAGGCTCGCCGGTTTCCTCCGCGCGGGTGCGGGCGGCGGCAATCACCGGGCGATCCTCGTCGGAAAGGCCGGACTTCTGCAGGAGCATTTCGAGCTTTCCGACCTCGCCGTCCCCGCCGTGGCCCTGACGCAGGGCGCAGCGCGCGCCGTAATACCGGCGGATGATCTCCTGATTGGCGGCATCGCGGCAGACTCCGTCGTCCACGATGCAGTTGCCCGCCATGTTCACGCCCATATCCGTCGGGGACGCATAGGGCGACTTGCCGTAGATGCGCTCAAAGACGGCATTGAGCACCGGGAAAATCTCGATATCGCGGTTGTAGTTGACCGTGCTGACGCCGTAGGCCTCCAGATGATAGGGGTCGATCATGTTGTGATCGTCCAGATCGACGGTGGCGGCTTCATAGGCGACGTTGACCGGGTGCTTGAGGGAGAGGTTCCAGATGGGGAACGTCTCGAACTTCGCGTAGCCCGCCTGCACGCCCCTTTGATGCTCCTGATACAGCTGGCTCAGGCACACCGCCATCTTGCCCGAGCCCGGGCCGGGCGCGGTCACCAGCACCAGCGGACGCGTCGTCTCCACGTATTCGTTGGCGCCGAAGCCCTCGTCGGACACGATGTGCCTGACGTTATAGGGATAGCCCTCGATGGGATAGTGGCGGTACACCGGGATGCCCAGGGATTCCAGGCGCTGCTTGAACAGCACCGCGGTGCGCTGCTCATTCCAGCGGGTCAGCACGACGCTGCCCACATACATGCCGATGCCGCGAAAGGCGTCGATCAGCCGCAGCACGTCCGCATCATAGGTGATGCCCAGGTCGCCGCGGGTCTTGTTCTTTTCGATGTCCTCCGCGTTGATGACGATGACCAGCTCCGCCTGATCCCTCAGGTTCAGCAGCATCGAGATCTTGCTGTCCGGCCGGAAGCCCGGCAGCACGCGGGAGGCATGGTAGTCATCAAAGAGCTTGCCGCCCAGCTCCAGATAGAGCTTGCCGCCGAACTCCGCGATTCTTTTGAGGATATGCTCCGACTGCATGGCCGTGTATTTGTCGTGGTCAAAACCGATGCGCATCTCCGATTCCCTCCTGAACTGATTCATCCCATACCGCAATATTATAGCATGGCGAAAGGCTCGGTTCAAGGGGGATTGCATGATTTTCTGCCGCCTGAACATCCCCCCGGCGCATGTTTCACTTGCGTGACAGCGTGTTATGGTATACAATAGAAGCAGGGCAATTCACTGCTCGCTGCCGTTTCCGATTTGTATACGCGAAAGGAGTGCATCCCCATGGCGCTGAAGGATTACGAATTCTGGTTTGTCGTCGGCTCCCAGTTCCTGTATGGCCCCGAGGTGCTTGAGACCGTTGCCGCCCGCGCGGCGGAAATGGTCGAGAAGATGAACGCCTCCGGCAATCTCCCCTGCAAACTTGTCTACAAGGTGACCGCCAAGACCAACAGGGAGATCACCGACGTGGTGCGCGAGGCGAACTACGCCGGGAACTGCGCCGGTATCATCACCTGGTGCCACACCTTCTCCCCCAGCAAGATGTGGATCAACGGCTTTGCCAATCTGCAGAAGCCCTATCTGCATTTCGCCACCCAGTACAACCGTGAGATCCCCAACGAGGAGATCGACATGGACTTCATGAACCTGAATCAGGCCGCCCATGGCGACCGGGAGCACGGCTTCATCGCCGCCCGGCTGCGGATGCCCCGCAAGGTCATCGCCGGGTACTGGCAGGATGCGGAGGTGCAGGCCCGCATCGGCTCGTGGATGCGCGCGGCGGTGGGCGTGGCCTTCTCGAAGTCCCTGAAGGTCATGCGCTTTGGCGACAACATGCGCGAGGTGGCCGTCACCGAGGGCGACAAGGTGGAGGTGCAGACCAAGCTGGGCTGGCAGGTCAACACCTGGCCGGTGGGCAAGCTGGTGGAGACGATGAACGAGGTCACCGAGGCCGAAATCGACGCGAAGATGGCCGAATACGAGCGTCTCTACACCATGGCGACCGACGGGATCGAGACCGTCCGCTATCAGGCCCGCGAGGAGATCGCGATGAAGAAGATGCTGGACGCGGAGGGCTGCAGGGCCTTCGCCAACACCTTCCAGGATCTCTACGGCATGAAGCAGCTGCCCGGTCTGGCTTCCCAGCACCTGATGGCACAGGGCTACGGCTACGGCGGCGAGGGCGACTGGAAGGTCTCCGCCATGACCGCGATCCTGAAGGCCATGTCCGAGGGGCAGACCGGCGGCACCGCCTTCATGGAGGACTACACCTATCATCTGGAAAAGGGGAATGAATACTCCCTGGGCGCGCACATGCTGGAGGTCTGTCCCTCCGTGGCGGCGGACAAGCCCCGCATTGAGGTGCATCCCCTGGGCATCGGCGACCGCGAGCCTCCGGCCCGTCTTGTCTTTGAGGGTCACGCCGGCAGCGCCATCGTCGTGTCTCTGGTGGACATGGGCGGGCGGCTGCGCCTGATCTGTCAGGACATCGAGTGCGTCAAGCCCATCATGGACATGCCGAATCTGCCCGTGGCCCGCGTCATGTGGCGTGCCATGCCCGACCTGACCACCGGCGTGGAATGCTGGATCACCGCCGGCGGCGCACATCATACCGTGCTGAGCTACGACGTGACCGCCGAGCAGATGAAGGACTGGGCAACCATGATGGACATCGAGTTCGTCCACATCACCAGGGACACCACGGTCGAGGGCCTGGAGCAGCAGCTGTTCCTGAACGACCTCGCGTGGAAGCTGAAGTAATGCTGCGGGACTGGCTGGCGCGTCCGGTCAGTCCTTTTCTTGAGACAAGGAGGAACCACGATGGACATGCTGAGTACCATCCTGCATCGCCGCAGCGTCCGGCAGTACACCGGCGAAGCCATCCCGGAGGAGAAGCTGAACGCGATTCTCTGCGCGGGGCTGGCGGCGGCGTCCAGCAAGAACCGCAGGCCCTGGGAGCTTGTGGTCGTCCGCGACAGGGAGATGCTCACCAGGCTGAGCGACTGCCGCCCCAGCGCCGGGAATCTGCTGGGCAAGTGCGACACCGCCATCGTTGTCGCGGCGGATTCCCATCTGGCGGACGTCTGGGTGGAGGACTGCGCTTCCGCCATGACGCAGATGCATCTGATGGCCGATGCCTGCGGCGTGGGCAGCTGCTGGCTGCAGGTTCGATTGCGCACCACCCCTGACGGCAGCCGGGAAACCCAGTCCGTCATCCGTGAGCTGCTGGGGATTCCCGACCAATACAGCGTGATGGCGATCCTGACGCTGGGTATGCCCGCCAGCCATCCCGGCCCGCACACCGTGGACGAGCTGCCGTTTGACAAGGTGCACCGCGAGCATTTCTGAGAAGGAGACGACACCGATGAAGCTGATGTTCGTACGCCACGCCGAGCCGTGGTATGCCATCGACTCCCTGACGGAAAAGGGGCACCGGGAAGCGGCGCTGCTCGCCGAGCGGCTGAGCCAGCTGGACGTGAAGGCCTTCTACACCTCCCCGCTGGGCCGCGCCCGGGAGACCGCCCGTTACACCCTTGAAAGGATTGGCCGCGAGGCCGAGGTGCTGCCGTGGCTGGCTGAATTCCGCGGGCGCTCCATCGACCCGGAAAACGGGCGGCAGCGCATCCCGTGGGATTACAAGCCCGCCCTTTGGATGCCCCACAAGACCCTGCGGGACGAGGACAGGTGGCAGGAGGATCCCCTCTTTGCCGGAAGCGATGTACAGCAGATCTGGGAAGAAACGAAGGCCGGGCTGGACGCGCTGCTGGGCCGCCACGGCTTCACCCGCGACGGCTTCCTCTGGCGCGCTGAGGACAACCGGCCCGAGACACTGGTGCTCTTTTGCCACTTTGGCATCACGGCGGCCTGCATGGGGTACCTGCTGGGCATTTCCCCGATGGTGCTCTGGCACTGCTTCTGCGCACAGCCCTCCAGCGTCACCACCCTCGTCACCGAGGAGCGCGTCAGGGGCGAATGCGTCTGGCGCTGTATGCAGCTGGGCGACATCAGCCACCTCTACGCCGCCGGTGAGCCCTATTCCACCGCCGCGCTGTTCCCCGAATGCTACACGGGCGTGGACAGTACCGATCCGCCGGAATGGAAGGAACTGGGCTATCAATGAAGATCATCTCATGGAACGTCAACGGTTTCCGGTCGCTGCTGCAGCGCAGCTTTCTGGAGACATTCACCGCGCTGGACGCGGACGTATACTGCCTGCAGGAAACGAAGCTGCAGGCCGGACAGGGCGGCGTGGACGTGCCCGGATTCCATCAGTACTGGCATTATGCCGCTCGCCCGGGCTATTCCGGCACGGCGGTGCTGACGCTCCGGGAGCCGGTCGCAGCCTACGTCGGCATGGGGCATGAAGCCTTCGACGCGGAGGGCCGGGTCATCACGGTCGATTTCGGGCGCTTCTACCTCGTCAACTGCTACGCGCCCAATGCCGCGCCCGACCTGTCCCGGCTGCAGGAGCGCGTCGCATGGGACGCGGCGCTGCTGTCCTTCCTGCAGGCACTGGACGCGGAGAAGCCCGTCGTCCTCTGCGGCGATATGAACGCCGCCTACAACGCTGCCGATCTGGACGGCGCTTCCCAGGGGATGCACGCCCCCGGCTTCACCCGGGAGGAGCGCAGCGGGCTGACCGCCATCCTGAACGCCGGGTTCATCGACGCATACCGCCGCTTCCACCCTGAGGGCAAGGCCGGCGACTTCGCGTACCGGCGCGGCATTCGCGCCATGGGCGTGGACTACTTTCTCGTTTCCGCGCGGTTTGCGGAGCAGCTGGCGGACTGCCGGGTACACTGCCGCATCCGCGGTTCCGATCACTGGCCGCTGGAGCTGGTGATCCGGGAGTGACGGATCAGCACAGCTCGTCCAGCAAGCCGTAATAGCGCAATCGCTCCTCGTCCGGCGCCATGCCCAGCGCATCAAAGAACAGCCGCCGGTCAAAGGGCCGCTGCCTGCCCCCAAAGTAGCCCGTCGTGTTCGCCCACAGGCTCCACAGGCACTTCTCGATATCCAGCCACCGATCCGCCACGCCGGCCATCCCCACATCAATATAGCCGGTCAGGCCGTGCGCATCCGCGAAGATGTTCGGCAGGCACAGATCGCCGTGGGTCAGCGTCAGCTGCTCCTCCGGACGGTGCGCAACCAGCCAGTCAAAGAGCGCCGCAGGCGACGCGAAGCCGTCCGGCCCCTGATAGATATCGGGCTGCACGGCATCCTCGATGCGGTACTTCCCTGCCCGCAGGGCCGCCTCGATTTCACGGAACTTGACATCCAGCGTCCGGTCGCTGGGGCAATCCGATCTGTCCACCGCCCAGAGCCGCCGAAGGCTTTCCGCGCACAGCTCCGCAAGGCGGTGCGGATCGTCCAGCAGCTCCGGCGTGCACAGATATCTTCCCGGGACGCGCGACATGAGCAGGAACCGAAGCCCGTCCGCCCGCTCCGCGGCGATGATCTCCGGTACCTGCGCTTTCCCGCGCAGCCATGCCATCATGCGCTGCTCGTTCTCCGCCAGTGCGCCATCCGGCTGAACCTTCAGCACCATATCGTCAAATAGGAGCACCTGCGCCGCCGATTGTCCGATGCTGTCCGTCTGATACTTCCGCTCGCCGATGCAGCGGCGGATGCTTTCGGGGATGTTCATGCTTATGTTCCTCCAATCATCGCTTTGTGCACTCCCGGTATCTATGAAAGAACGGACGGGAACGGCGTTGACAGATCATGCAAAACGCGATAGAATAAGATGTAAAGCGCGATGCGCAAATGAGAAAAGCAGAAGAAGGATGATACCATGCTGACTTATGAAATGACGATTGCCGGCCTGAAGCGCCAGCTGCCCATCTGCCGCGTGACGGACGATCTGTACATCGGGGCGTTCGTGATCTTCGGCGACTGTGAACTGACCACCGCCTGCGCCGCGGAGCTGCTCAGCAAGGCTCCGGCCTATGACTACATCATCACCGCCGAGTCCAAGGGCATTCCGCTGGCGCAGGAGATGGCACGTCTGGCGAAGGACGGGAAGTGGCTACTGGCCCGCAAGGGCGCGAAGCTCTATATGCAGGATGTGCTGTGCGTGGAGGTCAAGTCCATCACGACCGAAAAGGTGCAGAAGCTCTATCTGGACGGCAACGATGCAAAGCTCATGCAGGGCAAGCGAATTCTGATTGTGGACGATGTCATCTCCACCGGGGAATCCCTGCACGCGCTGGAGGAGCTGGTGAAGGCATCCGGCGGCGAGATCGTGGGCCGCATGGCAATTCTGGCAGAGGGCGATGCGCAGGCGCGCACGGACATCGTGTATCTGGAGAAGCTGCCGCTGTTCAACGCCAAAGGGGAGATCATCGGCTGAACTCCTTCTGCCTGTCCCGGAGGACATCGCGTCCTCCTTTCACCGTTCTGTCCATAAACACAAAGGGTCAGGAGGCATCCCCCTTGACCCTCGGCTTGTCAAAATAGCCTTGGGAGGTGTCGGAGGGCCCGCAGGCCCTCTGACTGTATTCGTATCGACCGGCTTTGCCGGTCGGGCGGGGCGTTTCCGGCTTTGCCGGAAACTCTCTTTGCACGGAGGAACGGCCGTCAGGGCTGCTTGCAGCCCTGACAGTGACGGAGTGCAATTCCTCGAAAAAGTGCCTAAAGCACTTTTTCGATACGCTGAGGGTCAAGGGGCATCCCCTTGACCCTTTTGCGCGTACGGATGCCCGGTTGTCAGACGCCTCAGCGGCAGCAGCGATGGAAATGAGGCGGCAGATTCAGCGGCAAATCGGGCCTGCACGGCACCGTAATGCCGTTGCCGCCCAGCTCCCACCGGGTCACATACACATCCACCAGCACCGCAAGGCTCACCGTGAAGCAGCCATCCTCACTGCATCCCTCCACACACAGCAGCCGTACCATCGGCAGTACCTCCACCCGGGCCCGGGCCGGATGGCGCTGGGGAATCGTGATGCACACGGGCACATCCACGGTGATGGACGCGTGGCCCGTCAGCAGGCACCCGGCGCAATCGCGAATCTGCACGGACAGCGGAATGGTCACCCGCAGCACCGCGCGCCTGCACTCGATGGACAGGAACTCCCACTCGCTGGGGCCGGAAGCCGTGACGCACACCAGCGCGAAGGGCGGCTGAGCGCAGTCGGGCAGATCCTCCACGCACAGGCGCAGGTCGTTGGCGCGCAGGCAGGCGCGTCCGCTGGCGACGATGCGCGGCGAGAGCGTGCCGCCCGAGGCCAGCGCGGGCGCGTCGGGGAACAGGCAGCGGCACAGGCGGTTGCATCCGCAGGAATTGCCACAGCCGCAGCTGTTGCAGCCGCAGTCGTCATCGCAGCCGCAGTTGCAGCCGCAGTCGGAGCATCCGCAGCCGGTGCTGCAGCCGCAGTGGCACCCGAAGTTCAGACCGCAGCCGCAGGGGTTGCAGCCATTGAGGCATCCGCAGGGATTGCAGCCGTTGAGGCATCCGCAGGGATTGCAGCCGTTGAGACAGCCGCAGTTGCCGCAGCCGTTATTGCAGCCGCAGCCGCAGCCCATGCCGCACCCGCAGCTGTTCTGGCAGCCGCCAACGCAGCCGCAGCCGCAGTCACAGTTTGTATGGGTGAGGGAAACGGAATTCAACATGTAGCATACCTCCATCCGTCAAATGGGGAGACGGGAGTGGTTCCGCTTGCAGATTATGCGCAAGCGGGAGGTATGTGCATGGGAAAGGTGTATCCCGGGCGGCGGGTTTACAGGGGCTTCATCATCAGCACGCACTGCTTGCCGGGATCGTCGTAGTCCTCGATGACCTCCAGCGGGTCGAAGCCCTGACTGGGCCAGAAGCGCAGCGCGACGTCGTTTTCCGCGGACGGATCGGCGCACAGGGCACGCACGCCCTTATCGCGCAGATAGCTGCCCAGGGCGGTCAGCACAGCCCGGCCGATGCCCTTGTGCCACAGGGACGGAATGCCGATGAACATGTCCACGCCGTAGGCGCCCTTCATCCGGCTCTGGGCGAAGGGGCTGGCCGCGTAGCTGTCGCGGTGCACGGGGTAGTACTGCACGTAGCCGACCGGCTGCCCGTCACGGAGGATGACGCAGCCCATCGTGCCGGTGGCGCGGGTCTTGTCCGCAAAGGCGCGGCGCACCTTGTCCATCGTCCACGGCACGCCCTCCTGATACACCCGGGCGACGACCTGCGGATCGGTCAGCCAGACGTGGAGCAGCGCCATGTCCTCCTCCGTATTTTGCAGCCGGCGCAGGGCAACGGCCCCGCAGGCAGCGAATATTCCTTCAGAAGCCTGATGCATGGGAATCCCTCCGTCACAGAAAAAGCCGAACCTTACAGCAAGGCTCGGCAAGGAAAATCAGTTCAGCGCCTTGGACTCGTTCTCGATGGTCACGTCCTCCACGGAACGGATGGCCCAGCGGGCAACGACCATGGTCATGTTCTCGCGGCCGACGGTCAGGGTGATGGTGTCCTCCTTGATGCCGGTGATGGTGCCGTAGATGCCGCCGATGGTGCAGATGCGGTCGCCGCACTTGAGGGCAGCCAGCATTTCGGCTTCCTTCTTCTTGCGCTTCTTCTCGGGGCGGATCATCATGAAGTACATGATGACGATCAGGATAATGAAGGGGAAGAAGGTGAAGAGCAGGCTGACGATCTGGTAGCCCAGGCCGCCCGCATTGGCTTGTTCGCCGAGATCGGATGTATTCTCGGCGATAGCGGCGGTCACGCCCAGAAGCTTGTAGAGCAGTTCCATATGATGCGTTCTCCTTTCAGAATGGGTATCGGAACATATTATAGCAGGTTTTTCGCCGCTTCACAAGAGGAAATGTGCGTTTGGGATGGCAGAATTGAAAAATATCTGCAAAATTGCATAATACCTGAAACAAAACTGACATTTGAAACGTAGTTATGTATGGATGGGACGCGATTCTGTATCGGTTCGGCAGGGGCGCTTGCATTCATTCCCGGCGTATGCTATACTGTCCCTGACGAACCGGACAGGTGCGGTTCAAATACATACTACAGGAGGAAAACCATGAAGAAGTTTCTTGCAATGCTGCTGGCTGTGCTGATGATGGCGCTGCCCTTTGCCGGTCTGGCAGAGGAGGATCTGTCCGCGCAGCTGTCTGCCGAGCTGAACGCGATGCTGGCAGAGATGAAGGCCCAGTACGAGGCGCTGCCCGCTACGGACTATACACAGAAAGCCCTGGATGCCGGTCGCCGTATCGATTCAACCGTGAGCCTTGACTGGCTGGCTGAGGGCCTGACCGGTGACGCCGATACGGATGCGACGATCGCTGAGCTGATCGACAGCCTGAGCCTGACGGCCTATCAGCAGGGAGATGAGATCTACTATGCGCTGGGCCTCAAGCAGGCTGACGGCACGGTGGCCAATCTGCTGACCTTCGGCTATGCCAGCGAAGGCGATGAGCACTTCCTCACCACCAACCTGCTGGGCAGCAGCACCATTGCCGTGAAGGTTGATGATCTTCAGCCCGTGGCGGAGCGCCTGCTGGACATGCTGGCGCTGGCCGGCATGCTGGAGCAGTCCGACGTGGACGACATCAAGGCGTCCCTGCCCGAAATGAAGGAGATGCTGGCGAGCTATGCCGACATGATGACTGCCGAGATGGCGATGCTCAGCGCCGACCTCTTCTCCATGAACTATGACGCGATGATCGACGTGACGCTGATTCTTGCCGCCAAGGCGCAGCCGGTGGAGGACTTCGTGCAGCCCAAGAACTGCGACGCGGCGGTGGCTGCCGTCCGTTTTGAGCTCAATGGCGAGGACATGGCGGCTATCATGAAGTCTGTGGTCAAGTTCATTCAGGACAATCCCTCGCTGCGTGACTATTTTGACAAATACATCAGCTATGCGAACAGCATGATGGTCTCCGACGAGCCCATGACCTTTGACGCGTTGATGGACGAGATGATGGCTGAGATGGAGGCCGAGGCCATTGAGCTGGAGGAATCCCTCGTCTATACCATCGCTGTGAACGAAGCCGGTATGCCCGTGTATGGCGTCATGACTCTTGATGACGCGACCGTGATGACCTACACCTGCCTGACCATGAACGACGGCCCGCATTACACCGTCGTGTTCGGCAGCGAGGAAAAGAATGGCACGCTCGAGATCTTTGCCACGGAAAGCGATGCAGCCATCAGCCTTGCATTTGCAGAGAATGGCGAGTGCGTCATGAGCATCGATATGGTCATCACCAGCCGCAGCGCGGAGAACCCGGTGGCCTTCGATCTGGTGATCACCTTCGACGCTCCTTCTGCGGGGATGAACCTGGTGGTGAAGGCTTCCGAAGATGTCACCCTGAACGGCGTGGACTTCACCCAGAAGGAAGCCGTGACCATCACCCTGAACGGCATGGATCTCCTGGCGATCATCGCGGAGACAAACACCGCCGATCCCGGCGCGTCCATCAAGGACGGCAACGTGGTGCGCCCCGCGCAGCTGAGCGACGCGGAATTCGCCAACTGGTTCGTGGAGTGCTACAACGGCCTGACGACCTGGGCATTCTCCCTGATGATGGCGCTGCCTGCCAGCGTGCAGAACATGATGATGGGCATGTAATCCGTCACCCGGACTTCCCCGGGGGAGCGTCAATCGGCGCTCCCCCTTTCTGCTGCAGTCAAACTGCGCATTGACAAGCTGTGCCATGATATGCTATATTGAA
This sequence comes from Aristaeellaceae bacterium, assembly GCA_051883695.1. Lineage (GTDB taxonomy): Bacteria > Bacillota > Clostridia > Christensenellales > Aristaeellaceae > UBA11524. Next base: position 18,948 of record JBJEUF010000156.1, read on the forward strand.
TAGGTTGAAATTTTCTCTGCATACGGAGGCAATTCATGAAGAAGTGGCTTTTGGACGTGCTCAAGGGATTCGTCATCGGCATTGCCAATATCATCCCCGGCGTCAGCGGCGGTACGATGATGGTCATCATGGGCGTTTATGACAAGCTCATTTACTGCATCAACAACGTGTTCAAGCAGTTCGTCCGGTGCATCAGGATTCTACTGCCCTACATCATCGGCATTCTGGTGGCACTGGTGGGCGCGTCCAAGCTGATTATCGGCAGCATGGATGCGTTCCCGCTGCCTACGGCCTTCGCCTTTATCGGCCTGATTATGGGCGGTCTGCCCGCCATCCTTGCGCAGGTCAGGGACGTGAAGCGCACACCCGTGCATTGGGCAGCGTTTGCCGTGGCGTTCGTCCTGCTGGTAGGGATGCAGTTCATGCCCCAGTCCGCAGACAGGGAAATCACGCTGAACCTCGGCCAGATTCTTCTCATCACGCTCATGGGCGCAATTGCCTCCTCCACGATGATTATCCCCGGCGTCAGCGGCAGCATGATGCTGATGATTTTGGGCTATTATCGCCCCATCTTCGGCTCGATTGGCGATCTTGTAAACGCCCTGCTGGACGGTCAGTGGGCGAGCGTGGGGCAGTATTGCGGCATCCTGATCCCCTTTGTCATCGGCATGGTGCTGGGCATACTGGGCATCTCCCGGCTGATTGAGGTCATGCTGAGCAAGTGGAAGGGCCTGACCTACGCGATCATCCTGGGGCTGGTGGTGCCGTCTCCCATCGTGATCGTCATGAGCACCTGGCAGGAGCAAGCCCTGACGATGGCATCCATTGATGTGGGCACGGTCATCGCCAGCATCGTCACCTGCGCGATTGGCGTGTTCATCGCGGCCTACGTGATGCCCAGGCTGGACGCAAGGGTCAAGGATCCCGAGGTCAAGTAAGCATCAAGCCAGCTCCGCCTGTGCGACAGTCGCGCAGGCGGGTTTCTGTGTATTTGACGCCTCGTCAGGCTATGGGATCGAAGAGCGCCGTCCCGCTGCAGCCTGCCCTGCATCCCCTACGGGAGCATACGGGCTTGTTCCCGTTTATGACAAGCATAGCATCCCCTGCGAACACGTTCCGCTTGACGAAATCGGATCGAATGTCCTATACTATGATAGCCGATGATCGCATGGACAAAGAGGGAGTATCAGACAGATGCGCAAAGGTGAAACAAAACGACAGGAAATGCTTGCCGCGGCAGAGACGCTTTTTCTGACCAGGGGCTATGACGCGACCAGCGTGCAGGATATCCTGGATATGCTGCATGCCAGCAAGGGCGGCTTTTATCACCATTTTGCCAGCAAGGAAGAGGTGCTGAAGCTCCTGTGCGCCCAGCGGGCGGAGCGCGCCGCAGCCTGCACGGAGCAGCAGCTTGAAGCGGCACAGGGCAGCATGGCGCGCATCAATGCCGTGCTGCATGGCTTCATGCCCCTGCGCCGGGAAGAGGAAGCGTTCATCCGGATGCTGATGCCGCTCATTGAGCGTGTTGAAGGTCGCACGATGGGCATGATCTATCAGGATGCGCTTGTCGAATGCTTCCTGCCGCTGCTGGAACGTGAAATCGCCGCCGCAGCGCAGGAGGGAGCCGTATGTCCTCCTGTGCGCGGGATGGAGAGCGCAGTGCTGCAGCTTGTCAACCACTGCTGGATGGAGCTGGCTGCATCCGAATCGGCGTCTGTCCGTCAGGGGCTGCGGATGGATACGGCCGCGCTGCTGGCCACGCTGGAACGATATCGCCGGGCGATTGAGGTGCTGCTGGACGCCCCGTATGGGAGCATCGTCATCATCTCCATTCAGGAGCTTGACGAGGTAGCGCGGAATATCCGGAGATGAATCACGGTAATTGAAAAGCGCAGGCTGCAGGATCGCAGTCTGCGCTTCTTTTAGGAAACTCTGATGCTCGTTAGCATTTCACGAAGCGCTGCCGGAGCGGAAAAGGCGCTGCGCAGATGAAGCATCGTATTGACAGTATTACTTTTTGTAACCGCACTTGGGGCAGACGCCGTCCTCATTGAGCGCGATGCCGCACAGCGGGCAGCGATCCATGGTGCCCTTGACGTCATATTCCTGCGAGGCAGCGTTCACGCCGCTGGTGAAGGTGATCTTCGCAATGTTCAGCTTATCCTTCAGCAGATCATAGACGATCCGGATCATCCCTTCGACGGTCATCGTTTCCTTGGTGACCACCAATCGGGAATCCGGATAGGCGGTGGCCAGCTCGGTGGCGAAGGCTTCGCCCTTCATCCTGTTCTGCGGATGGCCATCCTTGATCCCCTGCTTCTCATATACGTCCAGAATCGCGGGCAGCAGCGGATCATCCTCACGCAGGATCAGGGCGTGATCGAAGTTCTTCAGCAGGCTCCATGCGGTCTTCTGAATCTCGTTGCAGGGGAAAACCATGTTCACGCCCTCGTTCACGGTGTCCTCCACCTCGATGGTCAGAACGCCGGTATGTCCGTGTAGATACTGGGCTTCCCCCTTGAATCCATAGAAACGGTGTGCATACTGCAGGTCAAACGTAGCGATACTTCTCATGGTCAGCAACCCTCCTTCAAAAAAGTGAGCATGTCATCTTTCATCTGCCGCGCACGCAGGGCAGATGCCGGTGAACACGATATCGTGCTCACGGATCACATACCCATGCGCGTCCGTAATCGCTTGCTGCAGATCCGTGAGATACGCCATCTCCACGTCTGATACCCTTCCGCAGACCAGGCACCTGACATGGTAGTGGGCCGTTGTGAGATGATCGTAGCGATCGGGTGAACCCGGGATCTCCCGCCTGCGAATCTCGCCAAGCTCACACAACTGCTGCAGATTGCGATATACGGTAGCACGGCTGATCGTCGGACAGGATCGTTTCACGTTTTCATAGATCTCATCGGCTGTCGCGTGGCATTTCAGCTCTCTGACTGCATCCAGCACGACGGACCGCTGAAAGGTATTGCGGCGTATCATGGGCTCCTCCTATGAACCGATGTCATGCTCCTTATTGATATTATATATCAATAAGGATGCTTTGTCAATAAGGAAATCGTATTTTTGTGGACGACATAATGCGGATCCGGGTGCGCCGTTGATGGGAATCAGCCTCTGTATTGTGACATCATCTGATTATCTGCGGCCCCGGGTGCGTTCGCGCCCCTGACCGGGCGCATCGTCACCATGGCGGCGGGGTTGCTTGTCGGGATGGCGGATGGCCTTGCGGTCGTGGGCAGGATTGTCGCGGTGCCCGGCGCGACTGTTCCTGTCGCCCTGGCCGCCGTCGTGGCGCGCACGGGGCGCTTCCCGTTCCGGCGGGACGAGGCATTCCCTGCCGCGCCCGATGAGATCCTCGCGACCGGCAATCCGCAGCGCCTTGCGCACCAGCGCGTGATTCGCCGGATTGCGGAACTGCATCAGCGCGCGCTGCATCGCCTTGTCCTCGGAGGAGCGGGCAACAAACACCGGCTTCATCGTCCGGGGATCAAGTCCGGTATAGAACATGCAGGTGGACAGCGTGCCGGGTGTAGGATAAAAGTCCTGCACCTGATCCGGCTGGAAGCCAATGTCCCTCAGATAGCATGCCAGTTCAATGGCGGCATTCAGGTCGCTGCCGGGATGGCTGGACATCAGGTAGGGAATCAGGTACTGCTTCTTTCCGAGCTTCCCGTTCACCTCCGCATACCGGCGGCAGAAGGCGTCGTACAGCTCCCGGCGGGGCTTGCCCATCCTGTCCAGCACATAGGGGCAGACGTGCTCCGGGGCCACCTTCAGCTGACCGGATACGTGGTGTTCGCAGAACTCGCGCAGGAAGGAGGTGTCGCGATCAGCCATGATGTAGTCATATCGAAGCCCGCTGCGGACAAAGACCTTCTTGACCTTGGGCAGCTCCCGCAGCCGGCGCAGGATGCTCATGAACTCCTGATGATCCACCTCCAGGTTCCTGCAGGGCTTCGGATACAGGCATTGGCGGTGCTTGCACGCGCCGACCCGCAGCTGATTCTGACAGGCCGGCTTGCGGAAATTCGCGGTCGGGCCGCCCACATCATGGATGTACCCCTTGAAGCCGGGAAGCGTGGTCAGCAGCCGGGCCTCCTTCACGATGCTCTCCGGGCTGCGGCTCTGGATGATGCGCCCCTGATGAAAGGTGATGGCACAGAAGGAGCAGGAGCCGAAACAGCCACGGGTGGAAGCAATCGAGAATTCGACCTCCTGCAGGGCCGGAACGCCGCCCTCTGCCTGATAGGAGGGATGCCAGGTGCGTGTGAAGGGCAGCTCGTACACCGCGTCCAGCGCCTCGCGGGAAAGCGGCAGACTGGGCTGATTCTGGATGAGATACCGGTCCCTGTCCTGCTGCTGGCAGAGCCGCCTGCCGCGGATGGGATCCTGCTCGTCATACTGCATGATGAAGGCTTCACAGTATTGAACGTTATCCTCACAGACCTCCTGATGGCTTGGCAGCTGCAGACAGGTCGGATCGGGCGTTTTGCTCATATAGCATACGCCGCGCAGCTTCGGCAGCTCGGCGGGATTCATGCCGTCCGCGACCCAGTTGGCGCATTCGACAATGCTTGTTTCGCCCATCCCGTACATCAGCAGCGTTGCGCCGGAATCGACCAGAATGCTGTGACGCACCCTGTCATCCCAATAGTCATAGTGGCTGAAACGCCGCAGCGAGGCCTCCACGCCTCCGATGAGGATCGGAACATCGCGGTACGCCTGACGGATGCGGTTGCAGTAGACGATCGTCGCGCGGTCGGGCCGCATACCGCCCTTGCCGCCGGGGGCATAGGCGTCGTCGTGGCGGCGCTTCTTCGCGACGGTATAGTGATTGACCATGCTGTCGATCACACCGGCGGAAACGAGAAAGCCAAGGCGTGGGCGGCCGAACCGGGTAAAGGCGGACGCATCCTGCCAGGGCGGCAGGCAGAGCATCGCCACCCGGTAACCGGCCTTTTCGAGGATGCGGCTGATGATCGCGTGGCCGAAGGACGGGTGATCCACATAGGCTTCGCCCACGACATAGACAAAATCCGGCACGTCCCAGCCGCGCGCGCGGCATTCCTCCGGTGTGACCGGCAGAAACTCCTTGTTCATAGGTGACCTTCCTTTACGTTGGACTGCTTCCATTGTAGAGGATGAAGCCACGAAAGTCAAGGCACGAACCGACGCGATCTGGCACCAACGGTTCCCAAAGGCAATCGGAAGCGTTCCGGATGGCCTGGACATCCGGCCCGAGGCAGCAAACGGTGATCCGTATGAGCGGTTCTCCCTTGCATTCCGTCATTTCCTGTGGTAGAATACCATCAGGCATCTGCCAATCAACAGCCATCAAGGAGGGCTTACCCATGACCGATATCAACAACACCCCTGAAATGAATGAGGAAGAGTACGAGGATCTGGTTGTCATGACCGATGAGGATGGCAACGAGTTCATCTATGACATCGCCGCCCGCATCGAAAAGGGCGACAATGAGTATGTCGTGCTCGTCCCCCAGGACGAGGAGGACGAGGAGGTCGTGATCCTCAAGTCCGTGATCGTTGACGACGAAACCGAGGAATTTGTCGCCGAGGAGGATGAGAGCATCACCGACGAGGTGTTCGAGGAGTTCAAGCAGCTCTTCGCCGACGAGTACAACTTTACCGACGAAGACGAGGATGCCATGTTCACCGACGCGGAATAAAGCGTCAGAAATCAGGGGGGTATGTTTTGGGATTCCCGATTCCTACCCCCGGTTACGGAGGAGATTGCGATGATTCAGCTGGACGATGACAGCATCATCACCCTGACCGATGACGACGGCAACGACGTCGACTTCCTGCTGCTGGACGTTGTGGAATACGAAGGCAACGATTATATCGTACTGCTCCCCATGGAGGAGGCCGATGAAGATGAGCAGGATGACGTGCTGATCCTCAAGGTTGAGCGGAACGGCGACAGCGAGAGCTATGTGGGCATCGAGGACGAGAACGAGATGAACGCTGTGTTTGAGCTTTTCACTGCAGAGCTTGAGGAGGATGCCGAGGACGAGGGCATCGACGACGGGAAGGCAGACGAATAAGCAGTTACCATGCAGCGCCCGGGGAGTTGGGCGCTGTTTTTGTTTTGCCGGACAGCCGGCGTCAGGATGAAGAAGCCGTCCTGCAGCGTTCGAATAGCCCCTACGCCCAAAGAAGTCCTGTGTTCACAGCCGGTATGAATATGACGCTCCATGTAAAAGGGACGCACAACGCCATTGCCGGTGTGTGCGTCCCTTGTGCTAATGGTATCCGGAATCCCTCGCTCCTTGGCCTACAGTCACATGCCATTACTTGCGCAGCTTCTGCTGCATAACCTCCAGAGCCTTCGACAACTGCGGATCGCTTAAATCACCAAACTCATACATGCCGTTGTCGCCCTGCGGCAGATCAATCTCCACATCCGGCGTGATGCCAACCTTGTGCACCGCATTGCCATTGGGGGTATAGTATTGGGCAACCGTCATCTGCATTCCGGCGCCGTCATCCAGTCCGATCACCGTCTGCACGATGCCCTTGCCGTAGCTTTGCACGCCCACGATCGTCGCATCCGCGCGATCCTTCAGCGCACCCGCCAGAATCTCCGAGGAGGATGCGCTGTTCTCGTTCATCAGGAGCACGAGCTTCATGTCCGTCTTGCCGTCCTTGGTACGGTAGTACTCGCGGCTGCCGTCCTTGTACTGCAGGTAGCACAGGATGCCCTTGTCCAGGAAGATGTCCGCGATGGATTCCGCGTCGTTCACCCAGCCGCCGGGGTTGTCGCGCAGGTCAATGATCAGGCCCTTCGCGCCCTGCGCGGCCAGCTCCTTCACGGCCGTCTCAAACTTCTCCGCGCAGTCCCCAGCGAACTCGTACAGATAGATATAGCCGATTTCATCCGCCAGCATCCCGTACTCAATGCGGTTGACGGAAATCTGCGCACGGGTCAGGACGAAGGTAAGCTCCTCCGTGCCGCGCAGCATGACGACCGTCACATCCGTGCCGGGCGTGCCGCGCATGATGTCCACCGCCTCATTGATGGTGGTGGAATTGACGTACAGGTCGTCCACCTTGTAGAGGATATCGCCCTTGTGGATGCCGGCGTTGCGGGCCGGGCTGTTGTCGAACACGCGACTGATGGTGCACAGGCCCGTCAGGTAGGACGTGCTGATCTGCATACCGACACCGGCGTATTCGCCTTCGTCCTCCTCCCACAGCTCCGCGTACTCCTCGGGCGTATAGTAGAACGTATAGGGGTCGCCCAGACCCAGCAGCAGACCGTTGGCTGCGCCGTCCAGCATATCCTGTACGTCATAGTCCTCAAAGAAGGCATAATCGACCAGCTCCATCAGCTCCAGCAGCGTGTCGAACTGCTGATAGCGTTCATACTCCTCCCGGGAGATGGTCACCGTATCGCCCGATTCAATCACCGTTGAGCTCTTGTTGCCGCCGGAAAGCATATCGCTCATCATGCCGGCGGACATGTAGCCGCAGCCGCTGATGAGACAGGCCGTCAGCAGCAGGCTGACAAGCATAAGCATTCTCTTCTTCATCAGAATTCGCCTCCATGATTTTTCATTACTTCCGGGAATTGGCGCGATCACCGCCGACCTTCTTGAGCTCCATGAGGATCTTGAAGGTCACGGCGTCCTCAAAGGAACGCAGGTCAAGGCCGGTCTGCTTCTGCACCTTGTCCAGCCGGTAGACGAGCGTGTTGCGGTGGATGTAGAGCTGCCGCGCGGTGTCGGACAGGTTCAGGTCCTTCTTGAAAAACATGTCGATGGTATAGAGCATTTCCTCATTGAAAAGGCGCTGGTTTTTGCGGTTGAACAGCAATCCATGATAAAAGGCACTGATATCCTGCGGAAGCTCCATCAGAAAGCGCTCCAGGATCAGGCGGCTGAAGACGAAGATGCTCTCCTCCGGCTTGAAATTCCGACCCACTTCAATCGCCCGACGCGCTTCGGTATAGCTTTCCCGCAGCTCCCCCATCGTATGACGGCTGCGCCCAATGCCGACGGTCATCTGGCGTGCTGTCTCCCCCATGAGCGTTTCCTGCAGGGCCTGCGCGTACTGCAGCTGCTCCTCGACGGAATCCTCCTCGGATACATCCTTGATGAGCACGACGGAATGCCTGTCCATGTCAATCAGCACGTCCCGCTCCTGCAAGGGCGTGATGTCCTTGAGCAGGTCGTAGGCGCTTTCGTGATCCGTCTGCACGATGTGGAAAACCATCACGCAGCGCTTGAGCTCCTCCGGCAGATGGTGCTCATGGCACAGGGCCTCCAGCTCACTGCCGTTGATCTCGCCGCGCAGGGCCAGCGCATAGACATCCATGTCGCTCTCAGTCGATGCATTGGCGACCAGCCCCATCATGTTGACCAGCTCTCCGGCCAAAAGCAACACGTCCCGTGCTCCGGGATGCTCGGCCGGACAGGAAAACACCGCATTGCGGCCCGGGATGGCCAGATACAGCCGTCCATCTTCCGCAACCGGCTCGCCATCCGTCAGTCTCTGCTTCAGCGTATGCGGATACGCGCTGTCCTCAATCCCGATCACTTCCACCGGTGCATTCAGCCGGGTCAGGATCTGCTCCAGCTGCTCCTGCAGGTGCTTCCCTGCCACTGGTTATCTCCCCTTTCATGCCTTCCTGTAAAGCCGGGTCGGCATAGGTTCCATCGATATATACAGCATTATAACACAATCCGTTTCACAAGAAAAGTGCTTTCTCCGTCAGATACGGCTCATTTTGTTGATTTCCAACAAAATTCACAGAAGATTTACCAATGCCGTTCGGTTGCAGACGGAACAGTCGGCGCGCTGCTGCACATCACAAATCGCCAAGCCCACAGTGATAAACCGCCATGTTGGCAGAGTGTCTGATGCGAGACAGCAAAAGCGGCTCCCTTCCGGAAGCCGCCGATGATCGAGGAGAGGAGATTACTTTGCAAGTTCAACCGCAGGCTGAGCCTTGGGCGCGGGAACAGCCTCGGACACCAGAATGGTGCGGCTGGTATCCTTGTCGAAGAAGTGCAGATGGTTCACGTCGAACGCAACCTTGATTTCCGCGCCGGCATTGGTGGTGGTGCGGGCATTGACGCGGGCAATGATGTTGCCTTCCTTGCCGCTGGTGGTCAGGTACAGATAGGTCTCGGAGCCCATCTTCTCAGTCACATCGACCTTCACGTCGATGGTGGCTTCCGGAGCGCTCTTGAGGAACATCTCGTCGTCGTGGATGTTCTCGGGACGGATGCCCAGCACGACCTCGCGGCCGACGTAGGACTCGTCAATGAACTTGTCAACCTTGCCCTGGGGTACGGTGATCTTGTTGTCGCCGAAGACAGCCACAACATCCTTGCCTTCCTTGCGGAGACGGACGTCGAAGAAGTTCATCTGGGGAGAGCCGATGAAGCCCGCGACGAACTCGTTGGCCGGGAAATCGTACAGGTTCTGGGGCGTATCCACCTGCTGCACAACGCCGTCCTTCATGACCACGATACGGGAAGCCATGGTCATGGCCTCGGTCTGGTCATGGGTAACGTAGATGAAGGTGGTCTGCAGGCGCTGATGCAGCTTGGTGATCTCGGTACGCATCTGCACGCGCAGCTTGGCGTCCAGGTTGGACAGAGGCTCGTCGAAGAGGAAGACCTTGGGCTCACGGACGATGGCACGGCCCAGAGCAACACGCTGACGCT
>JBJEUF010000157.1:0-1752 GCA_051883695.1 Aristaeellaceae bacterium
CGTGGACGATCGGGACGGTGCCGTAGCGCATGGCCATCATCTGGGACAGGCCGCACGGCTCAAAGCGGGAGGGCATGAGGTACATGTCCGCGCCGGCGAAGATCTTGCTGGCCATCGGCTCGTTGTAGTCGCTGGAGAAGCCGAGCTGGCCCGGCCAGTTCTGCTTGGCCCAGTTGAAATAGTCGATGTACTTCTGATCGCCCTGGCCAAAGACGATGAGCTGCACGCCCATCTCCATCATCTGCGGCAGAATCTGCTTGATGAGCTCGATGCCCTTCTGCTCGTTCAGGCGGGCGACGCTCGCCAGCAGCGGCCATTCCGGCTCCTCGGACAGGCCGAACATGCGCTGGATCTCGCGCTTGCACAGCGCCTTGCCGGAGCGGTCGCGGGAAGAAAACTTGTAGGGGATCAGCGGATCGATGGACGGGTCGTAGTGCACCACGTCGATGCCGTTGAGGATGCCGTAGAGCTTGTGATTGACCATATCCACCACGCCCTGCAGGCCCATGCCGTAGGTGGGATGGTGCAGCTCGCGCGCGTAGGTCGGCGAGACGGTGGAGACCGCGTCCGCCATGAGCATCGCGCCCTTCATCAGGTTGATGTCCTTGCGGCCCTCAAACTCATAGCCCAGGCCGCCGTCGTACCAGCCCCACGGCAGGCCGAAGGTGCCGGTCAGCTCGCTGCTGCCGAACTGGCCCTGATAGGCGATGTTGTGGATGGTGTAGACGCTCTTGATCGGCTTGAGCTCGTCGCGCAGCACGGCGTCGTTCTTGAGGTAGATGATGGACAGCGCCGTCTCCCAGTCGTTGCAGTGCAGGATGTCCGGGATAAAGGTCAGCTGGCCGATCAGGTCGATCACCGCGCGGGAGAAGAACGCAAAGCGCAGCGAATCGTCGCCGTAGCCGTACAGGCGCGGGCGATGGAAGAAGTGCTCATGCTCGATGAACCAGACGGTCACGCCGTTTAGCTCGCCGCGGCACAGGCCGTATTCGATCTGGCGCTCGCCGAGCCAGCAGGTGCACTTCTTGACGAATTTGATCTCGTCCTCAAAGCGGTCACGGGTCATCTTGTAGTACGGAACGATGATCTCGATGTTGTCGCCGGCTTGCTTGAGGGCCGGCGGAAGGGAGAACGCAACGTCCGCCAGGCCGCCGGATTTGCTGAAAGGCGCACATTCGCTGGTGACAAACAGAATGTTCATGGGAAGGTCTCCTTTCGTGGTGGATGTATATTCAAAGCTGCACTAAACCTGCTTGATCGGTCATCTGTTTTCCATGAACTCGATGATCGCCTTCGCCGCACAGGCGCTGCCGCCTGTTTCGCGCATGATGCGCGAGAGCTTCTGCGCGTTCTCGCGGTAATGCGGCTCTGTCATCAGCCGCGTCAGCGCGTCGCGCAGGGATTCCTCCGTCGTCTCGGCGCGCACCATGCTCGTGCTGGCCACGCCCAGGCGGACCATCTGCCGGGCGGTGAGCTGCTGCTCGTCCATCTGCGGGATGCACACGCACGGCACGCCGTAATACATGGCCTCCATCGCGCTGCCGGTTCCGGCGTGGGTGATGAAGTAATCCGCGTTCCTGAGCACGTCCAGCTGCGGCGCAAAGGGGATAAGCTCCACATTGTCCGGGATCTCGCCCAGATCCTCAGGCCGCAGCGCCTTGCCCAACGCGCACAGCACATTGATCTCCATATCCCGGACGACCGGGAAGAGCATCTGATAAAACTCCGGCCAGTTGTTGAACAGCGACCCCA
>JBJEUF010000158.1:0-28474 GCA_051883695.1 Aristaeellaceae bacterium
ACCGGCTGCTCCTCCATCTACGGCGGCTCCGCGCCCACCTGCCCCTACACCACCAACAACGCCGGTCACGGCCCCGCCTGGGCGAACTCCCTGTTCGAGGACAACGCCGAGTTCGGCTTCGGCATGAACCTGGCCGTGCAGCAGCGCCGCGCCAAGCTGGCTGACCTGATCAAGGCGCTGGCTGCCAAGTGCCCCGACTGGGCCGAGTTCCAGGAGGCTGCCAACGAGTGGCTGGAGAACAAGGACAACGCCGAGGGCTCCAAGAAGGCTGCGAAGAAGGTCATCGCCTGCGTCGAAGCCTGCAAGGACTGCGGCTGCGAGTGCGACGAGCTCTGCAAGGAAATCTACGGCATGAAGGACATGCTGGTCAAGAAGTCCATGTGGATCTTCGGCGGCGACGGCTGGGCCTACGACATCGGCTACGGCGGCGTGGACCACGTGCTGGCGCAGAATCAGGACGTCAACATCCTGGTACTGGACACCGAGGTGTACTCCAACACCGGCGGACAGGCCTCCAAGTCCACCCCCACCGGCTCCGTGGCGAAGTTCGCCGCTGCCGGCAAGCGCACCAAGAAGAAGGATCTGGGCATGATGGCCATGAGCTACGGCTACGTTTACGTTGCCACCGTCGCCATGGGCGCCAATCCCCAGCAGCTGCTCAAGGCCATGACCGAGGCTGAGGCCTACAACGGCCCGTCCCTGATCATCGCCTACGCGCCCTGCATCAACCATGGCATCAACATGGGCAAGGCGCAGGCCGAGCAGAAGAAGGCTGTGGAGTGCGGCTACTGGCCCCTGTACCGCTTCAACCCCGACAACGAGCAGCCCATGACCATCGACTCCAAGGAGCCCACCGGCGACTATCAGGAGTTCCTCAAGGGCGAGGTTCGTTACACCACGCTGGCGAAGCTGTTCCCCGAAGCTGCCGAGAAGCTGTTCGTGCAGGCTGAGGAGGACGCGAAGTACCGTCGTGAGTCCTACAAGAAGATGGCTGGCCAGCAGTAATCCTGCCTGACAGTTGATTTTCGGCCCTCCGGCTTCGGTCGGAGGGCTTTGCGTGCCGGCAGAGACGAAGCGTGCAATTTCGCCTTGGCAAAACCGGCGAATCGTGATACAATCACCCTACCATCACAACGAGGTGATTCCCCATGAAACGTATTGCCCTCCTTGCCACCGGCGGCACCATCGCCTGCAGGCAGACGCCCGACGGCCTGATGCCTGCCCTGCGCGCCAGCCAGATGCTCCAAAGCGTCCCGTGCCGCGCGGAGGTGGAAATCATCCCAAGGGACGTGTTTTCGATGGATTCCTCCAACATCCAGCCGGAGGAGTGGAGCTTGCTGGCCCGGGCGGCGGACGAGGCGATGCGGGACGCGGACGGCGTGGTCATCACCCATGGAACGGATACCATGGGCTATACGGCGGCGGCGCTCTCCTATATGCTGCATGGTCAGACGAAGCCGGTGATCCTGACCGGCTCCCAGCTGCCCCTGGGCGCACCGCTCTCCGACGCGGAAATGAACCTGAGCTGCGCCATTGAGGCGGCTTGCAAGGGGGTGCCGGGCACCTATGTGTGCTTTGCGAGGAAGCTGATTCACGGCACCCGGGCGGTCAAGACGCACACGATGTCCTTTGACGCGTTCTCCAGCGTGAACCGGTCGCTGGCGGGGATCATTGACTCGGAGGGCGTGCGGTTCCTGCGTCCCCAGCGGATCACCGGGCCCTATCAGCTGCGGCCGGAGGTCGACAGCCGGGTGTTCCTGCTCAAGCTCGTGCCGGGCACGCAGCCGGATGTGCTGGATTTCGTGGCGCAATCCGGATACCGCGGGCTGGTGATCGAGGCGTTCGGCCTGGGCGGACTGCACTATATCAGAAGGAACCTGGTGGAGAAGCTGCACAGGCTGCGCGAGCAGGGGGTGCGGATTCTGGTGCTGACGCAGTGCATGTATGAAAAAGCGGATCTGTCGATATATGAGGTGGGGACCCAGCTGCTCAGGACGGATGTGATCAGCGGGCAGGATCTGACGACGGAAGCAGCGGTGACGAAGCTGATGTGGGCGCTGGCGCAGGAGAACACGGACGAGCTGCTGCAGAGCGATCTCTGCGGGGAGATTCGCCGGGAATCCTGATTCAGCGCACGAGCAGCGCCAAAGAGTTACATACAGGCATTTGAGGGATTTCCCATGGCGGGAAATCCCTCAAACAATGCATATCCAATCCGGGAAAGGCGGGTTCCCGGTGTGCCCATGCGGAAACCGCGTTCATATGCATGTACCCATATATGGAGCTGCGGACGGGGACCGGGCGGCGTATGTCAATCAATCTCCACCACACCCGGATACCACGCCATCACTTCCTCCGCCGCATTGACCCAGGTGCTGGCTGCTTGCGGTTCCGCCTGATAGGCCTTGCCCTCCACCAGCACATTCACCTGCTTCACGCCCGGGAACTGACTGGCGGTGAAGATGATGGCCTGCATCGCCTGATGCCCGCCGTCGGAATGCTCGGTGATCTGCGCGAACTCCCGGGTGAAGTCAATGGTTGCCACGCCGTTCCTGATCTTGACGGATTTCACGCCGCAATCCCTGGGCAGCGGACACTCCAGCCCGCTGTCCGTTTTGGGCCCCTTCGCCAGCTCCAGAATGGCTGTGGGCAGATCGGCAGGGGAGAATACCGTGCGCGTCACAGGCACCAGCATCCTGCCGCTGGCGGACGGGAAGTAAAGCTGCACCTGATCGGCATGGCTGCTGCCCGACAGGGTGGAGACGCTCTCCACGTTCACCATGTCCTCGGTGAAAACGCCGGAAACGTCCGTGCCATGGGTGAGCTTGCTGCGCTTCTGCCCGTCGAAGAGGAAGGTGACCTGATCTACCGTGTCAAAGCCGCAAAGCGCGGCGGCGGTGCCCTGCACCATGAGCAGCTCCTCCTCGGCGGAGGCGCAGTTCAGCGCTTCCTTGCTCATGTCTACACGGGCCTTGCCGCCGGAGATGTCGATATCGAAGGACACGCCCTCCGGGATCACGTTGGTCAATCCCATCCGGGCGGCAGCCAGATCATTCTCGGAGGACTGCACCATGAGCGAGAGCGTCGCCTTGGCGATGCCGTCCTGCTGCGGAATCTGCCGCGTGACCGGCACGAGGTAGCCGTCGCCGTCCTCGTACCAGCAGATGGTGGAGATCATCTTCGTGTCTGCGGTCAGGTCTGCGGAGGTCTGGGAGGTGAGCGGCGGTTCGTCATAGACCATGGTCTGCGTGACGTCTCCGCCGCCGCGCAGCGCCAGTACCACCACCAGCGCCGATGCACCCACGATCAGCAGCCGCTCCAGATCCACGCGCCGGGGCTTGGGAAGCCTGATTTTCTTCAGATTTGGGAGCTTCAAGGTGATTACCTCCTTTTCGGAGGCAGGCGTTGATCCTGCCCCGGTTCATTGGCTGCTTGATGGTATGCAGGGGCTGAACGGGGTATGACTTGTTTTTCTGCGCCGCATCAGGTATAATGGATGGGAATTACCGATAGAAAGGGGCGTGACCTCCATGCCCATGGACGGCCTGACCCTCGGCTTCGCCGCGCGCGAGCTGAACGCAGCCCTCGCCGGGGGGCGCATCGACAGGATCACCCAGCCCGAAAAGGACACGATCATCCTGCTCATCCGCGCCGGGAGCGTCAATCACCAGCTGCTGCTTTGCGCTTCCCCGAACAATGCCCGCTGCCATCTGACGCAGATGAAGTTCTCCAACCCGCTGGAGCCGCCGATGTTCTGTATGCTCCTGCGCAAGCAGCTCCTGTCCGGACGCGTGCTGAAGGTGAGCCAGATTGGCGGCGACCGTGTGATCCACATCGACGTGGACACGGTGGACGAGATGGGCGACCATGTGCTGCGGCGCATCATCCTGGAGATCATGGGGCGGCACTCAAACCTGATCGTGGTGGACGGCGAGAACCGCATTCTGGACGCGGCGCGTCACGTCAGCCCCGATATGAGCCGCGTGCGTCTGGTGCAGCCCGGTCTGCCCTATCTGCCGCCGCCCGCGCAGGACAAGCTCGATCCTGCCGATGTCACGGCGGAGGGCCTGCTGGAACGCCTTCAGGCCGCCGGGGATGTGCCCCTTGTCAAGGCGCTGGCGGCCTCCGTGTCCGGCCTGTCCAATCCGTCAGCGAAGGAGCTGGCCTTCCGGGTGCTACCCGCAGGCAGTGACCGGGCGGAGAACCTGGCGGACGCCGCGGCGCGCCTGGCGGATCTGCTGCGTCGCCTGCCCGGCATGACCGACCCCCGCGTACTGCTGGATGACGCCGGGGATGCGCTGGATGTGTTCGCCTTTCCATATTTGATGCATCCGCTGGATCGGCAGAAGCCCTGCGCCACGGTCTCTCAGGCGCTGGAGCGTTACTTTGGCGCGCGGGATCAGGCGGATCGGTTGGCACAGAAGAGCGCGACGATGGTCAGGCTGCTCAAAACCCACATCGAGCGCTGCGAGAAGAAGCTCGCCCAGCAGGAGGAGGACCTGTCCAACGCCGCGAAGCTGGAGGAATACCGCCTCTACGGCGAGCTGATCAACGCCAACCTCTGGCAGCTGAAAAAGGGGCAGACGGAAGCCGAGCTGCCCAATTTCTACGATGAAAACGGCGGAAATGTCACCGTGCCGCTGGATATCCAGCTGACCCCGGCGCAGAATGCCCAGCGGTATTTCAAAAAGTACCAGAAGGCGCGAACGACCCGGGAAATGGCGGCGGAGCAGCGTACAGCCACGCTGGCGGAGCTGGACTACCTTGAGGGAACGCTGCTGGATGTGGGCAAATGCGTGGGCGAGGCGGAGCTGGAGGAGATACGGCAGGAGCTGCAGTCCACCGGCTACATCAGGAAGGGACTGGGCCGCCGCCAGCAGCGTGCGCTGCCCAGGTCGAAACCCTATCACTACCGCTCCTGCGACGGCATCGACCTCTACGTCGGCAAGAACGCCGCGCAGAACGAACGGCTCACCGGCGACGCGAAGCCGAACGAAACCTGGCTCCACGCCAAGGATATGCCCGGCAGCCATGTCATCATCAAGGCGGAGGGCGCCATTCCCGATTCCACCCTGGCGGAGGCGGCAACCCTTGCCGCGTGGTATTCCAGGGGGCAGCACTCCACCATGGTACCCGTCGACTACACCCTTAAGCGCCATGTGAAGAAGATTCCCGGCGGCGCAACGGGCATGGTGACCTACACCAATCAGAAAACCGTCTACATGACCGTGACCGAGGCGGATGTGCGGAAAATCACCCTTGTCGAGGGGTGAGACAGGACGATAATTTCCCGAAACATACCCTGAATATTTCCCGAAACATACCCCTGATTCAAATTCAACCGTTGTTCCCTTCCACTCAACCGTCCGTTGTGCTACGCTGATGCTGCACGGGCAACAGCCCTGCAGAAAGGATTCAGGCCATGAATGAGAGCATGAAGGAGCTGACCCTCGGCCGCCGTATCGCGCAGCTGCGCAGGGCAAGGGGCCTCACGCAGGAGCTGCTGGCGGAGACCCTTGGCGTGACGGCGCAGGCGGTCTCCAAATGGGAGAACGATCAGTCCTGCCCGGACATCATGACGCTGCCCGGGCTTGCGCGCTGTCTTGAGGTCAGCGTCGACCATCTGCTGACCGGTGCGCAGCCGTCCGTTCCCGGCGCAGCTGCTGCGCCCGTCCGCAGTCCGGAGGAAATGATCGTCCGTATCGCCATTACCGAGGAGGATGGCAACCGCGTCAACATCAACCTGCCCTTCACCGTCTTCCGCCTGGGCGCGCGCTACGGGATGCTCTCCATCACGTGGAACGGCAGCGAGAGCGGCACGGATAAGCGGGCCGGCCTGCTGGCGGAGCTCGACTTCCGTACGATGGTGCAGATGATCGAGTCCGGCGTGACCGGCAGGCTGCTGGATCTCCATGACGACGGCGAGCGCCTCGTCATCTGGACGGAGTAAGGGGGTATGTTTTGTGAAGATACGTATCTATTCGCCGGAACGGGACGATGAAAAGACCATCTGGATTCCTACCGGCTTCCTGTTCAGCAGGCCGGGGATGTATATCCTGTCGAAGCAGGCGACCGCGCAGGCCCGGAAGGAATATGAGCAGAAGCTGGTCGCGATGAGCCGTGAGGGCTGGGACGCAGAGCCTGATGACCTGCTGACCGTGGAGGATGTGCATGAGGCCGAGCGCCTGACACCGCCCATCACCGAGGCGCAGGCAAAGGAGCTCTTCACGGCCCTCAGGGACAGCAAGTACCTGCTGCGCGGCCTGCCGCTGATCTCGATCGAGACTCCGGACGGCGAACGCATCCGCATCGACCTGTAATCGAAAACGCGCTGTACGGCCAAAGCGGCTATACAGCGCGTTCCTTATGCATCACCCATCTGGATGATGCTGGAGAGGTTGTTCACAATCGCCCGTGTGATCCACGGCTTGTTCATCGTGTACAGGTGGATGTGGGTGATCCCGTTGGCGACCAGGTCGATGATCTGCTCCGTCGCGTAGGCGATGCCCGCCTGCGCCATGGCCTGCGGATCCTTCGCAAAACGGTCGGCGATGGCGGCGAAGCGCGGCGGCATGATGGAGCCGGAAAGCTGCACCGCCCGGGCTACCTGCTTCGGGTCGCAGATGGGCATGATGCCCGCGCACACCGGCACATTGATGCCCGCCTTCAGCGCCCGGTACAGGAAATTGTACAGCAGCGCGTTGTCAAAGAACATCTGCGTGGTCAGGAAGTCCACGCCCGCGTCCACCTTGCGCCGGAGGAACTCGATGTCCCGCAGCCGTCCGCCGCTCTCCGGGTGCCCTTCGGGATAGCAGGCCGCGCCCACGCAGAAATCCCCCTGGGTGTGGATGAACGCAATCAGCTCCGCTGCATGGGTGAAATCCCGGCAGGGTTCGCCCTCCCTGGGCAGATCGCCCCGTAGCGCCAGCACGTTCTCCATGCCCGCTGCCTTCATGTCACGCAGCACGCTGCGCACCTGCTCCCTGGTGGACTGCACGCAGGTCAGGTGACACAGGGGCGTCACGCCTGCATCCGCCACTGCCTGGGCCACCGCGAGCGTATGTCCGGGCGTGGAGCCCGCCGCGCCGTAGGTCACGGACATGTACGCTGGCTTGAGCGCAGCGATCTCCCGGGCGGTTTCGCAGGCCTGGGCAATGCCGTCAAACCTCTTGGGCGGGAACACCTCGCAGGACAGGCGAACCCTGTCCCCGGACAGAATGCTGCTGATGCGCATGGGTCATTTCCTCCGTGAAATCAAAGTCGATGATTATGATAGCATTTCCTTTCCTGAAATGTCAACGGCAGCGCAAATCAAATGCATGAAAAATGCAGGGGCGGGGATGCTATCGGACGAGGTGATGAACATGATGAACTGGACGCAAAAAGAGGCGTCTCTCCTGAAGGACCTGAAAAGCCAGGAGCAGCTTTGCGTGGACAAGTACGGCAAGTACGCCCAGCAGGCCAACGACCCGGAGCTGCAGCAGCTTTTCCGCAGCATCCAGAAGAACGAGCAGCAGCACCTGCAGATGGTGACCGAGCTGATGGGCGGTCAGATGCCTCAGCAGACCGGCGGTCAGCAGCAGAGCCAGCAGAATCAGCCGCAGACCTCCGCCGCGTGCCGCTGCGCCCAGCAGGGGATCTCCATCCAGCAGGCCATGGAGCAGGACAAGTACCTCTGCCAGGACGCGCTGTGTACCGAGAAGGAGGTTTCCGGCGCGTACAACGTCAGCATTTTCGAGTTCCGCGATCCGCAGGTTCGCCAGCTGCTCAACCAGCTTCAAACGGCCGAGCAGCAGCACGGCGAGATGCTCTACCAGTACATGGCCCGCAACGGCATGTATCAGGCACAGTAATTCCCCGATACATACCCCCTTTGACAGACTTTTCCCGAAACCTACCCTTTGCGCAGGCGGCTTCATCGCTGCCTGCTTTTGCGTGCCGGAAAAAATGTGGATTGGAAACGTTTCCGGCAGGAATCCGGCGCTTCATGGCGAATGCTTCACCATGCGCGAAACGCGCGATGATTCTGATGAAGGCAGGTCACAGCCATGATCCGCAGATATGATTTCGGTCACCCCTACAACACCGGCGCGGTGGCGCATCCCGTGCCCGTCTGCACCGGTGAGATGCCTCATATCAGCGTCCGGCAGGACGGCTGCAGGGTGATTTTCCGCACCTCCCTGGGGGAGGACGATATGATCTTCGGCCTGGGCGAGAGCGTGCGCGGCATCAACAAGCGCGGTCACCTCTACCGCGCCTGGAACTCCGACGATTTCTCCCACACCGAGAACAAGGCGAGCCTGTACGCCAGCCACAACCTGCTGCTCTTCAGCGGACGGCGCGGCGTGTTCGGCGCGTACTTTGACGATCCCGGCGCGGTGGATTTCGACCTGGCCTTCACCCGGGGCGACGAGGCGGTCATCACCTCCGAGAACGGCGACCTGTCCGTCTACATCATCGAGGGCAGCACGCTGATCGGGCTGGTGAAGGAATTCCGCCACCTGATCGGCCGGAGCTATCTGCCGCCGAAGTGGGGCCTTGGCTACATCCAGAGCCGCTGGGGCTATGCCACCGAGGCGGAGCTGCGCACGGTCGTGCAGGAGCACCGCGACCGGCACATCCCGCTGGACATCCTGTCCATGGACATCGACTACATGGAGGACTACAAGGATTTCACCTGGAACCATACCGCCTTCCCGGATCTGCCGGGGATGATCTCCGACCTGCGGGCGGCGCATGTCCGCGTGATGCCCATCATCGACGCGGGCGTGAAGGTGGAGGAGGGCGATCCGACCTACGACGAAGGCGTTGCGAACGATTACTTCTGCAAAAAGGAGAACGGCGAGCTGTTCGTCGGCGCGGTCTGGCCGGGGCGCGCCGTATTCCCGGATTACCTGCGCGAGGAGGTGCGCCGCTGGTTCGGGGAGAAGTACCGTCCGCTGCTGGATGCCGGCGTGGAGGCTGTCTGGAACGACATGAACGAGCCCGCCATCTTCTACTCCGAGGAGGGGCTGGAGGCTGCCTACCGGAAGGCGGAGGAGCTGCGCGGCAGGAATATCGGCGTGAACGATTTCTTCGCCCTGAAGGACGCCTTCACCGGCATGGCCAACGCCATGGACGATTACCGCCGCTTCTATCACGTCATCGACGGCAAGCCCGTGCGGCACGACAAGGTGCACAACCTGTTCGGCGCGATGATGACAAAGGCCGGCGCGGAGGGCATGAAGGCCGCGCGTCCGGGCAAGCGTCCGCTGATCTTCTCCCGATCCTCCTTCATCGGCGCTCACCGGGACGGCGGCGTCTGGCAGGGCGACAACAATGCCTGGTGGGGGCATATCCTGCTGAACCTGAAGGAGCTGGCAGGGCTGAACATGTGCGGCTTCCTGTACACCGGCGCGGACCTGGGCGGCTTTGGCTGCGATACGACCGAGGATCTGCTCCTGCGCTGGCTGCAGCTGGGGGTGTTCACGCCCCTGATGCGCAATCACGCCGCCAACGGCACCCGGGATCAGGAAATCTACCGCTTCCGCAACTGGGAGGACATGCGCAATGTGCTGAGCGTGCGGTATGCGCTGATTCCCTACCTCTATTCCGAGCTGGTGAAGGCTGCCGAGAAGAACGACATGATGTTCCGTCCGCTGGCCTTTGACTACCCGCAGGACGAGGACGCCTGCCGCACGGAGGATCAGCTGATGCTGGGCGATGGCTGCATGATCGCGCCGGTCTATGAGCAGAACGCCCGCGGGCGGCATGTGTACCTGCCCGAGGACATGCTGCTGGTGCGCTTCCGTTCGTCGGAGGCGTATGAGCTTGTCCCGATGGGGAAGGGGCATCAGTGGGTGAAGCTGGCGCTGAACGAGTTCCCGCTCTTCATCCGCAAGGGGCATGTGATCCCCATGGCCCGCGCGGCGGAGTATGTCGAGGCAATCGACGCGACGGAGCTGACGCTGCTGGGCTGGCTGGAGCACGGCACGGCCATCACGCTGTATGACGATGACGGCGAGAGCGAGGTCATTGATTTCCAGAAGGGCCTGACGGTCATCGACGTGCAGGTGAAGGAGTGCGCTGCCGTCGCGAAGGCTGCGGGCAGGCGGGTGGACGCCTCCCGGGTTGTTGTGGGCTGAGCGGATAAACCATGAGGGGCGGCTGCGGCGGGATGTGCGGCGGCCCCTTTTTGGTGGGACGCTGACGGCTGATATCCTGCCGGATACATATTTTGCAAGGATGTATCATTCGCGCAGCGCCCTTCCGCCCCTGCTGCGCCGGGAATGCTTCATCAGGCGGCTGTCATTGCCCCCTATGCAGGCGCGAAGCTCCCTCTGCGGCAGGGGGCGCTTCTGCGGAAGCGAGGAGGGGGGCTTTCCGAGCGCCCTTTCTGCCCCCTCGGCTGTATTCTTGTTTGATTTTCCGTTTTGAATGAGGCTGCCCTGACAGGATTTGGGACGATCTTGACAAGGGAAGCAACCTGGGATATAATACCTTTACCAATGAAGGTACGAATTCCCGGCAGCATGGCGAAAGCAGTATCTGAACAAAGCAGCAACGGTGAAAAGGAGTGTTTCAGGATGAAGCGGAGTATCATGAAGCGCCTGGCGTGGGTCGCCTTCTGTATGCTGGCGGTATGCATGGTGATGAGCGCTACGGTGACAGAAGCTGAGGTGGCCGGGGGCGCGGGGAACGCGTCCGTACCGGTTGGAACGGAACTCTCTGCAGACGTCCGGGCTATCCCGTCGTGGGCGGTTGATTTCACTCCAGACAATGTAAATGTCATCAGGAAAGGGGAGGCACTACCGAAATATGACTTGCCGTCTAATACGGTTTATGTCATCGTTAAGCAGGCCCATGGCACACTTCTTGTTTGGTCAGTTGATGAGGGAGGCGAAGATAATTTCGTCAATCAGGATCTGCTCATGCAGGTGATGTCGGTAGACGGTTCAATTAAAGGGACTGAACAGCTGGTCTTTGTTTCCGGTGAGGGGGACTTCAACGTTGGAGAAATGCTTGCGAATACCAATTGGGGGACCTATAGCTTCAGATTGGATGAGCTAACCGGCGAAGTGACCATGCTTTGTGACAAAACAAAGGTGGATCATATCGATTATATGACCGCTAAAGCGACCATCGAGACGACTCCTCCCGAAACGTCCGAGCCCGATAGTGAGGAAACGCCGAAGCCTCAGGACAGCGAAACGCCCAAGCCTCAAGAATCGGAGACGCCGAAGCCTCAGGAAAGCGAAACGCCCAAGCCCCAAGAATCGGAAACGCCGAAGCCTGCGGAAAGCGAAACGCCCAAGCCCCAAGAATCGGAAACGCCGAAGCCTGCGGAAAGCGAAACGCCCAAGCCCCAAGAATCGGAGACGCCGGCGCCTGCAGAAAGCGAAACGCCCAAGCCCGAAGAATCGGAGACGCCGAAGCCTGCAGAAAGCGAAACGCCCAAGCCCGATACCGCGCGCTATTATTCCCGGAACACGGCTTGCAGCTTCGGCCCGCGTTTCCGTGACGTGAGCCAGCTGACGGATCAGTGGTATCGCTTCACGCCCCTTGATCTGAGCACGGACGGTGTGCAGACCTACGAGCTGATTGCCAGCGACGCGTATATGATCGGACTGGTCACGGTGAAGGTGGCAGAGGGAACGGTCACGATCGACTGTGACTATGTTTCCGATGAGGTGAAGGTGCACGAGACGTTCTGCACCCTGCTGCCCTCGCTGGCCGAGACGGAGACGCTGGATCTGGCGCAGCTGAAGAACTACGCCTTCGGTGAGCCGATCAGCGTTGCGGAGGATCTGGGCGGCGATACGAAGGTGCTGCTCTTCATCCGCAATGTGGTGGATTACAACACGGGGATGCCCGTTGTGCGTATCTATCCCAACACGAGCGCTTTCAAGGCCCGGATTGACGCGCTGATGAAGAACATGGATTGATGGGACAGGAAAACAACTGAATCATCCCCTGGGCGGTTATCCGATCTGTCTTGGCAGTCGGGTGACCGCCCTTGTGCTGTGTGCCGTTCTCCCGGGACTTGCATTCCTGCGCGAATCGGGGTATACTATTGCTATTCTGTTGAGATGGAGGAGGACGCTATGATCCAGCAGCCCCGGCGCATGATCGGCGCACTGCTTGACAATATTGGAAAGGCGATCGTCGGCAAGGAGGATGCGGTCGAGTATGCGCTGATTGCCCTGCTGTGCAAGGGCCATGTGCTGATTGAGGACGTTCCCGGCGTGGGCAAGACGACCCTCGCTTCCGCGCTGGCGAAGTCGCTGGCCTGTTCCTTCCGCCGCATTCAGTTCACACCCGACCTGATGCCCTCGGATGTGACGGGCTTCACGCTGGTCAATTTCAAGACCGGCGAAATGGAATTCAGGGAAGGCGCCGTGATGGCGCAGGTGGTGCTGGCGGACGAGATCAACCGCACCAGCCCCAAAACCCAGTCGGCCCTGCTGGAGGTGATGGAGGAGCATCAGGTCACCGTGGACGGCGTCAGCCATCCCGTACCGCAGCCCTTCATCGTGCTGGCAACGCAGAACCCTGTGGAGTTCGTGGGCACCTATCCCTTGCCGGAGGCCCAGATGGACCGCTTCTTCCTGCGCATCTCCATCGGCTATCCGACGGTGGAGCAGGAAATGGACGTGCTGGAGCGCTATTCCGGCGCGGTTAGGCCCATGGCGACCATTGAGCCCGTCTGCACGGCGGAGGATATCATCGCCCTGCAGCAGATGGTGCAGCAGGTCTACTGCTCGCCGGAGGTGCGCATGTATGTGGCCAGTATCGTCGCAGCCACCCGCCGGGAGCCTGCCCTGCAGCTGGGGGCCTCCACCCGTGCCGCCATTGCGCTCATCCACGGCGCGCAGGCCTGTGCGCTGCTGGCCGGGCGCGACTATATCATTCCCGAGGACGTGCAGCACATGGCGCAGCCCGTGCTGGCCCACCGCCTGGTGCTCAGCCCCGAGGCGCGCATGAAGGGCGTATCCGCCCAGAGCATCGTGCAGCGGGTGCTGCAGAACGTCCCCGTGCCGGTGAAGCTATGAGCCTGCGTATGACGCTGCCGCTGGTGGTGACAGCGGCGCTGCTGCTGGCGGCCTTTTCCACGGGCAGCCCCGTGTTCCTCACCGGCGCGGTGCTGATGATTCTGCTGTGCCTGTCCAGCGTGACGGCTGTGCTGCGGGCAGCGGGCACGATGAAGCTCTCCGGCAGCCTGAGCGAGCGGGTGGTGCATCGCGGCGAGGACGTGACGCTCGAAATCGTCCTGCAGTGCCGGAGCCTGATTCCCATCGCGCCGCTGGAGATCGAATTGGGGGAGGGCCCGGACCATCAGTCCCGGACGATGACCGTGACATCCGTTCCGCGAGAGGGCATCCATTTGACGCTGCCCTGCCATGCGGCCCATGTGGGCGTGTGCCGACCGGGCGTGGAAGCGGTGACGGTGACCGACCTGTTCGGCATCTGCTCCAGGCGCGTTGTGCCGGAGCGCGAGGGCGGCGAGCTGGTGGTGCTGCCGCTGCCCTTTGAGGTGGGAACACAGGTGTACGCCGGAGGTGACACGGGCAGCGAGAGCATGGCCCGGGCTTCGGAGGATATCACCAGCCCGGCGGATGTGCGCGCCTATCAGCAGGGCGACGCGATGAAGAAGATACACTGGAAGCTGTCCCTGCGCAAGCAGGAGCTGCTGGTGCGCCGCTACGAAGCGCCGGTGATGCCCGATGCGCTGGTACTGCTGGACTGCATGGAGCCGCCCGTGCAATCCGGCGGGGAGGCGCTGGCGGATGTGAAGGACACGCTGCTGGAAACGGCAGCCTCCATCATGGCGGAAAACACGCGCACGGATCATCCGGCGCGGCTGCCGCTGCTGGGAACGCATCCCGTCGAGCTGGACAAGGGCATGGGGATGCCGGCCATTCTGGAAGCGCTGGCGCATGTCGATTTCTCTGCGACGGAGCCCTTCGAACGCGTGCTGCGGCTGGAACTGCGCCGGATGCGCAAGGTAGGCTGCACCGTCGTCATTTCCGCCCGGCTCAACAGCCGCATGGTGGACGTGATGGCGGCCATGCGCCGGATGGGCCCGTATGTCAGGCTGTATCTGGTCACCTTCACCCCGGAGAGCGAGCAGCTGGCGCCCATGATCTCCCGGCTTCAAAATGCGGGTGTGGAGGTCTGCTATGTGACCCCGCTGGCGCTGTGACGCCGGGGATGCAAATCACAGGAGGTGATCGGTCTGCGACAGAGGCTTCGCGAACTGGGTTCCGGCGCGGCGGTGACGCTGCTCTACGGGCTGGGCATGACGCTGACGCTGCTGCAGGTGACGGGCCTGCTTTCCTACGCCGGGCTGGCGGCGGCGCTCCTGACGGTGATGACGGGGGTGCTTTCCGCCGCCTCGCTGGATCATCGCGCGGCGTGGGTGGTTGGCAGCGTCACGGCGGCGGGGTGCGTCATCTGGCTGCTGATGGGCGGCTTGACCGATCTTGCGGATGTGATGCAGGCGCTGCTGCTGCACATATCCGGGACGCATGCGGCAGTGCCGCTGGTGGCGCGGGAAACCGCCGTGCTGGGAACGCTGCTGTGCGGCGCCGCGTCGTTCTTTGTGACGCAGCGAAGCGCGGGGCCTTATCCGGCGCTGGTGGTGCTGCTGCTGACGGTGGTGCTGCTCTGGCTGGGCAACCGGGCGCAGGTGCTGTGGTATCTGCTGCCCTCCGTTGTGGCCAGCGTGACGCTGCTGCTGCAGGGCAGCCATGACATCAGCGCGTTCCGTGTGCTGCCGTTAGCGGCGGTGACGGTGCTGCTGAGCTTTTCGGGCATTGCCCTTGGCGGCGCGACGGTTCCGCCGCTCAAGGAGGCCGCGGACAGCCTGCGCCAGCGCATCATGGATACTTTCTTTTTCACTGAAGAGCGAAAGGTGTTCAGCCTGGCCGACGTGGGCTATTATCCGCAAGGCAGGAACCAGCTGGGCGGCCCGGCGGACCCGTCAAAAGCTCCGGTGATGGTCGTCACCACGCCTCGGAAGGTCTATCTGCGCGGAGCCATCCGCAATGTATATACCGGTCATAGCTGGGAGGACGGTACGGAGGGCAAGCGGTATCTCTGGGAGGGGATTAGCTTCCTCAGCATTCGCTCGACGGTTTTTGACATGGAGCTTCCGCAGGTTGCCGACCTGTCCTACAGCGCGCTGCTGGAGCCGAAAACGGTGACCGTCCGGATGCTGGGGTCCAGTGCTTCGAGCATGTTCGTGCCCCAGCGGGTACGCAAGCTGAGCGTGACGGACAAACTGGTGCCCTATTTCAACAAAAGCAGCGAGATTTTCGCCACCCGGGATCTGCAGAGCGGGGATGCGTGGACGGTGACCGCGCCGCTGCTGGTGGCGGGGGACCGGGGCTTGGCAAGCCTGCTGAGCAGCTGCGAGGCGGTGGATGATCCCAACTGGGAATCTGTCTGTGAGCAGTACCTTGCCCTGCCGGAGCATCTTGAACAGGGAGTTTACGACATCGCGACGCAGGCCGTGGCCGGAGCCGAAACGCCCTATGAGATGGCGCTGGCGCTCCAGCAGCACCTGCGGACGGGCTATGCCTATACCCTCGAAGCCGAGAAGCAGAAGCCTGACAGGGACTTCGTGGCGACCTTCCTGCTGCGGGACAAAAAGGGCTACTGCACGCATTTTGCTTCCGCAATGACGGTGCTTTGCCGCATGGTCGGGCTGCCGGCGCGGTATGTGGAGGGCTTTGTCGCCACCCCGGAAACGGAGGGCGAACGCGCGGGCATGGCTGTTGTGACCGGAGAGCAGGGTCACGCGTGGACGGAGGTGTATTTCAGCGGCTTCGGCTGGCTGACCTTTGACGCTACGCCCGCGGGCAGCGACGTGATCTACGCCGCGCCCGATCAGATGGCGCAGGACGAGTCGGATGTGCCGGAACCAACTTCCACGCCCGAGCCGCCTGCCGCAACGGATACGGCTGCACCGACGGACACGCCTTCGCCCGCATTGACGAATTCGCCCACGCCATCCCCCAGTCCGGTTCCGGAGGCCGCGACGCCCACGCCTGCGCCATCGGAGTCGCCGGAGGATGCGGGCGGGAATACAGGGCAAAAACGCGGCTTCCCGTGGTGGATTGTGGCGGTGGCGGCAGCGGCGCTTGCTGTGCTGCTGCCGGTCGGGCGGGTGCTGTGGATGACGCCGCTCTGGCAGTCCAAAAGGCAGAAGAACGAGTTTGGCCGCTGGCTTGTCTGGGTGCAGGCGGCGCATGACGCGCTGCGTCAGCTGGGCATGACGCGGCAGCCCACCGAAACGCCGATGGCATTCCTGGCGCGGGTGGATGCGGAAAGGGTCGTGCCGCTGGTGCTTTCGCAGCTCTCCGGCGCGGAATCCCTGATGTTCTACGGTCACGCCGTGCCCCTGCCTGAGGAGACGAAGCAGGCACAGCGGGCCTATGAGGTCGTGAAGGCGAAGCTGCGTCCCGGGATGCGGGTGCGCATGGCGCTGGAGCGTGCGTTCCTGCCGCGGAGAAGGCGGGACATCACCCGGAACTGATATGCGTTCTTATAAAAACGTTTCAACGTGAATTCGCATCAGCGATTCGGGCCCGTTCTCCTGCGATGTGCCATCTGAATAGAATAACGCCACCCAATCGGCAGAGCACCGATGGGTGGCGTTTCGTGTATCGCCCTGGAATACGAGGAACGGATCGTTTCAGTTAGCCGGGCGGATCGTGCCGGTGGGGACGGGGGAAGCGATCATCTCCGGCGTCCGGGTCGGCACGGGCGATGGCGTCGCGGTGGGCGCGGGCGTTGGCGTGGCCAGCTCATCCGCATAGATCGCCCTGAGCGTCTTGACGTCCGCCGTACCGTTGGCGGTCAGGCCGTGATCCTTCTGGAACGCCTTGACGGCCTTGACCGTCCCGTCCAGATAGGTGCCGCCGATGTGCCCGGAGTAGTAGCCCAGCGCGGTCAGCTTGCACTGCAGCCAGTAGACGTCCGCGCCGGTGGAATTCTTCTTGAGCGTCCTGAACTCGCCCGAGGGCAGCTCGCCGGGCACATAGGAGGGCGCAGGGGTGGGCGTGGGCGTAACATAGGGGAGCATATTCGCCTTGTTCAGGGAGGGCAGCTTCAGGGCGGCACGCAGCTCCGGGTCCGCCGGGAGATCCTCCGTGATGGTGACGACCACGCCCTCGCCGCAGTTGTCGTAGATCCACTTCGCATCGGCAACGGTCAGGCGGATGCAGCCATGGGAGGCCCGCTTGCCCAGGTTGTTGTAGCTCTTGACGCTCAGGTTCATGGTGTCGTAGGAGTTGTAGATCACGGAATGGAAGGCGATGGACGCGTTGATCTTCGTCCAGAACTGGGCATGACCGCCCCATTGGGGGAAATCGCACCAGCGGGCCGTGCGGCCGCTGAGCACCCAGTCGCCCACGTCGGAGGGGTTCGCCTTCGTGCCGGTGGAGCAGAGCATCTGCCGGACGACGACGGTGTACTCGCCGTTCTCATCCAGCCCGTAGACGGTGGTGACCTGATTGGTCACGTCCACGGTGATGGCATAGGGCACCGGCGGCTGGGGCTTGGGCTCGTCGTTCACGCCGCGCACGTCCGCGTCGTTGAACAGCGCGTTCCAGGTCATCTCGCCCACGATGCCGTCCGCCTTCAGGGCGTTCTGCTCCTGAAAGGCCTTGACGGCGTTGCGCGTGTTGCCCAGGAAGTTGCCGGAGATTCTGCCGGAGTAATAGCCCAGCTCCGTCAGGCGCTCCTGCAGCAGCTTGACGAGGTCGCCGGAGGATTCCTCGTACTTGAGCGTCCTGGTGTAGGGAATGTCCTGCACCGGCACGGGCGTGGCGGTGGCGTAGGCTCCATAGAGATTGGGCGTGGGCGATACCTCGGGCATGTTCTGCTGCCCCTCTGCCCACGTCAGCGCGTTGTCGGAATACAGGAGCGTCAGCGTGTCCGCATCGGCGCTGCCCGTGGGGACCTCGCCGCTGCAGAGCTGGAAGGTGTAGACCGCGTCCTGCGTGGCGGGCAGATAGGTGCCGGACAGCTTGCCGGTGTAGTAGCCCAGCTCCGTCAGGCGCATCTGCAGCAGGCGGACGTCCTCGCCCGTGCAGCCAAGGCGCAGCGGACGGCGCTGCGTGGCGTAGAGGAGCAGCTGGGTTTCCTCGTCCGCCTCGCCGGTCTGGGCCAGCTCAAAGTCCGCCTGAAAGGCCTTCACGGCGGCTTTCGTCAGGTCGCCGTAGGAGCCGGTGATCTCGCCGTCATAGTAGTACAGATCGCTCAGCTTGAGCTGAAGGTTCGCGACCTCCTCGCCGAAGTCGCCATAGACCAGCGTCTGATGACCGACCACGATGGCGATCTCCCCGTCGTCGGCCTCGGTGTCCGCCAGTGCGCAGGGCATCAGCAGGAGGAGGGAAAGCAGAATGGGAAGCAGCTTCTTCATACAGAATACCTCGTCTGATTGGTATGCGGTATTCATTGTAGCGTGTCGCGGCTGACTTTGCAAGAGAACGACAGCATTTTTCAAAACATTTACACATGGGATGGGTGAAAGCGCGAGGAAGGCAAAAAAACATCATCAGTACAGCGCAGGCGGTTGACAAATACCAAGCGGCGTGATATGCTATATGCACCACCTGAGGAAAGGAGAAACGCAGATGAAGCTGACCTGCACCGCGATGTCCATGCTGATGCCCATGTGCATGTGCCGCATGAGCATGCGTTGCTGTGCCAATCTTCGCTGCGCTTTTCGATAATCGCTGACCGGCTTTCCCACGGGATTCCGGGACCGGAGCGGAAGGAGAGGAAGCTGCATCGAGGAGATGGGAGCTTCCTCTTTTTGCACGATGGCGATGATTGATTTCTTTCCACAGAAAGGGTGGTCGTGGTGTCCCGAACCGGTGAGCGTGCCCGCAAGATGGCACAATGCAACCGCCAGAGCAGACGAATGTGACGCTGTTCGTCACCGCTGCTTCCTGCTGGCTGCTTTGCATATGCTACTTATTTGAGAAGGAGAGATTGACAATGAAGAAGCTTCTGTCCCTGATCCTGTCCGCCCTGCTGGTGCTGTCTGCGACCGCCGCCTTTGCGGATACCATCACCATTGCCGTGCCCAACGATCCCACCAATGAGGGCCGCGCTCTGCTGCTGCTGGAGGCCAACGGCTATATCAAGCTGGACCCCAACGCCGGCGTCACCGCCACTGCCAAGGATATCATTGAGAATCCTCTGGGCATTGAGTTCTATGAGGTGGAGGCCGCGATGGTTCCCAACGTGAAGGACGACGTGGACTATGCTATCATCAACAACAACTTCGCGCTGGACTACGGCCTGAATCCCGTGGCGGATTCCCTGCTGATCGAGAGCGCTGATTCTCCCTACGCCAATGTGCTGTGCGTCAACGCCGGCAACGAGGAGACAGATGCCGCCAAGGCGCTGGCAGCCGCTCTGTACAGCCAGAAGGTGGCTGACTTCATCACCGAGACCTACAAGGGCGCTGCCGTGTCCGTGGTCGAGACGCCGACCGATGGCTTCGATGCGACCGTTGATTATGAGGCGCTGGCCGGCACTACCATCACCGTGGCAGCTTCTCCTACGCCCCATGCCCAGATTCTGGCTGTCGCTGCCGAGATTCTGGCTGAGAAGAACATCACGCTCAAGATCATCGAGTTCTCCGATTACATCCAGCCCAATATGGTGGTGGATGCCGGCGACGTGTTCGCCAACTACTTCGCCCACATTCCCTATCAGGAGAACTTCAATGAGGAGAACGGTACCCACATCGTGATTGTCGCGCCCATCCATGTGGAGCCCATGGGCCTCTACGGCGGCAAGCAGACCAACCTGGATGCGCTGAACGCCAAGTAATCTCAAGCCCTTTCACCGGCAGTCTGCTGCAAACGGCTGCCGGTTTTCCCTGTATTTTCGGCACTCGATGGAGGAATCCACCCATGATCGAACTGGAGAAGCAGCCCCTGGATGGCGCCGCGCAAAAGGCGCTGAAGATCGAGCTGAGGAACCTGTCCAAGAGCTTTGTCACCGCAGACGGTCCTGTGGACGCGCTCAAGAACGTCAACCTGTCCATCCGCACCGGCGACATCTACGGCATCATCGGTATGTCCGGCGCGGGCAAGTCCACCCTGGTGCGCTGCATCAACATGCTGGAGCGTCCGACGGAGGGCAGCGTCCTGCTGGACGGGCGTGACCTGGGCACGATGCGCAAGAAGGAACTGCGCGATATGCGCCGCCGTGTGACGATGATCTTCCAGGGCTTCAACCTGCTTATGCAGCGCACCTGCATACAGAACATCATGCTGCCCCTGAAGCTGGCGGGCGTGAAGAAGGCTGACGCCATGAAGCGTGCCCTGGAGCTGCTGGAGATCGTAGGATTGCCGGACAAGGCGAATGCCTACCCGGCGCAGCTCTCCGGCGGACAGCAGCAGCGCATCGCCATTGCCCGTGCGCTGGCGACCAATCCGGACGTGCTCCTGTGCGACGAGGCCACCTCTGCCCTTGACCCCAAGACCACCCATGCCATCCTTGGCCTGATCCGCGATATCAACGCCAGAATGGGCATCACTGTGATCGTCATCACCCATCAGATGAGCGTGGTACAGGAGATCTGCAACCGTGTTGCCATTCTGGAGAACGGTGCGGTGGTGGAGGAGGGCGAGGTTGCGGACGTGTTCGCCAATCCACGGGCTGAGGCGACCAAGAACCTCGTCTACCCCGAAATGGCGGATGCCAACGTTGCCCTGGGCAATCGGCACGGTCAGCGGGTGCGCATCATCTTCAACGGCGCGGTGGCCGCCAACGAGCCGCTCATCGCCCGGATGGCGATGGAGATCGGGATTGCCGCCAGCATCCTGGGCGCATCCACCCGCGCAGTAGGTGACCGGGCTTATGGCTACATCCTGCTGGAAATTCCCGGCGGCCCGGACGAATTGGCAAAGGCCGTCAACTTCCTGCGCCAGACCCCTGACGTGACCGTTCAGGTGCAGGTGGATTATGCCGAGAAGGAGGGTCAAGCATGAATCAGTTCGTCAGAGCCTTCCAGCCTGACCGCCTGGAAGAGGCCTGGAAGATCATCAAGCAGGATTTCCCCCTGGCGCTGTGGGAAACCGTGTATGTGACCCTGCTTGCGACGCTTTTTGCCATCATCATCGGCCTGCCCCTTGGCATGCTGCTGGTTGCGGGCGATCCCAAGGGCATCCGTCCCATGCCGCCCATCGTGATGAAGATCATCAACATTGTGATCAACTTCCTGCGTTCGATTCCCTTCCTGATCCTCATCGTGGTTGTTATCCCGCTGACCCGCCTGATCGTTGGCACCTCCGTGGGAACGGTGGCGTCCATCGTACCGCTGGTGGTGGCGGCGTTCCCCTTTGTGGCCCGCCTGGTGGAATCCAGCCTGCGCGAGGTGAATCCCAACATTATCGAGACAGCCCAGTCCATGGGTGCGACCGCGATGCAGATCCTCCTGCGGGTGATGCTCCCTGAAGCGGTGCCGTCCCTGATCACCAACTTCACCCTGGCGATCACCACCATTCTGGGCTACACGGCCATGTCCGGCGCGATTGGCGGCGGCGGCCTGGGCAACATCGCCATCATGATCGGCTACAACCGCTACAAGTACGCGGTGTTGTATGCGGCGGTGATCGTGCTGGTCATCCTCGTGCAGGTGATCCAGTCCTTCGGCACCTGGCTGGCCACCAAGAGCGACAAGCGGCTGAAAAAGTAAATGCTGGAATGATATGGTAAGCCCGTGCGGCGCGTGATGCACTGCACGGGCGAATTTGCGCAAATCGCCGTGTTCCCCTTCACACAGGGAGCGGGATGTGCTATGATAACAGGAACGGACATTCTATCCAAGGAGGTGCGCGCCATGAGCGAGCTGACAGGTAAATTCGTGTTGAAGGCACCCTACAAGCCCTCGGGGGATCAGCCGCAGGCCATCGCGGCGCTGGCGCAGGGCGTGAAGGACGGCCTCAGCGCGCAGGTGCTGCTGGGGGTGACCGGCTCGGGCAAGACGTTCACCATGGCCTCGGTGATCGAGCAGGTGCAGATGCCCACGCTCGTCATCGCCCATAACAAGACCCTCGCGGCGCAGCTCTGCTCGGAGCTGCGAGCCTTCTTCCCCGACAGCCGCGTGGAGTACTTCGTGAGCTACTATGATTACTACCAGCCCGAGGCCTACATCGCGTCCTCCGATACCTACATTGAGAAGGATTCGTCCGTGAACGAGGAGATTGACCGCCTGCGTCACAGCGCGACGGCGGCGCTGCGGGAGCGCAGGGACGTCATCATCGTCGCGTCCGTGTCCTGCATCTACTCCATGGGCGATCCCAGCGAATATGAGGGGCAGATGATCAGCCTGCGCCCGGGCATGGCTATCGACCGGGACGAGCTGCTGCGGCGACTGATTGACATCCAGTACGAGCGCAACGATATCGAGTTTGCACGCGGCTCCTTCCGGGTGCGCGGCGATGTGGTGGAGATTATCCCGGCGGCGATGAACGAGCATGGATTGCGCATCGAGTTCTTCGGCGACGAGATCGACCGCATCTCCGAAATCGATGTGACCAGCGGGCATGTGATTTCCAGCCTGGAGCACGCGGCGGTGTTCCCCGCGACGCATTACGCGACGGATAAGAGCCATCTGGAGGAAAACATCGCCGTGATCGAAAAGGATCTGCAGGCGCAGATCGAACGCTTCACGCAGGAGGGAAAGCTGCTGGAGGCGGAGCGTATCGCCCAGCGGACGAACTATGACATCGAGATGATGCGCGAGATCGGCTACTGCTCGGGCATCGAGAACTACTCGCGGTATTTCGACGGCCGCAAGCCCGGGGACGCGCCCTACTCGCTGCTGGATTATTTCCCCAAGGGCTTCCTGTGCATCATCGACGAAAGCCACGTCACTGTGCCGCAGATACGCGCGATGTACAACGGCGACCGCGCCCGGAAGGAGCAGCTGGTCGCATACGGCTTCCGCTTGCCCAGCGCCTTTGACAACCGTCCGCTGCTGTTTGAGGAGTTTGAGCAGCGCATCGGCCAGACCATCTATGTCAGCGCCACCCCCGGGCCCTATGAGCTGGGTCGGACACAGCAGACGGTGGAGCAGATCATCCGCCCCACGGGCCTGCTGGATCCGAAGATCGTCGTGCGCCCCGCCACCGGTCAGGTGGACGATCTGGTCGGGGAAATCGGGCAGGTCGTCCGGAAGGGACAGCGCGTGCTGGTCACGACGCTGACCAAGCGCATGGCAGAGTCCCTCACCGAGTACCTGCGCGGCTTGGAAATGCGGGTGCGCTACCTGCATTCGGACGTGACGACAATCGAGCGGATGGAGCTGATCCGCGGGCTGCGGCTGGGAGAATTCGACATTCTGGTGGGCATCAACCTGCTGCGCGAGGGCCTTGATCTGCCGGAGGTGAGCCTGGTGGCGATCCTGGATGCGGACAAGGAGGGCTTCCTGCGCTCGGAAACGTCGCTGGTGCAGACCATCGGACGCGCGGCGCGAAACGTGGACGGACGCGTCGTCATGTACGCCGATGTCATGACGGACAGCATGATGCGCGCCATCTCGGAGACGGAGCGCCGCCGTGCCATTCAGCAGGCTTATAATGAAGCGAACGGCATCACGCCCGAGAGCGTCCGCAATGCGGTGCATCAGGTGCTGGAGGTGACGCGGAAGGTGGAGGAGACGGCACCGGCTGCCATGACGGAGGAGGAGGTGGCAGCGCTGGCCCGGGAGCTGGAGGAGCAGATGATTGCCGCCGCGCGGGAGCTGGATTTCGAGCGGGCTGCGAAGCTGCGGGATCAGATGCTGTCCCTGCGGGGGGAGAAGCCGCCGGAGGACGGTGTGCAGAAGAAGCGTCGCCGTACCCGCGAGAGCACGCGACACCACTGAGACAAGGGCATCGCCGAAGGCGAAAAGGGTCAAGGGGCGATGCCCCTTGCAGGGTCCAGGGGCGGCGCCCCTGGCAGGGTGAAGGGGCAGCGCCCCTTCCCGCCGGAGGCTCCGCGCCGCAGCGCACAAAAGCCGCATGCGCCTTTCGTGAATCGAAGATTCACGAAACAGCTCAAACAGCCCAATGACGCATCATCCTGCCCCCAAAGACACCCCAACATAAAGGAGGTCAACCCATGCATGACCGGAACCCTGTCCGCAGCGTGCTGGCGCTGGTGCTGCCCGCCGCAATCCTGCTGGCGACAGGCTGCATCCTCACCGGAACGACTGCGCGGGATGCCGTGTTCGCGCTGATGAAGCTGGTGGTGATCCGATGAAGATTGCCATGCGGTATCTTGCGGCGCTTTTCGCTGTGCTCGCCCTGCTGGGGGCAGCCGCAGCCGGGCTGGTCTGCTGCATCATGACGGGCACATTTGCCCGGGAGGTCAACGGCACAGCGTCACTCCGCGCGATGCAGCAATCGCGGATTGAGGCAGCTGCGGCGGCGCTGGAAGCCGATTGGCAGCTTGCGCCCGGACTGCTGGAGCCCTATGTGCGGGACGCGGCGGAAGCGCAGAGCGCCGCTGTCGCCGGCTGGTGGCAGGATCTGTGGCGGGATGCGGAAGCGTCAGCCGACATGCCGGCCTTTCTGGACGCGGCGCAGGAGCGGGAGCTGATCGCGCTGCTCCTGCAGGACGAGGGCTTCCGGGCGGTCACGGACGATGCCCAGCGCCGTGCCATCGCCCGGGACGAGGTGGCCTACGGGCTGGATGAGGCCGTCTGCGATGCGGTCACCCCGCTGCGGCGCAGCATTGTCGGCATGGGCATATCGCTGGCGATGGAGCGCGTATCGCTGCCGCTTGTGCGGAAGCTGTTGCTGCTGTGCACCGCGGCGCTGGCGGCGCTGGGCCTTGCGCTGCTGGCGGCGGCGCACCGTCTTGCGGGCAGCGCGCTGGTGGCAACCGGCATCGTGATGGGGCTGTGCGCGGTGCCTGTCCGGCTGCTGGATGTGCCGGGAATGCTGGCGCAGCTCAGTCCGCTGGCGGCGGAGCAGGGCGGCAACGCGCTGATATGCCTGGGCGTCCTCTGGCTGGGAACGGCGGCGGCACTGCTGTTGGCCGGGCTGATTGTCATCCGGGTGAAAACGGGGAAAGGAGCGGGACACGCATGATCCTCAAGGGAGTGGCGCGGCGCAACAAGGCGCACAATGTCCGGCAGATCAACCATGTCACGGTGACATCGCCGCGCATTCTGCATCCGCTGACGCTGGCTGTCGTGGCGGATCTGCACGACGGCCCCTTCGATGATGTGCTGCCCGCGCTGGCGGCGTGTGACGCCATCCTGATTGTGGGCGATCTGGTGGACCGCCATCTGGATGAGTATGAACGGGGATTGCAATTCCTTGACGCGGCGGCGGACATCGCGCCGACCTTCTGCGCGATCGGCAACCATGAGCGCAAGCATCCCAGCCGGGAAGCCTTCTGGCATCGGGTGGAGCAAAGCCGTGCGACCCTCCTGGACGACCGCTTTGTGCCCTTTGGCGGAATGGTGCTGGGCGGGCTCAGCTCCCGGAAGGATTGGCAGGCGGAACGGCCCTTCCTGCGGGAGATGGCAGAGCGTTCGGAGTTCCGGCTGCTGATGTGCCATCATCCGGAGTATTACGGGAAGCTGGTGAAGCCGCTATCCATCGACCTGACCGTCTCCGGACATGCCCATGGCGGTCAGGTGCGGCTGGGCAAGCTGGCGGCCTATGCGCCGGGGCAGGGCTTTCTGCCGCGCCTGACCAGCGGGTTTTATGACAACGGGCGGCTGCTGGTTTCGCGCGGCATGACCAATGCCACGTGGATGCCGCGCTTCCGCTGCCCCTGTGAGATGATTGTGCTGCATCTGGAGGGAAATCATGGATAGAGGGCTGGAGAGCATCCTGCGCCGGGCGGCGAAGCGGATGCTGGATTTTGAGAATCCGCAGGTGTATGCCAAGGGCGCCCATGCGGATTTTGTGACCGAAGCGGACGTGGCGGTACAGTCCTTCCTGCTGGAGGAGCTGGCGAAGGCGTATCCCGGCGCGGCCTTCTTCGCGGAAGAGAAGGAAGGCAATGTCCTGGGCGATGGGCTGACCTTCATCATCGACCCCATCGACGGCACGACGAACTACTTCCGTCGCCGCCGGTGCTCGGCCATTTCCATCGGCGCGGTGGAAAACCGCAGGCCCGTGTTCGGCGCGATCTACGATCCCTACCGGGACGAGATGTACCATGCGGAGCGCGGCTGCGGCGCGTGGTGCGGTGAAACGCGGCTGCAGGTGGCGGATGTGCCCTTTGAACGGGCGGTCATCGGCTTTGGCACCGCGCCCTATTACAGCGAGCTCTTTGCGCTGACCGGGCGGACGATGGCGCGCGTCCTGCCGCAGATTGCGGATTTCCGCCGGACGGGCAGCGCCTGCGTCGATATGTGCGACGTGGCGGCAGGCCGCAGCGACGGTCATTTTGAATGGCGGCTGCAGCCGTGGGACTACTGCGCGGCGACGCTGCTTGTGGAGGAAGCCGGGGGCCGCTGCGGGAACATCCTGGGCGGCGAGGTCGTCTATGACCGGGCCATGCCCCATCTGGCGGCCAGCGCGCGCGTTTTTGACCATCTGCAGCGGGCGCTGCAGGAGGTCTGGCGCGAGTGCCGCGAGTGCCGCGAATGCTAATAGAAAAAACGCCCTCCATAGAGGAGAGCGGGCGTTTATTACGATGAAA
This sequence comes from Aristaeellaceae bacterium, assembly GCA_051883695.1. Lineage (GTDB taxonomy): Bacteria > Bacillota > Clostridia > Christensenellales > Aristaeellaceae > UBA11524. The sequence continues at coordinate 26,659 of JBJEUF010000158.1, forward strand.
GAATCCCTTATTCGGCGCGTCCGTAGATGTCCTGATACAGCCCCAGCTCCATCAATTTATCCCGGAGCCGCTGCATATCCTCCCAGGCCTCGCGCTTTTTGGCGGGGTCGCGCAGCAGCGCGCTGGGGTGGAAGGTGGGCATCATCCAAACGCCCTTGCGCTCGAACCATTGTCCGCGATCCCGCGTGATGCGCACCTCGGGGCCGATGGTGTTTTTCGCCGCGGTGGCGCCCAGCAGCACGATCACCCGCGGACGGATCAGCGCGGTCTGCATCCGCAGATGCAGCATACAGGCGGCGGCTTCCTCCTCGGTGGGCACGCGGTTGTTCGGCGGACGGCATTTGACGATGTTGCAGATATACACCCGGTCGCGGGGCAGGGAAATGGCAGCGAGCATCCGGGTCAGCAGCTGTCCGGCGGGGCCGACAAAGGCCAGGCCCTCCTGATCCTCCACCTGCCCGGGGCCTTCGCCGATGAGCATCAGCGGACTTGCGATATCGCCCTGCCCGGGCACCTTGTTGTGAATGCCCGCATGCAGCGGACACAGGGCGCAGGCGGCAACCTGCTGGCGGAACAGGGCCCAGGTGATCTCCGGCATCGTCATTTGCTCCTTGTCTTTGGTGTGAAAATCATATACGGTGCTGCCAGAGGGTGAAGGTCTGGCTGATGTCATCCGCGAGCCAGTTCAGCAGGCTGACCAGCAGCGCGATGAGCACGAGGATGGCGGCGGTGCCCAGGATGATGCCCGCGACGTCGCTCAGCCCGGCGATCAGCTGCCAGGTGCTGCGGCGCAGCTCCTGCCTTTCCTCATCCGTCAGCAGATCCTCATCCAGCAGCTCGTCGTCGGTCAGGGCGAGATCGTCGTCCAGCAGCGCACCGTCCTCCGTTTCGTAGGAACCCGCGTAGCTGAAGGGCGGGGCATAGCGGCTGTCGTCCGTCTCATCCGGGAGAAAGGCATCGCCATCGGGCGCCACGCCGTAATCCGCTTCGGTATAGACGCGGTCGCCGTCATCATCCACCGCATAGGCCACATCGGGGTTCGCCTGCGGTACGGGGGAGGGCTGATACGGCGCCTGCGCGGAATCATGTCTGAAATAGGTCATGGGTTGCCTCCGGATTCGTTTGTCTCCATATAAACGGATGACCGCAGGGATTTCATGCCGCTGCGCTCACACATAGTCCAGCCATGGGGCGGCCGGCTCGTCCCGGCCGGTCAGAGAGCCCTGCGCGCTCAGGCCGTCGAAGCCTGTCTGCCGCAGCGCTTCATACAGCACGATCGCCACGGAGTTGGACAGGTTCAGGCTCCGGGCTTCAGGCCGCATGGGGATGCGGATGCACCGGTCGTAGGCGCGGGACAGGAGCGTTTCGGGCAGCCCGCGCGTTTCGCAGCCGAAAACAAGGAAATCCCCGTCCCGGTACTGTGCCTCGTGATACCCTCGGGGTGCCTTGGTGCTGGCGAAATGCATCCGTGCGTCCGGATGCGCCTGCAAAAAGGCGGTCAGATCGGGCCAGACATGGTAGGTCATCAGCTGCCAGTAATCCAGCCCGGCACGCTTGAGGTACCTGTCCGCCAGAGAAAAGCCAAGGGGCTCGATCAGGTGGAGCACCGCGCCGGTGGCGGCGCAGGTTCGGGCGATATTGCCGGTGTTCTGCGGAATTTCCGGGTTCACCAGCACGATCTGCATGGGCATGTCGGACAACCTCCTCCGGCGGTATTCTATCATTGCGCCGACGATTTGACAAGGGCTGCGGTCCGGATGGCCGTTCAGGGCATCGACAAAGTGCCTTCGGCACTTTGTCGAGGTTTCGCACTCAC
>JBJEUF010000159.1:0-28440 GCA_051883695.1 Aristaeellaceae bacterium
ATCGCCATGAACATGGAGGTCAAGTCCGTCCGCATCGAGGCGCCCATCCCCGGCAAGTCCCTTGTCGGCGTGGAGGTCCCCAACCGCGAGCGGGCGACCGTCACCCTGCGCGAGGTGCTGGAATCCGAACCCATGCGCAAGGCCACCAAGCCCCTTGTCGTCGCGCTGGGCAAGGACATCGCCGGCGCGCCCATCGTCTGCGATCTGGCGAAGATGCCCCACCTGCTCATCGCCGGCGCCACCGGCTCCGGCAAGTCGGTATGCATCAACACCATCATCAACAGCCTGCTCTACCGCTGCAGCCCCAAGGAGGTTCGCCTGATTCTGGTTGACCCCAAGGTGGTCGAGCTGCAGTGCTACAACGGCATTCCCCATCTGCTGGTGCCCGTGGTGAGCGATCCCCACAAGGCCTCCGGCGCGCTGGCGTGGGCCGTGGGCGAGATGATGGATCGCTACAGGCGCTTCCAGGAGGCCGGCGTCCGCGCCATCGACGGCTTCAACGAGCAAATGCCCGAGGAAGAGAAGATGCCGCGCATCGTCATCGTGATCGACGAGCTGGCCGACCTGATGATGACCTGCAAAAAGGACGTGGAGGAACGCATCTGCCGTCTGGCGCAGCTGGCCCGCGCGGCAGGCATTCACCTGATCGTCGCGACCCAGCGTCCCTCCGTGGATGTCATCACGGGCCTCATCAAGGCCAACATTCCCTCCCGCATCGCCTTCAAGGTGTCCTCCAACGTGGACAGCCGCACCATCCTCGACCGCATCGGCGCGGAGCAGCTGCTGGGCTACGGCGACATGCTCTACATGCCCACCGGCGAATTCACGCCCATCCGCGTGCAGGGCTGCTTCCTCTCCGACCCGGAGGTCAACCGCATCACCGACTTCATCCGCGAATCCTGCCCCGCCTCCTATGATCCCGCCGTGCTGGAGGAGCTGGATAAGCTGCAGTCCGAATCGGACAATGTGGTCATCCCGGACGCCTCCGCAGGGGACGATTACACCGGCGGCGACGGCAGCCTCCTGACCCAGTGCATCGAGATGGCGGTCAACGACGGGCAGGTTTCCACCTCCCTGATTCAGCGCCGTCTGAAGCTCGGCTACGCCCGCGCAGGCCGCCTGGTGGATGAGATGGAGAAGCGCGGCATCGTCTCCGCAAAGGACGGCGCAAAGCCCCGCATGTGCCTGATCTCCCGCGAGGAATTCGAGATGATGAAGGACAGCGGCGCGCTGGACTGATCGGTTTCCCCTGATGCATGTTGATTGGAGGTGACTGCATGGCCAACATGATGGATTACCTCGTCTGGCGCGGCGACGTTCCGCTTCCCCTGTCCCCCTGGAACGATGTGGACAGCCTGATCGCCGCAACGCTCAGCTACATCACCTATCCGCAGGAACCGACCCTGCTGCGGGATGCCGCCACAAGCGTTCCCGCGCCGCCGGAAATCGAGATCAGCTTCATCAAGGAGTCCCGGGCGCTGCTCAGCGCCGCCGGGATGACGGAGCGCTTCTGCGATCTGACGCTGCACCGCGGCGTTGCCCGCACCGATCCGGAAAAGGACATGCAGTTCGCCGCCGTCACCCTTGATCTGCCGGACGGAACGCATTACATCGCCTACCGCGGCACGGACAACACCCTCGTCGGCTGGCGCGAGGACTTCAACATGGCCTTTGAAAGCCCGGTTCCCGCGCAGGCCGCCGCTTCCCGCTACCTGGCGGACATCGCGCAATCGACGGACGGGCCGCTGATCCTGGGCGGGCACAGCAAGGGCGGCAATCTGGCCGTCTATGCGGCCGCCCATGCGGAGCCTGCCGTGCAGGCGCGCATCAAGGCCATCTACTCCTTTGACGGTCCCGGGCTGGATGACGCGACCATGGCCTCCGACGGCTACGCTGCCATCGCCCATCGCATCCGCTCCTTCGTGCCCCAGTCCAGCGTCATCGGGATGCTGCTGGCCTATCACCCGGAATACACGGTCGTCAAGTCCGACGCCGTCAGCGTGCTGCAGCACAATGCCTTCACATGGCACGTGCTGGGAACGCGCTTCGTCGACATTCCGGAGGTGGATGTGGGCAGTCAGCTGGTCAATCAGACCGTGCACACCTGGCTTTCCCGCGTGAGCCCCGACAAGCGCCGCCGCTTTGTGGATACGCTGTTCGATCTGCTGGAAGCCACCGGCGCATCCACCATGAAGGAGCTGATGACCGATATCCCCGGACGTGCCGCCGGCATCCTCAGGGCACTGCAGAAGGTCGATTTTGATACAGCCCGCATGATTCTGCGGCTGCTGGGGCAATTCATGAGCATCGGCGCGCAGAACGTCCTCGGACTGCTTCGCACGCACAGCACAGAAGACCAGCCATCCCTCACAGAAGGAGAGACCTCCCATGAATGAACTGAAGCATGAGATTTTTGCCACGCTGGACGCGGCGGTGGACGCCCTGTGCAAGGCCGGTGAGCTTCAGCCGGGCAGCCTGATCGTGCTGGGCTGCTCCACCAGCGAGGTGGCAGGCGCACGAATCGGTAAGGGCAGCGTGCCGGAATTGGGCGACGTGATCGCCGAGGCCATGCTGACCGCCTGCCGCGCTCATGGCGTGCACGCGGCGTTCCAGTGCTGCGAGCACCTCAACCGCGCCATTGTGATGGAGCAGATGGTGCTTCTCTCCCGCGGATTGACGCAGGTGCGCGCCGTCCCCCAGCCCAAGGCTGGCGGCAGCGTCCCGGCTGCGGCCTGGAAGCGCCTGAGCAAGCCGGCGCTTGCCGCCTTTGTGCAGGCCGAAGCCGCCATCGACATTGGCGACACGCTGGTAGGGATGCACATCCGTCCGGTGGCGGTGCCCCTGCGCCTTGACGTGAACCATGTGGGCCACGCCAACCTGGTGCTGGCCTACAGCCGTCTGCCCTACATCGGCGGCAGCCGTGCGGTATATGAATAAATCAGCCGACACAAAAAACGCAGACCTGTGCAATCGTCATGCAGGTCTGCGTTTTTCGAATGATTCCCATGCTTCATACTAATTCTCGTTAAAAATGTTGCACCGAGCGCAGTGAATTTTTCGTTCTGGCAAAGCTGAGTGAAGCGAGGCGTACTGGAAGTACGTTGAGCGGAACGAAGCAAAGCCAGAGCGGAAAAGGCACTGTGCGAATGTAACATTTTTATTGAGAATTAGTATTATGCGACCATCTGGCACATGGCAATGACCAGCACATCCTCCGTGGATGGATTCCGGACAAAGTAATCCACCGTTTCCACCAGCTGATATGCGCCGTTCTCGCCGCGCTGGTGCGTCACCGCACGAACGCTCCGCTGTCCCTGCGCATGGGCCTTGAGCAGGCTTTCGCGTTCAAAGGTGCGACGGAAAATCTGCTGCTCCTCCGGATGCATCGTCGCCGTGCTGCCCACGATCAGATCATCGTAGGTCCCAGCCGCCGGACAGGTTTTGACACTGGCGCTGCTGTTGGCCATCACATAGTAGCTGTTATGGGTGATATTCGCCAGAATCACCATCGGGAACCGGGCAAAGACCGCCTCCATCAGCAGCGCCATCGCACTGCTGGTGGACTGGAGGTTCAGGACATCATCCGTCTCGGCTGCGGACTCGGGACAGCAGCGGCAGAACTCCTCCTCCGGCATCGGATGCGCCATCAGGAAGCCCTGCATCCGCATACAGCCGCTGGTGCGCAGGAAGGAAAGCTGCTCCTCGGTCTCCACACCCTCGGCGATGGTGGTCATGTTCAGGCGATGGGCGAAGTAGAGAATGCTCTCGAGCATCACGCGCTCGCGTTCGCTCTGGCAGTTGTTGGACAGCAGGTTCCGGTCGAGCTTGAGCACATCCACCGGTACATCCTTCAGGAAGGACAGGGAAGAAAGCCCCGAGCCGAAGTCATCCATCGCCACGCGGAAGCCCGCCCGTTTCAACCCGTTGACCCACTCCACCACATCATGGACATGAGCCGTCACCGCTGACTCGGTGATCTCCACGCCAATCAGGCAGTGCGGCAGCCCGTACGCATCCACGATGCCGCAGAGCCGCTCCAGAAATTGAGGATCGCTGAAATGCCAGCGGGAGAAATTCACCGCGATGCGCCGGCGCTGCTTTTCAGGCAGACGGCGCAGACATTGGCAGACTTCCCGCAGCATGTGCCAGTCCAGAAGGCAAATCGCGTCCGTCTGCTCCAGAACGGGCACAAAGGCCCCCGGCGCCAGCACCGTGCCGTCCGGCTTCACCCACCTGGCCAGCGCCTCGACGCTCTTCATCTGCTTGGTCAGCACATCATACTGCGGCTGATAATACGCCTTGATTTCGCCGCGCGCGATCGCATGCAGCACATCCTGAACGGTGATTTCCGAGTACATTCAATTCCCTCCCTTCCTGGCGGGAACGCGGACGTGTCGCATCCGCGTTCCCCTGTATTGGGGTTCACCTGTGTACAATCACGGTATAGGGCTTGGCGGAATCGGTCTCCACCTTCGCCTCGCCGTTTGCCATGGTGACGGTGAAGGTCGCCGCCGCGTTGCCCTTCAGATCGGGAATCGTGACCGTCCGGCTCTCGCCGTCCTCCAGCTGGTAGACATGCAGCTCCAGGTCCTGCAGGTAATCATAATCGGGACGGTTGTCCACCGCGCCCAGGGGCAGCACCGTGCCGGGACGCACCATCAGCGGCATGGACATGAAATCGTGGATTTCGGTCTGCCACTTGCCGCCCTCGACCTTGCCGTCGTCCAGCAGGCTCGTCCAGATGCCCTCGGGCAGATAGTACTGCACCTGACCGTCCTTGCGGAAGATCGGCGCCACCAGCACCGCCTCGCCCATCATGTACTGACGGTCGAGGGTATCGCAGGCCGGGTCGTCCGGGAACTCGACGATCATCGGGCGCATCATGGGCCAGCCGTTCTCGTGGGTCTCCACCGCCTTCTGATACAGGTAGGGCATCATGCGGCACTTGAGCTTGGTGAACTTGCGGCACACCTCCACGGACTCCTCGTCGAACAGCCACGGCACACGATAGGAGGTGGAGCCGTGCAGGCGGCTGTGGGAGGACATGAGGCCGAACTGCAGCCAGCGCTTGTACACATCGGCAGGCGCGGTGGACTCAAAGCCGGAGATATCGTGGCTCCAGTAGCCGAAGCCGGAGTGGCTCATGGACAGGCCCGCGCGCAGCGTCTCCGCCATGGAGATGTAGGACGCAGAGTTGTCGCCGCCCCAGTGCACGGGGAACTGCTGACCGCCGACCGTCGCGGAACGGGCGAACAGGATCGCCTCGCCCTCGCCCTTCACGTCCTTGATGACGTCAAAGACAACCTTGTTGTACAGATAGGTGTAGTAATTGTGCATCCGCACCGGGTCGCTGCCGTCGAACCAGGCGATGTCCCGCACCGGAATGCGCTCGCCGAAGTCGGTCTTGAAGCAGTCGATGCCCATGTCCATCAGCTTGTACAGGTAGGAGGCATACCACCTGCAGGCGTCGGGATTGGTGAAGTCAACAATCGCCATGCCGGCCTGCCACATATCGGTCTGCCACACATCGCCGTTGGTCTTTCTGACCAGATAGCCCTTTTCCATGCCCTCCCGGAACAGCGGGCTGGCCTGACCGATATAGGGGTTGATCCAGCAGCACAGATGCAGGCCCTTCTCATGGTAGCGCCTGAGCATCCCCTCGGGATCCGGGAATACGTCCTTGTCCCACTCGAAGTCGCACCAGTTGAAGCCCTTCATCCAGTAGCAGTCAAAGTGGAACACGCTCAGCGGAATATCCCGCTCCGCCATGCCGTTGATGAAGGAGGAGGTGGTGGCCTCGTCATAGTCGGTGGTGAAGGAGGTGGACAGCCACAGGCCGAAGCTCCACGCCGGCAGCAGCGCCGGACGGCCGGTCAGGGCGGTGTACAGATCCAGGGTGTTCTTGGGATCGCCGCCGTAGATCACATCATAGATGAGCGTCTCCCCCTCATGGGAGAACTGGACGCGCTCCACCTTCTCGCTGGCTACCTCGAAGGACACGTCGCCCGTATCCTCCACCAGCACGCCGTAGCCGCGGTTGGTCATGTAGAAGGGAATGTTCTTGTACGCCAGCTCGGAAGCCGTGCCGCCGTCCGCATTCCACATATCGACGACCTGACCGTTCTTCACATACGCGCCAAAGCGCTCGCCCAGACCGTACACGCACTCGCCCACATCCAGCTGCAGGGACTCGGACATATAGGAGGTGCCGTGGGGCAGCAGGGAGGAGGGCGTGCCGTCCTTGGCCAGCGCACGGCCCATGCCGCGCCAGCCGGAGGTGGTCAGCAGGCGGTCGCCCGCCAGATAATCCACGCGCCACTGGCCCTTCCCCTTGTACACGCGGGCGGTCACCTCGCCGGAGGTGAAGTACGCGTACTCGTCATCCTCCGTGATGACGGGCGTATACTCCTCCTCGAAGGTCTCAAAGCGGGGCTGACGCAGCTGGGTGCCGGCAAAGTGCGTCACCTGCACGCGGATGATGTTCTCGCGGGGCGCGGTGAAGGTCACGGTCAGCGCGCCGCCGTCCAGAATGTCGCCGCGGGTTCCGATGGGGCGGCAGGCGGACAGCACCGTCATCGCCTTTTCGGTCTTGGTCACGCGCACCGCATGGGTCGCGTAGGACATGTTGTAGTCCTGTTTGATCATCCAGTAGCCCTGAGTGAATTTCATAGGTTCTGCTCCTTATCGTCCATACTCATTGATCCGTCAGTCCGTGGTGACCCTCACAACCACCGGCATATCGCTGCGCCAGTCGCCCATGTCCACATGGAGCGCAGCCTCATCGCGCGTCCAGGGGCATTCGCCGCAGCCCAGCACCTCCACCTTTTTGATCACGCCGTGCCACAGCGGCAGGTGGGAGGCATCCGCCTCGCGAAGGGATTTGATGTGCAGTTGGCCGTCCTCCGGGCACACCAGACAGGTCGCGTACACACGGCTGCCGCTGCAGGTGAAGCGGAAGTCCTCGGAGGTGTATCCACGGGACGCGCCGTCCGCAAACTGTCCCTCCTGAATCTTCGTGGGGCCCTCCTGTGCGATGCGCCAGACGGACGTGCCGTGAATCGCCTCGTCGTTGACCTTCATCCACGCCGCCATCGCCCTGAGAATCTCAATTTCCTTCTCCCGCAGCTCGCCGTCGGGCTTGGGGCCGAAGTTCAGCAGCAATCGGCCGTTCTTGCTCACCACGTCCACCAGATCGCTGATGATCTCCGCAGGCTCCTTGAACACGGCCTTGCCGGGCTGCTCGGAGTAGCACCAGCTGTGGCGCATGACGGAGGTGTCCGACTGCCACAGGAAGGGCTTTGCCTCCGCGAACGCGCCGCGCTCAATGTCCGGCACGCCGATGCCGAAGGGCATCGCATCGTGCTTGTAGTTGATGACGCAGCCGCCGAAGTCCTCCATGCGGTTGAAGTAATAGGCCGCAAAGCGCTTCAGATAGGGCTTGACCGCGCTGTGCTGAATCCACCAGTCAAAGTAGACGATGCGCGGATGGTAGCGATCCACGATCTCGCAGCAGCGCAGCAGCCAGTCGGTCAGGAATTCGTCCGAGGGCGCAGGCTCGGAGAACAGGTCGTGGTGATTCCGCTCGGGCATGGCGGGCCACTCATAATCGCCCGGCTTCAGGCCCTGGTCAAAGCCCGCCGTCTCCCGGCCAAAGCCCAGGAAAAACCAGTGCTCCACGCGATGGGTGGACGCGCCGACGGTCATGCCCACGCGCTCCGCCTCCCGCAGGAGGTCGCCGGTGATGTCCCGGTGCGGCCCCATCTCCATGGCGTTCCAGTGGGACAGCTCGCTCTCATAGTTCTGGAAGCCGTCGTGATGCTCCGCCACCGGCACGATATAGTCCGCCCCGGCCTCCCGGAAGAGCTTCGCCCACTGCTGCGGGTCAAACTTCTCCATCTTGAAATCAGGGATGAAATCCTTAAAGCCGAAATCCTTCGGGTCGCCGTAGTGCTCCAGATGCCACCTGTACTCCTCGGAATCCCTGATGTACATGTTGCGGGCGTACCAGTCATGATACGCGGGCACGGAGAACACGCCCCAATGCAGGAAAATGCCCAGCCGCTTTTCCCGGTACCACGCGGGCACGGGATGCTTGGCAAGGGAATCCCAGTCGGGGTGATAGCGGCCCTCCCGGTTCACCCGGTCGATCTCCGCCAGATACAGCTGTCGGTCCATGCTTGCCTCCTGTGAAAGGAAGTTATAGGGTTATCTATATACAATCATACGACACGCAACCCCTTTTCCCCTGCCGAAAACGTTCTCATGACGAAAAATTTTATCAGGCGGTTGCTTTTCATCGCGGAACAGGGTATGATAGGCATACAGAAACCGTCAGAATTCACACAAGGAGGAAGCCCTCTATGACGCAAGAAGCCATCCGGGAAAAGGTGGAAGCCCTTCTTAAGCAGATGACCCTGGAGGAAAAGGCCGCGCAGATGGTTCAGGTTCCCTACACCGTGGTGGGACGGGAGGAAAGCCTGCGCTGGGCAAGGCTGGGCGCCGGTTCCTTCCTGCATGTGCTGGGGGATGACGCCCGCGAGGTGCAGCAGACCGCGCTGAAGGAAAGCCGCCTGGGCATTCCGGTGCTCTTTGGCATTGACGCGATTCACGGCCACGGCCTCAATCAGGACGCGGCCATCTTCCCCAGCCAGCTGGCCTGCGCCTGCTCATGGGATCCAGCCGTTGCGGAGGAAATGGGCCGCGTGACCGCCCGCGAGGTCGCCACTGACGGACTGCACTGGACGTTCTCCCCCGTGTGCTGCCTGGGCCGCGACACCCGCTGGGGCCGCATTGACGAAACCTTCGGCGAGGATCCCTACCTCAGCGGCGAAATGACCTACGGCATCGTGAAGGGCTATCAGGGCGAAAGCCTGGACGCGCCGGACGCCATCCTGGCCTGCGCCAAGCACTACATCGGCTACGGCGAGGCCATGGGCGCCCGCGACGCCATGGACACGCAGATCACCTACCGGAAGATGCGGGAGGTCTTTGTGCCGCCCTTCCAGCGTGCGGTGGACGCGGGCTGCGCCACCTTCATGACAGCCTACGGCTCCATCGACGGGCATTCCGTCACCGCCGACCCCAAGACCATGAAAACCATCCTGCGCGAGGAGATGGGCTTTGACGGCTTCGTCGTCACCGACTGGAACAACTGCGAGAGCCTCATGACGCAGCAATTCGTTGCGGAGAGCATCGAGGACGCCTCCATTCAGGCTGCCGTGGGCGGCAACGACATGATGATGACCTCCCTGGGCTTCTATGACGCAGCCATCCAAGCCGTGCGCGAGGGCAGGCTGGATGAGAAGGTGCTGGACGAGGCCGTCCGCCATATCCTGACGGTGAAGCTCCGCATGAACCTGTTTGAGAAGCCCGAAAAGGAGGGCGTGCCCGGCTGCATCGGCTGCGAGGAGCACCGTCACGCCGCCCTGCGCGCCGCCCGCCGCACCATCACCCTGCTGAAAAACGATGGCGTCCTGCCCCTCAAACAGGTGAGGAAGGTCGCCGTCATCGGGCAGAACGCAGACGATATCCAGTCCCAGTACGGCGACTGGACCTACCTGACCCATCCCGACGCCGAGAACAGCCGTGCGCCGCGCCGTCCCTACGTCACCGTCCGGGAGGGCATCGAGGCGCAGTGTGCCGAAAGGGGCGCGGCATGCGTGTACCATCCCGGCTGTGCGGTGCGTCCGCTGCCGCCGGAGGTCATCGCGATGATCGACGGCCCCGCGATGCGCGATCCCGTGGCGGAGAGCCTCCGCCGTCTGAGCATGAAGCGCCGTCCCCCGGAGGATGACATCCCCGGCGCGGTGGAAGCCGCGAAGGACGCGGACGCCATCGTGCTCGTCGTGGGCGACACCATCGACCAGCACGGCGAATACAAGGATCGCGGCAACCTTGACCTGTCCGGTCAGCAGATGGCGCTCTACCGGGCGCTGCGCGCGCTGAACATCCCGCTGACGGTGGTGCTGGTGGCTTCCAAGCCCCTGTGCATCCCGGAGATCGCCGAGACCGCCGATGCGGTGGTCGTCGCCTTCAACGGCGGACAGTACGGCGGTCAGGCCGTGGCGGAAGCCCTGTTCGGCTGCTTCAACCCATCCGGCAGGCTGCCCATCTCCTTCCCCGCCCATTCCGGTCAGCTGCCGGTGTATTACAACACCCTGCCCGGCTGGCACGGCGGACGCTACATGGATCTGCCGCGCACGCCCGTGTACGTCTTTGGCGAGGGCATCGGCTATGCGCCCTTCACCTATCGAAACCTGACCCTTGACGCGGAGCGCCTTGTCGCGACGGTGGACGTGACCAACGCGGGCGGCATCGCGGGCGTGGAAACCGTGCAGGTCTACATGCATGATGTGGTCGCCAGCGTCATCCGTCCCGTGAAGCAGCTGATCGCCTTCACCCGCGTCGCCCTTGAGCCCGGCGAAACAAAAACCGTTTCCTTTCGGCTCCGGCGCGAGGATTTCTCCCTCGTCAACCGCGAGGAAAAGCGCGTTGTCGAGCCGGGCTCCTTCGAGCTGTTCATCGGTCACAGCAGCCGGGATGCGGATCTGCTGAAAACGAGCTTCGTGCTCTGACCGTTGATACGGCAGCAGAATGGAGGAAGAGCATGCTGTGCCAGATTATCATTAACCTTCTTGTCAGGCTCTGTGCAAGGTCCGATGGCCGGGCGATGCCTGCACAGAGATAATTCCATCATCGCTGTCGATGCATACAGCGGACAGCCTGCAGCTCTGGCACATCTGCCTCGTCAACTTCATCATCGGCAGCGCAAATACCTTTCATACAAATTCTCGTTAAAATGTTGCATCGAGCGCAGTGAATTTTTCGTTCTGGCAAAGCTGAGTGAAGCGAGGCGTTACTTACAGTACGGTGAGCGGAACGAAGCAAAGCCAGAACGGAAAAGGCGCTGCGCGAATGTAACATTTTTGTTGAGAATGAGTATCAGCTTCCTTTTCTACCGGCGCAGGGATATCCGCGCGCTGTGACGGATTCCCCAAAAATGACAATATGGGCGAACGGCAATTTCTGCTGTTCGCCCATTCTGATTACCGGTATCCCGATCAGCCCTTGCAGGCGATGGCCTCGATCTCCACCCTCGCATCACGCGGGAGCTTCGCCACCTGCACGCAGGCACGCGCCGGAGGATTTTCGGGGAAGAAGGTCGCATAAGCCGCGTTGACCTCGGCAAAATCGTTCAGATCCTTGAGGAAGATGGTGGTCTTGACCACGTCCGCCATCGTGCATCCGGCCTCAGCCAGAATCGCCTCAATGTTCTTCATGCTCTGCACGGTCATTTCGCCCACCGTGCCCTCCAGCAGCACGCCGGTTTCCGGGATGAAGGGCAGCTGACCGCTGACAAACACCATGCTGCCGGTGGCCTGCACGCCCTGGCTGTACGGGCCAATCGCAGCGGGAGCCTTGGGGGTGGAAAGAATCTTGTTCATGGAATCATCCTCCAATCATGTTCAGGTTGATCATCGCCAGAACAAACGCCGCCGCCAGCACCGCAGCACCCACAATCAGGGTCGAAAAATGCCTGGAAGGCCTGGCAGCGCGTGCCTCGGCGCGGAGCACCTTGTAGTCATAGTACTTTTCAATGTCGTCCATGCTCTTCATGGGGTTGAAGATCATCCAGATGCTGTGGCAGGCGTAGCGCAGGAGGTCAAAAAAACCCGTTGTGGCAATCCACATCAGCGCGCCCATGCCCGCCCACAGGATGCCAATCAGGAAGAAGGCATCGCTCCAGCAGCGCACGTTCCACGCCGTCGGCACATCGGCATACACCTGGTAGATCGGATCGTTGAGGTTCAGCCGGGGCAGCAGATTGCTGTAAACCAGCACAGCCAGTCCAAGCACCAGCGCCGCGTGTACGCCATAGACAATCAGTTTCTTTTTCATCGGGGATTGCTTTCTCCTTGATCGGACTCTTTGAAAAATGCAACCACAGCCGAGGCCATGGTTGCATCCTGCGGAGCGGTTATTTCACCAGCTCCAGATACTTGGCATACTCCGCATCGTTGCACATGACAAAGTGACCCGGAGAGACCTCGCGGAAGGAAGGCTTGTCAACCGAATAATCATGGGCGACCAGCGGATTGTACTTCTCGCGGACACGATTCTTCTCATAGTCCGGATCGGGCAGCGGAATGGCGGAAAGCAGCGCCTTGGTATAGGGGTGCAGCGGATGCGCAAAGAGCTCATCCGAGGTCGCCAGCTCGACCATCTTGCCGAAATACATCACGCCGATGCGGTCGGAGAAATACTTGACGACGGACAGGTCGTGGGCGATGAACAGGATGGTCAGGCCCAGATCGTGGCGGAGGTCGTTGAGCAGGTTGATGACCTGCGCCTGAATGGACACGTCCAGCGCGGAAACCGGCTCGTCCGCGATAATCAGCTCCGGCTCCATGATCACCGCGCGCGCCACGCCGATGCGCTGACGCTGACCGCCGGAAAACTCATGGGGGTAACGGGCCGCATGCTCGCGCACCAGGCCCACGCGCTCCAGCACCTTGTAGACCTTCTCATCCAGCACGGCCTTGTCCCTGATGCCACGGATCTTCAGGCCCTCAGCGATGGTCTCATAGACCGTCATACGGGGATCAAGGGACGCGATGGGATCCTGGAAGATCATCTGAATCTGGGTGACGGAACGGTTTTCCCGGGCGTTGTGATCCCGCTTGGCAGCGCGGATATTCTCCCGCTGCTGGGCAATGATCGCCTTCAGCTCCTCCCGCCGGGCAGGATCGGCGGTTTTCATCTCCGCGTAAGCCTTGTCGATCTCCTCCACATAGGAGCCGGTACCGGCGGCAATGCGGCGGCCATTGAAGTAGATGCTGCCGGAGGTGATGTCGTAGAGCTTGATGATGGAACGGCCCGTGGTGGTCTTGCCGCAGCCGGATTCGCCCACCAGACCAAACACCTCGCCGCGCTTGATATCGAAGGACACGTCGTCGACGGCCTTGTTGAGCTTGAAATACTGGCACAGGTGATCCACCCGGAGCAGCACGTCCGTGTCATTGGCCGTGTCGGCGGTTTTCACAGTTTTTTTCTCAAGCATGCTTCTCCGCCTCCATTCTGGCCTTCATTTTGGCAATCCGGTTGGTGACAGTCTTGGGCGGATCCACCTTGGGCGCTTCGGGATGCAGCAGCCAGGTGGCAGCCCAGTGGGTCGGGGTGATGGGGAACTCCGGCGGCTGCTGCTCAAAGTCGATCTGCATCGCATAGCGGTTACGCTCGGCGAAGGCATCGCCCACCGGAGGATAGATCATGTCCGGAGGCGTACCGGGGATGGCCTCCAGCTTGTCCTTGGAATCCAGGTCGGGCATGGAGGACAGCAGCGCCCAGGTGTAGGGGTGCGCCGGGTTGTAGAACACTTCCTCCGCCGTGCCGCATTCCACGATCTTGCCGGCGTACATGACCGCGATGCGATCAGCCATGTTGGCCACAACGCCCAGGTCATGGGTGATGAAGATGACGGACAGGTTGCGCTTCCGCTTCAGATCCTGAATCAGCTCCAGAATCTGCGCCTGAATGGTCACGTCCAGCGCGGTGGTGGGCTCATCGCAGATGAGGATGTCCGGGTTCGCCGCCAGGGCGATGGCGATCACGATGCGCTGACGCATACCGCCGGAGAACTCGAAGGGATACTGATTATAACGCTTGCGGGCATCCGGAATGCCAACCTCGTTCATCAGCTTGATGGCACGCTCGCGGGCCATGTCCTTCGTCACCTTGTTGATGATACCGGAGGCCACCTCCTGCAGATAGCCGATCATATCAACGGCTTCCTGCCTGTAGTCACGCTGCTCGCGGCTGGCAAGCTTCTCCTCGTAGCGGGCAATCATGTTGTCCACCGAACGGACGATATCTTTCTTCGCGTGCTCCAGGTTGATCAGGGACTTGGGCACCACATGCCATTCAGGCGTCTTGCCCTTCTTGACCAGCGCCTGATAGCGGTCATTCTGCTTCGCAAAGCGCCTCTCCTCGACGCCATTCTTGATGATGCCGCCAAAGTAAAGCTCAATATTGTTCTTCAGCACGGAATCGAAGGTATACGCACGGCTATCCTTGATGTATTCCAGACTGTCGATACCCTTCTCCACAGAGGCCACCATTGCCTTGGCAACCTTGATGCAATCTGATTTTTTCAGTTCCTCTGCCTCAAAGGCGGCGCGGTTCTTCTGCAGGAACGAAACTGCGTCCATCTTCCTGTTGTAGGCGGCGTTCGCGCTGCAGCGCAGGCCCGCCTCCACGCTGTTCAGGAATTCGTCCATGAATTCCTCGTGCAGCTTCCTGCGCAGGAAGGCATTCAGCTCCGCCACATCCATCTCGGGCAAGGAACCCGTCTCGACGGTCTGGTAATATGCCATGGCAAAGAAATCAGGCTTCTCATAGGCCACGGCTTCGCGCAGAATCTCCGCCGCGGTCTCCAGCGCAGACTTCAGCGCATCGCCGCAACCCTGCATGGCGCTGCTGATCTGATCGCGCATCTGCCGGGTGCAAGCCCACAGCTCCTCCCGCCTGTCATACACCACATAGCGCTGAACGGACTCATCGCACAGACGCGCGGTGCGGCGCACACGGTAGGAAAGATCCCGGCAGGCCCCGTGGCCCACCTCAAATGCCAGCGTCGTCGCCTCGTTCACGGCTTCGGTCGCTGCTTCGTAGGCCTGATTGAAATCGTATTCCAGCTCCAGATGCTTCATTTCGGTCTTGATGAACGCAGCGCACTGCTTCTTCACCGCCGGGGCAGCATCCTTCCCCCGGGCATCAATCATGGCCTTTTCCAGCAGGCTCATGAAGGAATGGAAACCCCTGCGGCTTTCCTTCTGACGCGCCTTCCCCTTGAGAATCATGGCCTCCGTCAGCTGACGGCCGATCTTCACAATGGGGTTCAGGCTGGACATGGGATCCTGGAAGATCATGGCAATCTTGTCGCCGCGAATCTTATGAAACTCGTCCTCGCTGATCTTGAGCAGATCCTTGCCGTCGTAGATGATCTCGCCGCCCTCAACGATGGCGTTGCTGGCCAGAATGCCCAGAATCGCCTTGGAGGTAACGGACTTGCCGGAGCCGGACTCGCCGACAATCGCGATGGTCTCGCCCTTGTCCAGATCGAAGTTGATGCCGCGAACCGCCTGCACCTTGCCGTTCGAGGTGCGGAAGGAGATCCGCAGTTCCCGCACTTGCAGCTTCTTTTCCATGATTAGTCCTCTCCTCTCGTGGTGGGGTTGAATGCATCGCGCAGGCCGTTGCCAAAGAGGTTGAAGGAGATCATCAGCAGAGCGAAGAACAGCGCGGGGAACAGCATGGCATGGGGCGCGGTGGTCATGGCCGTCTGGCCCTGGCTCATCAGCTCACCGATGCTGGTACCAACCATTTCGGAAAGGTTGACGATACCCAGATAGGTCATCGAGGTCTCGGAGCTGATCACGCCCGGGATGACCAGCGCGCAGCTGGTCACGATGGTGCCCAGGGAGTTGGGGAAGATGTGGCGGAACATCAGCCGCCAGTCGGAAGCGCCCAGTGTGCGGGCCGCCAGCACGTACTCCTGACCCTTGAAGCGGTAGAACTGCTTGCGCGTCAGGGCGGACATGCCAATCCAGCCCGTGAGCACGAAGGCAAACAGGAAGGACGGAACAGTACCCACCTTCTGCGCCAGATGCAGCTGGAACAGGGTCGTTGCTACGACGAAGGGGATGCCGGAGAGGATATCCGCAATTCGGTCCATCACCAGGTCGATCGCGCCGCCGTAATAGCCCTGAATGGCGCCGTAAATCGCGCCGATGGTCAGGTTGATGGCAGAGACGAACACCGCGAATACCAGAGAAAAGCGAGCGCCCTGGCCGATGGCGCAGAACATATCCTGCCCCTTGGCGTTGGTTCCCATGAGGTAGAAGGGCTCAAAGCCGTTGACGTAGGTATAGTAATTGTAGTAATTCACGCGGCACTGCACGGAGCCGGACTTGCGGACGCTGTAGATGTAGCTGCCGTCGTCTCCCGCGATGCGCAGGGAATTGTAGGGACGGCCCTCAATCTCCTTGTTGGTGCAGTAGGCGGGGATGAAGTTGCCATTCTCGTCCTTCTCCGGCTCGCCCTTGGCATTCTTGACCTTGTACCAGATGTTGGGGTTGTTGGTGATACCGGCAATATCCTTGGAATCCACCCAGGGGTAGATGACCTGAATGCCGGTCTCGTTCTGCCAGGCCTGGATGCGGTCAAACTCCTCGTAGCTCAGGTTCAGGGAGATGTTGCCCTTCTCGTAGTAGTTGTTGTTGCGCAGCACATAGGTATGGGACTGCACAATCTTCCCGCGCTGCTTGGTCTCCTTGACCGTATCGCTGACGATCCGGATGATGGGATCCATGCCGGTTTCCTCAGCGATGCCGCGCCAGTAATCCATGGACAGATCATTCTGGCTGTCGCGTGTGACGCCGCCGTCCAGAATCCCCAGCTTTCGCTCAGCCACGGAGCGCACGAAGGGCGGGTAGTTGGTATAGAGCTTGTCCATGTGCTTGATGGAATAGGGAGAGAGGATAGGAGAGACGATCGCGAACAGCACCAGCAGCAGGATGATGTATGCCGCCACGACCGAGGACTTGTTCTTCTTGAACCGCAGCAGGGCGTCCGCCATGTAGCCGCGCGCCTTAGTTTCCAGCTTCTTGTCCTTCAGCTCCGCGTTCAACTGCGCAAAGGCAAATTTCTCTTGCGGAATGTGCTGATACTGGTTATTTTCCATGTTCTGACATCCTTTCCGTCAAGATTATTTCTTGGAGCCCATGCGGATACGCGGGTCGATGAAGCCGTAGGAGATATCCACCACGATGCTGGCCAGCAGGCCAACGGCGGTATAGAACACCGTCAGCATCATGAAGATATTGTAGTCCCGGCCGTTGATGGAGTTGAGGTACAGACCGCCGATGCCGGGGATGGCGAAGATCTTTTCAATGACCAGGGAGCCGCTCATGATGCCGATAAAGTTGGAGAAGATCGCCGGCAGGATGACGACCATGCAGTTCTTCATCGCATGGCGGACAGTGGCCTGGGCGCGGGTCAGGCCCTTGGTTCGGGCAAGGAGCATGAACTCGCTGGTCAGCACCTCGGTCAGCTCCGCACGGGTGGTACGGGTGAAGCTCGCGATGGTGCCGAAGGACAGGCTCAGCACAGGCGCCAGCATGGACTTGAACACCGTCCAGTCCAGATAGGTGCGGCCGTTGAGCGGCTCCATCACGGCCGGCAGCCAGCCCAGCTTGAAGAACAGCACATATTGAATCAAAAACGCGTAGACGAAGGAAGGAACGGAAATAACCACCATCGTCAGCGTGGAAATCGTGTGGTCAATCCATGTATTCTTCTTCAGTGCAGCCACGATACCCAATATAATACCAATCGGGATGCTCAGAATAATGGAGTAGAGGTTGATGATCATGGTCGCGGGCAGCTTCGAGAAAAACAGCGAAGCAACATCCTGACCAAAGTACAGCTTATCGGATACGCCCCAGTTGAAATCCGTGAAGATATTCTTCAGGAAGATGCCGAACTGCACCAGATAGGGCTTGTTGTAGCCAAAGGCCTCGCGCTGGGCAAGAATCACCGCCGTATGCGGATCTTCCGCCGGCAGCGCCACCGGCGGCAGCATTCTCACAAGAACAAAGCACATGCAGGTGATGATCAGCAGCGTCAGGATCATCAATGCCAGTCTTTGCAGTGTGTACTTGAACATGGGCGTCAATCCTTCCTATGGCCAGTCAAATGACTCGCGCGATCTGTCGCCCGTATTCCGTATGGTATCATACAAGTAAACACAGGCATCTGTTTTTCGCCAATCCTCCGCTTTTTTCGCGCGCAAGAGCAAAAAACAGAGAATGTTCCAAAGGCAACCAAAGGGTATACCGGGGTTTGACGCCCGGTATACCTCTTTGGTTATGAATTTCCGATGCTGCCTTGCGACAGCTTATGGATTAGTAGGTCAGGATGCCATCGGGCTGGCTGTTGACGTACTCGGTCCACTCGGACTCGGTGTAGTTGTACTTCATGTACGCAATGCCGCCGCGGCCCATGACGGGGTTGTACTCGTCAACCACATAGTACACCTGCTGGCTCAGCAGAGCAGCGGAGGCGTCCTGCAGCATGGGGATGTAGTCATAGGTGCCCAGAACCTTGGTCTCGATGCCGGCCAGGATGTCCAGGCGCTCCTCGATGGTGGCATTGCCGTCACCGAAGTTGTACTCCTTGCCGTTGATCACGACGGTCTCACCGTTCAGCGCGTCAGACCAGGTCCGGATATCGGTGGTGATCTCCTCGCCGCCGATGGTCAGGGTCAGATCCACGGTGGTGGCGTCGAACCACTTGGCATCGTACTGGTAGGAAGGATTGGTGTACAGGTCAGACAGGCCGTAGGGATTCATGGTAGAGCCGGACCAGCCAGCCAGCACCACGTCGGACATACCGGTCTTGATCTTGTTGGACCAGTCGGTGCCGTAGGGAGCGGACTCGTTGATCACGATCTTGCCCTCGAAGGGAGTGCCGACAGTGACCTCAGCCAGCTTCTCGTTCAGGTAGTTGATGGTGCGCACCATGAAGTCGGAGGTGGCGGAAGAGCAGTATTCGATGGTCACGGTCTGGTCAGAGATGCCGTCGTTGTCAGCATCGGTGATGTAACCGGCAGCAATCGCCTCGTCGAAGGCCTGCTTGAACAGCTCCTTGGCAACCACGGGATCATAGCCGGTGATGGAATCGACAGCCTCGTCCAGGGAAGCATAGGCGGAGACATCCACAGAGTAGAAGTCGCACAGAGCCTTCTTGGCCTGGTCGGAGTTGCGGTACTGGTCGCCGGTGTCGGGATCGTAGATGTAGCCGGTGCCAATCAGGCCATAGCCGCCGGAACGGGCGGGGCTGATGGTGGCAGCGAACAGCTCCTTGTCGTAGGTCACGGCAAAGGCCTTGCGGAAGGAGGTCAGGGTCATGCACTGCAGGTCGTACTTGGTGGTGTCGAAGTCTTCGCTGGACTCACGCTCGTTGATGACGTCCTTGTAGCCGTTGAAGATCAGGAAGAAGATGGTGGTGCCGGGGGTGAAGTGAATGAACTCGGAGTTGCGGTAGGTGGCGAAGTCCGCAGCCTGCAGGCCGTAGCCCATCAGCTGGCCCTTGAGGAACATCATCTTGCGGGTGTCGGCCTCGGCCACAACCTGGGTCTGGATCTCGGTGGTCATGTACATGTCGTAGGTCTCGCCGTCGACGGGATCCACATACACGTGCTTGCCATCGGTGTAGCCCCACCAGTTCTCGTTCTTCACGAAGCGCATCGCCTTGTCGCTCTCGTAGGAAACGAGCTTGTAGGGACCATAGGACTTGGTGGTCTCCACGGAGGTGTTGTAGGTGGAGGTCCAGCCGTCGCCGGTCTGCTGCAGGCAGGCGTCGTACAGATCGACATCAACGATCCAGTTGCCGCTCAGGTTGTACAGCAGATAGAAGCCCTTCAGGGACTTGCTCAGCACCAGGGTGATGGAGTAGTCGTCGTTCTTCAGGATGCCGACGGTCTCCCAGGGCATCACGTCGTAGGACTTCTCATAGGAGACGTAGTAGCCCAGCTGCTCCCAGGGCTCGTTGCCCCAGATGTCGGAGTTGGTGAAGGAGAACAGGGCAGCCAGGGTCTCGTCGGTCACGGGCACGAAGCCATCCTCGTCAGCCGCAGCGGACAGCACGTCCCAGCAGCCCTCGGCGGGGATGTAGCCGGCGCCGTAGTAGGCGGACAGCGCGTTCTTGCCGCCCATCCAGGCATAGGCCTCGTTCAGGCCCAGGAAGCAGGGATCGCCGTCGGGGGTGGTATAGGTGCCGTCCTCGCCCTTGACCAGATCGGCGATGGCATAGGTCATGGTCTCGCCGTCGGTGGAGTTGGCATTCTTGACGGTGTTGCCGCCCTTGGAATAGGCCTCGGCACCGGCAATGCTGAAGTCACCGGCATAGTAGTCGGTCGCGCGGTAGTTCAGCAGCTTGGGATCCAGCAGGCGCTTGAGGGACTCCACATAGGTGTCCGCATTGATGGGCGTGCCGTCCTCCCAGGTGCAGGCGGGATTCAGCTCGATGGTGTAGGCGTAGCCGGAGGTGGCGGACTCGGGAATGCCGAATTCCGGATGAGAAGCCTTGATCTCCTCGGTCACGTCCACGGGCTCGGCAGCGGCCATCTCGGGGATGATCTTGTAGCCGCTGTAGGGCTCCTTGCCCTCCACGGGGTTCAGCTCATCGTTGAAGATGAAGGTGTACAGACCAGTGCGCAGGAAATCAGCCGGATAGGCGTCATCGGTGGTCTGATAGGTATGGGGATTCCAGTTCGTGGCCAGGGTGGTCACGGAATCCTTGTAGATGTAGGATTCGGTGGTCTCCTCTGCGATGGCGAAGCAGGGCAGAACCATTGCCAGCGCCAGCACAAAAGCCAGAATCTTCTTCATGGGAATTACCTCCTTTTGATTTTCACACCGCCGGATGGGTGATGCGTGTTATTTCATTATAATAGTTTCAGGATTCCCTTGTCAAGTGCAAATATTCGCATATCCGCCAGCCGCCGCCCGGGGCATCCGGTGCCACACCTTGCGGAAAACGTTTTCGAGCTGATCCGATCCGAATACGGATTCCTTTTCGATTGTTCTTCTTGTGTATTTTTGCATTTCTCTTTGTTCTTTCCGTGTTTTTCGCGGCAAAAGGCCGCCACACATCCCCGTGCAGCGGCCTTGGTAAAGATTCGGTTATTTTGCGCCATAGTGTTCCTTGGCCCAGTCGTAAGCGTCCTGAATCGCCTGCTGATGATAGCTGTCGACCTTGCCGGAGTCATGGCCCTTCGAGTTGGTGAAGTGCAGGCAGATCTGGCCGGTCATGTTGTTGTTGTCGATGGTATCGCCATCGGGATTGTGGGGCATCCCCATCAGCGAGCAGGCGAAGGTACGGGTGCCGATTGTCACCAGGCAGGGGCGGCGCTGCCAGAGGTTCTTATCCCAGATCTCCTGCGCGTTCTTCACGCCGTAGATCTGGCACAGGCGCGCGGTGTCCGCCGCCGTCAGCGGCTCGATGTCCGCGTGGTACGCGCCGCTCCAGCGGTGCGCCCACCACACGATGCCGGTCTTGACATCATAGATCTTGTAGTTCGCGCCCTTGGCCCAGAGCTGCTGGATGCCGCCGGTGAACCAGTCGATCTTCTCCACCGGATAGAAGGTGAAGGACAGGTTGTCGGGATCAGCCGTTCCGGGAGGTACGGTACCAAAGAGCGCATGCTGGGTCTGGCTGCCGGCAATGCCGTCCACGGTCAGCCCCTTGGCCCTCTGGAAGGCGATGACCGCATCCCGCACCGCAGAGGTGTAGGTGCTGGTGAGGGTGCCGGTGTAATAGCCCTGATTCTTCAGCTCCTGCACGAGGTTGAGCACCGCCGTGCCGGAGGAGCCCAGCCGCAGGGTCGTGTAGGTGGCCTCCTGCTGGGAGCCGCCGTTGGAGCCGTTGGAGCCGCCGGGCGTGGGCGTGGGTGAAACGATGGCGTTGCCGTTTTCGTCGCACTTCTTCACCATGTCGCTGCGGACATAGCCGTCCACGCCGTCCAGCGTGCGGATGGCGTACCAGCTGTAGCTGCCGACCTTCTTTGCCTCGGCATAGTAGGGCACGATGCTGCCCTTGGTCAGACGGGCGACGATCCTGGAGCCGGCCGCCTCGTCACGGACATTCACGCCGGCCTCCGTCGTCATCAGGTACCCGAGGTTCACGCTGCCCTCCGGCGCGGAACCGGGATGCTGGCTCAGCCATTGCTCATATTCGGCAGTGGTCATGACCTCCACGCAGGAACCGAGCACCCACAGCTCCGCATCCTCATAAATCACGCGGTACCAGGTGCTGGTGCCAACGGTCTTGGTGTCGTTGTAGGCCATGACCGTGCCCGTGCGAACCTTATAGGGCGCAGCCGCATCGCGGGAGGCAGACGTGCGCAGGTTCACATAGTCCAGCACGGTGATGACGTACTTGCTCAGGCTGGGCGTCGGCGCGGGCGTCTCCGCCGGGACGGTGCCGTTCTGCAGGTAGCTCAGCTCCTGCGAGGCGGAGAGCTTGTAGGCGCAGTCGCCGCGAACGAAGCCCGTGTACCCGTCGGCCTGAATGGGATACCAGGTGTACTGACCGTAGGTGACGGCAATGCCGATCATGGGCCAGACGGAATTCTTCTTCAGCTGGTAGATGGTGGTGCCGCCCACAGAATCGCGCAGATTCGTGCCGCTCTGGGTAATCTGCACATAGCCATAGGTGGACAGGCTGGGAATACCGGGAGCAGTCACGGCGGGCGTGGGCGTCACGACCCCGGTGACCTCATTGCCGTTTTCGTCGCACAGGATCAGGCAGTCGCTGCGGATGTAGCCGGTGCGTCCGTCGGGCGTGCGCACGGGATACCAGTCATAGCGTCCGCTGGTGACCTTCGCGCCGGTGAGCGGCAGGATCAGGTCGATGGGCAGCTGCCCCAGCGAGGTGCCCGCCGGACGGACACGCAGGTTCACATTGCCCTTGGTCAGGCGGATATAGCCGTAGGCATTCACGATGGATGTCGCCGTCGGCGCGGGGGTCGCCGTTGCGACGATCTCGCCGCCTTCCGCCGTGCACACGCGCACACAGTCGCCGCGCAGATAGCCGCGCAGGCCCGAGTATTCCACATAATACCAGGTGTAGCTGCTGTCCGCGGGCGTGACCGGGCTGCCAATGCAGGGGACGACCTTGCCGCGCGGAATCTGGGCGATGGTCTCTCCGCCGGGCTTCAGGCGCAGGTTCACACCGGCCTGCGTGGTCAGGACGTAGCCGTACGCGCCGGAATAATCGGGCACGGGTGTAGCCGTCGCCACGGAACCGCCGGAGGTATCGCCAATCACCGTGATCACGTCCTCGCGGACATAGTAGGTCATCTTGTCCACACCGTAGAACACGGGATACCAGAGATAGCCGTTCCTGGACTGCGCCGCGCCCACGATCTGCAGCATGGAGCCCTTGCCCTGCCACTGGGCGCGGGTGGTGCCGCCGGGCTGATCACGCAGGTTGGCGCTGTCATACACCAGCCGGGCATAGCCATAGGCGCTGGGCGCGGGCGTGGGGGTGTAGCCGACCGTCAGGACGCGGATGTAGTTGGACTGGATGTAGCCCTCCTGCCCGTTGTAGCGCACGCGATACCAGTACTCGCTGCCGATCTGGTCGGGAATGGTCAGCAGCTCGACCACCGTACCGGCGTTCAGCTTGCCGATCAGACCGCCGTCCAGGCTGGGCGCGATGCGGAAATTGGTGCCGCTGGCGGTGATCTCGCCGGTGGCGTTGGTCACGGTGGTTCCGGTGGTCGCGGAGGCATCATCCTCCTCGTCGGCGGGCGCATACACGGGGGTCGCCGTCGGCACCGCCGTCGCGCCGCTCATGATGCCCGTATCGAAGGAGCCGCCGAATCCGCCCGTGGTGCTGAGTCTGGCCGCCGCGGTCGCCGTGGGAACCGCCGTCTCAGCCACCGCCAAAGGCTCGGCCGTCAGCGCCGCCGCGTCATCGCCCAGATACGCCGCCAGTTCCTCATCCGTCAGGGGACGGAAGCACTCGCCGCGCACATAGCCGATGTAGGTGCTGGTCTTGCCGGGGTCGGGATGCTCGGTGTTGACCTTGTACCAGACCTCGCCGTCCGCCTCGACCACCTCGACAATTTCGCACACAAAGCCCGCGTCCAGCCGGAACCAGTACGCGGCATCCGTGCTGGGCTTTTTGCGCACCGCCACCTGATCGAGGGTGACGAGGCCATAAGCGCCCTCGGCCACCGCCGCCGTCAGGGACAGGAGCATCACCAGCGCCAGCGCCAGTGTCACAAGCCACTTGAAACCATGCTTCATGGGGGATTCACCTCATGTTCAGCGCCCTTCGCGAAAAAGGCGGGATTCGTCTGCATACATTCTATTGCAAATTCATAGGAAAGTCAAGGCGATGGAAGAATGTTACGGAGGATTTACACGCAGAAGCGACGGAAAATGGCGAAGGCGGACGGGCGGAGACAGAAACTGCCTGCGGCTGGGTGAGCCGCAGGCAGGAGGGGTTAGTTGGGGTAGCAGTATTTGAGGTTGTTGGATTTGGCGTATTGCTCCGCGTAGGAATTGCGGGGGACGGTCAGGGTGAGGGAGGGGCAGCCGGAGAATGCGTCCCTTCCGATGCTCGTCACGCTTTCCGGCAGATTGATGCTTTTCAGAGATACACAGCAATTGAACGCAAGATCCCCGATGCTCGTCACACTTTCCGGCAGCTCGATGCTTGTCAGCGAATCACAACTGTAAAACGCGCGCTCTCCAATGCTCATCACATTACCCGCTACCTTGATGCTTTTCAGAGAATCACAACCATAAAACGCCAAATCCCCGATGCTCGTCACGCTTTCTGGTATCTTGATGCTTGTCAGTGACGTACAATACCTGAATGCAGCATCCCCGATGCTCGTCACGCCTTCCGGCAGCTCAATGCTTGTCAACGACCCACATTCAGCGAACGCATGATCCCCGATGTTCGTCACGCTTTCCGGCAGATTGATGCTTGTCAGTTCATAACATTTTGAAAACGCGTACGCTCCAATGCTCGACACGCTTTCTGGCAGCTTGATGCTCGTCAGTGCACAACAATACCAGAACGCAGAATCCCCGATACTCATCACGCTTTCCGGCAGCTCGATGCTTTTCAATGACCTACACTCAGCGAACGCACGATCCCCGATGCTCGTCACGCCTTCCGGCAGATTGATACCTGTCGGAGAATCACACCAACGAAACGCATAAGCCCCGATGCTCATCACACTAAAACCTGATATACTTGCCGGGATCGTCAGGTCTTCAGCACTACCAAAGTAGTAATCAATCACACAAGTACCGTTGCTGTAAATATCAATCTCGTAATCGCCAATTCTAACCTTTCTTTTTACAACGGTCGGCACTGGTGTCGCGGTAGGCGTGGCTGTCGGCGTAGCCGTCGGTGTCGCGGTAGGCGTGGCTGTCGGTGTTGCAGTTGGCGCAGCCGTAGGTGTCGCAGTCGGTGTCGCGGTAGGCGCGGCTGTCGGTGTTGCGGTAGGAATCACCGCATCATCCAGCTCCGCATTGCTGGACACAGCCTGATACCGGATGCCATTCTCCTCCGCGTACCTGTGCGCATAGGAGCCCTCCACCACAATCAGCGTGAGGCTGCTGCAGCCGCGGAATGCGTCTATCCCAATTTCGACCACCCTGTCGGACAGCTCAAGCCTTTGCAGGCTTTTGCAATCCAGGAACGCAAACTGCCCGATGCTCTCCAGCTGCGTGGGGAGCGTCACCCTCTGCAACGCGGGGCAATCTGAAAACGCAGCCTCTCCAAGGCTCGTCAGGGTGCCCGGAAGCATGACGTCTTTCAGAAACTGGCAGTGGGCAAACGCGTAGGAATCAATGCTGGTCACGCTCTTGGGAAGCGAAATGCTCTCCAGCTCATTCCGATTCCAGAACGCCGTATAACCGACACCTGTCACAAGGTAGCCGCCCAGCCGTTCCCGGACAACCAGCACTTCGCTATTGCCGCTGTACTTTGTGATCACACACGTCTTTGTGCTTTCGTCCGGTTCGATTTCAAAGCCGTCATAGACATTCTTCTTCCCCGGCATCAGCAGAATCACCGCAATCAGCGCCAGCACCACCACCGCTGCCGCAATCACCAGGATTTTCCTGTTTCGTCTCATGCTCTGTTCACCCCATACACTGCATCCAATGTTCAATCGTATCCATTGTATGTGAATCGGCACAAATTGTCAACATACGATTTCGCCGCCGGCACATTCCCGGTTGACAAGCGTCCCCGCAAAGGGTAGAATAGATAATAGATGAAACAGCACCGACAAATCCACAAGGAGGCCTCCATGCAGCAGCTTTATCTGACCGGAAGCCATGCCAGCGATATCGCTGTCCGGCTCTTTACCACCCTGAACGTCCGCCCGGTTGGGCTGCGCCTGCTGCCCTTTGAGGTCGGCGGCGAGCTCCGCGGCGAAGCGCTCCGCCTGCTCCTGCCGCCCACCGCACCGCTGTGCAACAACGTGCCCTGCCGCATCCGCCTGTCGGACGAACGGTGGATTGCCGTTCCCGCGGTGCTGGAGACGATTGCCGCGCCCAGCCTGCAAAGCACCGTGAACGTCCACGCGCCGCTGCTGCTGGATGGGCTCACCGCCGATGTGCTCGCCTGCGCGGCCTTCCTCGACGCGGTCCGTTCCTGCCTGATGGATCGCCGCGCCGTGATCGCCACCGTTCGGGAGGATGCCCGCAGCGCGCTGCAGGCCCTCACCCCCGCGGACAGGCAGCAGTGGATGGCCGTGCCCGATGATCCGTCCGGTCAGGCCGATCTGCTGGAAGCCCTTCTGCCCGAGGTGCTGCTGCGGTGTTGAACCGGACGTGACCGGCCGCCCAACGAAAAACACGTTCTAAAGAAACTCTTCGCAAATTCTAATCAAACTCCCTTGAACGCTGCGTTGTCAGGATGTATACTGAATCTGCCAATGAGGCATGATGCATGTGAATCAGCAACTCCGTGCATTCCCGCACGGCACATATTTGCGACCAACGAAAGGAGCTATCCCATGAACGATCTGGAAAACATTGTCAAGAGCGTCGTCTACGGCGGTATCGGCGCCGCAGCAGCGATCGTGGAGAAGAGCGGCGATATCGCCCGCACCCTGGTTGAAAAGGGCCAGGAGACCATCCGCGCCAATCAGGGCACCGTGGAGCAGATCCGCGATACCGCAGAGGATCTCAAGCGCCGCGTCCGTGAGTTCTGCGAGAAATTCATGAATGAGGACGTGATCGACACCTCCTCCCTGACCGCGGAGCAGCGCGAGGCTCTGCGCCGTCAGCTGGATGAGCAGGACTCGCTGGAGCGTGAAGCCGCCGAAGCCTGCAAGGCGGACGAGCCCGCACCCGAAGCCAGGGAGGAAGCCGCCGAAGCGGACAAGGCTGTCTCCGACGATGACATCCCCGTGTTTGAGCCGGAGGATCCCACCTACACCGCTCCGGACGAGAAGTAACCATCCTGCCCTCTGCCCCGGCAGAGGGTTCTTTCTGTCTGTATGCAAAGCGCTCTGCTCCATGTTTCAGAAGCAGAGCGCCATCTTCTCTTTTGGGGATTATTCCGCCGGGAACAGCTTGTTCAGCGCTTCGATAATTCCGTTGGACGTGTAGGTCGCGCCTGCCACGATGTCAACGCCCTCGAACGGGCCCTTCCTGCCGATGAACTGCGCCTTGAATTCGTCCGTGTCCACCAGATTGCAGACAGGCTCCATCTGCTCGCTCAGGTCAAAGGCCAGCGTCGCAATCGTGCCGTCCTCGTTCAGCGTGACAATCACGGTCACGTCCTCGTTCACAAAGCCCACGCCCTTTGAGGTCAGGACTTCGGCGGCGGCGGGGGCGGCTTCCTCCGCCGGGAACAGCTTGTTCAGCGCTTCAATGATGCCGTTGGACGTGAAGGTCGCGCCCGCCACAACGTCAACGCCCTCGAACGGGCCCTTCCTGCCAATAAACTGCGCCTTGAATTCGTCCGTGTCCACCAGATTGCAGACGGGCTCCATCTGCTCGCTCAGGTCGAAGGCCAGCGTCGCAATCGTGCCGTCCTCGTTCAGGGTGACAATCACGGTCACGTCCTCGTTCACGAAGCCAACGCCCTTTGCCGTCAGCACTGCGGCTTCGGCGGCGGGGGCGGCTTCCTCCGCCGGGAACAGCTTGTTCAGCGCTTCGATAATACCGTTGGACGTGTAGGTCGCGCCCGCCACAATGTCAACACCCTCGAACGGGCCCTTCTTACCAATGAACTGCGCCTTGAACTCGTCCGTGTCCACCAGATTGCAGACAGGCTCCATCTGCTCGCTCAGGTCGAAGGCCAGCGTCGCAATCGTGCCGTCCTCGTTCAGGGTGACAATCACGGTCACATCCTCGTTCACGAAGCCAACACCGGTCGCGGTCAGAACTTCCGCATCAGCGGCGGGGGCGGTTTCCTCCGCCGCGAACAGCTTGTTCAGCGCTTCAATGATGCCGTTGGACGTGTAGGTCGCGCCCGCCACAACGTCAACGCCCTCGAACGGGCCCTTCTTACCAATGAACTGCGCCTTGAACTCGTCCGTGTCCACCAGATTGCAGACAGGCTCCATCTGGTCGCTCAGGTCGAAGGCCAGCGTCGCAATCGTGCCGTCCTCGTTCAGCGTGACAGTCACGGTCACGTCCTCGTTCACGAAGCCCACGCCAGTCGCCGTCAGCACGGCGGCTTCGGCGGCGGGGGCGGTTTCCTCCGCCGGGAACAGCTTGTTCAGCGCTTCAATGATGCCGTTGGACGTGTAGGTCGCGCCCGCCACAATGTCAACACCCTCGAACGGGCCCTTCTTACCAATGAACTGCGCCTTGAACTCGTCCGTGTCCA
>JBJEUF010000160.1:0-1739 GCA_051883695.1 Aristaeellaceae bacterium
ACGGTCTTTTCGATGCTGCCGCTGGTGACGCGGGCCGTATCCGCCTGCGCGCCGGCGGCCAGACACAGCAAGGCCGCCGCGAGCAGAACCATCCATCTCTTCTTCATGGCCGCACCTCCCGGCTTAGCTGTAGTGCAGCGCGTCAATCGGCTTGAGCTTGGAGGCCTTGTTCGCCGGATACAGGCCGAACACCACGCCGACGAACATCGAGAAGCCCATGGCCAGCTGCGCCACACCGGCGCTGGCCGCCACCGACATGCCCATATAGCTTTCCAGCATGTGCATCAGGCCGTAGCCCAGCAGCAGGCCCAGCAGGCCGCCCATGCCGGAGAGCACGATGGACTCGATGAGGAACTGCAGCAGGATGTTGCGCCGCTTGGCGCCGATGGCCTTGCGGATGCCGATCTCACGCGTGCGCTCCGTGACGGAGACGAGCATGATGTTCATGATGCCGATGCCGCCGACCAGCAGCGAGATGCCCGCGATGCCGCCCAGCATCAGCGACAGCGTGCCCGCCGTCTCCTCCATGGCCTCCAGCATCTCCTCCTGGTTCATGATGGAATAGGTGCTGTCGTCCTGATACTTCTTGTACAGGAAGCGCTCCACCGCCGTCTGCGCCGCGCTGACCACCGTCGAATCCGTCGCGGAGACGTAGAACGACGTGATCGTCGTGGACTCGAGCATGCGCTGCGCCAGGGTGAAGGGCAGCACCAGCGTGGAGCTCGTGCCGTCCAGCACGCCGACGATGCGGAACTTGCGGCCGTCCACGTGCAGCGTGTTGCCCACCACGTTCGTGTTGCCGAAGAGATCCTCCGCCAGATCGGGACCGATGACGCAGACCGCGCTGCGGTTCTCCACGTCCGCGTCGATGATGTAGCGGCCGGAGGCCAGCTCGGTATTGACGATATTCGCGTAATCCGGGTACACGCCCATGATCGAGGCGGTGGTGTTCGTGCTGCCGGCCTTGACGGTCAGGCTGCCGGACACCGTCGGGGAGACATACTGGATGTATTCGTTGTCCTTGAGCGCCAGCACATCCTCCGCCTTCAGGATGACGGTGCCCTTCGCGCTGGAGCTGCGGGAGCTTTTGTTCATGCCGAAGCCGAAGCGGCGCGTCTGAATCGTGACGCTGAGCATGTTCGTGCCCATCGAGGAGATGGAATCGGTGACGGAGGAGGTCGTGCCCTGGCCGATGGCCATCAGCACGGTCACGCTCATCACGCCGATGATGACGCCCAGCATGGTCAAAAAGGAACGAATCTTGTTGCCCCAGATCGCCTTGAAGGCCATCTTGATCGTCTCAATGGGGTTCATC
The DNA here is from genome assembly GCA_051883695.1 of Aristaeellaceae bacterium. Taxonomy (GTDB): domain Bacteria; phylum Bacillota; class Clostridia; order Christensenellales; family Aristaeellaceae; genus UBA11524. The sequence continues at coordinate 1,316 of JBJEUF010000160.1, forward strand.
AGATGACCACCTCGCTCTCGTCCATCGGCTCGAGCACCCGGCCGTCATGGATGTGGATGGCGCGCGGCGTCTGGGCCGCGATCTTCGCGTCGTGCGTGATGAGCACGATGGTGTTGCCCGCCTCGTGCAGCTCGTGAAAGAGCTTCATGACCTCCGCGCCGGTCTTGGAGTCCAGGTTGCCCGTCGGCTCGTCGGCCAGGATCAGGGACGGATCGCCGGCCAGCGCGCGGGCGATGGCCACGCGCTGCTGCTGGCCGCCGGAGAGCTCGGTCGGCTTGTGGTGCATGCGCTCGAGCAGCCCCACGCGGTCGAGCACCTCGCGGCTGCGCTTGTGGCGCTTGCCCGCGCTCATGCCCTGATAGATCAGCGGCAGCTCCACGTTCTCCTGCGCCGTCAGCTTGGGCAGCAGGTTGAACTGCTGGAA
>JBJEUF010000161.1:0-28190 GCA_051883695.1 Aristaeellaceae bacterium
CACACTAGCTTCCACTCCCTCGTCCACTGTGGAACTTACTTTGGGAATTTACTCAAAACCGATTTTTTCAGAAAATTTGAAATAGATACTTGACAAATCGGATGATCAGCGATATAATAACAGAGCTGTCAGGGAATGCTGAAAGGCATTGCGGGTGGCGATGTGGTCTCGTAGCTCAGCTGGATAGAGTGTTTGACTACGAATCAAAAGGTCGCAGGTTCGAATCCTGCCGGGATCACTTCTTCACAAGGTTCATGGCCTGACCTGTCACCCGTCCTGACAACCATGGTCTCGTAGCTCAGCTGGATAGAGTGTTTGACTACGAATCAAAAGGTCGCAGGTTCGAATCCTGCCGGGATCATCTGAAAGCAGTCGCGAGACTGCTTTTTTGTTTTCGTGTCGCTGATATCCATGGAAGGGGTTCACCGCACGCTGCCGCTGTGCGATGAACCCCATCTGTATTATTCAGCCCGGATCAGAAGGTATAGCGGATGTGCAGCTGATCAAACCGGACAGCGCCGCCCTTTTGCGCGAACAGCCCCAGCATCACGCCGGTGAAGGTGGTCGAAATCTCGTTGGACAGGAACTTCGTCATGCCTGTCCCCAGAAGGGTTTCCGCGCCGTCCACCCGGACGAGAAAATCGTAATGCACGCTGTCCGAACGGACGACCAGCTCCGCGCTGTTGCCCGAGAGCGACAGAATGGCCTGCTCATGGCGAATCCCGCCGATGTTCAGCTTCAGCACGGCTGCGCAGCCGTTGGCATCGCGGCGGAGGAACAGATCGTAATGTTCGGTCTCCGTTCCGTAGACGGTCACACCGCCCTCGCCTGCCTCCAGGCTTGTGACCGTCACGGTATACGCCATGTCGAAGGCCTTCTGACGCAGGGCAAGGAAGGTCGGACTGGCCATGTCGTCGAGGGTATCCTGACCGCCGCGCAGGGTGAGGTGACCGTCGGCAAGGTCGTAATCCGACCAGTCCGGGCAGCGCATACCGCACCAGTCGATGCGCCAGTCGGTATTATCGAAGGTGTAGTCGGTTTTGCGAAGCTGCTCCCTGTCGGACGCGATGTCATAGCATTCCTCCGTGGTGCCGTCGTTGCCGCAATACGGCCAGCCGTTTTGCTCAAACCGGACGGGCGTCAGGAAAACCTCCCGTCCCAGATGATGGAAGGGCATCCAGAGCTGAATCTGCCGGAAGCCCAGCGACAGGATGAACCAGCTGCCATCCTGCGCCTGAATGAGATCGCCGTGCCCGATGCCCTGGATGATGCCCGGCGCCTTGTTGCGGTTGGTGAGGATGGGATTGTGCGGGCAGTTGGTGAAGGGCCCCCAGGGCGTCTGCGCACGGGCAAGCACGATCATGTGCCCGTACTCTGTGCCGCCCTCCGCCGCCATCAGGTAGTAATAGCCGCCGATACGGTACATGTGGGGGGATTCGAGGTATCGCCCGCCGGTGCCCTGCCAGATGCAGCGGCTGGCTGACAGCTTGCGCCCGGTGGCGATGTCGATTTCGCACTGCGTCACGCCGCCGATCCCCTGCGCATCCGCACCGTTGCTGATGAAGTAGACGTGTTCGCCGTCAAAGAGCAGTGACGGGTCGATGCCGCCCTGGTCAATGACGATGGGCTCCGACCATTCGCCGCGGATATCGTCCGTCCAGACGTAGAAGTTCTCGCCGGTGGTGGCGTTGGTGGTGACCATGTAGAAGCGTCCGTCATGATAGCGGATGGTGGGTGCGAACACGCCCCCGGAGGAGGGCACATGCGCAAGCTGCACCTGGGTCGGACGGGTCAGCACATGGCCGATCTGCGTCCAGTTGACCAGATCCTCGCTCTCAAAGAGCGGTACGCCGGGGAAATACTGAAAGGACGAGCAGACCAGATAGTATCTGCCATTGGCCTGGCAGACGCTGGGATCGGGATAGAAGCCGGTGACGATGGGATTCTGATAGCGCATGGGATACCTCCTGGTGTGATTATCGTTTGCAATGGGTCAGAACAGCCGGACTGTCTGTCCGCCGGGAACCTCCACAATCCGCTTGCCCTGACGGGGCAGCTCCAGTTGCAGAAAGACGCTCTGGGCGCTGGGATTGACGGCGATGTCGCCCGCGGCGGTGTACTGCATCCGCCCGGCGGCTTCCATGTAGTCCACGATTTCGATGTTCGTGGCGTACCAGATGTCCTCCCGACCGCCGATGAATTCGCAGAATTCCTCGATCACCTGCCAGTTGTCCCGGTCGGTGAACTCGTAGCTGTGACCCCAGACATACATCATGTACAGGTACTGTGTCTTGTGCAGCCCGGCGAAGGCCTGGGCCTTTTCCATCAGCGCGCCGTTGTGATGGCAGGTGGCCGGCCATGCGAGGAAGCTCTCCGGCAGATCAAACTGCCCGGTGCTACGGACGGTGCGGGCATGGCGGATGCCCAGCGCGGGCAGCAGATCGATGATCTCCCGGGAATAGGAGCCGTTGGGGTAGGCGAGACCGCGCACGGGCCTGCCGGTGACGGCTTCCAGTCCCCGGCGGTCGGCGAGAATCTGCTGCGCGACCTGATCCAGAGGACAGCGGGCGATGGTGGGATGGGTGTAGGTGTGGCAGGCGATCTCGTGTCCCTCGTAGAGGGCGGGATATTCGCTGAGCGGGATGCGGCGCTCATCCCAGTCGATGCCCGCGTTCAGGTTGAAGGTTCCCCTGATGCCGTGACGGTTGAACAGCGCGACGAGGCGGCGATCCTCCACGCGGCCGTCGTCATAGCTCATCGTCAGCACCTTGTGCTTTCCGCCGGGGAAGCAGGTGTAGATTACGGGAAGCTCAGGCATGTCAGTTCTCCTCCTTGTCATCCGTTTGGGGAAGCCATGGGTATACCTGACGAAAATCCATGTCCGAGGCGTAATAGAACGATGGATACACGGGCTGGTTGTAGCAGTTGTTCTGCCAGGCGACGCCGCAGCGGTACTGCGGATCGTGCAGGAAGGTCGGCAGCTTGTGGTGGGTCAGGTCGGTGGAAACATAGATGCGGATGGCGCTGCTGTCCTCGGTGCGCAGGAGCAGCTCCTCGCGGAAATCGCCGAGGATATCCGCAATCAGGCAGGGGTTGCCCTTTGTGCCGTTGTTGGTCAGCGTCCCGACGGGATCGAGCACCACGCCCCGGCGCAGGTCGCAGACACGACCTGTTTTGGGGCCGTGCAGGTAATCGGGGGTGTCCGTGTGCTGGGTGGTCAGGTCGCCCAGCCAGTAGATGCGGGCGTTGGTGGAGGGCTCGGGCGCATCCAGACGATGGCCGCGGCAATCGTACATGCCCCTGGCCCAGACCTGCAGACCGCGCACCTCCGGCAGCACATCGCCGATCATGCACCGTCCCAGATCGCCCTCGTGGTATTCCCCAAAGCGCACCTCGCCGGTTTGCGCATCGCGCAGGGCAAAGCCATAGGGTGCGTGCCTGCCTTCCTCAAAGACGTTGAAGATTTCCAGCCCCGGCACGTCCGGGTCGATGTCCGCCACATGCATGGAATCGCCGTGGCCGAGCTTGGCGGTGCGTCCGTCCGGCAGCGTCCCGGTGGAGGAATACAGGAGCGACCCGTCGTGGCCGATGCAGGCTGCGCCGTAGATGATCTCCATGCAGCCGTCGCCGTCCACATCGGCGCAGGACAGGCTGTGATTGCCCTGCCGGGCGAGGCAGCCGTAGACCGGATCGGTGCCGTCCTGTGCGTCGCCCTCGCTGATGCGGAAGGGATTTCGCATCGGCAGGAAGCCCGAATCCACCGACCAGCGCAGATGATGCCGGCCCTCGCGCAGGTCGTAGGCGGCAAGGCAGGTGCGCGTGTAGTACCCGCGGCAGACGATCAGCGAGGGATGCACGCCATCCAGGTACGCCACGCCGGACAGGAAGCGGTCCACCCGGTTGCAGGGCTCAATGCGGTTCCAGGCGTAATCGCCCCACATCAGCCCATCGTCCACGCGGGGAAAGGGAAAGGGAATCGTCTCGATTTCCTGCCCGTCGCCGCCGAACATCGTCAGGTATTCCGGACCGTCGTAGATGAAGCCCTCGAAGGCGTCCAGCTGATTGCGCGGGGAACGGGATGGGGCGTATTCACGGATGAAGTAGTCCGCCAGGGCCTCCGCATCGGCGGCGGAAAGCGGATAGGCGTATCGCTGCGCAATGCCGAAGCAGTCTTCCAGCGTGGCGGGCCATTGCCCGCGCACGACCTCCGGATGGATGTGCCAGCTCCGGAACATGTCGGCGACATGGCGGCGGTAATCCGCTGCGGAGCAGACGTAATTGTCCTGATGCGTCACGCCCCGGCGGATGTCCTCCTGCGGCAGGGTGACATAGAAGGAGGACGCCGTGCCGTCCGGAGCAAAGCGGGTCATGCGGGTACCGGGCGCGGTCTTGACGGACAGCTCAGCCTTGCCGTCGCCGTCAAAGTCATAGACCATGAACTGGGTGTAGTGCGCCCCCGCGCGGATGTTGGGCCCCATGTCCAGCCGCCAGAGCAGCGTTCCGTCCAGCCGGTAGCAATCCAAAATGCAGCGCCCGGTATAGCCCCTGACGGACACGTCCTGACTGTTGGTGGGATCCCATTTGACGATGAATTCCAGCTTGCCGTCCCCGTCCACATCGCCCACGGACATGTCGTTCGCCGTGTATTCGTAGGGCTGTCCGGCAGGCGTTACGCCGCCCCCGGGCTTGTGAAGCGGCAGGTCGCAGTAGCCCTTTTCCCACACGCGGACGGGCTCACAGGGCGTTTCGCCATCGGCGGCAACCGCATAGACGGAGGCGTCCGTCCCATCGGGATCAAGGTAATTCGTGCTGTCCGTCACACGGGTGATGGCATCCCCGTCACGGTAGACGGTGAAGTCCGCGCCGATCAGCCGATCCCTTGCCGCGCCCCGGACTTCCTGGCGCAGCAGCCGCCACGAGAGAAAAACGCCCTGCGGCGTCCTGACCGCGACAAGGCCGCGATCGAGCTTCTCCAGCTGTGGCTGCGGGATGACCGCGACCTCGGAGAGAATCGTATCCGAGGTGCGGAGCGCATGGCCGGAAGCATCCAGCGCCTGCACATAGAAACGGTAGGGCCGGTCGGGGATACGGGGGAAATCGCAGGCGGTCTGCGGGGTATCCGGCAGCGCCTTGAAGAAGGACGGCGCGGTTTCCCTGTCCGACCAGAAGACGCGGTAAGCCGCGGCTTGCGGCTGTGCGTTCCAGCAAAGTGTGATCCCGGCGGCGCCGGTGCTCCGGATGCGTAGATTCATCGGAATATCCTCTCAAATAAAGGCTGCAGGAGGAATTCGACCTGACGCTGTCGAATCCCTGCCGGGAAAGGGAGGAAAATGCAGATGTCTCTGACCGATCAGCAGGTTATCGTCAGCCAGTACGCCACCTCCGCGCGGCTTTCCACGCGCATCAGCATCCATGAGAAGTACAGCCGGAACCGCCAGCCCTTTGGCGCGTGGATTGTGAGCCATTACGCCCTGCAGCCGGGGGAACGGGTGCTGGAGCTGGGCTGCGGGACAGGGCATATGTGGCAGGGTGCGGCGCTGCCGGAGGGCTGCCATGTGACGCTGACCGATGTCTCCGCCGGGATGCTGGAAACGGCAAGGGCGAACACGGCGCACCTTGCGGCGGATTATGCCGTGGCGGACGCGCAGCGGATTCCCTGTGCGGACGCGTCCTTCGATGTGGTGATCGCGAACATGATGCTCTACCACGTGCCGGACATCGGGCGGGCGCTGCGGGAGATTCGCCGGGTGCTGAAGCCGGGCGGACGCTTCTATGCCGCAACCTTCGGCGAAAACGGCGTGCTGGAGGCTGTGGCGCGGATGCTGGACATGCCCCTGGAGACGAACAAGCGCTTTACCCTGCAGAATGGCGAAGCGCAGCTGTCTGCCGTCTTCGGTCATGTTTCGCGGCATGACCGGGAGGACGCGCTGGACGTGACCGACCTGTCCGACCTGATTGCCTACCTGCGCTCCATGCAGCAGATGTCTGCCATCGCGGATGTGCCGGATGAGGTGCTTCTGGCCGCGTTCAGGGCGCACATGGCGGACGGTGTGCTCTCCCTGCCCAAGGAGTACGGCCTGTTCGTCTGCCGTTGAGGCTTTTTTGCAAATTATTCTGATTTTCTCCGCAAAAACCGGGAAACACCCCTTGCTTTTTTGTTCCTTCCATGCTACAATATCATGGCTTTGATGTGTGCATACTCCAACAAGGAGGTGGATTTCCATGGGTAAGTACTGCGAAATTTGCGCGAAGGGTACGCTGAACGGTCACAACGTCAGCCATTCCAACCGTAAGACCAACCGCATCTGGGCTCCCAATGTTCAGAATGTCCGCGTTGTGGTCAACGGCACGGCGAAGCGTATGAACGTCTGCACCCGCTGCCTGCGTAGCGGCAACGTGATGCGTGCGCTCCCCAAGACCCGTCAGGAAGCGTAATCCGTTCCGGATTATGACACTCGCCTGCATCGAGTTTGCATATCATGATCTCCCGGCTGTTGTGCGACGGTCGGGAGGTTTTCGTTTCCGCGTGAAGGTGAAATATGTCGGTGTTCGCCTTTACAAGCGAACAAAGGTGCGGTATAATGGAACGTGACAGGGCAGCGCGCCCTAAACAGACGATTCCCGGGGGTGTTGCGATGAATGTCGATCAGTTGACCCAGCAGCTGCAGTGCGATCCGCTGTTCATGCAGAATGTTGTCCGCTGGGAAACCATGCCGCCGCGCGAGGCGCGCTACGCGCCCTTCCCGGACGGCCTCGATGCCCGCCTCCTGCCGGTGCTGGCCGGGCGCGGCGTGCACCGGCTCTATACCCATCAGGCCCATGCTGTCCGCGAGGTGCTGGCCGGGCACGACATTGTTGTGGTCACGCCCACCGCTTCCGGCAAGACCATGTGCTACAACCTGCCCGTGCTCTCCGCGATTCTCGCCAATGAGGACGCCCGTGCCCTCTACCTCTTTCCGACCAAGGCGCTTTCCGCCGACCAGGTCAGTGAGCTGTATGAGCTGATCGAGGCCATGGGCGTGGACATCAAGACCTACACCTACGACGGCGATACGCTCGGCGCGGCGCGCAAGGCGGTGCGGCAGGCGGGCCACATTGTTGTCACCAATCCGGATATGCTCCATTCGGGCATCCTGCCCCACCATACCAAGTGGGTCAAGCTGTTTGAGAACCTCAAGTATATCGTGATCGACGAGATTCACACCTACCGCGGCGTGTTTGGCTCCAACCTTGCCAATGTGCTGCGCCGCCTGCTGCGCCTGTGCGCGTTTTACGGCAGCAACCCGCAGTTCATCCTTTGCTCGGCGACCATCGCCAATCCGCAGGAGCTGGCGGAGACGCTGACGGGCCGCCCCGTGCACATGGTGGATGACAACGGCGCTCCCATGGGAACGCGGCATTTTGTGTTCTACAATCCGCCGGTGGTCAACCGCCAGCTGGGCATCCGGCGAGGCGTGCTGCCGGAGACGCGCAAAATCGCTTCCATGCTGCTCAAGAACAATATCCAGACCATCACCTTCGCCCGGTCAAGGCTGGCGGTGGAGGTGCTGACCAAGTATTTGAAGGATCTGGTGCGCGATCCGCTGGGGAACGCGGGGCGCGTGCGCGGCTATCGCGGCGGGTATCTGCCCACGGAGCGCCGGGAAATCGAGAAGGGGCTGCGTTCCGGTCAGGTGGACGCGGTGGTCTCCACCAACGCGCTGGAGCTGGGCATTGATATCGGCGCGCTGGATGCCTGCGTCCTCTGCGGCTATCCGGGTACGATTGCCAGCGCCTGGCAGCAGGCGGGCCGCGCGGGCCGCCGCAAGGGCACGAGCATCGTGTTCTATGTCGCCTCGTCCGCGCCGCTGGATCAGTACATTGTTTCGCACCCGGACTATTTCCTGCGCCAGTCGCCGGAGAACGCGCTGCTCAATCCGGACAATCTGTACGTGCTCCTCAGCCATTTCAAGTGCGCAGCCTTTGAGCTGCCCTTTGAGGACGGCGACCGCTTCGGCAACGCTCCCGGCACGCAGGAGCTGCTGGACTACCTCGAGGAAGCCGGCATCGTCCGCCATGTGGACGGGCGCTACCACTGGTCTGCCGAGGACTTCCCGGCTTCCCAGATCAGCCTGCGCAGCGCGGCGGCGGAAGAGAACTTCATGATTATCGACATCACCAATCCGCGCAATCACCGCGTGATCGGCGAGATGGACCGCTTCACCGTGCCGATGCTGCTGCACGAAAACGCCATCTACATGCACGAGGCACAGCAGTATCAGGTGGAGAAGCTGGACTTTGACGCGTGCAAGGCGTTCATCCGGCAGGTGGACGTGGGGTACTACACCGACAGCGACCTCAATATCAGCCTGAGCCTGCTCGACATTGAGCGGGAGGACGAAACCAGCGGCGTGCATCGCGGCCTGGGCGAGGTGCGGGTGACGAGCCTGGTGACGATGTTCAAGAAAATCAAGTTCGATACCCATGAGAACCTCGGCTTCGGGCATGTGCGCCTGCCGGAGACGGACATGCACACCGAGGCGATGTGGTGGACGCTGCCGGACGGGCTGGCGGCAAGGTATGATAACGACACGCTGAAAAACGGGATGCTGGGTGTGACGAATCTGCTGCGGATCGTCGCGCCCCTGTCCCTGATGTGCGCGCCGCAGGATGTGGCAGTGCTGTATCAGGTGAAGAGCCCGATCACGGACAAACCCACGATTATCCTCTACGATAACTGTCCGGGCGGTGTGGGGTTGAGCCATAAGGCGTACGGGATGCAGGGATTGCTGCTGGAGCAGGCGCTGCAGATCGTGACGGACTGTCCCTGTGAGGCGGGCTGTCCGAACTGTGCGGGCCCGATGGGCGAGATTGGGATGAACGGCAAGAAGACTGCCCGCGAGCTTCTGCAGGAACTCACCCGCTAAGGGAGTATATACTGGGAAAAAGGGGTACGAATCGGGAAAGGAGGCCGCATGGATGAACCTGCGCGATAAGCTCAAAGCTATCGAAAAGCCCAAGGTCAGGATCAGCGTGACCGAGGTATCGCCCGCGTCGCAGCCGGTCTTTACGGACTGCTGGCGGACGGAATCCACCCATGCGCCCTCCAAATACCCGCTGCAGCGCGACACGGTGATGCTCATGCAGGGTGAGGACATGCCATCGGATTTTTCGGCCGACCGCATCCTTTACCTTGATACGGAAACCACCGGCCTGATGGGATCGGGCACGGTGGCCTTTGAGGTGGGGCTTGGCTATCTGGCGGAGGATGGCTTCCATGTGCGGCAGCTGGTCATGCGGGACTACCCGGAGGAGAGATTCCTGCTGGAGGAGATCATCCGCATTGCGGGGGACTTCGACGTGATCTGCACCTTCAACGGCAAGACCTTCGACCTGCCGCTGCTGCGCAACCGGTTCATCATGAACCGTATCCGCACAACGGTGCTGGACAAGCCCCATATCGACCTGCTGCACATCGCCCGGCGCGTGTGGAAGCTGCGGCTGCGCAAGTGCAACCTGACCAATCTGGAGGAGGCGCTGCTGGGCATCCCGCGCGTGGACGATCTGCCCGGCGCACAGGTGCCGGAACGGTTCTTCTCGTACCTGAAAACGGGTGATTTCCATCTGCTGGACGATGTGCTGGAGCACAACGAGCAGGATATTGTCAGCCTTCAGAATTTGCTGTGCCACATGTGCCGGATGTATGAGAACCCCGAGCAGCTGCGCTTTGACGAGGATGTGTACTCGATGGGCGTGGCGCTGGATCGCTTCCGGCACACGGAGGAGGCGCGGCGCTGCTACCGGCTGACCGGCGGCGAGATGCATGCCATGGGGCAGCAGCGGCTGGCGGTCAGCTATCGCCGGAATGGCGAAAAGCAGGAGGCGGCCGCCGTCTGGCAGGAGATGATCCGCTGCCGGGAGGGCGGCGTCACGCCGTATATCGAGCTGGCAAAGTATTATGAGCATACCGAGGCGGACATCCCCGCGGCGCTGGAAATGGTGCGCAGGGCGATTGCTATGATGAGCGAGCCCTCACTTTTTGAGGAAAGCTCTGTACAAGAAACGAGAAATGCGTTACAATACAGATACGACTGGCTCAGGCGCAAGCTGGAGAGCCGGCGGGAATGAGTAAGGAGACGCACGGCAATGGGTTTTATGGCAGCAATCAAGGGCTCAATGGCCCTGAATGCCCACAACAAGGGGAATCTGGAAAAGGCAAGGAAACTGTATGAGGAAGCGATGGCCGGTGGGCTTCTGTCCGCGCGGCCGATGCTGGGATATGCGATTCTGCTGATCCGCGAGGGCAGCTATGAGCAGGCGATGGAGCTGCTCATCAAGACGCAGAAGGCGCCCGACCTCACGCCGGACCGCAAGAGCCAGCTGTTTGTGGATTATGCCTGCTGCTGCGCCCGCACGGGTCAGCTGGACAAGGGCGTACACCTGCTGGCACGTCAACACGAGAAGTATCCGACGGGGCTGACCTATCAGACGCTGGGCTACCTGTATGTGGAGCAGCTGCTGCCGGAGAAGAAGCCCGTGGTAGACGAAAGCACCGAGGTGAGGATTCCCGGCGAGGTTCCAGGGCAGGAGACCGTGGCTGAGGGCCTGAGCGTGGAGGAGAAGCAGAAGCTCCTCGACCAGCAGTGGGAGGAGCGCAAGGAGAAGGCCTTCAAGCTCCTGCAGGACGCCGTTGAGTATGACGACGAGGATCCCGTGTGCCTGGACAATCTGGCGCAGTATTATTATCGTGTCCTGGGGGACAGAACCACAGCGAAGGAATGGTTTGAGAAGGCCCATGAGGAAAAGCCGGGGCAGATCGACAGCCTGTGGTTCCTCAGCCGGTATGACTTGGAGGCAGGGGATACGGCGGCTGCCGTTGAGAAGCTGGAAACGGCCCTGAAGGGCCGCTTCTCGCCGCTGAACTACGCGGACAAGCCGATGATTGAGCAGGAGCTGGCGCGGCTTCAGTCGACTCTTTGATCATGGCGTATCCTGTGCACGGTGTATTCCGCCTGGCTGCGCATGGAACAGGCGCATCAGGCGGACGGGACAGGAAAATGAAACATCCAGCGGGGGAGTCCGGGACTTCCCCGCCATAGCGTGTTTTGGAGGATGGACATGGAGAAGCAGACGTATCTTGTCGTGGGCCTGGGCAATCCGGGCGCACAGTACGCCCGGACGCGGCATAACGCGGGGTTTGAGACGCTGGAGGTGCTCTCGAAGCGCTGGGGCGTGGAGATCAGCCGGAAGCGGTTTGGCGGCATGATCGCGGAAACGGTGTATGACGGCAATCGTGTGGTGCTCTGTATGCCCCAGACGTACATGAACGCGTCGGGGGAGTGCGTGCAGGAGCTACTGCAGTGGTACAAGTGTCCGCTGAGCAGCCTGATCGTCATCTACGATGACATCGACCTGCCGCTGAGCCGCTTGCGGGTGCGCAAGTCCGGCAGCGCGGGCACGCACAACGGGATGCGCTCGATTCTGGGCTGCATCGGCAATCAGCAGGGCTTCCCGCGCATCCGCGTGGGCGTGGGCGCAAAGCCGGAGGGCTGGGATCTGGCGGACTGGGTGCTGTCCACCTACCGGCTCCGGGAGGAGCGCGAGGAGATGGAGAAGGCCTTTGCCCGTGCGGCGGATTGCGTGGAGGACTGGATCAAAAACGGTATTGACCATGCCATGCAGCAATATAATGGGAAGTAAGGCCAGCGAGCAAGGCTGACAGGGGGCTCTCCCGGCGGGAGAGCCGTTTGGCGTGTGGAGAGAGGAGAGAGCGAATTGAAGGAAGCATTGTTCGGCAGCACGAGGGCACCGTCGATGGATCGTCTTTATGAGCGGGTGAGCAGCTGCTCCCCGGTGGCGCTGACTGGCTTGCCGGAGGATATGGCGGCGTTCATCGCGGCGAAGATTGCGGATGAGACGGGCAAGCGCGTGCTGCTGCTGAGCGGCAACGACCTGAGGGCGACCCACGACGCGGACGACGGTCAGCAGCTGCTGGGCACGCAGGCGGTGTGCCTGCCCGGGGGTGAAATCGACCTGACGCGCGGTGCCTCCAGCCATGAGAGCGCCTGGCGGCGGCTGGAAACCCTCTCCCGCGTGACGGATGGCAGCGTGAAGCTGCTGTGCGCCTCGGTGGATGCGGCCGTGCAGCGCATGGGCAACGCCGACCGCTTCCGGCGATCGACCATCCGGCTGCAGGTGGGCGATGTGAACGACCCCAAGCAGCTCATCCGCGACCTGACCGCCATGGGCTATGAGCGCGTCGGCATGGTGGAGGGCAAGGGGCAATGCGCCATGCGCGGCGCGATACTGGATGTGTACCCGCCTGCGGGCTCCCAGAGCCTGCGCATCGAGTTCTTTGACGACGAGGTCGACTCCATCCGGGCCTTTGACTGCCTGAGTCAGCGGAGCCTGGAACGGCTGGAGAGCTGCGTCCTTGCGCCTGCGACGGAGGTGCTGCTGGGGGAGGAGGAGTATGCTCCGGCGGCGGCGCGCATGCGTGAGGCGATCCGGAACGCAAGGCCGGACAAGCCGCAGGAGGGTGCGCTCTTTGCCGATCTTCCGCCGCTGCCGGATACGGACGACGAGGGTGAGGCCGCTGCCTATTTCGACAGGAAGATCAGCCCGAAGGTACAGGCCAGGGATCAGACCGCGACCCGCATCGCCGAGCTGGAACGCCGCATGGCCCAGCTGATGAACGATGCGGATACCCTGGAGGGCGGCGTGCCCTTCCGGCGCATCCGCGCGTGGCTGCCCGTGCTGACGGATGAGATGAACAGCATCGTCGACTGGTATCAGCCCGATGTGGTGGTGCTGACCGATCCCGATCTGCTGCGCCGCAGGGCGGAGGAAAGGCAAAATGGCTTCGCGGAGGATCTGAACGGCGCGATGTCCCGCGGCGAGGCGGTTGTGGAGCAGCAGAACCTGCTGATGAGCTGGGAGGAAGTGCTTTTCAGCCTGAACGGCAAGGCCATCGTCGCCGTGTCGGAGTTCCTGGAGGGCCTGGGCGGCGTACAGGCACAGGACGCGATCGACCTGAAAGCACAGCGCGTGACCGGCTACGGCTCCCAGATGCGCGATCTGGCTGAGGACTGCCGGCAGTGGCTCGGGGAAGGCATGCGCATTGCCGTGCTGTGCGGCGGCGTGGCGCGCGGACAGCGCCTTTGCCGTTCGCTGACGGAATTGAACGTGACGGCGCGGTTTGATGAGGAGATCACGGCGCTGCCTGCAAGCTGTGTGCAGGTGCTGCCGGGTACGCTCAGCCATGGCTTTGTCTGGCCGGAGGCAGGACTGGTGGTCGTCAGCGATACGGATGTGTACGGCGCGGGTTACCGCAAGGCCAAGAAGCGGAAAGCGGCGGGCGAGAAGATCGCTGCCTTCACAGACCTGAAGCCCGGCGATTATGTGGTGCATGAGGAGTACGGCGTGGGCATCTTCCTCGGCACGACGCAGATCAGGGCGGGCGGCGCCACGGGCGGCGCGGCTGTCCGGCGCGATTATCTGCAGATCCAGTACAACGGCAAGGACAAGCTGAATGTGCCCATCGAGCAGCTTGACCGGGTTCAGCGCTATATCGGCAATCCCAGCAGCCCGCCCAGGCTCAACAGCCTTGGCTCCAATGAGTGGGGCAAGCAGAAGGCGAAGGTACGCGAGGGACTCAGGACGCTGGCGTTTGATCTGGTAGCGCTCTACGCCAAGCGTTCGCAGGAAACGGGCTTCGCCTTCAGCCCCGATACCCCGTGGCAGCGGGAGTTTGAGGATCAGTTCCCCTATGAGCTGACGCCCGATCAGGAGAACTCCGTGCGGGAGATCACTGCGGATATGGAGTCCCCGCGCAACATGGATCGTCTGCTGTGCGGCGACGTGGGCTACGGCAAGACCGAGGTCAGCCTGCGCGCGGCCTTCAAGGCGCTGATGGATGACAAGCAGGTCGCCATTCTTGCGCCCACCACCATCCTTGCGCAGCAGCATTACAACACGGTGCTGAAGCGGTTCAAGAGCTTCCCGGTCAAGGTGGAGGTGCTCAGCCGCTTCAAGACCGCCAAGGAGACCAAGGAGATTCTCCAGCGCCTCAAGGCGGGCGACATCGACATCCTTGTGGGCACCCACCGGCTGCTTGCCAAGGACGTGGAGTTCCGCGATCTCGGCCTGCTCATTGTGGATGAGGAGCAGCGCTTCGGCGTGCAGCACAAGGAGACCATCAAGAATCTGAAAAGACAGGTGGACGTGCTGACGCTGTCCGCCACGCCCATTCCGCGCACGCTGCATATGTCGATGGTCGGCATCCGCGATATGTCCATCCTGCAGACGCCGCCAGAGGAGCGCCTGCCCGTGCAAACCCGCGTGGTGGACTACAACGACGGGATGATCCGCGATGCGATCCTGCGCGAGCTGAGCCGCGGCGGGCAGGTATACTTCCTGTACAATTCCGTCCGCACGATTCATGAGTTCTACGCCCGTCTGCGCACCCTTGTGCCGGAAGCGCGGATCGGCGTGGCCCATGGGCAGATGAAGGAGCACGGCCTGGAGGATGTGATGATGGACTTCTATGCGGGCAGCTATGACGTGCTGCTGTGCACCACCATCATCGAGAGCGGCCTGGACGTGCCCACGGCGAACACGCTGATTGTCTTTGACGCGGATCGCTTCGGCCTGAGCCAGCTGTATCAGCTGCGCGGCCGCGTGGGCCGGAGCAACCGGCAGGCGTACGCCTACTTCACGATCCGGCCGGACAAGAACCTCTCCGAAACGGCGGATCAGCGCCTTGCGGCCATCCGCGAATTCACGGAGTTCGGCGCGGGCTTCCGCATCGCCATGCGCGATCTGGAGATTCGCGGCGCGGGCAATATCCTTGGCCCGGAGCAGCACGGCCATCTGGCTACCGTCGGCTACGACATGTACTGCAAGCTGATGGAGGAGGCGCTGCAGGAGGCGAAGGATGAGCTGGCCGGCAAGCCGACCCGGCTGGAGCACCTCGAAACCCGCGTGGACATCAAGGTGGATGCGTACCTGCCGGAGAGCTATGTGCAGGATGACAAGCTGCGGATGGAGATGTACAAGCGGATTGCGAGCCTGACGACGGAGGAGGACCGCAGCGATATCATTGACGAGCTGCTGGATCGCTTTGGCGATATTCCGCCGGTGGTGGAGACGCTGCTGGACATCGCGCAGCTGCGCGTGAACGCGAACAAGCTGGGGATCTGTCAGGTCAGCTATCGGACAGGCGGATTCCTGATGATGAAGTTTGATCCGAGGTATATGCCGGATGATCTGATCCTGATTGATGCCATGCATGTGGATGAGCGGCTGATGCCAAGCACCAGGCTGCCGAACATGCTGCTGATGGTGGACCCGAAGCTGAATGAGTACGGGATGCTGGAGGCTGCGGTCAAGGCGCTGACGGCGATGAATCAGCGGATCGCTGAACTGGAAGCACAAGCCGCATCGCAAAACAGGGAATGATACGGTTTCGGGCGGATTCTCATTCGCACGGCGTATCTCCACCCGGGCGGCGCTTCAGAGACACCGATAATCCAAAACGACCCGTCAGCAGGGACGAAAATGTCTCTGCTGACGGGCTGTTTTTTGAGAATGATAGGGAGCAGGCGCACAAGCTGTACGCGAAGAATCAGGAAAGTATGCCCCCGCGCCTGCGTCCGTCCGGGTTATTTGCGAAGCGTGATAACCACGTGGCGGTTGGGCTCCTCACCCTCGGAGTGCGTGTCCACCGCGTCGTTGGCCTGCAGCGCGCTGTGGATGATGCGGCGCTCGTAGGGGTTCATGGGCTCCAGGCTCACCTTGCGGCCCGTCTTGACCGCACGGTTCGCCATCCGGTTCGCCAGACGAATCAGCGTGTCCTCGCGCTTGGCGCGGTAATTCTCCGTGTCCAGCGTCACGCGGGTATAATCGTCCTGACCGCGGTTCACCTTCAGGCTGGTCAGATACTGCAGCGCATCCAGCGTCTCGCCGCGGCGGCCGATCAGGATGCCCAGCGTATCGCCGGTCATCTGCACGAACACGTTCTTCTCCTCGTCCGTGCCCACGGCGACCTCAACGTCCACGCCCATCAGATGGGTCAGCTCCCTGAGGAAGGCCTGCGCCTTGCCGGCAGGGGAGTCAGCCTCGACCTCGGCGTCGGGGATCATGGTGACAACGGGCTTCTCCAGCGGCTTCACCTCGGGCTTGGGCTCGCGCCTGGGCTGCTCCTTCGCGGGATTCTCCGCCTTGGGGGTACGCTCCTTGCGGGGCTTGGGCTGACGCTGGGGCTTCTCGGCGGCTTCGCTGCCTTCCGCCTGTGCGGGCTTTTCGGCGCGGGGCTGCTTGGCCTTGCGCTGGACGGGCTTGGGCTGTTCGGCCTTGGGGGCGTCCTCGGCCTTCTTTTCGGGCTTGCCCTCTGCGGGCTGCTCCGCCTTGGGCTCGGCCTTCTTTTCGGGCTTGGGCTCCGCAGGCTTTTCCGGCTTGGGCTCAGCCTTCTTTTCCGGCTTGGGTTCGGGCTTTTTCTCAGCCTTGGGCGCGGCGGGCTTCTTCTCCCTGGCGGGCTTGGCTTCGGGCGCGGCGAACAGCTCTGCCAGCGGATCCTCCTCCAGCTCCTCCTTCACGGTCAGACGCACCTTGTAGGGACGGCTGCCGAACAGGCCGAACAGGCCCTTGCTGCCCTCCTCAAGCACGTCGATGGTCACGTCGCTGATGGTGGCGTTCAGGGCGGTCAGGCCGTTCTGCAGCGCCTCCTCGTAGGTTTTGCCGGTGGCTTCATAGGTTCTCATGGTAACTGTAAACTCCCTCTCCAAAGGGGCGCGACGCCCCGGTCATGTCGATGCTGTCAACGGGATCAGACGATATCGGGATTCTCCCTGGCGCTGGCTTCCTTGCGATCGAGGTACTTGTTGATCAGGATGTTCTGCGCCATGGCGATCAGGTTGCTGGTGACCCAGTAGGTGGCGAAGGCAGCGTTGTAGCTGGAGCACAGGTACAGGGAGAACAGCGGGAAGAACCACTTCATGAACGCGCCGGTGTTGGGCTTGGGATTGCCATCCTTGTCCGTGGCGGGCGTCTGGTTGGGGGTGGTGGGATTCAGCACGGTCATCAGGTACTGGCTGCCGCCGGACATGAGGGGCAGCAGGAACAGACCGTTCCATTCCTTCGCCACGGTCATGCTGGTGATGATGAGGTTGATGGTCCAGCCCTCATTCACGGCGGTGTGCTCGATGTATGCGGGCATGGCCTTCATCGAGTCCGCGATCAGCTGAATGGTGGTGCTCAGGGTGTTGTTTTCCTTGGCGGTGGAGAACAGCGCCTCAAAGGCATGATAGATGCTGGTCATCATGGAATTGTAGCTGGCTTCGGTGACGGCGATGGCGGTGCCGTCGGTGAGGGCAAGCGCGCTCACGTCGATCTTCGCCGCTTCAGCCAGGGCCAGCAGCTCGCTGCTGTTCAACCCGATCAGACCGGACATGCTCATGCCCTCCGTCAGAACCTGAATGCTGGCGGCATCGGGCAGGGAGACAGCGCCCAGATTGGCGTTCAGGATGCCGCTCAGCTCAACCAGCTCGGCGAGGTTCAGCTCCTTGACGGCGTACATCCACTGGTTGGCTTCAATCAGGCGCAGGCTGTCCGCGGAGGGCCAGGCCGCGTTGAAGGGGCTGTCGGGCATCCACAGGTTCCGGATCCACAGGAAGGGCTCCAGCTGCGGCTCGCCGTTCAGGAGAATGCCAAAGGCCTGCTGGGCCAGCTGCTCGTTGGCCATCATTCTCATGGCTGTGAACATGGCCAGCAGGATGGGCATGGAGATCAGCATCGGCCAGCAGCCGGACATGGGAGAGACTCTCTCCTTCTTGTACAGCTCCGCCAGCTTGCGCTGGTACTTCTCGGGATCCTTCTCGTACTTCTTCTGCAGTTCGGCCTGCTTGGGCGCGAGCTGGCTCATCTTGCGCATCCCCACGCGGGACTTGTAGTCCAGCGGCAGCAGGCACAGACGAACGATGATGGTGAACGCGACCACGCACCAGCCGTAGCTGGGGATGAACGTGTGCAGGCCATCGAGGATGGATTTGAGGAACTCGTTCATTTCGGGTTATTCCCTCCTTAACGTGATGCAGGGATCCTCCGGCACGGGATCATACCCGCCCTTTGACCAGGGATTGCACCGCATGAGCCGCCGGAGCGCCAGCCTTCCGCCCTTGAAAGCCCCGTAGCGCTCGATGGCGGTCTGGGCATACTGGGAGCAGGTCGGAATGAAGCGGCAGCAGGCGCGGCCCTTGTAGGGGCTGATGCTCCTGCGGTAGAAGCGCACCGACTTCAGCATGGCGCCGGACAGGAAAGAGCGTTTCATCGTGCGCGATTCCCTTCCGTCGCCTTCTCGTCCCCGGCCTTCCGTCCCCTGGGGACGGGCGGTGTATCCGTGGGCGCCCAGGACAGCGCGTTGTGCTTCTTCAGCAGATAGCGCACGTCCCGCTGCAGCGACTGGAAGGTGGCCTCAGCGACTGAGGGCCTGGCGACAATGACGTACAGGCCGCTTTTCATGTCCCCCAGATAGGGCCGGAAGCATTCGCGCAGGCGGCGCTTGACCTTGTTGCGGGTCACGGCGTTGCCCACCTTCTTGCTGACGGAAA
This sequence comes from Aristaeellaceae bacterium, assembly GCA_051883695.1. GTDB lineage: Bacteria > Bacillota > Clostridia > Christensenellales > Aristaeellaceae > UBA11524. The sequence goes on from JBJEUF010000161.1 coordinate 18,585, forward strand.
AGCCGACCTTCATGCCGCGCCCCTTGGCGACGAGCATGACCAGATCCCGACAGGAGACGCTCTTTCCGCGATGGTACACGTACTGGAACGCCTTGTTTTTTTGCAGCCGATAACGTCTTTCCATGGATGACTTCCTTTTACAATCCGGTCGGACGGCAGGGGAGAAGCGGGCCGTCCTGCGGGGGCAGATGTGCAGGGATTCCCTGCGAATACAGGAAAAGCCCGCCCGGTTCTGCGAGGAAACGCATCGGGCGGGCTTTTGCCACAACGTGAGGCGCAGGGCAGGGCCTTGCGCGGGTCAGACGGCCGGATTCCCGGCGGTCACCGAATCAGACGGTCAGCTCCTTGCGGCCGCGACGACGGCGGGCGGCCAGAACACGACGGCCGTTCTTGGTGGACATACGGGCACGGAAGCCGTGCACCTTGCTGCGCTGACGCTTCTTGGGCTGGTAGGTACGGAACATGGGTCAACACTCCTCACATTTTGTGTCATCAGGGCATGGGTACCCCGTATTGCTAACTATACAGCCGTTACAGTATACCTTTTTTGTGCCTTGTTGTCAAGGGCACGCGCGATGGTTTTTTGTTTTTCGCATAACTTTTCGCATCGCAAACGTCTTTACAAATGCGTTCTCCTGTGCTATACTACACCCCGGAATTCAAAGCAGACCCTTTAACTCAGCACGAGAGGCTGAAAAGGAACGCAGAGATCCGGCTATTGAGGTTGCATTCCTGCGCTCTCCCGGCAGCTATCGTGCTGGGGGAGCTGTTTTTGCAGAGCGGAACATTTGATGAAGCGACACGTTCAAGGGGGAACAGTGATGGCGAATCCGATGTATGGTATTCCCAAGGCGCAGCTGATGGCCGGCGATGCGATGAACCGTGCCCTGACCCGCATGGCGCATGAGATGATGGAGCAGCTTGATTTGTCCAACGTCGTGTTTGTGGGCATCCGCCGCCGGGGCGTGCCGCTGGCGCAGCGCCTGGCAAGCATCATCGACAAGTACGAGCATGTCCGGTGCCCTGTGGGTGAGGTGGATATCGCCATGTACCGCGATGACCGCGATCCCTCCCAGCTGCAGGTCCGGGTGCAGGAGAAGCTCCTGCCCGATGACGTGACGGGCCGCACCGTGGTGCTGGTGGACGATGTGCTGCACACGGGCCGCACCGTCCGCGCGGCGATGGACGCCATCCTTGATCAGGGCCGTGCCGCCCGCATCTGCCTGGCGGTGCTGATCGACCGCGGACACCGGGAGCTGCCCATCCGCGCCGACTTCGTTGGCAAGAACGTCCCCACGGCCATGTCCGAGCGCATCGGCGTGATGATGGAGGAAATCGACGGCGGCGACGGCGTGGCGCTCTACGACGGCCGGATCAGCCGCTGACATCCCATGCTGAACTCCGGAGCAATCCGGTGCTCATAGACGTCTCTGTTCACTGCACGACTCATGAGGAAGGGAAGTTTTACCAATGAGCGAGAACAAGAAGCTCTCTCCCGCCAAGTTCGGCCTTCTGGGCTTCCAGCACATGTTCGCCATGTTTGGCGCGACCGTGCTGGTACCTGCGCTGACGGGCCTGTCCGTTTCCGCAACGCTGCTGTTCGCGGGTCTGGGCACACTGCTGTTCCACCTGATCACCAAGGGCAAGGTGCCCGCGTTCCTCGGTTCCTCCTTCGCGTTCCTGGGCGGCTACCTTGCCGTAGCGAAAATGGAACAGTTTGCTGACGGTACGAACTGGATTCCCTACGCCGGTGTGGGCGTGGCGGTTGCCGGTGTGATCTACATGATCGTTTCCGTGCTGTTCAAGATCTGCGGCGCAGAGCGTGTCATGCGCTTCTTCCCGCCGATCGTGACCGGCCCGATCATCATCTCCATCGGCCTGATCCTGTCCAACAGCGCCGTGAACAACTGTGCGACCAACTGGTGGGTTGCCATCCTTGCGCTGGTCATCGTGGTTGTCTTCAATATCTGGGGCAAGGGAATGTTCAAGATCATCCCCATCCTGCTGGGCGTGGTGGTCTCCTATGTGGTTGTCGCCCTTCTTGCGGCCTGCTTTGGCCAGGAAGTCGCTGTGCTGAACGAGGCTGGCGAGGTGATTGGCACCAATATCTGCCTCTTCAAGGATGGCTCCTTCCTGCTCTTCGATAAGGCGAAGCTGGACGCGCTCATGTCGGATCAGACAAAATGGATCGGTTTGCCCGTGGCGTGGGAGGACACCGCCTTCTCGCTGATCGGCAACTGCGACTGGTCCACGCTGGTGACGGTGATCCTGACCATGGCGCCCATCTCCCTGGCGACCATGATGGAGCACATCGGCGACATGTCCGCCATTTCCTCCACCGTGGGCAAGAACTTCATCAAGGATCCCGGCCTGCACCGCTCCCTGCTGGGTGACGGCTGCGCGACGACGCTGGCGGCGCTCTTTGGCGCACCTGCCAACACCACCTACGGCGAGAACACCGGCGTGCTGGCGCTGACCCGCGTGTACAACCCCGGCGTTGTCCGCATGGCGGCCGTGCTGGCGGTTGTGTTCTCCTTCTGCCCCAAGTTCGCCGCGCTGATCTCCTGCATGCCGGCTGCCACCATCGGCGGCGTGTCGCTGATCCTCTACGGCATGATCTCCGCCGTCGGCGTGCGCAACATCGTGGAGAATCAGGTGGACTTCACCAAGTCCCGCAACGTCATCATCGCCGCGCTGATCATCGCGCTGGCGCTGGGCATCAACTTCTCCAGCGCGCTGGGCTGCGATACGGTCAACAGCATGAGCGGCTCCATCAAGTTTGCCATCGGCGGTGTGAACATCAGCCTGTCCGGTCTGGCGGTGGCTTCCCTGGTGGGTATCATCCTCAATGCGGTGCTTCCCGGCAACGACTACGTTTTCGGCAAGTCCGAGCAGGGCGACCAGTCCGTCAACTTCAAGGTGTAAGTTCCTGAGGTCATCCGTTCCTGCGGCAGTCCCCTTGCGGGCTGCCGTTTTCGATTGCGGCAATGCCCGTGATAGAATCAGCCGTACAGGGCATCCTGCTTCCGGATGCAGGGAGCGCATTGATCCCGCTGTCTGTGAAAAATATATCATATGGTCGCGAAACGAACAAAATTGTCCATTCCTATTGCAGGAATGTGAAAATGAAGTTATAATAGGAACAAACAGCGCCCACGGCCAAACGGTGCGGTGCTGTCAGGAGGTGTGTTCGGACTTGATGAAAAAAGTGGACGCAACGGTGATGCGCAGCACGCGCTACATTGCTCTTGTCGTCCTGGTCGGCAGTCTGCTGATGCAGGCGGTTTTTCTTGTGCTTGGCCGGTGGGATGTCACGGTCTTGCTGGGAAACCTGCTGGGCGCGGCGACGGCGATCCTCAATTTCTTCCTCATGGCACAGATGGTGGCGAAGGCGCTGGACGCCGGAGACGCGGACAACGCCCGCAAGCGCACGCAGCTCTCCCGTACCCTTCGGATGCTGATGATGCTGGCGTCCTGCGCGCTCGGCTATGTCGCCCCCTGCTTCCATCCCATCGCCGTTGTGATTCCGCTGCTGTTTCCCAGCATCGGCGCGAAGCTCAGCGGCGCGCTGCTGAAGGACGAATGACCCCATACAGAAGATTGCGTGCAAGGAGGTGATAAATGAATGAGTGAAAGCAAGGCGCAGGAGAGGGACAGGCGCTTCCGGATACTGGACATGGTCTATCTGGCGATGATCGTGCTGCCGATTCTGGCGGCGATTCTGCTGAAGATCCTGACGAACCTGCCCACCGGCGGCGACGGCGTGTCGATCACCGGCGCCCGGGTGTTCATGGAGATTCCCATGCCGCTGATGCCGCTGCTGATCACGGAGGCGCAGGTCAACGCGTGGCTGATTATGGTGACTATCATCGGCGTGTGCCTGTTCCTGACCCACGGGATGACCGTCAAGGGCGGGGGCATCCGGCAGATCGCGGCGGAGTGGATCGTGGAGAAGGTGGACGGCCTCATCCGCGACAACATGGAGCCTGTGTTCCATGCCGGCTATGCGCCCTTCATCATGACGATCCTGGCCATTTCAGCCTGCTCCAGCCTCATGACGCTGTTCGGCCTTTTCCCGCCGACCTCCGACGTGAACGTGATCGCGGGCTGGTCCATCCTCGTGTTCTGCCTGATTACCAAGAACAAGCTCAAGGCAGGCCCGGGCTATTATGCCAAGGGCTTCCTGGAGCCCATCCCGGTCATGCTCCCGATGAACATCCTGGGTGAGGTGGCGACGCCGATCTCGATGACCTTCCGTCACTTCGGCAACGTGCTGTCCGGTACGGTCATCGCGACGCTGGTGGCCTGGGCACTGGGGAATCTGTCCAATCTGGTGCTGGGATGGTTGCCCGGTTTCCTGGGCGACATTCCTTTCCTGCAGATCGGTATCCCGGCGATCCTGAGCGTTTACTTCGACATCTTCTCCGGCTGCATCCAGGCTTACATCTTCGCCATGCTGACCATGCTCAACATCTCCGGCGCATACCCGGGCGATGATGTGCTGTCTGAACGCGCAGCAAAGAAGCAGCGCAAGGCAAAGCTGGCAAACTGATCCGGTTTTCGGGGATTCCTGAGGGGCGCGCCTGCAGGCACGCAGCACATCCCGCGGATCAGGAACGATTCCCGGCGCGCATGGTATAACGCTCCATCTGCCGCACGGTGCGGCAACAACATCAATAGACTACATTGAACGGAGGAATTTTCACATGGAAGCTATCGCAATCGCTATCATTCTGGGCTGCTGCGCACTGGGCGCGGGTATCTGCATGGGCATCGGCGCCATCGGCCCCGGCGTCGGCGAAGGTCACGCCGTTGCCAACGCCTGTGAGGCCATCGGCCGTCAGCCCGAAGCGGCCGGCACGGTGCGCTCGACCATGATTATGGGCTGCGCCATCTCCGAGACCACCGGTATTTACTCCCTGGTCATCGCTTTCCTGCTGCTGTTCGTTGCGCCCGGCACCATGGTGGGCCTGCTCAAGAGCACTCTGGGCCTGTAAGACGAGGTGGCGGAAGTGAAAACATTTTTCCAAACCCCTGAATATTTGGAAATCATTTCCGTTAACATCTGGTCCATCCTGATCTCCCTTGTGAACCTTGCGATCCTGTACAAGCTCCTCAAAAAGTTCCTGTACAAGCCGGTGAAGAAGGTCATCGAGACTCGTCAGGCGGAGCTGGACGCGCAGTATGCCGCCGCCAGCGAGGCGGAGCAGACTGCCTATGCCTCCCGCGATGCGTATGCCGCGAAGCTCTCCGGCGCGCAGGCGGAGGCGGATCATATCATCCATGACGCGACCGTGAGCGCGAACCGGCATGGCGAAAAGATCATTGCCGACGCGCGCGAACGGGCCGAGGGCATCGTCCGCCAGGGCGAAATGGAAGCCGCCATGGAGAAGAAAAAGGCACAGGAATCCATCAAACGCGAGATCACCGAGGTTTCTGCCGCGCTCACTGAGCAGCTGCTCAGCCGCGAGATGACCACGGCGGATCACCAGAAGATGATTGATTCCTTCCTGCAGGGGATCGGTGATGCCCAATGACGGAAACGAGCAGATCCTACGCAGACGCGCTGTTTTCCCTTGCGGTGGAAACGGCGAGCGTCCCGCAGACGCTTGATGCGCTGCGCCTGGCCCGGAACGAGCTCTGCGGCACGGCCGGCGCGCTTGACCTGCTGGCTTCCCCGGCCATTCCCAAGGATGAGCGCCTTGCGGTGCTGCACAGCGCCTTTGACGGCGTGCTGCCCGAGCATGTGCTGAGCCTGCTGTGCGTCATGTGCGCCAACGGTTGCATCCGGGAGCTGGACGACTGCCTGACGGCTTTCGCCAAGCTGCATGATACGGCGCAGAAGCTGTCCACTGCCCATGTGACCAGCGCCGTCGCGCTGACCGACGCCCAGAAGGCCGAGCTGACCGCGCAGCTGACGAAGAAGCTGGGCCGCACCATCCGCCTGGAATGCGATGTGGACGCCGCCCTGCTGGGCGGGATGATCGTCCGGGTGGACGGCAAGGTCATTGACGGCAGCCTGAAGCATCGGCTGCAACAAATCAAGGAAGTGATGAATTCATGAGCAACAGACCGGATGAAATCTCAAGCATCCTCAAGGAGCAGATCCGCAATTACCAGAGCAGGATCGAGATGGCTGAGACCGGCACCGTCATCACCGTTGGCGACGGTATTGCCCGAGTTTACGGCCTGCGCTCCTGCATGGCGAACGAGCTGCTCCGCTTTGAGGACGGCAGCTTCGGCATGGCGCAGAACCTGGAGGAGGACACCGTCTCCGTTGCCGTGCTGAGCGATAAGGACACCATTCGCGAGGGTTCCACGGTGTATCGCACGGGCAAGCCGCTGGCGGTGCCGGTGGGCGAGCGCCTGCTGGGCCGCGTGGTGAACGCGCTGGGCGAACCCATTGACGGCAAGGGCCCCGTGAACTGCGTGGAGACGCGCCCCATCGAATCCGAAGCGCCCGGCATCATCGAGCGCCAGAGCGTCAACCGTCCGCTGCAGACGGGCATCAAGGCCATCGACGCCATGATCCCCATCGGCCGCGGTCAGCGCGAGCTGATCATCGGAGACCGCCAGACCGGCAAGACCGCCATCGCCGTCGACACCATCATCAACCAGAAGGGCAAGGACGTGCTGTGCGTGTACGTCGCCATCGGCCAGAAGCGCACCTCCGTCGTGCAGCTGGCGGGTGAGCTGGAGCGTGCCGGGGCCATGCCCTACACCATCATCGTATCTGCCTCTGCGGCGGAGTCCGCCCCGCTCCAGTACATCGCGCCCTATGCCGGCTGCGCGATGGCGGAGTATTTCCGCGAGCAGGGCAAGGATGTGCTGATTGTCTATGACGACCTGTCCAAGCACGCCGTTGCCTATCGCGCCCTGTCCCTGCTGATCCGCCGTCCTCCGGGACGCGAGGCCTACCCGGGCGACGTGTTCTACCTGCACAGCCGCCTGCTGGAGCGCGCGGCCTGCGTCCACAAGGATTACGGCGGCGGCTCCATCACGGCCCTGCCCATCATCGAGACGCAGGCGGGCGACGTCTCCGCCTACATCCCCACGAACGTCATTTCCATCACCGACGGCCAGATCTTCCTGGAGACCGAGCTGTTCCACTCCGGCATCATGCCCGCCATCAACCCGGGCATTTCCGTCAGCCGTGTGGGCGGCAGCGCACAGCTCAAGGGCATGAAGAAGGTCGCGGGCGAGCTGAAGCTGCTGTACGCACAGTATCTGGAGCTGAAGTCCTTCGCCCAGTTCGGCAGCGATCTGGACGCGGACACCAAGGCGCGTCTGGCGCTGGGCGAGCGCATCGTCGAGGTGCTCAAGCAGAAGAAGAACGACCCCATCCGCGTGGGCTGTCAGGTTGCGATCGTGTACGCGGTCATCCATGGCTACCTGAACGACGTGGAGGTCAAGAAGGTGCAGGACTGGGAGGCCCGCCTGTACGAAAAGCTGGAAGCGGAGCATGAGACGCTTCTGACCCGTCTGGAAAGCGGCCTGTTCACGGACGAGGATGTGAAGGAACTGGAAGAGGCGCTTGCGTCCATGCGGAGGTGACAGGGATGGGAGCCAATACCAAAGCCCTGAAAATCCGTATCCGTTCCGTGGATTCCACGCTCCATACCACCAGCGCCATGGGTCTGGTCGCGTCCTCCAAGATGCGCCGTTCCAATGAGCGGATGCAGGGCGGAAGGCAGTATGCCAACGCCTTTGCGGATGTGGTGGACGTGCTGACCGCCTGTCCCGATTGCGCGGGCAGTCCCTACATGCGCAGGACGGACGGCAGCCGAACCCGGCTGATCGTCATCGCGGGCGACCGCGGTCTGGCCGGCGGCTACAATTCCAATGTGTTCCGCCTGACCGAGAGCCTGGAGCGCGAAAGGGTGTATCCCATCGGCAAGCGTGCCTGCGAGAGGTATAAGGGGGAGAATGTGTCCTCCGAGTATTATACCGGCGCACAGGCGATCGCGCTGTCCCGCAGGCTCTGCGAGGATTTCTGCGCAGGGGAATATGACCGGCTTGGCATCGTGTATACCAGGTATGTCAGCATGCTGACGCAGGAAGCGTCGGTCAAGTGGGTGCTGCCCCTGACCCGCGCGGAAAACGCCAAACAGATGGCGGTGGTCTTTGAACCGGACGAGGAGACCATCCTCAATGCCACGGTGCCGGACTACATCGCCGGAATCCTGATGGCGCTGATCCGCGAGAGCTTCGCCAGCGAGGTGGCTGCGCGCCGCATGGCCATGGACTCCGCAGGCAAGAATGCCCGCGCAATGATCGAGGATCTCCAGCTGCAGTACAACCGTGCCCGTCAGGGTGCGATCACGCAGGAGATCACCGAGATCGTGGCAGGCAGCGGCACGTAATATATGAAACAAAGGAGGGAAATCCCTTTGGCGAATAGCACGGGCAAGGTCGCGCAGGTCATGGGACCTGTCGTCGACGTCCGTTTTGACAAGGGCGGTCTGCCGCCCATCCATCAGGCGCTGACCGTCATGATCGGGGATCGCAAGCTGACCTGCGAGGTTGCGCAGCACATCGGTGACAACACCGTCCGCTGCATCGCCATGGCCTCGACCGACGGATTGCAGCGCGACGCCGTCGTGACCGACACCGGCGCGTCCATCTCCGTTCCCGTCGGCCGTCAGACCCTGGGGCGTATTTTCAATGTGCTGGGCGACGTGGTGGATAACGGCGAACCGGTGGAGGGCCAGCGCTGGGACATCCACCGTCCGGCTCCGGCCTATGACGAGCTGGCGACCTCAACGGAGATGCTGGAAACCGGCATCAAGGTCATCGACCTGATCTGCCCCTATTCCAAGGGCGGCAAGATCGGCCTGTTCGGCGGCGCCGGCGTGGGCAAGACGGTGCTGATCATGGAGCTGATCAACAACATTGCCAAGCAGCATAACGGTCTGTCCGTCTTTACCGGCGTTGGCGAGCGCACCCGCGAGGGCAACGATCTGTACAATGAGATGAAGGAATCCGGCGTTATCAACAACACGGCGCTGGTCTACGGTCAGATGAACGAGCCGCCGGGAGCCCGTATGCGCGTGGGACTGTCCGGCCTGACGATGGCGGAGTATTTCCGCGATGAGGAAGGGCAGGACGTGCTGCTGTTCATCGACAACATCTACCGCTTCACGCAGGCAGGCTCCGAGGTGTCCGCGCTGCTGGGCCGTATGCCCTCCGCCGTGGGCTATCAGCCGACGCTGGCGACCGAAATGGGTACGCTGCAGGAGCGCATCACGTCCACCCGCAAGGGCTCCATCACCTCCGTGCAGGCGGTGTACGTCCCGGCGGACGACCTGACCGACCCTGCGCCTGCCACGACCTTCTCCCATCTGGACGCGACCACGGTGCTGAGCCGTTCGATCGCTTCCATGGGCATCTATCCTGCGGTTGATCCGCTGGAATCCACCAGCCGCATCCTGTCCGCCGACGTGCTGGGCGAGGAGCATTACCGCGTGGCGCGCGAGGTGCAGCGCATCCTGCAGCGCTATAATGAGCTGATGGACATCATCGCGATCATGGGCATGGACGAGCTGTCCGATGAGGACAAGCTGCTGGTGGGCCGCGCCCGCAAGATTCAGCGCTTCCTGTCCCAGC
>JBJEUF010000162.1:0-28104 GCA_051883695.1 Aristaeellaceae bacterium
CGGCGAAAAGCCAGGTGTTTCTTGGGGTGCGGGGTTGCGGAGGGGACCCTATGTAAAGAACAAGCTTGTTCCTGAGTTGTTGATGATGAATGGCCGCAATCTGCTTTGCAAAAAACCAATGCCCGAAGGCTCCTTTTCAGCCTTCGGGCATCGTTTACAATAATGGCGGTGCTATACATAGGATCGGCTGATGCCCAGCACCTTGGCTACCTCATGCTGCGGATGCTGCCGTCCGTCCGTCAGACCATAGCGCATTTCCAGCACCAGCCGTTCGCGTGGCGGCAGACTGCTGAGCACATCCTGTACCCGCTGCAGCGTGACCCGGCGGATCACATCGTTTTCCAGTGCGTCCGGGTCTGTTCCAAGAATATCCATATAGGTTACATCGTTTCCCTCACCGTCTGTCCCGACAGGATCCTGCAGGGAAACATCACCCTGCCGCTTCCGGCTGGCGCGGAGGGTCATCAGAATCTCGTTTTCGATGCATCGCGCTGCGTAGGTGCCCAGCGCCGTGCCGGTTCCGACCCTGAAGCTGCCCACTGCCTTGATCAGCCCCACAACGCCGATGGAGATCAGGTCATCCGGGCCGTAGCCGGGGACCGTGTACTTTCTGGCAATATGGCTGACCAGACGCAGGTTGTGGGTGATGAGCGTCTGGCGGGCTTCGTCATCGCCTTCGGCCATGCGCAGAACAAGCGCTTCCTCCTCTTCCCGGGGAAGCTGTTTGGGAAACTCGGATTTACCGGTGATGTACCCCAGAAAGAACAGGCATTCCTGCAGGACTGCCGCCAATGGGAACATACGCATCCCTCCTTGCGGGAGGGTATGCGGCATCCTTCGCGGGTATGAAGCGATTCGCCATGTTCGCCTGTGCCAGTTTGTGCGTGTTCACCCTTGCTGGACGAAAACGCACCGCTGCCTGGCCAGGGGCAAATTCTGCCCTTTTTCAGGGCTGCGAGCAGAAAATGGGGGATTTGGCTGCACATCACCAATCGCTGGGCGGGATGCTGTGCGGATACCGCCTTTTGACCCGACTGGTGAGTGTTATTCAGAGGTCCCTTAGAAACACACTCTCATTCTGATTAACATTTCAACGAACACGGCAGATTTTTCATTTTGGCAAAGCTGAGTGAAACGAGGCGTACTGGAAGTACGCCCGGCGGAACGAAGCGCAGCCGGAGCAGAAAAGGCACTGTGCGAATGTAACATTTGGATGGAGAATTAGCATCAAAGCCTGCGAGCCTTCCGACACCTCCCGGGGCTTTGGGGCAAGCTGCAAAGTGACCGCAGCCGCTTTGCTGATCCCATAAGACGAGCCTCCTGCCATTCTGGCAGAAGGCTCATCTTGCTTATTTGCTCCAGAGAATGAAGCCTGAGTCGCCGTAATACTGCGCGGACTGACTCATATCTACCATGGTACCCAGCCACGCGACGCGATCCACCGCCTTCGCGTAAGCCTCGCTCAGGGTGATGGCTCCATCGCTGTTTGTATCAGCCGGCAGACTGCCAAGCAGCTTTTGATTCCACTCGTCATAGCCGCTTCCGTAGGTCACGCCATAGGTGAACGCGCCGAAAGAGATCGTACCATCGGACAGCGTCTGGGAAAGCTGATCCTTGGAGCAAGCCGTCATCACCTGATAGCCGTTTGTCGCCAGATCATCCTTGGAATAAGCGGAAAAGGCGCTGATGAAGGCGCTGGTGAAGGCAGAGGGACTGACCTCCTCCGTCGATTTTCCGATCATGCTGCCGCTGTAGCAGGCGTCAATGATGACAATCTTTGTGCCGGGAATGGCGTCCAGACAGGTGCGCAGCGTACTGGGGCTGACGCCATAGCGGTCCGTGCCGACCAGAGAACCGTTGGAGGAGCCATGACCGCTGAAATAGAACAGGGACACATCATTGCTGTTCGCGTCCGCGAAGGCCGAGGCAATGGCACTCCTGATCTGTGCGGCAGTCAGATCAATGCAGGTTGTAACGCTGTAGTCCGTTCCGGTCATGCCGGAAAGCATGGTTCGCATCGCAGCCGCATCGGTATCGCAGCCATCCAGTTGCATGCTCGTACCAGCATAGATGTTGCCGATCAGCAGCGCGCGATAAACCGGTGCTGCCGGTGCGACGGCGATGCCCTCAGCCGTGGCGGTGGCACTGTCCTCCAGCGCGTCCACCGCGGTAACGGATACGACACACGTTCCTTCTGTCGTCGGACTCCATGTCACGGACGGCTCAGCGGTGATGAGGCTGGTCACCACGCCGTCCACATCGAAATTCCAGATGTAAGCCACATCGCCATAGGCTCCCGTGACACCGGTCGTCCACGTCACAGACATGCCTGTATGGACATCCGTTGCAGCTGTCACCGGCACAGAGACGGTCATTGCGTCATAGGCCACGGCATTCAGACCTGACGGACAGGTCAGATAGGAGGGAACCCGCAATCCGGTCAGGCTGTCACAGCCCGTCAGCGTCAGCGAACCCAGACTGCGGACGGGCACGCCCTCCACGAGCTTGGGCAGCGTAACGGTGCCGGAAACAGCCGTGCCATCCACCGCGCACAGGGGAGTGGCGAAATCCGTGGTCACGGTGAAGTAAAAGCCGGACTGCTTCACCAGGGTTTCCGATGCGAAGAAGCCGGACTGCGTGGACGCGCTGCCCTCCGCCGGGCCGAACACGAACGACACGCCGGACAGCGCATCGCCGCTGATCACCGTGTCCTTGCTTTCCAGAAGCACATAAGCCGCCTGACAGCCGGACAGCACATCAGCCTCCACCGTCATGCAGCCCTCCGGCACAATCAGCGCGTGCACCGAGGTTCCGGCAAAGGCACGGCTGCCTACCGCCTTCACGCCCTCCGGCAGCGCAATCACGCCCCGGAGCGACGTATCGCCCTCAAAGGCGCTGTCCTCGATTGTCTGCAGATCAGCGGGAAGCGTCATGGCAGAAGCGCTGCAGACAAGCAGCAGCATAGCCAGCAGCACAAAGACCCTGTTTTTCATCTGTATGACCTCCTTCACGCTCAGGATCAATCGGCTTGTGCGGGAAGATAGGGCAGCGTCACCGCATACATGCCCACGGAGGAATCCATGACCTTCAGCTTCTCCTCCTCAGCCACGATGAATGCCTTCAGTTCCCGATTTGTCTGATCCTTCAGGTCGTAGTTCATGTCCACCTGCAGCAAATGCAGGACGTTCGCCGCCAGCGGGCCGGTGATGAACTTGGGCCGGTAATCGTTCTTCTGCTCCGCTGCACCGTTGCGGTCGACGGAGGTTGTCTGCACGGGGTACAGGGTCAGCTGCTGCCCCTTGTAATGGCCATTGTCGTCAAAGGTCAGCACCGCGCGGACAACGAGCGCCGGCGCAGCGTCCTGAACGGAATTCTTCTTATTGGAGCGAATCTGATATGCGCTGCGGTTGCCGCCAAAGCAGAAGTTGCCCAGCGAATAGACCGCGCTGCGGTTGCCGATCACATCCATGCCCAGCACGACATGCGCATGATGACAGATGACCAGATCGGCCCCGGCCTTCATCGCCATGGCGGTGAAGACCGTCTGCGGCCTGGTACGGTGCCTGCCATATTCCTGACCGCCGTGAAGGATCGCCACCACCGCGTCCGCCTGACCGGATTCCTTCATCTCCCTGATTCTCTCGGACAGCCACGCGCCACAGCCGTCGGGATTGCCCTGCGCATAATCCTCCCAGTACAGGCTGACAAAGGCGACCGTCACGCCGTCCTTCTCGTAGAAAAAGAACTTCTCCGTCTCGTCCGCGTGCTTATTCCGTGTGCCAAACCACTCAATGCCCGCCGAATCCAGGGTCGCGATGGTATCGCGGATACCTGCCGGGCCGTAGTCCATCGTGTGGTTGTTTGCCAGGGATACCGCCTCGACGCTGGCGGAGGTCAGGACTCTGACATACTCCGTGCTGCCCCGGAACCAGTAGCCGCTGCCCACCTCGGTGCCCTTGCCCTTGTCCATCGGTGCAAGCGCATCATTGTCGGTCAGCACCCCCTCCAGATTCACAATGGTGAGGTCGTCCTCCGCGAAGAAATCCGCGAAGTTGCTCAGGAAATACGCCGGGCCGTTCTCCGCGTAGACCGACGCGAAGGAGTCCGGGTCGCTGCGCAGATAATCCTCGCCGCCCAGGGTCACATCCCCGGCAAAGGTGATGGTGATCGTCGTGTCCGCCAGCGCGGCAGCGGGAAGCAGCAGAATCAGCAGCATCAAACAGAACTTGCGATACATGTCCGGTATCCTTTCTGTAGACAAAGTTGATGACATCACGGCTGCCGGCAGCCGCAGGTGCAGTTCTCACAGCAATCGCACGCCCCGGGAACGCAGCATCCCTCCGTCTCCGGTTCTGCTCCGGCCGGCGCCTCCGCCGGAATGGTTTCCTCCGTCCGGAGCACATAGGGATCCTCCAGCGTGCCTGCACCCGAGACGATGACCACCTTCGCCATGTCCAGCCAGCAGGCCGGGCGCATCCCCTCGTCCAGGGTAATGACGTTGATGTAGCCCAGCTCGCCCTTGGACTTGATGCAGCGCGCGCCCTGACGGTTCGTCGTGGACTGCGTGCGGCTCCAGTAGGGGCTGTGACTGCCGCGGGCGCTGCCGTAGACGAACAGGCCGTTGTTCCTGGCGTACTCTGTTCCCCAGGCCTTGCGGTCGCTGTCCTTGCTGAAGCCAAGGGACTTGTCCTTCAATTCATCGCTGGACAGGAGGGTGAACATCCCCAGCGTCTCATCCGGAGACAGCAGCGCCAGCTCGCCCGCGGTGAAGTTCGCGGTGAATTCGCCGTTGAGGTACTGCGCCATTTCCGTCTTCGTGAAGTCGCCGTCAAAGCCGGGATTCTTCGCATTCGTGGGCTTGTTGGCGTACTCGTTGTAGTCGCCGTGGATGCGCCGGGCCTCCAGCACATACTCGCTCAGGATGTACGCCCGGCCGTCCTTCACCTGCAGCACGCGCCACAGGATCGGCTCCACGCCGCCCTCCGCTGTCTGCGGGAAGGTTCCCAGCGTCAGATACACATAGCCCTGCCTGCTGTCATAGCCGCGCAGCGCAGCGCTCTCCTCCGCCAGCGCCGCAGGCGCCAGCAGGCACAGCGTCAGCAGCAGTACGAAAAACCTTGTCATCCTGCGCATCCTCTCACAGCCCTTCATCATTGCATCACAGAGATTCACTCACTGTATCATACCATATTTCACGCCACCTTGTCCACCAAAACCGAAAAGGTTTACAACATTGACAGCGAAAACGGTCCTTGCTATAATTTCAGCAGAACAACGCGAAAGGAAACGACAGCCATGAAGATTGTGATCCTTGACGGCCATGTGGAAAACCCCGGCGACCTGTCCTGGGAACCCCTTGCGCAGCTGGGCGAGCTGACGGTCTATGACCGCACCGCCCCGGAGGACGTGATTGCCCGCATCGGCGATGCGCCCATCGTCATCACCAACAAGACGGTCATCAGCAAGGCGGTTTTCGCCACCTGCCCGCAGGTGAGGTATGTGGGCGTGCTCGCGACCGGCTATAACGTGGTGGATATTGAAGAAGCCCGGCGGCGCGGCATCATCGTCACCAACGTCCCGGCCTATTCCACCCAGGCCGTGGCGCAGTTCACCATGGCGCTGTTGCTGGAGATCTGCCATCATGTGGGCCGCCACAGCGATGCCGTCCACGCGGGCCGATGGTCGGCCTGTCAGGACTTTTCCTTCTGGGATTCTCCGCTGATTGAGCTGATGGGCAAGACCATCGGCATCGTGGGCTACGGACGCATCGGTCAGGCGACGGCAAAGGCCGCGCAGGCACTGGGCATGAAGGTGCTGGCCTACAGCCGCCACGGGCAGGGAGCACCCTTTGTGCCGCTGGAGGAGCTGTACGCCCGCAGTGACGTGGTGTCCCTGCACTGTCCGCTGACTGCCGAAAACGCCGGCATGATCAACCGGGAAGCCATCGCGAAAATGAAGGACGGCGTGATTCTGCTCAACACCGCCCGGGGCGGGCTGGTGAACGAGCATGACCTGCGCGAGGCGCTGCTGTCCGGCAAGGTGTACGCCGCCGCCGCGGATGTCGCCGCCGTCGAGCCCATTCCGGCCGACAGCCCGCTGCTGGGGCTTGACAACATGATTCTGACGCCGCATATCGCCTGGGCCTGCAGCGAAACCCGCCAGCGGCTGATGGACATCGCGGTGGAAAATGTACGCCAGTACCTGAACGGTACGCCGGTCAACAACGTGGCGGTGTGAGCAAGGAGGTGCTTTCCGTGTCCCGTCCCATGATTCTTGGCTACAATCTCCCGGAGGCACGCCTTGCCAAACTCCGCTTTCTGTGCATGAAGCTGGGCCTGCTGGTGAAATCCGTCCCGCAGGAGGATTTTTCGCAGCCCATCGGCGCGCTGTGCGGCGTGTCCGAGCGGATCGACAGCCCGGAGGCCGCAGCGCTTGACGGGGAAATGATCGTATTCTGCCACATGACGAGCGCGATGCTCGACCGCTTCCTGCAGACGGCAAGGCAGCTGCGCCTGCCGCCCTTTCCCATCAAGGCCATGCTGACCCCGACGAACGCCGCCTGGAACGCACCGCGGCTCTACGCGGAGCTGACGCAGGAGCGCAATGCCCTCCGGTCGGGCACGGCGGCGCATACACCCGATTGATACGGAGGAATGCTTCATGCGGATCATCAACGTATTTCCCGGCGAACACGCCCTGCAGAATGCCATCAACGCGCTGCCCGATGACGCCAGCCCGGTGACGCTCCGTCTCTCCCCCGGCGTCTACCGGGAGAAGGTGGAGCTGCGCCGCGCGAACACCGCCATCGAGGGCGCAGGCGCGGACACATGTCGCATCGTCTGGGCAGATGCTGCCACCGCAATGCATCCCGATGGGCAGAAAACCGGCACCTTCCGCTCCTATACGCTGCTGGTGCTGGCCGGCGGCTGCTCCCTGCGCGGCGTGACGGTTCAGAATGCCGCCGCCCCCCGGGAGACGGTCGGTCAGTGCATCGCGCTCTTTGCCGACGGCGACGGCTTCACCTGCGAGGACTGCACGCTGCTCTCTGCCCAGGACACGCTCTTCACCGCACCGCTTCCGCCCAGGGAGGTGCTCCAAAACGGCTTTCTCGGGCCGACGCAGCTTCTGCCCCGCGTACCGCAGCGGCAGACCTACCGCCGGTGCGTCATCAAGGGCGACGTGGACTTCATCTTCGGCGGCGCGGCGGCGTGGTTCGAGGACTGCGACATTGTGAGCATCAACGCCTACACGGATGGCCGTGTGCCCGGCGGCTACGCCACGGCGGCCTCCACGCCCGAGGGACAGAAGTACGGCTATGTGTTCCATCGCTGCCGCTTCCTTGCGGATGAGGGCGTGGGTGAAAAGACCATGTATCTGGGGCGTCCCTGGCGCGAATTTGCAAAGACGGTGCTGCTGGACTGCTTCATCGACCGGCACATCAGGCCCGAGGGCTGGGACAACTGGTCAAAGCCGCAGTTTCATCAGACCGGGCTGTACGCCGAGCACGGCTGCTACGGCCCGGGCAGCGACCTGTCCGGAAGAGCCGCCTTCTCCCGCGCCCTGACGGACGAGGAAGCAGCGTGGATCACCTACGAGGACTTCATGACAAGCCTTTGATGAATGACAATACAGCAATTCCCCGGAGGGCGTGATGCCTCCGGGGAATGCGATTGTGGGGGATTATTGCAGCTTCGCCTTCAGCGCCGCGATGGCTTCCGCCGTCATGCCATGGTTAAGCAGATAGGCTTCCGCACCGGCAGAGAGATCAACACCCTCGAAGGACGCATCCTTCTGAAGACCGCAGACCGTGCGCAGCATGTCCACCACGTTCTTCTCGGCGATCATGCTGTACTTGTCCGCATCCGCAACGGGGTCGATGCCGTAGTAGTTGACATAGCTGGTCATGTAGTCCGCGACGATCTCGTCCTTGGTCGCGCCCATCAGGGCTTCCAGCAGCATGGCGGTGAAGCCGGCGCGATCCTTGCCCTCGGTGCAGTGCACGAGATAGGGCGCTTCCTTTTCGGACAGGAAGGTCAGGCCCTTCACCACGCCCTCGGCAAACTCATCGGAGGAGTAGTTGACGGGCATCCCCAGCGCGATGACGTTTCCGGCGTTGACCAGATCCACATAGTACTGGGAATCGAAGCCCTCCGCCACAGCGTAGGCAGCGATTTCCTCATCGGTATCCGCCATGTTCATCACGGTTTTGACACCGGCAGCGGCAATCAGGCCGCAGGAGATCGCGGCGCGGCTGTTCTCATTGTTGATGGGAGAAGCGGAGCGGTACAGCTTACCCTCGCCAATCTGACCGACCTGCACGGCACGGAAGTTGGCAAACACCTCGTCGGAGGCATAGTCCTCGCGGGCGTTGGTGTAGACCAGGGAATTCATGACCTGCACATCCAGCGCACCGGCGGGAGCCGTCAGGGTGATGGTCACCTCGTCGCCAACGCCGATCCCGGCGGTCTCGGCAAACTTGCCGTAGTTGATGCACACGGCGATGAACTCATGGCCGGGATACGCGCGCACCATGTACGCGCCCTTGTCCACATAGTAGCCGTCAAAGAAGGGCATCTCGCCTTCAAAGGTACCAGCCTTGACCGTGACCACATCGCCCAGGGTGAAGCCCGCGGCGAGGAAATCCGCGATGGAAACATCCAGCAGCGCATGGCCGTACTTCTCAATCTGCGTCACCTTGCCATTCACGGTCACGGCGGCGTCCTCCGCGAAGGAAACAGCCAGCGTACCCATCAGCAGGCAGCAGCACAGCAACAGGGAAAGCAGCTTTTTCATGACATGTACTTCCTTTCTTCTCCGTCAGGAGTTGATACTGTATTCTATCATTTTTCATGTGCAAACGCAAGAAAAGAATCGAAGGCAGTCCCCGGTCTGCAAAGCCGCACAGGGGACTGCCTTCATACTAATTCTCGTTAAAAATGTTGCACCGAGCGCAGTGAATTTTTCGTTCTGGCAAAGCTGAGTGAAGCGAGGCGTTACTTACAGTACGGTGAGCGGAACGAAGCAAAGCCAGAGCGGAAAAGGCGCTGTGCGAATGTAACATTTTTATGGAGAATGAGTATCATTGATTCAGTACTCGTACACCGTGATCACGCCGTCCATGTTGTCCAGCGACATGGTATAGTTGTTGGTCAGACGGTTGATGTCCACGGTGAAGGTCGCCGCGTCATCGCCCACCGTCTGGTAGGTGATTTCGTAGCGCTTCACGCCGTTCTCAAACACGGCGATGTGGGGATGCTCACGCAGGTACTCGATGTACTCCTCCAGACACAGATCCAGATGGTTCATCACCGCCGCATTGCCCTTGCCCACATAGCGGAAGCACTTCAGCTTGATACCGATGCCGGTCTTGTAGGTCTTGCTCACGGTATCCTCGGTCGGATAGCCCTGGACAGGGAAGCGGAACACAAAGCCGTACTTCCAGCTGTTTTCCAGGAACCACTTGCCGTCCTCCGTCTCGAAGAAGGGCGTGTCCTTGTAGTAATCGCTGCCGTCGTACAGGTACAGGCAGAAGCTCAGGCCGGTGTTGAACTCGCTTGTGCCGGGATAGTTGACGTTCTTCTTCGCGCGGTCGATCAGCTGCTGCTCCGTGTAGTTGGGATAGCGCTGACGGTACTTGTCCACTTCCTTCTGGAAGCGCTCGTTCTGATCCTCATAGGAGCGGAAATTGTACCCGGCTTCCACGACATAGTTGTCATAGCCGATGGCCTTGGCATCCTTGAGGGCCTCGATCAGCGCGTCGATCGCCACGGGATGCAGCTTGCAGGTGGCATTCTGCCAGAAGCTGCTCAGCCCCGAATCCTTGGCATAGGTATACAGCGGCACGATGGCACTCTCATCAAAGTCCTCCGGGCGGGAGTGCCACTCGTTGACCAGCAGCAGACCGCCGAACATCGCGTCCGCGCGGCTGATGGTGACCGTGCCGGGCACCTCCAGCGGATAGTTGGTCAGGTCGATCACGTCCCAGCCCTCCTGCGCAGCCTCCGGCCACGCCTCGTTGGGCTGATTGGCAGTCACGCGGGCATTGTATTCCGCCACGTCCTGCTCGTACTGATCCACCCTCTGCTGGTTGCGCGCATTGATCTCCGTCTGCAGCTTCTGCAGCTCCTTCTGATTGTCTGCGGTGATCTGATTGCTCCAGAGGAACGCACCGACGGCCAGCGCCACAAACAGCACCAGCGCAATCACCAGCATGATCATCGGGTCTTTCCGCTTGGTATTCTTCGCCATATGGGTACACCTGCCTTTGCGGGATTTGAAATCTGTATCCGCCGTCCGCAGCCGCAAACAGGTGCAGTCCGGCATATTCTTTCTTTCTATTCGCCATCCGCATCCGGTTTTCCTGCTTTCAGAGACATCATGGGGAAAATCTGCATGATTTTTTACTTTTCCGGACATGCTGGAGAACGTCACCGACATGAAAGGAAGGAGCAACACCATGCGAAAAGCGATCATTCTCTGCCTGTGCCTGATGATGACGGCGGCGCTCATGACGGGCTGCACAGCCAGCGCAGAGCAGTACACGGGTGAAGCGCAGGGCTACGGCGGCCCGCTGCGCGTCACCGTCAGCATGTCCGGCACGGACATCATCGACGTCCGGGTCACCAGTCACTCCGAGACGGAGGGCGTGGGCACCCGCGCCATTGAGGCCCTGCCTGCCCGCATTGCCGAGATGGACAGCGTACAGGTGGACAGCATCTCCGGCGCGACCGTCACCAGCGAGGCCATCAAGGCCGCCGTATCCCAGGCCATCGGCGGCAACACGCTGTCCAATACGGTTGACATCACCAATCAGCCCCGGAACGATGCTCCCGCGCGCACCGGCATGGGCATGGCTGCCACGGGCCGCCTTGGCCCCGGCACGGACGCGGACGGCAATCCGGTCTATTCCTTCAACGTGGTTTTCGCCTGCGGGAGCTTTGACGAGGACGGACGCGTGGTTTCCCTTGACGTGGATCAGCTGGAGGTGCTCTCCTCCCAGTTTGACGGCTTTCCCACCGGCACAGAGGACGAGGACCGCTTTCTCTCGCAGGTGTCCGGCTGGATCACCAAGGGCGCGAAGGGTGAGGACTACATGCTCACCAGCGGCTCCTGGCGGCAGCAGATGGACGCCTATGAGGACATGATGACCGGAAAGACCATGGACGAAATCAACCGCTGGTTCTCCGACAATTTCTCCGAGGAAACCGGCAAGCCGAACACCGGCGACAGCACGACGGCCTCCGACATGACTACCGATGCCGTGACCGGCGCGACCATGTCCCTGCGGGATCACCACGGCGACATTCTCACCGCCATCCAGCGGGCCTGGGAGGACGCGCAGAGCCGCAGCCAGCAGACCCCCGGCGAGGGCAGCATGATCGACACCAACACCCGGACGGACGTGACGGACGACGACAACGCCATGGGCTGACACAGCCACTCATACTAATTCTCATTAAAAATGTTGCACCGAGCACGGCGAGTTTTTCGTTCTGGCAAAGCTGAGTGAAGCGAGGCGTACTGGAAGTACGTTGAGCGGAACGAAGCAAAGCCAGAGCGGAAAAGGCGCTGTGCGAATGAAACATTTTTATTGAGAATTAGTATGCAGGATACACCGCCGCAGGCTTTGGCATTCAGCGGCGGTGTTTTTGTTACCCATTGCCATAGGTGGAGTATTCGTTGCGCTGATACCACGTGCCCCATGCCTCATCCAGCAGGCTGATGGAGCCGTCGTCATGGATCATCAGACCGTAGCGGTACGTCTCTCCGCTCTCAAGGGAGAACACGATTTCATAGAGCACCTTCTCCACATACCGCGCATCGGCAGCGCAATCCACCACGGACCAGTACCCGTATTCGTCATCCAGCCAGGTGCCATACGCATCCATGCGAATCCCGTGATAGGAACCGTCGGAATAGAGAATGCGCCTGGTGACGCTCTGATCCGCGCTATCGCTGCACTGCCATTTGCCGATGAGGGTGTCCATCACGTCCCAGCGGGCATCATCATCCGCCAGCGTCAGGTCTCGCAGCGGGACGAAGCCCCACATCAGCTGGTTTGCGCCCTCGTAGCTGACCAGCGCATAGAACGCGCCGCACAGCGCCAGACCCTGCACCTTCGTGCCGGCCGGCAGGCTCGCCTGCGCATACTGGGAGACGTGCGGATCGTCCGTGAGGAAGGTGTCCCGGGCGGTCACCAGCGATACAGGCGTCTCCGGCAAAGGAAGCTCCGAGTCAGAGGACAGGAGCGAGGAATGCACAAAGCCGATGCGGCTGGTGCGGAGGCTGACGGCGTACTCCACCATCGTCCAGCCCTGATAGCTGCCCAGCAGCTTCATTTCGCCTCCGGTGCTGACGGACGCCTTGCCGCTGGAGGCGCGGTAGGCGTTCTCATCCGGCGCGGCATACACCGCCAGCTTATAGCTGTCCTGTACAGGCTGCCAGGTTTCCTGCACGGTCAGCTCGCCGCCATAGGCGCCAAGCGCCCTGGCAACGCTGTTCATCCGGCGCACATCCGCCATGCTGCGCGGCAGCTGGGTAATGTTGAAGTCCGCCAGCGTCAGCTGCTCCGTGCGCCAGAGGGCATCGCCGATGGGCTGCATACTGTCCTCCAGACCGGCCTGCCAGAACAGATAGCCATCATCCTGCCACATCAGGCTGTCCCCATAATAGGAGTTGATATTGAAGCTGACGCGCGTCAATACATACTGCCCGTCCGTCCATGTGAAGGTATAGACCTCGCTGCCGCCATAGGACAGCTCGAAGCCCTGCTCCGTATGGCGAAGCACCGGCGATGTGCCGCGCTGATCGCCGGGCTGATAGACGGCGGTGGTGGATGCGGTATCCACCTGCCAGATACCGTTCTCCCGGAAGGCCGCGATCAGCTGGCTGTGGTAGCGGCTGGACAGGATGGCCTGATTGACATGGCGGCCTTCAACCTTTTCGTTGCCGCTGTCGGCATCTGCCATATAGGCGTCGTAATTCACATCATCAGACACGATGTCGTAAATACCGCCCTCGAGACGGTAGCCATTCGCCAGCGCGGCGGTCATCTGCGTGCAGAGGAGCAGACAGGCAAGCAGTATCAGCATCCGTTTCTTCATGATGGATCATCCCCTTTCTGCCCATATAACGCACGGGAGCTGGGAAACCTTTCCGCAGCATTGTAAATTCATCGGAGGATGCGGGATGAAGGGTACCCTGTGCAACAGCAAAAGGGTGCGCCGCACCCCACAGACTGTCAAAAAAACCTTGGGAGGTGTCGGAGGGCCCGCAGGCCCTCTGACTGTATTCGTATCGACCGGCTTTACCGGTCGGGCGGGGCGTTTCCGGCTCTGCCGGAAACTTACCTTACACGGAGGAACAGCCGTCAGGGCTGCTTGCAGCCCTGACAGTGACGGAGTGCAATCCTTCAAAAAAGTGCCAAAAGCACTTTTTCGACACGCTGAAGGGTGCGCCGCAATAGCTGCGGCGCACCCCATGCTTTCTGTTATTCCACCCGGGTCAGGTAAATCGTCACGGATGTGCCGGAGCGCTGGTCATAGAGCCACGCATGCTGCCGGTTCACGCCGGTGAGACGGTGCGTCTCCGCCAGCAGCGCTTCGCTTTCGCCGGTGTACATCCGCTCGTTGTCCACGGAGAAGCACAGCTCCTCGCCGTTCAGGCTGCAGGTGCCATCCTCCCGGAACACATAGAGATTGCCCTGCAGATCCGTCCAGCTGCCCAGAATCAGGTAGCAGCTCTTCTGCTGCAGCTTGCTGTCCACAGACTTGTAGCCGGGAATCAGCCGATACCACTTCAGCGCCTCATAGGGCCTGCCTTCATCGTACAGCGCATTGCCCAGCTTGTAGCAGGATTCCCGGTACAGGCTGCGGTAATACGCATACTTCTCCGGCAGATCGGTCAGATCCAGCGTATCCAGCACGCTGATGGCATCCTCGTAGCGCTGCTCGTTGTAGGCCAGGTTGATGTCGTTCATCACGCTGCCGTAGTAGCGGTCGTACATGGCTTCCGCCTGTGCGGCGGCATCCTGATATGTCCCCAGCGCTGCAAACAGGCGCGCGGATTCCAGCGGCTGTCCCTGACCGGCTGTCCAGGCCGCCCGGGCATATTCCGTTTGCAAGATGCGTTCGGCGCTGTCCAGATAATCGCCCAGAGCGGTGAACAGGGCGATCGCTTCATCAAACTGCGCATTGTCCGCCATGGCGCAGGCGCCATCATAGCGCACGCGCGTTGCCATAGCCGCGCTGTCGGCATAATCGCCCAGCTGATCGTAGATTTCCGCCGCAGTCAGGTAATCGCCCCGGAGCGCGATGCTGGCAGCGGCAATGTAGCGCATCTGTTTGGCGCGCTCTGCACTGTTGGCGTAGTCTCCAAGAGCCTCCATGATCGCTGCGGCGCTCTGCCAGTCCCCGGCGGCATTGAGCCGCTCGGCGCCCTCGTAGCGCAGGCGGTTGGCACGCTCGGCGCTGTCGGAATAATCCGCAATGGCGTCGAAGGCGCTTGCCGCTGCCTGCCAGTCCGTTGCCGCAAGGGCTTCCGCCGCTTCATAGCGGAGCTGAATGGCACGCTCGGCGCTGTCGGCGTAATCCCCCAGCGCATCGAAGGCCACGATGGCGGCTGCCGGATCGGTGAGAATCAGGGCTTCCGCTTCCTCATAGCGCCGGGCATTTTCCTGCTCTGCGTCATAGGGATTTTCCGTTTCAGCCGGCTCCGGGGTTGCGACGGGCAGCGCGATGTCCGCCTGCTTCGTCGGCTCCGGGATGCTTGTGACCGTCACAGGCACAGTGTTCTCCGGCTCCGGGGGTACGACGGGCAGCGCGATGTCCGGCTGCTGCGTCGGCTCCGGAGTTGCAACAGGTGGCACGAGCTCCGTCTGCTGCGTCGGCTCCGGGATGCTTGTGACCGTCACAGGCGAGGTGTTTTCCGGGGTCGCTACCGGCATGGCGCTGTTTGTGCCGTTTCGGAGCAGATCAGCCTGCGCTGCGCTGTCGGCATAATCGCCCAGCGCCTCAAAGGCCGCGAGGGCTTCCTCCGTCTGACCGGCCGCCAGAAGCACGCATGCCATGTCATAATCGCACTGCTTCGCCCTGACCGCACTGTCGCCATAGGCTCCCAACGTGAGGAACACCGCCTTCGCCTCGGCATAGAAGCCCATGGAGGACAGCAGCGCCGCCTTCTCATAGGTGGTTTCCTGCAGCTTCACGGCGCTGGCGGCATAATCGCCCAGCGCCCCGTAGAGCCGGATGGCCTGCTCCAGATTTGCCAGCGTGTCCGCATCCGTTTCGCCACGGGCGCTGCGGTATGCGCCGGCCTGCGCATAGCGGGTGGCGTTCAGCTGCGCGGCAGCATCACTGTATGTGCCCAGCGCGGCATATTTTTCCGCAGCGGCGTCATAGTCGCCGGCGCTGCGCAGCTCGCCTGCCAGGGCATACTGGCACTGCTTGAGCTTTTCCGCGCTGTCCCGGTATTCCGCAATCGTGCCGAAGCCCTCGATGGCTTCCTCATAATCGCGGCGGGTCAAGGCATTCATCGCGGGCTGATAGGTGCATTCCAGCAGCAGCGTTGCCGTGTCCAGATAATCCGCAGGCAGCTGCGCCAGCAATCCGGCGGCCTTCTGGTAGCGGATCTGGGACATGGCCTCCTTTGCGGATTCATAGGTGGCCTTCTGCCACAGCTCCCGCGCGTCACGGTAGTCCGGAATCTTCGCCAGCAGCTCCGCCGCACGCTCGTAATCCATGATTTCCATAGCAACGGAGGCAGGGCCGTAGAAGCACTCGTTTGCCTGATCCGCCGCGTCCTCATACCCGGCAGCCAGATAGAACGCATTCGCGGCTTCCTCGATTTTGCCCGCTTCGCGCAGGGACACACCCAGATCATAATGGTACTTCAAAACCAGCGTGTCCGCATCCCGATGACCGGGCACGGCCTGCAGGAGCGCAAGGCCCGTTTCCGCATCGCCCTGCGCCAGCGCCGCCGCACCGGGCAGATACCAGGTGTCCAGCAGCTTCTCCGCGCTGTCGCGGTATTCCCCCAGCGTCCGGAAGGCCGCGCGGGCCGATTCCCATTCGCCGCTGTCCAGCAGCGCGCAGGCTCGCTGATACGCAATCTCCGTCAGCCGCTCCTCCGACTGCCTGTACGTCCCCAGAGCCGTATACAGCGCCTTGGCTTCCTCCAGGCGACCGTCGGCCAGCATCATTTCCGCCTGCAGCCAGTCGCATTCCGTCACGAGCGCCGCGCTCTGTGCGTAATCCCCCAATGCCGTCAGCTCCGTGCGGGCGGCAATCACCTCCGCCTCGGTCGGCTCGACGCTTTCGTCCGCCTGTGCGGACGCATCCGCCAGCAGATCGGTATCGGTAATCAGGCTTGCCGCACTCAGATAGCGGCTTTCCTTCACGCGCTCGGAGGCGTCGCGGTACCCGTATGCTGCCAGCGTCTCAAAGCCCGTTTGCGCCTGCGCGTAGTCCCGGGCCTCCAGCGCCTGCTCCGCCTGATTGTACTTTGCGTAGGGAATCCCATGGCACACCACGCCGTACGCCGCCGCAAGCAGCACCAGGAGCACCGCCAGCACCCGGAGCACACGGTTCCTGCGCTTTCTGCTGTACAGATACTCCTGCTCGCGGGCGGCCTGGATCCGGCCGGTCTGCTCCCGCGCGGCGCGGCTCACCGCGTCCAGCTCTGCCTGACGCTGCCTGGCAGCCGCCTCGATCGCTTCCCGGCTGTAGCGGAAAAAGACCTCCGCCTTGTCCTGATGGCAGCGGGCGCAGCGCTCCATGCTGTCCGGATTGGGACGGCCGCACACGCACACCCACACCCCGTCCTGCTGGGAGGGATAGCCGCTGGCCATGCCGCCGGCAATCTCGCGCAGCTGCGTCAGCTCCGGCGAACGGTGCAGGTTGTTCGGCTCGTAGGTGATCACCTGCTCCTTGTCCCGCCGCCAGACCGCCGCATTGTCATACCACACCTTGTCCACGGTGATCTCATACGTCTGCGGACGGATGGGTTGCTCCACGGGTACGGTCATGCGGAAGGTCTTGCCCGGCGCGCCGTTGAGCATACGCCCGCGGTGGGTGATGCGCGCCGTCTCCTCACCGTCCGCGGTGGAGAGCATCAGCGTCACTTCCACCGACACCACCTGCATGGACGACAGGTTGAAAAGCGTCACCTCACAGGAGCGCTTCTCCTCCGTGGGCAATTCAACCCGCCACGCCTCAACCGGGCATGTCAAGTCGATCTTCATCATCGGTCATTTCCTCGTCTGCTTTGCTTATTCGGCGATATACATCATGATTTCGCTCAGCTCCATGGCGGTGAAGGTCATGTGGAGCACCACGCGCGTGCCGTCCTCCAGCACCAGGCCATAGCGCAGCGTGGCGGAGGCGTCGGAGCCATATTCCGCCATGCCGAATTCACCGCTTTCCTCGCTGCCGTAGAGCGTTTCGTACCGCTCGCCGTCAAATTCGCCCTCTCCGCTGCGGAAGCGGCTGAACACCTCCGCAAAGGTATCGCCCAGGCACACCGCGCGGGGGCCCTCGATGGCCCTGGTGGTCAGCAGGAGCATATAGATGCGCTCCGTGCCGTCCGTATCGCACAGGAAGGTCAGCTCGCAGTCGGTAAAGGACAGGGTGCGGATGGAGCCGTTTTCGCCGTTCGCGACCGTTTCATCCGAGATGGGATCCCCCAGGAGCAGCACCGCGCCATCCGGCGTGAGCGCGGCGAAATCCAGCCCGGAGAAGAACAGGTCGGAGCCGTCGAACTTCCGCAGCGACGCGCCGTCATAGCTCTGGTAGACCTGCGCATAGTCCTGCGCCATGGACGCGGCGCGCATGTGCGCAAGCAGATCATACGCCTCGTCAAAGGTGATACGGCTGTCCAGGCCATAGGCGCGGATGGCGCTGACGCTGCCGTCCTGCATGGTGAAGATCAGACCGGCATCCGTATAGCCGTCACCGCCGGTGGTCAGCTGGTCATGCACGGCATACTGGATGGTCTGGATGCGCTGCCCGTCGCGCTGCACCTCGGCCCACTGCAGCCGCTCGGGCATCAGGTCGATCAGGTAGAGCACGGCGTTCCCGTGGCTCCCGCGCAGCTCCGGGTTCTCATTGTAGAACGACGAGAGCACCACCTGTGCCGAATCGTACACATGGATACCGCGGGGGCCCTCCTCATCAGGCATGGTGATGACCACCGCGCTGACCGCCGTATCCGCCTTCATGACGGGCTTGTCCGCGTAGAGCGTGGCGAACTCATAAATGAACTCATAGCCATCGCTGGTCAGGCTCTCCTTGGGATTGTTCAGCGGCTCGGACGCAATCGCCCGCGCCTGATAGCGCGCCGCCCATTCGGTCAGCTCCGTCAGAAGCAGGGTATCCGCTTCCGTCTCCTCCGCACAGGCACCAAGGGGCAGTGCCAGCAGCAATGCCAGCAGCAGAAGCAGCATGCTCTTCATCTTCATGAGGTCGTCTCCTTTTTCAGCATCCGCATGGAAGCGGATGGTATAGTCAACCGAGTCTATTGTACCGCAAAAACCGCCCGATGTACAGCCTTCCAGCCCGGTATATCTGTAAATTCAGCGGATTTTCACCCCGCGCTCACCGAAATGCCACAAATGAAAAACATGGAAACCGCTTCGCGGCGCAGCAAGGCATACGGGCCCGTCCGCAGGCATATGATGGTATCACAAGCCAGTCGCCTTCCTGCTATGGCAGATGATACCAGGTATCAGGCGGAAGCGCGGCTTCCGGTGCGCCGTTGGATGGTTGAGAGCGCGGACGGAACGGGGCAACGAGCCCTGTTCCACGCTCCATCATCGCAAAGGAGGATATCCCCTATGAAGTACAATCCCCTCAAAAAGCTGGCGGGCGTGACCGCGGCTGCTGCGCTGGCGCTGACCTCCACGGCAGCTCTGGCAGCCTCCGACAGTGCCCTGGTCAAGGGCGGCGCGCTGAACCTGCGCGAGGAGCCTTCTCTGAGCGCCAAGGTGCTGGGCCAGTTTCCCACCGGCACGCTGGTCGAGGTGACCGGACAGCACGGCGACTGGTCCGAGGTTGAGGTCAACGGCCTGAGCGGCTACATGATGACCCGATTTCTCTCCGACGCGCAGTCCTCGCAGACGGCCACCGTCCGCACCAACAGCGGCATTGGCCTGAACGTGCGCGAGCAGCCCGGCATGGACGGCACGATCCTCACCTCCGTGCCGAACGGCAAGACCGTCACCGTGACCCAGAAGGGCTCCAACTGGTCCCGCGTGTCCGTAGACGGCGTGGAGGGCTTCATGGCCACCCAGTTCCTGCGCTTTGGCAGCTCCGGCAACAACGGCGGCAGCCTCACCGGCAAGAAGGCCATCGTCAACAATCCCCGCGACACGCAGGTGCTCAACCTCCGTCAGGAGCCCTCGCTGGATGCGAAGGTGCTGGACTACTACCGCAACGGTACCCAGGTCACCATCCTCAAGTCCGGCGCCACCTGGCACAAGGTTCAGGTTTCCGACGGCAAGGTCGGCTACATGATGGCCAAGTTCCTCAAGACCACCGGCGAAACCGGTGAGACCCGGCCCTTCGAGGCGAAGCTCATCAACGTCAACGGCGGCTCCTACGTCAACTTCCGCAAGGGTCCCAGCCTGCAGAGCGGCGTGATCGCGCGCCTGCCCGTGGGCAATACCGTCACCGTCATCGAGCACGGCACCGACTGGTGCAAGGTGAACGTGGACGGCGTGGTGGGCTATGTTTCCACCTGGTTCATGCGCTGGTAAACCGCCCGCTTCCGGTATCGTTCACTAATACTAATTCTCGTTAAAAATGTTGCATCGAGCGCAGTGGATTTTTCGTTCTGGCAAAGCTGAGTGAAGCGAGGCGTACTGGAAGTACGTTGAGCGGAACGAAGCAAAGCCAGAGCGGAAAAGGCGCTGCGCGAATGTAACATTTTTATTGAGAATTAGTATAACTGCATAGTCATCGCCCGTGCGCCGCTCCTGCACATCCTGCGGCACACGGGCTTCTCCATATGCTGCATGGATGAGAAAAGGCTGCCGCTGATGCGACAGCCACAGGGTTCATACCGTTCACAGATTGCGCAGGTATTCCGCGACGGCCTCGTCCTGGCAGTTCGGATAGAACAGCTCGGCAAAGTGCTCGCCGGAAATGGTCTCCTTCAGAAACTCCTGATCGATGTCGTGCAGGATGTCGATCAGCTTGCGGTGGGTGATGCGCTTGACCTGATCAAGGATCTTCTTGTTGCGCTGCTCGGGCACGACGCGCTCCTTGGGATAGCCCTGACCGTGACCGAAGCCGAAGAGCTGCTGGAAGATCATCTCCAGCTTCAGCTCCGCGCCCCAGCCAAAGTCCTTGGCAAAGGGCAGCGCCACGCAGTTTCCGTCGTTGATCTGGGCAAACATATAGCCGTCGGAGGGATCGCACAGGTGGCCGCACAGCACGCCCGGGAAGGCATTGCAGGCCAGCATCGCGCCCTCGCCCGTGCCGCAGCCGGTCACGACGTAATCCGCCGCCTTCGTCTCCAGCAGAATGGATGCCATCAGGCCGATCTTAACGTAGGTCAGCTGACAGGCGTCCTCGGCGCTGTACATGCCGTAGTTGACCACCTCATGGCCCATGGGCTCGACGACCTTCTTCAGGGAAGCCTCGATCATGCTGTTTTTGGCAGCCTGGGAATTCTCATTGATCAGAGCGATACGCATCTGGAATCCTTCCTTTCTCTGGCGCATTCACGCTTGCGCCGGTTCGCCATCTATGATATCATCAAAGCTGGGATTTTTCAAGCCCGGCGCCATGTTCCCGCGGGGAAAGCCGAAAATACGTAATTATGCAGCCTTATACATGCATATGCACACCTATACAGGACGTATGCATCGCTGTGGAAAACCGGTGGACAGTCTGTCGGATCAGAGCCAAAAGGGATGAAGTTTGGCATTTTCGCTTGTCAACAGGAATTTTATCCACAGCTTGTGGAAGGTGTGGACGAAAAATCCGCCCTTTGGACTGGCTTTGGATTCTGGGGAGGTCTTTTGGGGAAATGATCTAAAATTATGCAGGATATGCACCGGCAGACGGCAGGAATCCGGCAGATCAAACACGAATATATCAGATCGACGGACTTTGTCCACATGTCTGTGGATGGTTCCATCCGGTTGTCCACAGCCTGTCCATTGCCCAAAAGGCAGGATGTGACCGGGGTTGACGCATTTTTCCCCATTTTCCACAGCCCCTACTACTAATACGATTTATATATCCCTGCTATCTATGTTGACGGAGAGGATGATTCCATGCAATTTACCGTGAATGTGCAGGCGCTTCTGGATGCGCTGACTACCGTAACCCGCGCGTTGGCCGCCCGTCCTGCCAAGCAGATTCTGGAGGGTGTGCTGGTGGAAGCCCAGGACGGACGCATTACCCTGACCTGCTCTGACGGCAGCCTGACGATCGAAACCAATCTTCCTGCCGATATCAAGGTCGAAGGTCGTACCGTACTGCCCGGCAGAATCTTTACCGAGCTGGTTCGCAAGCTCCCCGGCGGGGAGATGACCGTCAAGGTGAGCGAAAACCATGCGGCATCCATCAAATGCGTGGCCTCCAAGTCCAATCTGGCTGGCATGAATCCGATGGAATATCCGGAAATGGCCACGGTGGAGCATGGCGTGACGGTGCAGATTCCGCAAAAGGAGCTGCGGGAGATGATCAGCCGCGTCGTGTTTGCCAT
Source organism: Aristaeellaceae bacterium (assembly GCA_051883695.1). Taxonomy (GTDB): domain Bacteria; phylum Bacillota; class Clostridia; order Christensenellales; family Aristaeellaceae; genus UBA11524. The sequence continues at coordinate 21,712 of JBJEUF010000162.1, forward strand.
CGCAACGGATGAGAGCCGGCAGATACTGACCGGCAGCCTGCTGGAGGTGACGGCTGATGAAGCCCGGATGGTCGCGCTGGACGGCTTCCGGCTGGCGATTCAGAAGGTCTTCCAGCCCTTTGCGCTGCCCGATCAAATGGAGACCCTCAAGGCGGTCATTCCCGGTCGGGTGCTCAACGAGCTGTCCAAGATTCTGGCTGATGAGGATGAGTTCTGCACGCTGCTGATTGACAAGTCCCGTATGCAGGCTGCCTTTGGCCAAACAAAGCTGTCCACCGTGCTGCTGGCCGGCGAGTATATCGACTACCGCAAGATTCTGCCCCAGACATTCAAGACGACTGCAAAGGCAAATCGCGAAGCGGTACAGAATGCCATCGACCGTGCGAGCCTGATGGCGCGCGAGGGCAAGAACAACCTGATCCGGATGAGCTTCGCAGGCGGCACGCTGGCCATCACCTCCAATGCGGAGCTGGGCGATGTGCATGAGGAGATGGAGGTAGAGCTTTCCGGCGACCCGCTGGAGATTGCGTTCAATGCAAAGTACATCACCGACGTCATCCGCAACATCAGCGACGACGAGCTTTGTATGCACTTCAATTCCCATGTCAGCCCTTGCGTCATCATGCCTGCAGAGGGTGATGCGTATCTGTACCTGATCCTGCCGGTACGCGTATTCAGCTGAGATACATCTTGAATCATCACGGAATACAGGATAGAAAAGTGATATTTTCATCCTGTATTCCGTTCTTAAAATATAAGAATATGATTATTGATACCATCAAATTGCGCGACTTTCGGAACTACGGTGAGGTGGAGATCCATCCACATCCTGGAGTCAATATTCTGTTCGGACAGAACGGTTCGGGCAAGACAAACCTGCTTGAAGCAATCCATTACAGTGCCCTTGGACGCAGCCACCGAACCTCACAGGACAGGGAGGTTGTGCGGAAGGGGGCGGATATGGGCGCGATTGGCGTGCAGCTGCGGAAAAACGGCGTTCGCATGGATATACAGGTCAAGCTGACACCCGACGAAGGCAGAAAGAAAGCCATCTATGTCGATCGGAAGCGGGCAAATCGACTTTCTGACCTCATGGGGCATGTGCAATGTGTCATTTTCTCACCGGAGGATCTCCAGCTGGTCAAGGAAGGCCCGTCTTTGCGCCGCAGATATCTCGATATGATGCTTTCACAGCTCAGTCCGGGTTATTTTACCGCTCTGCAGCAGTACAAAAAGGCACTTGATCAACGAAATGCCATGCTCCGCGACGCAAAGAGGGGAGCACGGCTCGATCAGGCAATGATGGACGCGTTTGAGGAGGCCATGGCACAGCAGTGTGCGGTAATCGTTCCGCTCAGAAGAAGGATGGTCACGCGGACAGCAAGGATCGCGGAAGAAAAGTATGCAATGATCAGTGGCAGACAGCAGGAAAAATTCCAAATGAATTATGTCTGCTGTATCCCCGAGAAGCATGATGAGGCAGCTTATGCTTTGGATGCACTTCGCAAAGGGCGACAGGAGGATATGTTCCGGGGTGGCACGGGCTTTGGCATTCACCGTGAGGACATAGGACTCACCCTCAATGGTCGGGATATGAAGGTGTTTGCGTCCCAGGGGCAAATCAGAACGGCTGCGCTGAGCATGAAGCTGGCTCAGCTGGCGGTTTTCAAACAGGAGACTGGCGAGGCTCCTGTTCTGCTGCTTGATGATGTGATGAGTGAGCTGGACATGACGCGGCGTACCCATCTGCTGGAGGAAATCAATGGCATCCAGACATTCATCACCTGTACGGATGAAAGCGATCTCGATGGCTGCCGTGAGCGGAGAAGCTATCAAGTGACGATGAATGCGGAGGGTTTTGCGAACATCTGTGAGAATACATCCGGCAGTGCCATTACAGTAACCTTGGATGATCTCTCTGAGCTTGAGTAGCGTCATATTGTTTCACGTGGAACATTCTCTTTGAATGGCTTGTTGAGTGGTAATAACTGCTTGACAAGCCATTCTGTACGTTGCGATATAATTGATTATGGAATGACGTCAACATAGAAATTCAAATATTATACAAATGCGATTAATGAGAGAAAAATCAGAAATAAACCTTGAAATATCAATATATTCAGACGGTTAAAAAGTATATAAATATAATGATAGTATTGGAACGCAAAATTCAAATGTTTCACGTGAAACACTTTGCAAGATCATCGGTCTGTGGTAGAATGAAACGAAGGAGTGATCGTTATGCCGAAATGGACGCCCCAGCAGCAACAGGCGATTGACGCGCGAAACCGCACGATCCTCGTGAGTGCTGCCGCCGGTTCGGGCAAAACCGCTGTGCTGGTGGAAAGAATTGTTCAGCTCATTCGAGAGGGTGCGCAGATGGACCGCATGCTCATTGTGACGTTCACGAAGGCAGCTGCGGGAGAAATGCGTCAGCGGCTGAACAAGCGCCTCACCATCGAAGCCGCATCGGATCCCGAGGTCATGGGAAAAGCACTGGACGCGTTGGAGTCGACGGACATCTCAACCATTCATGCATTCTGTCAGAAGGTGCTGCGAAATCACTTTCAGGCGGTTGGCATTGATCCTATGGTCAGACCGTGTGAAGAACAGCTTCGCAAGGCACTCTTTGATGAGGCATGGCTGGAGGCATTCAATACACTGCTTGAAGAAAAATCGCATGAAGGATTCATGAAACTGGCTGATGCATGGGATCAGTTGCGTTTACATGAGATGACATTGCAGCTATATGATTTTCTGATGTCACTTCCGGCGCCCTTTGATTGGCTGGAGCGTTCGGTGGATGCAATCAATATGAAGCCCTATGACCAGCATCCCTGGTACAGGCTGCTTTGGAAGCACTCCAGATTGCAAATCGAGGGAATCGAACAGATTCTGCAGTCGATGCAAGGTATGTTTGACGAGCCGGATGCCGTTGAACTTCGTCTGGAGACGCTTCAGGAGGATATCGAGGCTTACCAGAGACTTATTTCGATGAACTGGGACATGATTGATGATGTGATTCGTTCATTGAATGGCTTCACATTGGCAAAAGCGAAACAGGCACGGAATATGTCGGACGGGCAAAAGGTCTGGTTAAAGCGCTTTACCAAGCTACGCGATGATATCAAGTCGATTGTGAAGGACGTGGCTGATGCGCTGACGATTGACGAATCGCGACTGGATCGCGAGCTTGGCATGATGAAGCTGCACATGTCTGGGCTGGCAGAGCTGACAAAAATGACGCACCGGATATTCCTTGAGAAAAAGGAGCAGCAGCATGTCATTGACTTCAGCGATATGGAGCAGTTCACCATGGAAGTGTTGATGCAGGAACCGCTCCGGCAAGAGCTGCAGGCGGAATACGATCATATTTTTGTGGATGAATGCCAGGATGTCTCGCAGGTGCAGGATGCGATTCTTCATGCGCTGCATAGCGATGCTAACAGCATGTTCATGGTCGGAGATGTCAAACAGAGTATCTATCGCTTCCGGAAGGCCGATCCGACGTTGTTTTTGCATCGGATGCGTACCTTTCATGACGAAAAGGATGCAGAAAACCGACGGATCATCCTGCAAAAGAACTTCCGCAGCCGTGCGAATGTGCTGGAAGCGACCAATCAGGTATTCCGTGCGGTGATGCGTCCGGCCGTGACGGAGCTGACCTATGAACCCGAGGACGAGCTGATCTGCGGTCGGGAGACGATGCTGGACCCTCCTGTGGAAATGCATCTGCTGGACATCTCTCCCGGAGAAGACGGAGAGCAGGTGGAAGCGCTTGAAGCGGAAGCAAAGGTCGTGATAGAGCGGATCCACCAGCTTCTGGAGGAGCAGTTTGATGATGGCGACGGAATACGCAACTATACATACCGGGATATGGTCATTCTGCTGTCCGCCGCGTCCAATACCGCACCCAAGCTGGTGGAAATGCTGTCCTCCCAGGGAATTCCAGTTTTCTATGACGGCGCAGCCTCCTATTACAGCTTGCCTGAAATTCAAAGTGTGAAGGCCCTCCTGTCCGTGCTGGATAATCCCTTGCAGGATATACCGCTTCTGTCCGCACTGAAAATGGTGCCGTTCTCCATATCGGATGAGCAGCTGGCGTCAATCCGGCTGTACAAAACCGGTAAGAATGTGCCTTTCTATGAAGCGTTTGCAGCATGCTGTGAGGCGGATGGAATGCTGCCGGAACGCTGTCGCGGGATTCGTCAGCAGCTCGAAACCTGGCGCTTTGAGGCGGAGACGATGCGGCTTTCGGATTTCATCTGGCATGTGCTGCGGGATTCCGGCTATTATGCGGCCTGCGGTGCATTGCCAAAGGGAGAGCTTCGTCAGGCGAACCTGCGGATGCTCTATCAGCGCGCGCTTTCCTTTGAACAGGATGGCGGCGAAACACTGTCCGACTTTCTGCGGATGACCGATCAGCAGGCCAGCGGGGATGACCGCATGTCTGCGAAAATGCTCGGCGAGAATGAAAACCTCGTTCGGATCATGACCATGCATAAATCGAAGGGTTTGGAGTTTCCTGTCGTTTTCTGTATGCAAATGAGCGGTTCGCTGCACAAGCCCTACCGGGGAGAGATCTTGCTTCATTCTGTGCTGGGCGTGGCAATGCCCTATGTGAACCGTGAACTGAATGTCAAGCGCAAAACGATTGCGGATGAGGCATTCAAGGTGCAGCGAAAGCTGGATGAAAAGGCGGAACGCGCAAGGCTGCTCTATGTGGCGATGACCCGTGCAAGAGAACGGTTGATCATGATCGGCTGCTGCAAGGAGAATGATCGCGACATATGGACACTGCCGCCCAGTGACTACAGCATATGGAAGGCGCGCAGCATGACCGACTGGATCATGCAGGGAATCCATGCACAAAGTATCCACAATTTATCCACAGATTCTGTGAAATGCGAAACCCCATGGAATATCCGGGAATGGCGGGAATGCGACGGTTTATCTGTGAATAAAGCTGTGGATAAAGTGTGTGTCAACGAGTGGCTGCAGATACAGCTGCACAAGCCTGCAGAGGGCGATTTTTCGTCCTGGTCCAATATGGAGAAATCCGATGTATTTGCTCCGCTCAAAACCTCCGTCAGCGCGGTGGCAAAGCAGGCAGCCATGCCGACAGGTCTGCCGTTATCGGACGAGGAGGAAGCAGCGGAAACGAAGCGTGTGCCGGAAGAAATCATGATGCCTTTGCGGCTTGCCGATCTGCCTTCGCGCCCTGCCTTCATGGAGGAAAAACAGCTCACGGGTGCGGAACGTGGCACACTGGTGCATCGGGCACTGTCGCTGATTCCGCTGGAGCCGCTGCGCGATGCTACAGACATCTATGATGCTGTACGCCAGGCGGTTCATGACATGGTCGCGCAGGAAATTTTCACATCGCAGGAGCTGCTGATGCTCAATGTACGGGGCGTGTCAGAATACTTCAAAAGCGAGCTGGGACAGCGGATGCTGGCCAGCCCAATGGTGCGGCGTGAGTGGAGCTTCAATCTTGTACTGGATGAGGACGCGGGGACGCTGCTGCAGGGTGTGATCGACTGCGCCTTCCGGGAGGAGGAGGGCTGGGTGCTGGTGGACTACAAGACGGATCGTATCCTGAATGAGGATGCCTTCCGGCAACGCTACGCCCTGCAGCTGGAATGGTATGCCCGGGCCCTTGAACGCATCACAGGACTGCCTGTCAAAGAGATGTGGCTCTACGCCATTGAGAAGGATAAAGCATACGGAATGCAGCGCATTCCCCCAAAATAAGGAAGTGTTTCACGTGGAACAAAGACGCATGGATTATCATCTGCACACGCTGCATTCGATGGATGGCCGACAGTCCATGGATGAGCTGTGCAGGTCGATGGTGGAAAAGGGTGTGCAGGAAATCTGCCTGACGGAGCATATCGAACCCGGACACCCCTCGGAGGGCATGGATATTCCGCCAATCTGGGATCTGTGGTTTTCTGAGATCATGCAGGCACGGCAAACCTATCCGCAGCTGACCATCCGTGCAGGGGTGGAGATTGGTGACAATCCGCCGCTGCGTTCGAGGATCAAGGCGGAGCTGGATACGCTGCCGCTCGATTTCCGGCTCCTGTCTCTGCATCTGGTCAACAATGTGGATTGTTATGATTCGGCGGATTATTTCGATGGGAAGACCCGTGCGCAGGCGTATCGCGAATACGTTGAGGCCAAGGCAGAGTCCATCCTGAACTGGACGGATTTTGACAGCGTGGCGCATATCGGGTATGTGGCGAAATTCAGTATCTTCACCGGCCCTGAACGTGCGCTGGTCTATGACGATGCGTCGGATGCGTTCGACGCGATTCTCCGCCATATCATTGATCTGGGCAAATGCCTGGAGGTCAACACAAGCGGCTATGCCACAACCGGGGATACCTT
>JBJEUF010000163.1:0-89469 GCA_051883695.1 Aristaeellaceae bacterium
TGCCGGGGATGGGCGCCTCGATGCGGACGGACTTGACCTCCATGTTCATGGCGATATTGCGGTTCAGGTCGGTGACCTTGGAAACCTTCACACCCGGCGCCAGCTCCAGCTCAAAGCGGCTGATCGCCGGGCCGTGGGTGATGTGGCGCACCTTTGCGGGCACGCGGAAGGACTGCAGCGTGTTCTCCAGGCGGCGGGAGCGCAGCGCGTCCTCCTCCTCGTTGATGCCCTTTTGCATCTCGGGATCCTTGAGCAGATCCATCGGCGGGAAGACGTAGGGATGCTCCTCCTCCGTCTCCATCAGCGCGCCGTCCGCCAGCGCGGCCATGTTCTGACGGCGCGGCGGGGTCTTGATTTCGGGCTGCCACATGCTGTCCTGCGGCGTTTCGCGGCTGAGAACGGGCATGACGGGGGCGGCAGGCGTTGCGTCGGCGGCTTCGGGCACATCCTCCCAGGGCGGCGTATCCTCCCAGGTGCGGGCGGGCTTTTGCGGCGCGGCTGCCGTGTTGCGGGCAACGGGGCGGGCCGGACGCTGATCCTCTCCGGAACGCCAGGAGGCGTTTGCCGCGGGCGCGTCGGGCTGGCTCCAGGCCGATGGGGTGTCCTTGCGGGATTTCCGGGGCGCGGCAGGCTCGGCGGCGGCTACGGCATCGCCGTTCTTCTGCGCGTTTGCCGCAGCCTGCGCGGCCTGCAGACGGGCCATGAAGCTGCCTTCACGCACGGGCCTGTCGGTCGACAGCGGCTCCTGCGGCGCGGGCTTCTGCGGAGCGGGAGCAGGCGTCTGCACGGGCCTTGGGGAGGGCTTCCGGGGCTGCGGAGGCTCCTCCTGAACGGGCGGTTCGGGAGCCGGAGCTTCATCGGCGGGCTCCTCCCATGCGGGCTCGTTCCATGCGGGCGCGTCCGTGCGCGGCTGATCCCACGCGGGCGCATCGGGGCTGGACCAGTCCTCCTCCTCGGGAACAGGCTGTGCAATGACGGGCTCAGACCTGCGCACCGGGGCGGCGGTCCTCTGCGGCTGTCCGGCGGGCTGCCTGCGGGGCGAGGGCTGGGTGGCTTCGCCGGGCAGCGTCTCTTCCTCGTCCGCGCTGCGGCCAAACAGGCCCCTGCGGCGCGGCTTGTTATCAGGCTCCTCCGCCTTGTCCCGGCGGAAGAGATTCTTCTTCTTGGCGGGGCTTTCCAGCTGTGCGTCGGGCATGGCCTGCGGTGCGCTGTGATAGCCCGTTTCCTCGGGCGTGGGCTGGAAGCCGACCTGGGGCTTGGGGGTGACCTTCTGCGGCTTTTGCGGGCGGGGCTCGACCTTCTGCACCAGCGGCGGCTGCATACGCCCCTGCGTCTGGTTCCAGTTGGCTGTCCCGGCGGGCATCATGTTGCTCCACGGATCGGGCGGATCGGGCTGCAGGTTCTGCTGCGGTGCGGGTCTGGTGCGCTGCTGCTGCATCTGCTGCTGCATCTGCTGCTGTCGGAGCTGCTCCTGCCGGATGCGGAGCTGTTCCTGCTGATAGGCCTGCTCCTGCTGCCAGAGAAGCTCCTGCTTCTGCTGTTCGAGCTTCTGCTGCTCCCGTTGGACACGGCGGTCGGCGCTTCTTGTCTTCATGGAGGCTGAGATGCCCTTCACGTCCAGCCGGATCAGGAAGCAGAAGACCAGCAGCGCCAGCAGGATGGCGATCACCCCGCCGCCGACGGTACTGCCGCCCAGGAGCTTCCACAGCGGCCAGGCCAGCAGCATCCCCAGGAAGCCGCCGCCGACGGCGCTTTTGCTGCCCCGCTCGTAGGCATCGGACAGGAAGGAGGACATGTTATCCCCCACATTGTCCCGGAGCACACTTTGATGGATCGCGTCCATCAGGGAGGAGCCGCCCTGATAGAAGGTGAGGAGCGTGATGATCGTGCAGATGAGGAGCATCAGCACCGTGCCCAGCACAAAGGGCCGTACCGGCGGCTTGCGCTGGGTGGCAACGATGATGAGCGCGCCGCCCCAGATGGGAATGACGGGCAGCACGATCGCCAGCGCACCGCCCAGCCCGCGGCCGAGGGTGCGCAGGAGACGGAAGATGTCGTGATCCAGATCCATCGCGACGGACAGGAGGAGCAGCACGCCCAGGGCAATCAGAATAAGCCCCGCGATCAGGCTGACGGCCATGCCGTCCGCCGAATAGGTCGGGGCGCGTTTTCCCTGTTTCGGTTTCTTGTTCTGAGCCATGCGTTCCTCCGTTGCTTCTTCGTTACTTCATTAGAAATACGCTGCGCAGCACGCCCTGTTCATCGGCGTGGAGACGCAGCCGGTATTCGCCAAGCAGGTAATAATCGCTCGTGCCGGGGACGATGCGCCAGCTGTCGGCCATTTCCGCGTCGGTGGCGACGGTGGCGTCCGGGTTGCCCAGCGCGGCGCGCCATTCCGCCATGGTCGTGGAGCCGGTGCACAGGCCGTGCAGGTTCAGCCGGTCGGTGCGGATGATGTTGACGGCGCTTTCGTTCCAGCGGTCGGTCAGCGCGTCGGTGATGATCCACACCTGCCGGAACGCGCCGTCCTCCAGCAGGAACATGCGCCCGGCCTCGCACAGCTCATTGTCGGTCAGCTGGGCGTAGCGGTCGGTCAGCTCCAGGACGGACTGTCCGATGACGGCCGGAATCCCGGGGAAGCCGCCTTCCGACAGCGCGCCGGCGATGGCTTCCCGGGCGGTGTCGCGATCCAGCGTAAGCGCTTCCGCCACGCCCAGTGCCGCCAGCGGGCTCCCCTCGCTCAGATCAAGATATTCGCGCAGCTCCGTCCACAGAAGGGTGACGGTGCCGGCCTTGTCGGACAGGGTGCGGAACTGGTCGATGGGGTAATACAGCGTCAGGCCGGTCGGGGAAAGGAAAAAGGTTTCCGGCAGGGGCGTGAGCTCGCCCGCCGCCAGATGCGCGGACTGCTCCGGCGCGACCGTTTCCAGCAGGTAGGCCTCCATCCCCGCGCGGGCGGCGGCGGGATCGGTGAACAGATCGTCCAGCGTGATGGCTTCCCCCGTGGTCAGGTCGAGCGTGACGGCGCCCCAGACCTGTGTGGCGCGGGTCGTTTCCACCGCGCCGTCGGACAGGATGGCGCAGGAGTACACGTTGCCCGCCAGCGTCTGGACATAGCTGACATCCAGCTTCACGGGGGAATTCATGAGCGCGGCCATGCGGGTGATGCGCTCGTTGATCTGCCCGGCGGCCATGATGGCCTCGTTCACGGCGCTCTCCACCGCCGGATCCTCCAGACCGGTCAGCTGCGGGTAATGCAGCGTGCTGCCCAGCAGCTCCAGCGCCACGTCATGGGCTTCAGGCCCGGCGGTCTCCGGCTCGGCGCTTTCCGCCACGGCAAAACAGACGGTCAGCAGCAGGACGGTGAGCAGTACGGGAATACGCTTCAGCATAAGCAATACCTCCGGAGATTATATTCTACTACAATTAACGAATTCGCGCAAGCGTTCCATCCCGCGAAGCGCCGGCGTCCCAGATCATACAACGTGCCGAACTGTAAATTTTCATCCCCCGTCCGGCGGCGCGATTGACTTTCCCCGGGCGTTATGCTATCCTTTCAGGTGTTTGAAGACCATGAAACCCGCCCGATGGAAAGGCAGATGATTCCGATGAAAAAATATCTCACCGGCCTGTTTGTGACCCTGCTGCTGCTGTGCGTGTCCTCGATGGCGCTGGCGGCGGAGGCGGTCGATATCACCGATCAGTGCAAGTTCAAGGTGGCTTATACCGACCGCAAGTACACCCAGATGACGGACAAGAAGTACACCTCCTACTGGGAGAGCAGGTCCGTCATGAATCCCTTTATCGCCATGTCCGCGCCCGAGGGGCAGACCATCGCGGGCGTGTACATCTGCTTTGGCAACATGCCCAGCTCCTGGGAGGTGCAGGTGTCCGACGACGGTCAGGACTGGTTCAAGGCCGTGGAGGGCGATACCCGCTTCCTGCACAGCTATGTGCAGCTCCCGGAGCCGAGCCGGCACGTGCGCGTCATCGTGTCCTCCGATAAAAAGTACACGCTGCGCGTGAACGAGATTTTCGCGCTCTCCGAGGGAGAGCTGCCCGACTGGGTGCAGGTGTGGGAGCCGACCTGGGAGAAGGCGGATATTCTGTTCATCTCCACCCATCCGGACGATGAGCTGATCTTCTTTGGCGGCGCGATTCCGACCTATGCGGCGGAAATGCAGCGCCGGGTGGTTGTGGCCTATTTCTCCCGTTCCAACACCACCCGTTCCTCCGAGCTGCTCAACGGCCTGTGGCACATGGGCGTGCGGAATTACCCCGTGATCGGAGAGTTCCGCGATTCCAAGGCCAAGAACCTGACCGAGGCCTACAAGAACGCCGGAGGCAAGAGCGCGGTCAACGAGTGGTTCGTGGGGCTGTACCGGCAGTACAAGCCCGAGGTGGTCGTGACACAGGATGTCAACGGCGAATACGGGCACAGCCAGCACAAGCTGGTTTCCGAGGCGGCGCTGAACGCCATCGAAATCGCCGCGGACGAGGATCAGTACACCGACCTGACCGTGGCCTACGGCACCTGGGAGGTCAGGAAGCTCTACCGTCATCTGTGGGCGGAGAACCAGATCGTCTTTGACTGGGACGTGCCGCTGGCGAGCATGAACGGCTACACCGGCCTGGAGCTGGCGGACGAGGCGTACCGCGTGTATCACAAGACGCAGGCTGCCTCCGGCTTCTCCGTGATGGAGACGGGCAGGGAGTACGACAACCGCGTCTTCGGCCTGGTCTACAGCACGGTGGGCGAGGATGTGGAGAAGAATGACTTCCTGGAGAACATCGAGCTGACCGGGACGGCACCCGTGCAAAAACAGGAGGTCGTTACCGATACCAGCCGCTACGCGCACCTGCTGCCCGGGCTCAACGAGCGCGGCTTCCTGGATGAGGGCGAGTTCATCTACTCCTCCGAGGACGAGGGACTGTGGATCTTCATCGACGAAACGAGCAAGATCATCATCGAGCGCAAGTATGACGCGACGCAGCCCCTGACGTGGTTCGAGGCGGATCTCTACACCGACGTGGCGGCGGGCGAGATGATCCGCTCCATCTGGAACGATCCGGTCAAAAAAAGCAAGGTGCGCGCGGACGCCGCCGAAACCGCCACGAAGCAGGGCGTGGTCTTCGCGATGAACACCGACTACTTCACCTATCGCGTGGACGTGAACGCCTCCGGCCGCGCGACGGGCGTTGTTGTGCGCGAGGGCGAGATTCTCTATGACGATCCCTATACCGAGAAGAAAGCCAACGTCAACGGCCTGTTCCCGAACCTGGACATGTGCGCCTTCTTTGCGGACGGCTCCATGCAGGTGTACCGCTCCTATGAGATCACCGCGCAGGAGCTGGTCGAGCAGGGCGCGTACATGGTCTATTCCTTCGGGCCGTATCTGATGAAGGACGGCAAGCTCTCCGAAATGGCCTATGAGAGCAGCGAGAGCAAGAACCCGCGCTGCGCCATCGGCATGGTGGAGCCGGGACACTATGTGGCGATCATGGCGGAGGGCCGATTGAAGCGCTCCGAGGGCGTGACGGTGTCCTATCTGGCCAAGCTCATGCGTGCCAAGGGATGTCAGGTGGCCTTCAACCTGGACGGCGGTCAGACGGCGGTCATGGTGTTTATGGGCAAGCAGATCAACCAGATCGGCGCCTACGACGGCGGCAAGACCAATTCCCGCAAGACCTGCGAGGTCATGGGCGTTGGGTACTCCGAGCAGGTCGGCGTGTACGAGGTGCAGTAATACTAATTCTCAATAAAAATGTTACATTCGCACAGCGCCTTTTCCGTTCTGGCTTTGCTTCGTTCCGCTCACCGTACTTCCAGTACGCCTCGCTTCACTCAGCTTTGCCAGAACGAAAAATTCACTGCGCTCGGTGCAACATTTTTACCGAGAATTAGTATAAGGGTTTCGGCGCGGTTCCGGGGACAGCAAGCCCCCGGAACCGCTTTTTCAGGCTCTGCTGCGTCGCACCGCCCCTGTTTTTTGCGTTCCGCGGGCGCAACCGGTTGCATTTCCCGGCAAATGCAGGTATACTAAATGATGAAATCCAAGGAAGAAAATGCAAGGCTGATACGTCTTTTTGATGAAAACGATTTGCAGACCGGAGGGATAGCCATGAAGCGACTTTTCACCCTGCTCCTGACCGTGCTGCTGGCGCTGGGATGCCTGACCGGCGTCGCGCTGGCGGAGAACAAGTTTACCTTTGATGCAAGCGTCAGCACCGTCTTTGAGGGCGAGACGCTGCAGCTGGAGCTGATCCGGGAGGGCGACTGTGCCGATGAGGGCATGCTCACCTTCGTTTCCTCCAACAAGCGGGCTGTGACCGTCGATCAGGACGGCGTGGTCTATGGCGTGGGCAAGGGCACGGCCACCATCACCGCCACCCTGAAGGGAGAAAAGCGCACGTGGAAGTGCTCGCTCACCGTCACCTGCGCCCGGGCGGTGGAGGAGGTGCGCGTGGCGGAGGAGAAGCTGCCCGTCTACGAGGCGGACGATCCGGTGCTGGACGGCGCGCTGAATGCCTACGGCGCGTACGGCGATCTGCCCGTGCTGGTGCTGCGCAAGGGAAAGTCCCAGACGGTGAGCGCAACCCTGTATCCGACGGACGCCACCAACCGCAAGTGGCAGATGACCACCTCGGACAGCGATATCGTCCGCGTCAGCGGCACGTCCCTGACCGGCCGGGCAACGGGCGAATGCCTGGTGACCGTGCAGAGCGTGCAGAACCCCGAGGTCTATGTGGCTTACCACGCGGTCGTGGTGGAGCCGGTGACAAAGGTGAAGGTGAACGGCGACACCAAGTCCATCTATATCGGTGACAGCATCGTGCTGGAGGCGGACGTCACGCCGTCGAACGCGACCATTCAGGGCGTGACCTGGACGAGCGACCGGCCGGACAACGCCAGCGTGGATGCCTATGGCGTGGTGACCGGCATCAGCAAGGGTGATGCGAAAATCACCGCCAAGGCGGCTGACGGCTCCGGGCAGTACGGCACCTACACCGTGACGGTGAAGCAGCAGCCGGAGTCCATCACGCTGTCCAAGACCAGCCTCACCCTCAAGACCGGCAATTACCAGACCCTGAAGGCCACCGTGCTGCCGGACAGCACCAACGACAAGACCGTTGTCTGGTATTCCTCCGATACCTCGGTTGCCAAGGTCAGCAGCGGCAAGGTGACCGCCGTCAGCCCCGGCACAGCCATCATCACCTGCGAGAGCAAGACCCATCCCCATGTGTACGCGCAGATGGTTGTGACGGTGTATCAGCCTGTGACGAGCATTTCCTTCATTGAGAAGAATCCCTATGTCGCCGTGAACGGGAGCATCACCCTGAACTGGGAGGTCGGCCCCGCCACCGCGACGGATTCCTCCGTCACCCTGTCCACCAACAAGCCCAGCGTGCTGGAGGTGTATCAGGACGGTACCATCGTCGGCCTGAAGCGCGGCGAAGCCTATGTGTATGCCACCGCCAACGACGGCTCCGGCAAGAAGGCTACCATCAAGGTGACCGTCACCCAGCCTGTTGAGGGCGTGGAGATGAAGTACGGTGAGATGAGCGTGGGCGTGGGCAGCAAGGTGACCAACACCGCCATCCTGTCGCCTTCGGATGCCACCATCACCGGCATGACCTGGTACTCCGAGGATGAGAACATCGCCACCGTTTCCGGCACGGGAACGAAGCCCACCGTCACCGGCAGGGCCTGGGGCGAAACGACCATCATCGGCGTGACGGAGGATGGCAAGTATGTTACCACCTTCACCGTGTCCGTCGGCAATCTGGACGAGGCGCTGGTGATCACCAACCTCTATGTGGAGGGCAGCGACACCATCCGCATTGTCACCTACAACCAGTCCAACCTTGTCATCACCCATTTCGACTATGAGATTGAGCTGTACGACGCGTGGGGCAATCCGCTGGACTGCAATGCCCGCAACCACTCCAACCGCTTTGAGGGCAGCAACAGGCATACCCTCTATCCCGGCGAGTCCCTCGGCCGCGGCACCTACTCCTTCGGCAGTGAGTTCAGCCGCCCCTGGGGCATCGGCAGGGTTGTGATGCGCATCGTCAGCTACCAAACCGAGGATGGCACCACCCGCTATATCCGCGAGGAGAACCGCGTGGAGAAGGTCTGGGAGGCCACGGTGCTGGATGGCTATTCCTGGTAAGCACGGGCCGGACCTGCATCCCGGGCGGTACAGCCGATCCGCTCCGGGGCAGGCTATTCGGGACAACAGGAGAGAGGAATCATGCGCCTGATTTCCATGGTGAGAGAAGGAATGAACAGGTATCGCGCCAGGAAGCTCACAAAGTGCGGCAAGCATGTCTGGATCAGCAGGACGGCGCATTTGCAGGGCAACATTGAGGTGGGCGACGACGTGCGGATCGGGGACAGGGCAAACTTTGTTTCCACGATGGCAACGCTCCGCATTGGTAGCCATGTTGTCTTTGGCCCCGATGTAACGATTTACACCGGCGATCATGCGACGGATTTCCTCGGATACCATATTTCCGAAATTACGGACGATATGAAACGGGCGCGGGGCAAAGCCTACGATCGGGACGTCGTCATCGAAGCGGGATGCTGGATTGGCACAAGAGCCATGATCCTCAAGGGCGTGACGGTCGGACGAGGCTCGGTGATTGGCGCAGGCGCGATCGTGACCAGGGATGTTCCGCCCTACTCGGTCTATGTGGGCGTACCGGATGTCAGGGTATATCCGCGGTTCACGGAGGAACAGATCGCGGAGCATGAACGGATCCTGGCCTCCAGAAAGATGCTGTGACGCTTCGCACGGCTGGCAGATGTCAGCCGTGTGCAGACTGTTAAAAGCCCGGGAGGTGTCGGAGGGCCCGCAGGCCCTCTGACCGGATTCGTATCGACCGGCTTTGCCGGTCGGGCGGGGCGTTTCCGGCTAAGCCGGAAACTTACCTTACACGGAGGAACGGCCGTCAGGGCTGCTTGCAGCCCTGACAGTGACGGAGTGCAATCCCTCGAAAAAGTGCTTTAGGCACTTTTTCGACACGCTTCGCACGGTTGGCAGATGTCAGCCGTGCGATTTCTCTTTGCAACGGGTGGATTGTATGGTATAATGGGCAGCGGCCGGGCCAATCCCGGAAGGTAGCAATGGAGGAATGCCATGCTGAAGATCGGAACGTGCGTAAAGGGACAGCGCTTGCTGGAGACGCTGCCTGCGGTGATCGACGCGGGCTTTGAGACGGTCGAGGTCTATTTTGACGCCGGGCTGCAGGGCGCCGATCTGAAGGCGCTGGCAGCCCGGGCCATGGAGATGATCGCCGGACGGGTGACGGTATCCGCCGTGGGGATCTATGTCGATCCGCTGCATGACGATGCGCAGCGTGCCGAGGTGGAGCGGTGCATCGACTGCGCCGGGGAATTCGGCGCACCGGTGGTATCGACCTTCGCCGGAGCGGTGGAGGGCGCACCTGTCTTTGCGGCGATGGAGCGCTTCCGGGAGGTTTTCGGGGAGCTGACCAGACGGGCGGAGGACCGCGGCGCGCGCATCGGCATCGAGAATGCGCATTGCAATGGGTTCTGGTATCGCGCGGTGAAGAATATCGGCTTCTGTCCGGGCGCATGGGAAATGATGTTCGACGCCGTGCCCAGCGCGGCTCTGGGGCTGACCTGGGAGCCGTCCCATCAGCTGGAGCAGTTCATCGACGTGTACGGGCAGCTGGAAGGCTGGACGCCGCGCATTGTGCATGTGCACGGCAAGGATGCGCAGATCGACCGGGAGCATGTCCGCAGGTACGGCGCGTGGTTCGGGCAGCATTACTGTGACCATCGCTTCCCCGGCCTGGGGGACAGCGACTGGACGCGGATCATCACGCTGCTCATGCAGGGCGGATACAGCGGTGACATCACGATTGAGGGATATCACGACCCCGTGTTCCGCGGTGAGCGCGAGATGGAGGGCCAGATCAACGCCCTGCGCTATCTGACGGTATGCCGGGAAAAAGCGCTTGGGAACCTCTGAATAACTCGGCGGCACGCTGGCGGCGGAATTTCAGCCATCTGCTTCTTGCAGAAATTCCGCTCACCATCGCACCACCTCATTGATTCAGAGCTTCCCTTGAATGAAAACAGAGGGATGATGGTATGCCGGATCTGGTTGTGATCGGCGGCGGCCACGCGGGCTGCGAAGCCGCGCTGGCGGCGGCCCGCATGGGTATTGACACGCTGCTGCTGACCCTGAATATGGACGGAATCGCCCTGATGGCCTGCAATCCCGTGATTGGCGGCAGCGCGAAGGGGCATCTGGTGCGCGAGCTGGACGCGCTGGGCGGCGAGATGGGTCTCGCCATCGACGATACCTTCCTGCAGAGCCGGATGCTCAACACATCAAAGGGCCCGGCAGTACACGCCCTGCGCGCGCAGGCGGACAAGCAGGAGTACCAGAACCGGATGCGCACGGCGCTGATGTCGCAGGAGCGACTGACCGTCCGGCAGGGCGAGGCGGCCTCCATCGACGTGGAGAACGGGCGCGTCACGGCGGTGCATACCGCCACGGGGCAGCGGATTCCCTGCCGGGCGGCTATCGTGGCCAGCGGCGTGTATCTCCGCAGCAGCATCATTATCGGCGAGAGCATCACACCCGGTGGCCCGCAGGGGCTGATGAGCGCGCCGCTGCTGTCATCAAGTCTGGAAAGCCTGGGCTTTCCCCTGCGGCGCTTCAAGACCGGCACCCCTGCGCGCATCGACGTGCGCTCCATCGACTTTGACGAGATGACGCCGCAGCCCGGGGACGAGCCGGTGGTGCCCTTCTCCTTCCTGACGGAGCGGACGCTGGTCAACACCCATCGGTGCTACCTGACGTGGACAACTCCCAGGACCCATGAAATCATACGGTCGAACCTGCACCGGGCGCCGCTGTATTCGGGAAAGATTCACGGCGTCGGCCCGCGCTACTGCCCGTCCATCGAGGACAAGATCGTCAGGTTTGCCGACAAGGAGCGCCATCAGGTGTTCCTGGAGCCGGAGGGCGCAAAGAGCCGCGAATGGTACGTGCAGGGCATGTCCACCAGCCTTCCGGAGGATGTGCAGTGGGAGATGTACCGAAGCATTCCCGGATTGCGCCGGGCGGAGCTGACCCGGCTGGCCTATGCCATCGAGTATGACTGCATTGACAGCCGCCGGCTGCGTCCGACGCTGGAAAGCCTGTCGGTGAAGGGATTGTACTTCGCCGGGCAGATCAACGGCACCAGCGGCTATGAGGAAGCGGCCTGTCAGGGCCTGCTGGCGGGTATGAACGCGGCGTTGGGCATTCAGGGCCGGGAGCCGCTGGTGCTCACCCGGGATATGGCTTACATCGGCGTGCTGACCGATGACCTGACCACCAAGGGGACGGACGAGCCCTACCGCATGATGACGAGCCGCGCGGAGCACCGGCTGAAGCTGCGGCAGGACAACGCCGACCTGCGCCTGACCCGGATCGGGTATGCGCTGGGGCTTGCCGGTCGGGAGCGCATGGAGCGAACGGAGCGGAAGGAACGGGAGACGGAAAGGCTGCTGGGCCTGCTGCGGACGACGCGATATACGCCGGGCGCGGATCTGGACGCCTGGCTGACGGCCCATGGGCAGCCCGAGGCTGCCGCCGGGGTCAGCGCGGAGGAGCTGCTGCGCAGGCCGGATATCCGCCTGAAGGATCTGTGCGAGCTGAGCGCGGAGATGGACATCGCGGACGCCCAGGCGAAGGAGCAGGCTGAAATTGCGGTGAAGTACGCCGGATATCTGGACCGGCAGGACGCGCTGATCCGCCGCGCCCGGCAGATGGAGGAAACGCTGCTGCCGGAGGATCTGCCCTATGGGGAGGTCACGGGGCTGCGGATTGAGGCCCGCCAGAAGCTGGAACGGCAGAAGCCGCGCTCCCTGGCGGCGGCCGGCCGCATCCCCGGCGTATCGCCCGCGGATATCGCGGTGCTGATGGTCTGGCTGGAAAAGGAAAAATCAGGGAAACAATCAGAAACGAAAGAGGGCAACGGACGATGAATCCTTCCTTCCTGCTGGTACTGCTGGGCGTGGTGATGGTGTCCTACTCCGGGCCGCTGGTGAAGCTCGGCCTGGCGCAGGGCGCGAATCCCGTGACCATTGCGCTGATGCGCATGGCGATTTCTGCGCTGCTCCTGCTGCCGCTGCTCTTTGTGCGGCGCAAGGGTCAGGCGGAAGCACCGGTCAGGAGCCTCCTGCGGATGACGCGGAAGCAGTGGCTGTGGAGCGTCGCGGCCAGCGTGTGCCTGGCGCTGCACTATCTGACGTGGATGACCTCGCTGGATGAAACCTCGACGTTCGCGTCGGTGGCGCTGGTGTGCACGCAGCCGCTGTTTGTGGCGGCGCTGTCCGGGCTGGTGCTGAAGGAAAGGATGCCCCGGGCGGCTGTTCCCGGCGCGGCGGTGGCGGTGCTCGGCGCGCTGCTGATTGCAGCAAACGGTCTGGGCAGCAGCCATGCGGGGGATCTGTCCGGCGCGCTGCTGGCGCTTCTGGGCGCGGTGATGATGGCGGGACACTGGCTGTGCAACCGCTATGCGCGGCGCACGGTGGAGGCGCTGCCCTTCATGGTGCTGCTCTACGGGCAGACGGCGCTGCTGCTGGCGCTGACGCTGCCCTTCATGGGCGGCTTCCGGTTGACAGGTTCATCGCTGCTGTGCGTGACGGGGCTGGCGTTGGGCTGCACGCTGCTGGGGCATTCGGTGTTTACGCTGGCTCTGGGCAAGGTGAGCGCGACGGTGGTGAGCTTCGCGCTGCTGGGCGAGCCGGTGGGGGCGATGATCTGGGGCATCCTGTTCCTGAACGACGTGCCGGAACCGCTGGTGATCGCCGGCGGCCTGGTGATCGTGGCCGGTCTGGCGCTGTACCTGATGGGCAGTGCAGGGGTGCTGGGCAGGAAGCGCGCCCCCCTTCCCAAATCGCAGAAACTATGATACACTATGAAAAGCATTGATGAACAAGGAGGGATCCTCCCATGGCGGATAAGGAAAAGAAGGGCCTGTTTGCGCGGCTTCGCGACGGTCTGTCCAAGACCCGCGATGTCCTGACCGGCCGCGTGGATACGCTGGTCAGGGAAACCCGCAGGATCGACGAGGCGTTTTATGAGGAGCTGGAGGATATCCTGATCCTCTCGGACTGCGGCATGAAGGCGACCATGGCGATCATGGACGAGCTGCGCGCCCGGGTGGAGCGGGACAAGGTGAAGGACGCGGAGACCGCGAAGAACATGCTCAAGCAGATCATGATTGAGCAGATGGACATCCCGCGCCCGCCGCTGAGGTGGCCGATGGTGATGCTGGTGGTCGGCGTGAACGGCGTGGGCAAGACGACCACGATCGGCAAGCTGGCGCTGCGCTTCCAGGACATCGGACGGCGGATCATCCTGTGCGCGGGCGACACCTTCCGTGCGGCGGCGGCGGAGCAGCTGACCGTGTGGGCGGAGCGCGCGCGGGTGCCGATCGTCAAGCATGGCGAGGGCGCTGATCCTGCGGCGGTGGTGTTTGACGGCGTGAAGTCCGCCAAGGCGCAGGGCGCTGACTTGCTGATCGTGGATACCGCAGGCAGGCTGCACAACAAGAAGAACCTGATGGACGAGCTGAACAAGATGCGCCGCGTGATCGACCGGGAATACCCCGAGGCGGATGTGCGCTGCATCCTTGTGCTGGACGCGACGACGGGGCAGAACGGCCTGGCGCAGGCAAGGGCGTTCAAGGAGGTCTGCGAGATCGGCGGCATCATCCTCACCAAGCTGGACGGCACCGCCAAGGGCGGCATCGCGCTGGCGATCCGTCAGGAGCTGAATGTCCCGGTGTGGTACATCGGCGTGGGCGAGGGCATTGAGGATCTGCAGCCCTTCAACGCAAGGGACTTCATCGAGGCGCTTTTCTGAACATCACATAATCCCGCTCCTCCGCGCGTAGGATCAATGGGCATCCTGCCCGGAGGAACGGCGCGTGAAGGACATCACATGGGCAGCCTGCCTGCGTCTGGGCGTGACGGCGGCTGCGGTTTATCTGATCTGTGCGGGGCGGGATACGCTGGGGGCGCTGATCGCCGCGATATCGCCTCTGCTGCTGGGCGGGGGCGTTGCGTGCATTGTCAACATTCCCATGAGCGCGCTGGAGCGGCGGCTCTTTCCCCGGGGCAGCCGGATCGGGCGCTGGGTGTGCCTGACGGCTTCGCTGGCTGGAACCGTGGCATCTGCGGCGTGGCTGGCGGGGGTGATCCTGCCGGAGCTGGTGCAGTGCGCCGCGCTGCTGGCTGGAGAATTGCCGGGGCTCCTGGGTTCCCTTGCCGCGTGGCTGGAGGATACCGGCGCGGCGGTGTGGCTGAAAACGGTCGGCTTGCCCGATGGGCGGGCGCTCCTGCAGCAGGGACTGTCGCTGATGCTGGACAGGGCGGACGATGTGCTCAGGAGCACCGCGGAGCTGCTGACCGCGCTGACCACCGGTGCGGCGAATGCGGCGCTGGCGCTGGTTTTCGCGGCGTACATGCTGGCGGGCAAGGAACGCCTTGGCCTGCAGCTGACGCGGCTGACAGGGCGGCTGCTGGGCGATGCGGTGCTTGCGGGCATCCGGCGGGCGCTGGGTGCGCTGCACGGGTCGTTCTGCGTGTATGTGAAAGGGCAGTGCATCGAGGCGCTGCTGCTGGGTTGCCTGTGCCTGCTGGGCATGGTGCTGCTCAGGCTGCCGCAGGCGCTGATGATCTCCGCCCTCGCAGGCGCGATGGCGCTGATTCCGCTGGCGGGCCCGGCGATTGCGGCACTGGCCGGCGCGGCGCTGCTGGCGCCCTGCGGAAGCGGCGCGGCATTGAAATTTGTGGTATTCTTTCTGATCCTGCAGCAGGTGGAGAGCAACCTGATCGCGCCGCGCATCGTGGGCGGAACCCTTGGGCTTTCGCCGGTCTGGATGCTCAGCGCGCTGCTGCTGGGCGGCGGCCTGTTCGGGCTGGCAGGCGTGGTGCTGGCTGTGCCCGTGGCGGCGGCGGCAAGGAAGCTGCTGTGCGGGGAAAACGCGCCGTAGCCCACAATCATCCCTGACGAAATCCGCTTGGAGGTGGCATGATGCCGTCCCTGTCTCCCTATCGGTCCGACCTTGATTATGCCTACGCGCCGGGGATGTTTCCGGCGATGGAATGCCTGCTGCACCGGCCGGAGTGCGCCCGGCGCGTGCTGCTGCACACGAAATCTGCCGGAACGGAGGGCGCGCAGCGTCTGACGGAGCTGGCGGAGAAGCTGCACGTCCGCGTGGAGGAGGCAGACCGGGCCCTGGCACGCATCTCCGGCAAGGAGAACTGCTTTGCGGCGGCGGTGTTTGAGAAGTTCGACGATCCGCTGCAGGCGGACAGGCCCCATGTGGTGCTGCACAACCCGTCGGACTGCGGCAATGTGGGCACGATTCTGCGCACGGCGCTGGGCTTTGGCGTGGAGGATGTGGCGCTGGTGCGCCCGTGCGTGGACGTGTTTGATCCGCGGGTGGTGCGCGCGAGCATGGGCAGCATGTTCCAGCTGCGGATACGGACGTATGAAACCTTCGAGGCGTATGAGCGGGAGCATCCGGGGCGGATGCTGTATCCCTTCATGCTGGATGGGTCGCGGAGCCTGCCGGACGTGATTGCGCAGGGTGTGCCGGAGAGGTGGACGCTGGTGTTCGGGAACGAGGGCAGCGGATTGCCGGCGGAGTTTGCGCACAAGGGCCAGCCGGTGCGGATCCCGAGCAATGAGCGGATCGATTCGCTGAATCTCTCCGTCGCCGCGGCGCTGGGCATCTACAGCTTTACGCGGGAAGCCAAATAGAAGCATCATCATATGCATGCATCAGCCAGGGACGGTACAAAAGCCGTCCCTGTAAGTCACTGTGATACTAATTCTCCATAAAAATGTTACATTCAAAAATGTTACATTCGCGCAGCGCCTTTTCCGCTCTGGCTTTGCTTCGTTCCGCTGGGCGTACTTCCAGTACGCCTCGCTTCACTCAGCTTTGCCAGAACGAAAAAATCGCTGCGCTCGGTGCAACATTTTCACGAGAATTCGTATAAAGGAGGATGTTCCATGAGCTACGAGGATCTGCTGGGGCAAATCTACGCGGAGCTGCCGCACCTCAGGGGTGCTCTGTCCGCGCCGCGCGTGGTGTATGTCCGGGCGCAGGGCAAGGTGTATATCACCTTTGAATCCAGCGTGCTGGTGGAGGAGGCCTCCTTCCTGCGGATGGAGCGGCTCCTGCGCCGGGTGTTCCCGCAGAAGCCGCTGGCGCTGCGCGTCGTGTCGCCGGGGCTCAGGGACGATTTCATGGACAATATCAGCGCGTACAAGCCCGTGCTGACGGACTTCCTCAAGCGCAACTATCCCGCGTCCGTCTCGTGGATGGATCAGATAGACTGGCGCTGTGTGGACGATCGCATCACCCTCACCTTCCCGGACGCGTTCTCGATGGCGTATATGGCCAGGCAGAATGTCGCGGCTCGCCTGTCACAGGCGGTGAAGGATATCTTCTCGGTTGACCTGAAGGTGGAGCTGGCTGTCGCGGGCGATCAGGAGCGGCGGCTGCAGGAGCTCCGCGAGGAGCGGGAGAAGGCGCAAGGAACGGCCTATACCGCCGCTGAGCTGGCGGAACGCTACGGCTACACCGTATCCGAGCCGAAGACAGAGCCGGCGAAGAAGGAGCGCAAGCCCCGGGAAAAGAAATCCGATGCGGAGCGTGCCGAGGAAGCCGCAAGGGCTGCCGCCATCGCCGCGGCGGAGGAGGCGAAGAAGAAGGACGAGCTCGTCACGCCTACCATGACCGATACCGCCATCGGCAAGCCCATCATCGGCCGCGCCATCGCGGACAGGCCCATCGAGATGAAGGAGCTGACCGCCGACGCGGGGCTGGTGGTTGTGCAGGGCGACATCTTCAAGCTGGAAACGAAGGAATTGAAGGGCGGTGAGATGCTGCTGGTCACCTTCGCCGTCACCGACTACACCTCGTCCATCCTTTGCAAGAGCTTCTTCCGCTTCCGCCGGAATCAGTTCGGGCGCAGGCGGGAGGAAAGCGAACCGCTGCCGCCCATCACGCCCGAGGAGCGCAAGGCCGTCATGGACAAGGTGGAGCAGATCAAGCTCGGCATGAACGTGAAGCTTCGCGGCGAGTGCATGTATGACAATTTCGCCCGGGAGCTGTCCATCTCCGTGCGGGATATGGTGCCCATGGAGCGCATCGAGCGCGAGGATACGGCGGAGGAAAAGCGCATCGAGCTGCACATGCACACCAACATGTCCACCATGGACGCGATGACCCCGGCGGGCGACCTCATCAAGCGCGCCATCAAATGGGGGCATCCGGCGGTGGCGATTACCGACCATGGCGTGGTGCAGGCCTTCCCGGCGGCCTTCAACGCCGTGAAGAAGCAACCCATCAAGCTCATTCCCGGCTGCGAGGGCTACATGATCGACGAAAAGGCGGTTGTGCAGAATCCCGACGGCCGCTCGCTGGACGATCCGATCATCGTGCTGGACTTTGAGTCCACGGGCCTGAATACCGCCGTCGACCGCGTGATTGAAATCGGCGCGGTGAAGCTGGTGGGCGGTACGGTGGTGGATTCCCTGTCCCTGCTGGTGAATCCGAAAATGCCGCTGAAGGAGAAGATCGTCAGCCTGACGGGAATTACCGACATGATGCTGGCGGACAAGGAAACGGCGGAAACGGCGATCCCCAGGCTGATGGACTTCATCGGGGATGCGCCCATCGCGGCCCATAACGCCGCCTTTGACGCATCGCTCCTGAAGGCGGAGCTGAAACGGCTGGGCCGCAGCTTCGGCGCGCCCGTGCTGGATACCCTGACCCTTGCCCGGAAGATGTTCCCGGACATGAAGTCCTTCAAGCTGGCCAGCGTCTGCAAGCAGCTGCAGGTGTCGCTGAAAAACGCGCACCGCGCCGTGCATGACGCGACTGCCACTGCCCTGTGCCTGGCCAAGATGCTCAGGCAGCTGCAGGAGGAGCAGGGGCTCAAAACTGTGGCTGACCTCAATACCCTCAAGGGCGGCGCGATCGGCGAGAGCTACCATGTGATTATCCTCGTCAGGACGCAGGACGGTCTGGTGAATCTGAACCGTCTGGTCACCCTCAGCCATCTGGATTACTTCCGCCGCAGGCCCCATATGCCCAAGAGCGAGATCCAGCGCCTGCGGGAGGGCCTCATCATCGGCAGCGCCTGTGAGGCCGGAGAGCTGTTCCAGGCGGTGCTGGCCAACGAGCCCTGGGAGAAGCTGAAGGAAATCGCTTCCTGGTACGACTATCTGGAGATTCAGCCCATCGGCAACAATGATTTCATGGTGCGCGAGGGCCGCGTTCCGGACGAGGAGGGCCTGCGCGACCTCAACCGGGTGATTGTCAGGCTCGGCGAGGAACTGAACATCCCCGTCGTGGCGACGGGCGACGTGCACTTCCTTGATCCGCACCACGCGAAGAACCGTGCCATCATTCAGGCCGGTATGGGCTTTGACGATGCGGACAATCAGGCGCCGCTGTACTTCAAGACCACCAATGAGATGCTGGAGGAGTTCGCCTACCTCGGGCCGGAGAAATGCCATGAGGTCGTGATCGACAACCCGCGAAAAATTGCCGATCAGGTGGAGAAGCTGCAGCTCTTCCCCATTCATCCCAAGGGCGAGGACACCTTCCAGCCCCTGTGGGAGGACGCGGCGGACAATATTCAGAATATGACCTGGAGCCGCGCAAAGGAGATGTACGGCGAGGAGCTGCCGGAAATTGTCACGGCGCGCATCGAGAAGGAGCTCAAGTCCATCATCGGCTACGGCTTTGCGACGCTGTACAACATCGCCCAGAAGCTGGTGAAGAAGTCCAACGACGACGGCTATCTGGTGGGCTCCCGAGGCTCGGTGGGCTCCTCCTTTGTGGCGCATATGTGCGGCATCACGGAGGTCAACGCGCTGCCGCCGCATTACCGCTGCACCCATTGCCGCAAGGGCTTCTTCGACGTGGACAAAAGCACCTACAAGATGGGCGTGGATTTGCCCGACCGGGACTGCCCCCTCTGCGGCAGGAACCTGGCCAAGGACGGCTTTGACATCCCCTTTGAGGTGTTCCTGGGCTTTGAGGGCGACAAGGTGCCCGATATTGACCTGAACTTCTCCGGCGAATACCAGAACCGCGCCCATCATTATGTGGAGGAGCTGTTCGGCAAGGATCATGTTTTCCGCGCGGGCACCATTTCCGGCCTGGCGGAAAAGACCGCCTACGGCTATGTGGCGAAGTACTTTGAGGAGCGCGGCATCCAGGTCGGCAATACGGAGAAGGAGCGCCTTGCCGCAGGCTGCGAGGGCGTCAAAAAGACCACCGGTCAGCATCCCGGCGGCATGGTCGTCGTGCCCAAGGAATACGATATCTGTCAGTTTACCGCCGTGCAGCACCCGGCGGACGATCTGGAATCCGATTTCAACACCACCCATTTCGACTTCAACTCCATGCATGACATTCTGGTCAAGCTGGACTGTCTGGGGCATGTGGATCCGACGGTGCTGCATATGCTGGCGGAGATCACCGACACGCCCACCGAGGCCGTCCCGCTGGACGACAAGCCGGTGCGGTCGCTCTTTTCCTCCCCCGAGGCGCTGGGCGTGACGGAGGCGGATATCGACTGCTCCACCGGCACGCTGGGCATCCCGGAGTTCGGCACGAGCTTCGTCCGCGGCATGCTGGATGATACCAAGCCCTCGACCATGGAGGAGCTGGTGCGCATCTCCGGCCTGAGCCACGGCACGGACGTGTGGCTGGGCAATGCGCAGGAGCTGGTGCGCTCCGGCACGGCGAAGCTGAGCGAGTGCGTCTGCTGCCGCGACGATATCATGAACTACCTCATCGACAAGGGCGTCGCGCCCAAGATGGCCTTCACGACCATGGAGTCCGTCCGAAAGGGCAAGGGTCTCAAGCCTGAGATGGAGCAGGCCATGCTGGACGCCCATGTGCCAGCGTGGTTCATGGATTCCTGCAAAAAGATCAAGTACATGTTCCCCAAGGGGCACGCTGTGGCGTATGTCATGTCGTCCCTGCGCGTGGCATGGTACAAGGTGCACCGTCCGCTGGCGTATTACGCGGCATACTTTACTTTGCGCGGCAAGGGCTTTGACGCCTGTACCATGATCGCCGATCCGGAGACGATCCGAAGGAGGATCAAGGACATCAAGGCCGATCCCAACGCCACGGCGGCGGACGGCGACGCCGTCACCTCGCTGGAGCTGGTGCTGGAGATGAACATGCGCGGCTTCCGCTTCCTGCCCTGCGATCTGTACAAATCCCATGTGACCCGCTTCCTGATGGAAGATGAAAAGTCCCTGCGGGTTCCCTTCACAAGCCTGGGCGGTTTGGGCGAAAGCGTGGCGGAGAACATCATCCGCGAGCGCGAGAAGGCACCCTTCCTGTCCGTTGAGGATCTGCGGGACCGGGCGCGCGTGCCGTCCTCGATCATCGAGCTGCTCCGCACGCACGGCTCCCTGGAGGGCCTGAGCGAAACGAGTCAGGTGAGCATGTTTTTCTGATGGGAACGGCGGTATCCCTGTTTCCCGGAATCGAAAGGAGATCCTGTCCATGAGGACCCCAAGAACCCGCTGCCGCGTCTGCGCCTTCGGCAGCGAAGCGGAGATGAAGCTGCTGTGCCGGGCGCTGCTGGAGAACCGAGGATGGCTGCCGGAAACGGAGATGGATGCGCCGGAAATGTCCCTGCAGGAGCTGACGGAGCTGGTGAAGCACCATGCCCGGAGGGAGGGCGGAGAAGCGTGTACCTTCTTCTATGACATGGTGGCTGAGCATCCCTATGGCGCGGCGCTGGCGGCAGAGTCCCGCCTGGAGATGGAAAAGCACCCCGGCGGCGTGTGGACGGCCTGCTTCTCCTATGGCGGCGACACGCCCTTCCAGCCCGAGGACTGGCAGCAGCTGCACCGCCAATGCAGGGGGCTGCCGATGCTGGCGATGTACGCGGACTGGGACTTCGGCCTGGAAAAGGGCATGAAGGTATTCGCCGGCGGCAAGACCCGGGACGACTGGTCGCGCATGGCGGAGGTCTGGCTGTGGCTGACGGCGGAATATGAGGTGGGCTACCCGCCGGAGGAAGCCGTGGAACGCCTGCGCAATCTGCGAACGACGCTCGAAAGGGAAGAGTTCGACATGACCGTCGCCCAGATGCTCCGGGCGTGCATCGACAACCTCACCCGGCTGGGCGAGGCCACTGCCGATTCCGCCGCGCTGCAGGAGCGGATGCGCCGCTGCCGCGAGGAGAAGGATTTCACGGAGCTGTTCCGGATCTACCTGCTCATTGCCGAAACGGTGCTGTGGGAAACGCGTCACAATCACCGCTGGCTGGCCTGCCTGACGTCCGTGCTGGAGGCGTGGACGGCGACCGAGGGCGGGAATGCGTAACAGCGACCGGGGAGCCGGAGCTTGCCACGCGGCAGGGGGCGATGGCTGGAGTCACCGGGCATAACAGCCGCCCTGTGCGCATACCCTCATGCAGAACAGGAGGGATGCGCATGAACGAACCGACGGGCAAGCCCTACGGGATCACGCTGGAACGCAGGGAAAAGGCGGCGCTGACAGGCGTGACGGACGTGGAACGCTTCGATGAGAATGAGGTGGTGCTCCACACCCACGGCGGTCGTCTGACGCTGACGGGCACGGGATTGCATGTGGCCTGCCTGCAGCTGGAGGAAGGGCGGCTGGTGGTGGATGGCGCGATCGACGGTGTACAGTATGACGGCGGCGCGGCTCCCAGACGCGGCGGCTTCCTGCGCAGGGCGCTGGGATGACGCTGGAGGTGCTCTTTGCCCGGGCGGCGCAGGGGCAGGTCTTTCTGATGCTGGCTGCGGGCGGCGCGGCGCTGGGAGCGCTGCTGCAGCTGGCGGGATTGCTGCACCGGCGGTGGCGCGCGGCGGGCATGGCGGCGGACGGATTGTGCGTTCTGGCGGGTACGTCGCTGGTGCTGCTGGCGGTTTTCCGCGCGGGCAGCGGATTGCGGGCTTACGGGCTGCTGGGCCTGCTGACGGGCATAGCGCTGTACCGGGCGGGGGTGCAGGGGCTGCTGGAGGTTCTTTGCCGGCTTGTGCAAAAACTTTTTCAAACCCGGCAGGAATGAGGCCCTTGCGTGCAGAATCCTCTGTGCAAATCATTTGCGGGAGGGATGGGCATGGATCGCAAGGTCATCAGCTGGCGCGGCATTGCGTTTTTCGTCGGCGCCTTTCTTGTTGTGTTCGCCATCGCGATGTTCGGCATCCTGTCCAGCCGCTACGCGATGGAGAAGCAGTATGCCCAGCAGCAGAGCCGGATTGTGGACATGGAAATGAACGTCTCCGAGCTCAAGAACGAGCTGGCGCGCGTAGGCACGGACGGATATGTGGAGAATGAGGCGCGGGAGAAGTACGACTACATCAAGAGCGGTGAAATGCGCTTTGCCTTCACCGATCCGCAGAAGTTGCAGTATTACACGGAAGAGGAATGGCTGATTATCCTCGAAGAGGGCTTATATTGAGGTTGGGGTCTTTGCGTGCGGCAAAGACCCTGTTTTCTGTCAAGCGCGAGATGAAGCGGGAGGGCTGCATATGATCGTTGCCGTCATCGGGATCGGGTCAAACTCCGTGAGGATGCTGCTGGCGGAGGTGAGCGCCGACGGCCTGAAAAGGCTGAGGCGGGACAGGGAGGGAACGCGCCTGTTTGCCGGGCTGGATGCGCAGCGCCGTCTGTCCCGGGAGGCGATGGAAAAGACGGCCGCAGCCGTCAGCCGGATGGCGGAATCGGCCCGGGCAGCGGGGGCGCAGCCCATCCATCTCTTTGCTACAAGCGCGACCCGCGACGCGGCCAATCAGGCGGAGTTCGCGGAGATGCTGCGGGAACGCGCCGGGCTCGCGCTGGAAATCTGTCCGGGCGAGGAGGAGGCGGCGCTCTCCTTCTGCGGCGCGAGCGGCGAGGGCGAATGCGGCGTCATCGACATCGGCGGCGGTTCGACGGAGGTCGTCGTCGGCAACGGGCAGACGGTGCGGTGCGCCCTCTCCTGCCAGATGGGAGCGGTACGGCTGGCGCAGCGGATTCCCCTGCGGGATCATGGGGATCTGCCGCAGGTGGAAAAAACGGCGGCGGAGATTCTGTCCGGGCAGTTGCGGGCGCACCCCACGCTGACTCTCCCGGACAGCTGGTACGGCACAGGCGGCACCTTCACCACGCTGGCGGCGATCATCCGCGGCGTGCACTGGACGGAGCGCACCTACATGCACGGCACCTGCCTGACGCTGGAAAGGGTGGAGCAGACGGCGCGGCAGCTGGCGGATATGTCCCTGGAGGAGCGGCGGATGCTGCCGGGGCTGCAGCCCAACCGCGCGGATATCATCGTGCACGGCGTGTGCATCCTGCTGGCCTGTATGCGGACGCTGGGGATCCCGCAGATCACGGTGAGCGAATACGGGAATCTGGAAGGATATCTCAAAAGCAGATACGGCGCGTGTGAACGTTAACCGAAAATTTACAGGATCGGATGTAGCTGGACTTGCGCGAGCGGGTTAGATGCGGTATAATAACCAAAGCGCTGCGCGTTTGCAGCGAACAATGCCGATAGGAGAGAATGTAAATGAACAAGAAGACCCTGCTGGCGCTGCTTGCGGCGCTGCTGCTGGTGCTGTCGGGCTGCGGCGCACAGCAGAATGAGGACGACAAGGAGGTCGTCCGGGTGGGCGATGTGGCCTACACCATGGGCGATCTGAAGTCTGTGGAGGCGTACCTGAAGGACTATTATGACTACATGGGTCAGATCTATACCATGTATTATGGCTTCAATCCGCTCAGCTACACCGATGCGGATATCCGCAACGAGGCGGTCAACAGCCTGGCGTACCAGGCGGTGGTGCTGGACAAGGCGGCGAAGCTGGGCCTGGATCAGCTGACCAAAGAGGAAAGTGCGCAGCTGGAGGCGGATGTGGAGGCTGCATGGGCGGAGTACCGCACCAGCGCCGAGGCGGAGCTGACCTTTGCCGAGGATGCGACCGAGGAGCAGATCAGCGCCGCCGTGGACGAGCTGCTGGCGTCCGAGGGCATCACGCTGGAGGCGGTGCGCAAGAACGCCCGCAACAGCATCCTTCTGGACAAGGCTGAGGCCTGGGCGGTCAAGGACGTTGTCGTGACGGAGGAGGAGTTCACAGCGGAGTACAATGCGCAGCTTGAGAGCGCGAAGGCTTCCTATGAATCCGACCTGTCCGCCTACGGCGACGCGGTGCTCAACGGCGAAACCGTTGTCTATGCGCCCGAGGGCTACCGCTATGTCAAGCAGATTCTGATCAAGTACGGCGATGAGGATACCGAGAAGCTGAACAGTATCAGCTCCGCCGCGTATTCCGCGCAGTCCTCTGCGTACACGGCGCAGAGCAACGCGGCTTCCCTGCTTGCGGAGGATGCGGATCTGGACGCGCTGGTGGCTGAGGTGAGCGTCGTGCTGGATGAGGTGACCGATCCTGCAAGCATCACCGTGAAGGAGTCCACCGCCGCCTTCACCACCGAGCTGTCCGAGGAAGCGGCTGCTGCGGTCAAGGCGGTGGCTGAGGCCCGTGCGCTGGTGGCGGCTTATGAGGAGCAGGAGAAGCTGGCCCAGGAGACCGCGCTGGCCAACATCGCGCCCAGGGCCGATGAGGTGCTCACCCGGCTTGCTGCCGGTGAGGACTGGGATGCGCTGGTGGCTGAGTACAACGACGACCCCGGCATGGCGGAGGGCGCTGATTTCGCCGCCACGGGCTATCCCGTCTGCGAGGGCTTTGCGTCCTTTGATCCCGCGTTTGTGGAGGCAGCCATGGCCATCGCGGAAAAGGGCCAGTGGAGCGACAAGACCGTGGGCGAGACCTACGGCTACTACATCATCCGGTATGTGGACGACGTGCCTGCCGGTGCGGTGGACATGGAGACCGTCCGCGAGACGATCACCGCCACGCTGCTGAGCGGGAAGCAGGAGGAAGCCTTCTCCCTCGCGCTGGATCAGTGGGTGGAGGAGTCCAACATGATGATCAACTACGATCTGCTGAACAAGTAATCGTACAGATGGCGCGGGGACCGGCTGAACGCTGGTCTCCGCGTTTGTCTTGATGTGCCGGCTGATTGCCCGGGGCGACCTTCTTCAAAACAGGAAACAAACAAGGATGCAGCCGAAGGGGGGGGGGGAGGGGGCGATCGGAAAGCCCTCTCCTCGCTTCCGCAGAAGCGAAACACGCTCTCCGCAAAAGGAATTTCGCACCTGCGGGCGCGACCAAAGGGCCTTCCGTCATCCAACATTGCTTGAAGCTTTGCCTTCGGCAACTCCCCGCCGGGAAGCCGCTTCTGTACGATGCCTTTTGGGAACCTTCGGGTCGCACATCCGGGAACGATCATTACCTGATGAAGCATGGATATTCTGGGATTTTGTATGAGGCTGCCCGCAGATTGCCCGTCAGGTGTTGGAATCCTGCCTGCTTTGTGCTATAATGCTCCTGTGCTGACCATCAGGAAGGAGAGAGACGCGATGCCGCCCATGATTGAGGTTCGCCACATCACCATGGATTTTCGCATGGACAAGAACCGGACCACGAACCTCAAGGAATACGTCGTCAACCTCCTGAGCGGCAAGAGGAAGGTAGAGATGTTCCATGCGCTGGACGATGTGTCCTTCACGGTGGAGAAGGGCTCGATCACCGGGCTTATAGGCCACAATGGCGCAGGGAAATCCACCGTTTTGAAGGTCATCAGCGGAATCTACCGCCCCACATCGGGTGCGGTGCGGGTACAGGGACAGATTGTACCGATGCTGGAGCTGGGCAGCGGCTTTGACGCGGAGCTGACCGGACGGGAAAATATCCTGCTCAACGGTGCGATCCTTGGCTATTCAAAGGCGTTTCTGCTGCCCCGGGTGGAGGAGATCATCGCCTACAGCGAGCTGCGGGATTTCATCGACATGCCGCTGAAAACCTACTCATCGGGGATGCTGGCGCGGCTGGCGTTTTCCATCGCATCGGTGGTGGAGCCGGATGTGCTGATTGTGGACGAAATCTTATCCGTGGGCGACGAGCATTTTCAGCGCAAGAGCCGCGCCCGGATGCTGGAAATGATGACGAACGCCGGAACGACGGTGCTGTTCGTCAGCCACAACCTGCAGCAGCTGCGGGAGATGTGCGACAGGGTGATCTGGCTCGACCATGGCAAGGTACGGGCCATCGGAACGGCGCAGGAAATCTGCGATACATATGAAGGGGAGGCATAGACTATGAAAAATGTAAAACCGTTCATGGTGATAGGCTGGGTCTTTGCCGGGATCGGCCTGCTCTTTCTGGTCATGGGAGTCATCTTCGTGCTGCTCGGCGCGGATTCCCTGCCGCTGCTGGCAGACCCGGAGGTCTGGCTTGGCGATACGCCCGATGAGCTGGCGCTGCCCATGGTGGGCATCGTCTTTTCCTGCATCGGGCTGCTCTTTACGGTGATGGGCAGCGTGTTTCTGTTCATTGAGCGGCGGAGACGGCTGCTGGCGGAGGAGCTGGAGCGCTTCGGCATCCGCGTGACGGGTACGGTTTCGGAGATGTACCGCGACCGGAGCTACAACGTTAATGGGCGCAATCCGCTGCGTATCATGGTGCAGGCGCAGCACCCCACGACGGGCGAGATGAGGACACTCAAGGGCCCGATGGTCTGGGAGACGCCGCTGTCTGTCGGGGACAAGCTGGACGTGCTCTTTGATCCGCAGAACGAGAAGAAATTTGTGGTGAAGCTGCCGGAGAAGCTCTGACGGCAGCGGAAAGGCAGGGGCAAATGGAGATAAGGGCTGTAACAGAGCGTGACAGGGAATTTGCGATGCGCATTGACCGGCACGCTGACGATACGGGCTTCCGGAACAGCGTGCTGACAAAATCAGCCTATGTTCTGTGGGAGGGCGAGGAGCGGATTGGCCTGATGACGCATTGCATCCTGTGGAACAACCTGCCCTTCATGAATCTCATTTTCGTGGAGGAGGAACACCGCCGCAGGGGATATGCCAGCCAGGCGATTCTGCAATGGGAAAATGAAATGCAAAGACTGGGCTACAGGATGACCCTGATCTCGACACAGGTGGATGAGGAGGCACAGTTCCTGTATCGAAAGCTCGGATATGTGGATTGCGGCGGCCTTGTCTTTCAGGGCACGCCCTGCGACCAGCCCATGGAGCTGTTCATGCGAAAGGTGCTGTGAATGTGCACCCCAATGAAACAAGCCTGAGAAGCGCTTTATACGGCTTCTCAGGCTTGTTTCATGATGCCGGTTATTCAATTTCCCGCTTGGGGCAGGCCATGACCGCCATGACGGCGGCGTCGATGGCGTCCAGCTTCACATCCTCCACGCGGCCTGTGTCGCAGGCCTTTGCGATGGCGGGATCAATGGGCAGCTGAGCCAGCAGCGGGATGGAGTGCTTCATCGCTACCTCGACGGTCTTGCCCTCGCCGAAGGGATAGAGCTTCCTGCCGCAGTCCGGGCAGGACATGTAGGCCATGTTCTCGATGATGCCAAGGACGGGGATGTTCATCATCTTCGCCATGTTGACGGCCTTCTCCACGATCATGCCGACCAGCTCCTGGGGGCTGGCGACGATGATGATGCCGTCCACGGGCAGGGATTGGAACACGGTCAGCGGCACGTCGCCCGTTCCGGGAGGCATGTCCACGTACATGCAGTCCACGTCGCCCCAGCAGACGTCGGTCCAGAACTGTTTGACGGTGCCGGAGATCAGCGAGCCGCGCCAGATGACCGGGTCGGTGTCGTTCTCGAGGATCAGGTTGATGGACATGAGCTTCACACCGGTTTCGGTTTCCGGCGGCACCATGCCGTAGTCATTGCCGTACACGCCCTCGCCCACGCCGAACATGCGGGGAACGGACGGGCCGGTGATGTCCGCGTCGAGGATGGCGGTACGCTTGCCCATGCGGGCGGTGGCGCTGGCCAGCAGACCTGTGACGAGGGACTTGCCCACGCCGCCCTTGCCGCTTACCACGCCGATGACCTTGCGCACATCGCTGCCCGGGTTGGCGGGGGCGAGGAGGGACGAGGGCTTCGCCTCGGAGCACTTGTTCGCGCAGGTGGAACAATCGTGAGTACATTCAGACATCGGAAAACACCTCGTTGTTTGGGATTCCCCGTTATATTCTCCACGGGAAGCCTTTTTCCTGCATGGAAAATAAAAACCGGTCAAAAAGGGGAATTTCATTTGGAGGACGGGGCTGCCCACGCCAAAAGGCGGAGCGCAGGCGGGTTACTCATCACCGGCAGGTGCGTCCAGGCGGAGGATGAAGTAGAAGTTGTAGGTGGCTTCATCCGCAAGGGTGATGCTGATGGCGCCGTCCAGGCCGCAGATGTCCTCGGGCTGATCTCCGCCGGTCATGGCCAGGAAAACGGTGAACAGCTCGTTCATGAAGGCGGCGGAGGCCTCGCTTTCCGTCATGCCGGCATGGTGCAGCAGCGCGGCGCCGCCGTAGCCGCCCATGGACAGGAAGGTCAGAAGGTTGTTTTCGTTCAAATCCCCCTGCATCAGGCAGGCGATTTCAGATACGTTCCCGCCATCGGCCAGGAGCATCAGACCGATGAAGCTGTCGTTGATGGAAGCCAGCCAGACGGTTTTGCCGTCCTGCTCCTGGGAGGTCCAGGTGACGGCGCAGTCGGACGCGTTGGCGGTGAGGATGGCTTCATAGGCTTTCTTGTAGTCCTCGACGGAGACGGGCAGCGGGATCCCGGGGCGGAGCGCGGAGGCTTCATCCGCGGGCTCCTCCGCCGGCGCCGGGGTCAGGGTCAGCAGGCACAGGAGTGCCGTCAGCAGGGCAGCGAGCTTCTTCATGGGGGGTCATCCTTTCTTCTGCAGATGTATGACATCGCGGCATTTGTTGTAGGATTCTACAGGCGCGCGGCGATTCCTGCATGAATGCAGGGAAATGTGGCAGATGCCGGAACCATTTGCCCCAAACATACGTCTGTATATGTGATAAAATGCGGAAGAAAGGCTGGATGAAAACCGTTATGTGGGGTGAAAGGGATAACGATCCGGGGCGGGGGGACTGCGGCGCACCTTCGCCATGCAACGCCACTTTCGGTGAAATTTAGCGCTTGCGTCAAAGGCTGTAACCGTGTACAATAGAAAGGTACACAAAGCGATCAGGCGCAGCCTGACGGACGGTCGCCCCCGGGCGGCCGAACGACGCATACGATATCATTAACGTGGGGAGAACCTCCCCCGATGCTGTGAAGGAGGATGGAAACGGCATGAAGAAAAGAATTCTCAAAGGGGTGGCGCTGACGGCGATGCTCGCGCTGTGCCTGATGCTGACGGGCTGCATCGTTCCGCAGAATGACCTGACGCCTGATGCGGGCAGCAATTCCCGTCCCTACGACTATCAGGACGTTGCGCCGAAGATCACCGCGACGCCGACGCCCACGGCGACGCCGTACACGGTGCAGGCTACGGACACGCCTGAGCCGACCCTGAACTGGCCGGGTATGTGGCCCGGTTCGACGACCGTTTCCCCCAGTCCGACCGATGGCGTCGTGACCGTCACCGGCGGATTGCACAGCATTGTGACCGCACCGCTGAATACCACGAAGGTCTCCACGCCAACGCCCACCGTGACGTCCGGCGTGCTGAAGGTGGGGGCTACCGGCTCGGAGGTGCGCAAGATGCAGACGCGCCTGAGGGAGCTGGGCTACTACAAGGGCAGTGTGGACGGGGATTTCGGTGAGGGCACCGAGACGGCTGTGAAGAATTTCCAGAGCCAGAACGGCCTGACGGTGGACGGCGTAGCCGGCACCAAAACGCTGGACAAGCTCTATTCCAGCAGCGCCAGGAAGGCGCCTACCACCGTGACGGCTACGCCCACCTCGCGCCCCACGGCAACGCCGACGCCGCGCGTGACCTCTGTGCCGGACACGGATGTGTATCTGGAGATCGGCTCCAGCGGCTCCAAGGTGCGCATCCTGCAGAACCGCCTGATTGAGCTGGGCTGGCTGACCGGTACGGCGGACGGCTCCTATTCCGGCGCGACGGCCTACGCCGTCAAGGCCTTCCAGAAGAAGCACGGCTTGTGGGAGGATGGCAAGGCCGGCCCGGATACGCTGAGCATCCTGTATTCCACCCGCGCCTCCAGGAGCTCCGCGCCCGTGGCCTCCATCGGCGAGACGCTGGAGGAGGGCAAGTCCTCCTCCGCGGCGATCAAGGCCATGCAGAAGCGCCTGAAGGAGCTGGGCTACCTCTCCGGCTCTGCGGACGGCGCCTTCGGCTCGGCGACCAAGGCGGCGGTCATCGCCTTCCAGACGGCCAACGGCCTCAAGGCGGACGGCAAGGCCGGTACGGCGACGCTCAACGCGCTGTATTCCGATGACGCGAAGGCTGCCAGCACGCTGACCGGCAGCGGCAGCAGCAGCGGCTCGGGCGTGACGGTCAACGGCTACACCACATTGCGCGAGGGGGACACCGGCGAGGCGGTCAAGACGCTGCAGCGCGCGCTGAAGAACCGCGGCTACTACTCCGGCAGCATCGACGGAACCTACGGCAGCGCGACCGTCGCGGCAGTGACGGCCTTCCAGCAGCGCAATGGACTGCGCGTGGACGGCACGGCGGGCCCGGCGACCCAGACGGCCCTCTATGGCTCCGATGCGCTGAACGCCAACACCTATGAGACGCTGCGCCCCGGCGACAGCAGCACAGCGGTGCGTACGCTGCAGTACACCCTCTACGAGCTGGGCTATTACGACGGACGCGTGGACGGCGTGTACGGCAGCACGACCGAGGACGCGGTGCGCGCCTTCCAGATCCGGAACGACGTTACGCCGGTGGACGGTATCGCGGGCAACAAGACCCAGCAGGTGCTGTATTCCAGCAATGCTGTTGGCGCCGCGGCGGCGGTTACGCAGTATACCACGCTGCGCAAGGGCGACCGGGGCAACTCCGTGGTGGAGATGCAGGACAGCCTGCAGCAGCTGGGCTACCTGTCGGAGGCGACCGGCTATTATGACGATGCGACGGTGGAGGCTGTGAAGAACTTCCAGCGCCGCAACGGGCTGACGGTCGACGGCACAGCGGGGCAGGATACCCTGCGCGTGCTCTACTCCGAGCATCCGGTGCCTGCCTATTGATCCTGTAAACTGCTCAGGGGGAGCAGCCTGCGAAAGATTGCGGCGCTGCTCCCTTTTCCTGTACGGACAAGGAGAAGGAAAATGAAGAAGCTGATCCTGCTGCTGGCTCTTCTGGCGTGGCCGATGCGGGCCTTTGCGGAGCTGCCGCTGGTGTATCCGGCGGATACGGTGATCTCCGTCGTCGCGCTGACGGATGCGCAGCAGGCGCTGGTGGAGCATCTGTACGGCCCTTTGCTGGCGGGTGAAACGAGGATCACGCTGCCCGGGGGAACGCGCTATGACGACGTCGGCCCGGCGATGACGGCGATTATGATGGACTACCCGGAGATGTTCCACCTGATGCGCAGCTATACCGTCAGCTATTATCAGAGCGCGCCGGATATCGCCGTGTCCGTCACGGCGGAGTATGCCATGGATGCGGCGGAGGCGGAGGAGGTGCGGCGGCAGATGTACGCTGCGGCGCTGCGCATGACGGAGGCGGACCGGACGGCAGAGGGGCTGCATGATGCGCTTCTGGCGCACGTGACCTACAGCGGGGACTCGGAAATGAGCCACACGGCAGCGGCGGCGCTTCTGACGGGCAAGGCGACCTGCGAGGGCTATGCGCAGGCGCTGACGCTGCTCTACCGCATGGCGGGAATTCCCTGCGGGATGATCTCCGGCCTGAGCACCAGCGAGCAGATGACCGAGGGGCAAAGCGTGCATCACGCATGGAACATCGCCTGGCTGGATGGATATACCCTGATTGACGCGACCTGGAACGATCAGGATGCGACGGGCTATAATACGCACTGGTACTTCGGCCTGTCCACGGAGCAGATGGCGGCGGATCATGTGCCCGATCAGCGCCTGAACCTTCCCGAATGCGGGGAGCAGGCCAACTGGCACCGGCAGCATGGGCAGGTTGCGCAGGATATGACACAGGCGTGGCGTGCGGTGGAAGGCCTTGTCCTGCGGGGTGAGACGGTCAACCTGCGCATCCCGGACCGGGCGCTGTTTCTGCAGATAATCGGGGATGTGGACGGCTTTCTGGTGGCATACAATGATCTGTGTGCGCAGGGGGCGCAGTTTTATGGCAGCTACACCTACCTGTTCAGCAGCGCTCAGCAGTGTCTCATCATCGACCGCTATGGCGAATAGCTGCGGACAGCCAACATGTGCGGGCTGAAGGCTTCCAAGGGGCACTGTGCGGAAGTGGCGCCCCGGTGTGGCGTTGCGGAAGGCAAGGCTTCAAGCGATGCTGGATGACGGAAAGCTCTTTGGTTATGCCCACAGGTGCGAATCCTTTCGCGGAGGGCGTGTTTCGCTTCTGCGGAAGCGAGGAGGGGGCTTTCCGATCGCCCCTTCCACCCCTTCGGCCGCATTCCTGTTTGTTTTCTGTTTGTATAGGGGCGCCCTGAGCCGCAGAAGATCGCACTTGCAACAGGCCTGCGTTCGTGATATAATAAATTGGTTTGCTATACTTACCTGATGATATTAACCGTGCCACAGGGTACGGATGATCCTGCTTATGCTGTTCAGACCGAAAGGAGAAACGGAATACGATGTTTGATTGGGTGAAGAAGCTCTTTGGCGGCGGCTCGGATGCGGAGATCCGGAAGCTGTCAAAGACCATCGACGCGGTGGAAGCGCTGGAGGAGGATTATCAAAAGCTGACGGACGAGCAGCTGCGGGCCAAGACGGACGAGTTCCGCGCAAGGCTGCAGAAGGGTGAAACCGAGGACGATATCCTGCCCGAGGCCTTCGCGACGGTTCGCGAGGCGGCGTGGCGCGTGCTGGGGATGCGGCATTACCGCGTGCAGCTCATTGGCGGTCTGGTGCTGCATCAGGGCCGCATCGCCGAGATGAAAACCGGCGAGGGCAAAACCCTGGTGGCGACATTGCCGGCCTATCTGAACGCGCTGTCCGGCAAGGGCGTGCACATCGTTACGGTCAACGATTATCTGGCCCGCCGCGACTCGGAGTGGATGGGCAAGGTGCACCGCTTCCTGGGCCTGACGGTCGGTCTGATCGTGCATGATCTGGATTCCGAGCAGCGCCGCGCGGCCTATGCCTGCGACATCACCTACGGCACCAACAACGAGCTGGGCTTTGACTACCTGCGCGACAACATGGTCATCCGCAAGAGCGAGCTGGTGCAGCGCGGTCATCACTTCGCCGTGGTGGACGAGGTGGACTCCATCCTGATCGACGAGGCCCGCACGCCGCTGATTATCTCCGGTCAGGGCGAGAAATCCACCGACCTGTACGAAAAGGCGGACGCGGTCGTCAAGGGCTTGCGCCGTGACGAGCACTTCACCATCGAGGAGAAGAAAAAGGCCATCGTCCTGACCGACGAGGGTGCCCAGCGCGTGGAGAAGGCCTTCAACATCGACAACATCAACGATGCGGAGAACGCCGAGCTGAACCATCATATCCAGTCCGCCCTGCGCGCCAACTTCATCATGAAGCGCGATGTGGACTATGTGGTGCAGAACGGTCAGGTTGTGATTGTGGACGAGTTCACGGGCCGCCTGATGATCGGCCGCCGCTATTCCGAGGGCCTGCATCAGGCCATTGAGGCCAAGGAGCATGTGAAGGTCGAGCGCGAAAGCCGGACGCTGGCGACCATCACCTTCCAGAACTACTTCCGCATGTACCGCAAGCTCTCCGGTATGACGGGTACCGCCAAGACCGAGGAGGCCGAGTTCCGCGGCATCTACTCGCTGGACGTGGTGGAGATTCCCACCAACAGGCCCAATATCCGTCAGGATATGGACGATGTGGTCTACAAGAACAAGAAAGCGAAGTTCGATGCGGTTGTCCGCGCGATCGTTGAGGCTCATGCCAAGGGTCAGCCCGTGCTGGTAGGTACGGTCACGGTGGAGACGAGCGAGATGCTCTCCGGGATGCTGCGCCGTCAGGGCGTGCCCCATGATGTGCTGAACGCGAAGAACCACGCCCGCGAGGCGGAAATCGTCGCGCAGGCCGGTCACTACGGCGCGGTCACCATCGCCACCAACATGGCAGGCCGCGGCACGGACATCCTGCTGGGCGGCAATCCGGAATTCCTGGCCCGCCGCGCCATGCGGCAGGAGGGCTACGAGGAGGAAATGATCGAGGCGGCGGTGGGCCACGCGGAGAATGTCTCCGAGGAGGTGCTGTCTGCCCGCGAGCGGTATCAGACGCTGTACCGCGGCTTCAAGCAGGAGACGGACAAGGAGCACGACCGCGTGCTGCAGACCGGCGGATTGCACATCATCGGCACCGAGCGCCATGAATCCCGCCGCATCGACAATCAGCTGCGCGGCCGTGCCGGCCGTCAGGGTGACC
Organism: Aristaeellaceae bacterium; assembly: GCA_051883695.1. GTDB lineage: Bacteria > Bacillota > Clostridia > Christensenellales > Aristaeellaceae > UBA11524. The sequence continues at coordinate 34,453 of JBJEUF010000163.1, forward strand.
CGGGTTCGACCCAGTTCTTCATTTCGCTGGAGGACGATCTGATGCGGCTCTTCGGTTCCGAGCGCATCAGCGGGATGGTCGACCGTCTGGGCTTGAAGGACGATGAGCCCCTCACCGCAGGACTGCTGACCAAGCAGATTGAGTCCGCGCAGAAGCGCATCGAGATGCGCAACTTCGAGACCCGCAAGCATGTGCTGGAGTACGATGACGTGATGAACCGTCAGCGCACGGTGATCTACGGTCAGCGCTACCGCGTGCTGATGGGCGAGAACGTGCGGGACAACATCGTCGGCATGACGGCACACCTGATCGACGCGGCGATGGATCGCTGGTGCGCCGTCGACGGCGGTCAGGACTGGGAGATCGACCAGCTGACGAAGTATCTGGAAAACCTGTGCGTGCATCCGGGCAAGGTGGCGGAGCTGGTGGAAGCCGGTCAAACATCCGACCGCGCGGCCTTTGCGCAGGCGCTCAGGGAGGACGCTGTCGCCTTCTATGAGGAGCGCGAAACCATGCTGGCGGAGATCGGCGTGGATATGCGCGAGTTTGAGCGCGTGATGCTGCTGCGCTCGGTGGATGTGCGCTGGATGGATCATATCGACGCGATGGATCAGCTGCGCGACGGCATCGGCTTCCGCGCCTATTCCGGCAAGAACCCCGTCACCGAGTACCAGATTGAAGCCGGCTACATGTTCGACGAGCTGAATCACCTCATCCGCGAGGATACGGTGCGCCGCATCTGCCAGGTGAAGGTGCAGAAGACGCCCGAGCGCATCCAGACCGTGAAGGCCACGCAGGAGGGCAAGGTGGCGCAGGCCGCCCGCGCCGGCGGTTCCCAGCAGCCCCGCCGGGTGAAGGCCAGCGAGAAGATCGGCCGCAACGATCCCTGCCCCTGCGGCTCCGGCAAGAAGTACAAGGTCTGCTGCGGCAGGAACCAGCAGCCGGAGGAGTAACGCCCACCGCTGCTTTCACAAAGGATAGCGACCGACTTGAATGATAGAGGAGACAATACCATGTCAATGCTTGACCTGCAGCAATATACCCAGGATCTTGCCGCGCTGCGCAAGACCCTCACGGAAGCGGGCGAGGCGCTCCACATCGAGAGCCTGAAGGAGACGCTGGAGGAGCTCACCGAGGAGATGAACCAGCCCGAATTCTGGAACGACACCGACCGCGCCAACAAGATCAACCAGAAGGTGGGCAGCATCCGCGCCAGACTGGAGCACTACGAGGGACTGCTGTCCATGGCGGACGATATCGAGGTCGCCATGGAGATGGCCGAGGCGGAGCAGGACGAATCCATGGTGGACGAGGCCGGTACGATGCTGGCCGACCTGAAGGAGAAATCCGCCGCCCTTGAGCTGGAAACGCTGATGCGCGGCCAGTATGACGATTCCAACGCCATCCTGTCCCTCCACGCGGGCGCGGGCGGCACCGAGGCCCAGGACTGGACCGGTATGCTCTACCGCATGTACACCCGCTACTGTGAGCAGATGGGCTTCACCGTGAAGGTGCTGGACTATCTGGACGGCGACGAGGCGGGGGTGAAGTCCGTGACCTTCGAGGTTTGCGGCGACCATGCCTACGGCTACCTGCGCGGCGAGAAGGGTGTGCACCGTCTGGTGCGCATCTCTCCCTTCGATTCCCAGGCCCGCCGCCATACCTCCTTCTCCTCCCTGGACGTGGCGCCCATGCTGGACGACATCGACCAGGAGATCGAGATCAACATGAACGAGGTTCGCGTGGACACCTACCATTCCTCCGGCGCGGGCGGACAGAACGTCAACAAGACCTCCTCCGCCGTGCGTATGACCCATTATCCGACCGGCATCGTCGTGGCCTGCCAGACCGAACGCGACCAGGTGCAGAACCGCGCGACCTGTATCGCCATGCTGAAATCGAAGCTCCTCGAATTGCGCATCCGCGCCCGCGAGGAGGAAATGGCGGAGATCAAGGGCGAAATGAAGAAGATCGAGTGGGGCAGCCAGATCCGCTCCTATGTTTTCCAGCCCTACACGATGGTGAAGGATCACCGCACCGGCTTTGAATCCGGCAATATCGACGACGTGATGAACGGCAACCTCAAGGGCTTCGTCACGGCGTACCTCAAGATGCAGTAAGCAGGGCAGGGGCGCTGCCCCTGCACCCTGCCAAAGGGACAAGGCCCCTTTGGAAACCCATTCTGCGCTGCGGCGCGGGATTTGCACATGACCCTCTTGGTTGTATGGCCAGGAGGGTTTTGCGAAAGGAGCAGGAGCGATGAAGCGGGTTTCTGCGGCGCTTTCGGCGCTGCTGCTGTGCGTGGCGATGCTGGCGGCGGTTGTCTATGGAGCAGGTACGTCAGCGGGCATCATGGAAGCTCTCATGCGGCGAACGGCGCCGCCGGAGGAAACCGGCCTCCCGGCGGAACAGTATGCCCCCATGACGCGAATGATTACCGGCTATCTCCGGGGCGAAGGCGAGTTTCAGCTGGTGTACAGCGTGAAGGACGCGGAAATCGTGGCCTTCAACGCGCGGGAGCAGGCTCATATGGCGGATGTGCAGGGGCTTTTCCGGCTGTGTGGCAGCGTATCCCTGGGCAGCGCCTTGCTGACGCTGATGGGCTGGCTCATAGCCCGCAGGGAAGCGGCTTTCTGGCGGATCGTCCGCCGGGCGGTCTGCTGCGTCCTGACTTTTGTTGCCTGCCTGATGCTGCTGGCAACGATTGATTTCGACAGCCTGTTCATCCTGTTCCACCGCATTGCCTTTACCAACGAGCTGTGGCTGCTTGACCCGCGCACCGATCTGCTCATCCGGCTGATGCCCATCGAGTTTTTCATCAGCTATGCTGTCCTCATCGGCGGTGTTTGGGCGATGATGATGGGTCTGCTGCTGGTGCTGTCTACCGTGCAGCTGCGAAAACAACGATAAAGGGGCGTGAAATCCCATGACGTACACCGAATCTGCCCTGCAACAGGCCGAAGCCCTTCGCCGTCAGGACAACGTGCGCATTCTGGCACTGGAAACCTCCTGCGATGAAACCGCCGCCTCCATCGTGGAGAACGGGCGCACCATCATCTCCAATGTGGTGTTCAGCCAGATCGACCTGCACGCCCTCTACGGCGGCGTGGTGCCGGAGATTGCCAGCCGCGCCCATGTGGAGGCCTGTGACAGGGTGATTGACCAGGCTCTGCGCGAGGCAAGCATGGCCCTGCAGGACGTGGACGCGCTGGCCGTCACCTACGGCCCGGGGCTGGTGGGCGCGCTGCTGACCGGCGTGAGCTGCATGAAGGGGCTCTCCTACGCGGCGGACAAGCCCCTCATTCACGTCAACCACATCGAGGGGCATGTGAGCGCCAACTACATCTCCAACCCGGCATTGGAGCCGCCCTTCGTGTGTCTGGTGGTGTCCGGCGGACACAGCCACATCGTCCGGGTGAACGACTACGGCGATTACACCCTGCTGGGGCAGACCACCGACGACGCGGCGGGCGAAGCCTTCGACAAGGCGGCCCGCGTGCTGACGCTGCCCTATCCCGGCGGCCCGCGCATCGACGCGCTGGCGGAGGAGGGCGACCCGCATTTCATGACCCTGCCGCGTCCCCATACGCCCGGGCGCTATGACTACTCCTTCTCCGGCATGAAAACGGCCTTCCTCAATGCCGCCAACAAGCTGGAGATGAAGGGCGAGCCGCTCCCGAAGGCGGACATGGCGGCTTCCTTCCGGTACGCGGTGGTGTCCGCGCTGGTGGAAAAGGCCATCCTTGCCGCCCGGGAAACCCATGCCCCTGCGCTGGCGATGGCCGGGGGCGTGAGCGCGAACCGCCTGCTGCGCCGCATGATGCAGGAGGAGGCGGACAGGGCCGGGATTCCCCTGTACATGCCCAAGCTGAACCTGTGCACAGACAATGCGGCGATGATCGCCTCAGCCGCCTATTTCCGGCTGATGAAGGGCGAAACCGCGCCGCTGACGCTCAATGCCACCCCGGCGCTGCGGCTGGTGTGACGCGGCGCCATGCAGCGAATGATGCAATGAGGAGAGTCAAGGATGAAGAACAAGAATGTCCTGCAAGCCATCAAGTTTACGCTGTTCAGCCTGTCCGCCGGCATCATCCAGTTAGCCAGCGATTCGCTTTTCCTGTATGTGTTCCATTGGGAGAACTGGTGGGTGCACTATCTGCCTGCGCTGATTCTGAGCGTGCTGTGGAACTTCACCTTCAACCGCAGGTACACCTTCAAACCCACGAATCACGTGGCTCGGGATATGACGCTGGTGGCGCTGTATTACGCGGTGTTCACCCCTGTCTCTCTGGCGCTGGGCTCCTGGCTGGAGGCCATCGGCCTGCAGGATACGCTGGCGACGATCTGCGTGATGCTGCTGAACTTTGTCACCGAGTTCCTGTTCCAGAAGTTTGTGGTGTATCGCGAAGGCGAGAAGCGCTGACAGAAAAAAGGCTCCGTCCGGGGGATGGAGCCTTGCGGTTTTGGCGGAATCATACTAATTCTCATTAGAAATGTTACATTCACACAGCGCCTTTTCCGCTCTGGCTTTGCTTTGTTCCGCTCACCGTACTGTAAGTAACGCCTCGCTTCACTCAGCTTTGCCAGAACGAAAAAATCACTGCGTTCGGTGCAACATTTTGAATGAGAATTAGTATAATCATTGTAAACAGTGAAAGCGGACAGAAACGGAGCGGTGTCGCCTGCCCGGTGGGGGCTTGTTCTGTTCCTGTCTTTCGCTTTACAATCCCCGGAAAATTGAGTATAATAAGCTGTATCCAACCCAGCCTGCCGGGAGCCTTGGCACCGGACAGCATCAGCCGGGGTGGATGAGTGTATGCAGCGGAAGGGTTCTGTCCCGATGGAAAAATGGAACAGGCTTGATCCGCAGGACGTAGGGTATCCTGAAAGGGAACTCGAGCGGAGGGAAAAACATGAATATGAAGAAACTCTATCGACTGGTACTGCTGGCGCTGTTCATTGCCATTGAGATGGCGTTCCGGCTACTGGGTCTGGGCCGCGTGCCCTTCGGACCGCTGAACATGTCGTTCATGACGGTGCCGATTGCGGTGGGCGCGATGCTCCTGGGGCCGCTGGAGGGCATGGTGCTCGGCGCTGTATTTGGCCTGTGCAGCCTGTGGGACGCGATCAACGGCGCGGGCGGCATGACGAACATCCTCTTTGGCATCAGCGCTGTGCATACGGTGATCCTCTGCGTGGGTACCCGTATGCTGATGGGTCTGCTGGTCGGACTGATCTTCTGGGGACTGAGCAAAATCGACCGGACGAAGATCGTTTCGTACTTTGTCGGAGCGTTTTCAGCGCCTTTTCTGAACACGCTGTTCTTTATGGGATACATCGTGCTGGCGTTCTACCGGACGGATTATGTGCAATCGCTGGCGGCGGACAAGAACGCAGCGAATCCGCTGATGTTCATCGTGGCGCTGGTGGGCGTGCAGGGACTGGTGGAGATGATTGTCTGTACGGTCACGGCTGGCGCGGTCTCCAAGGGCGTTTCAAAGGCTGTTGATTTGAAGACAATCAAGTAAGGAAGCACATGGAGGAAGACAATGATCCTCACCCTTGACATCGGCAACACCAACATCAAGACGGCTCTTTTCGACGGAACGGAAATGGTGAAGTACTGGCGGCTGTCCACCAGCATTACCAACACGTCGGACGAATACGGCATCACCATCATGGATCTTTTCCGTCATGCGGGCATGGATCCGAAGGCGGTGGAGGGCATTGTCATTTCCTCCGTTGTGCCGACGATCAACTTTACCATCGACCACATGTGCCAGAATTACTTTGGCATCACGCCTACCTTCATCGCTCCCGGCGTCAAAACGGGCATCAACATCCGCTACGAAAACCCGCGGGAGCTGGGCAGCGACCGCATTGCCAACGCCGTGGGCGCCTATGACGAATACGGTGGCGAGAAGCCGGTCATCTACATCGACTTCGGCACCGCGACGACCTTCGGCGTGGTGGATGAGCGCGGCGCGTTCCTGGGCGGCGCGATCTTCCCGGGCATCAAGCTCGCCAGCGAGGCCCTTGTTTCCGGCACGGCGAAGCTCCCGCGCTTTGAACTGACAAAGCCGGAGCACGTCATCGGCCGCACGACGCTGAGCAACCTGCAGTCCGGCATGTTCTACGGGTATGTCGGCATGGTGACGAACGTCGTGCGGCAGATGAAGAAGGAGCTGGGCAGGGAGGCCGTCGTGGTGGCCACCGGCGGCATGGCGGTGCTCATTGCGGAGGAATCGAAGGTCATCGACAAGCTGGACGGCCTGCTGACGCTCAAGGGCCTTAGGCTGATTTACGAACGGAACAGGGCGTAACAGGAATCCCCCCAATAAGCACGGAGGTTAAGACAATGAAGGATGTAGTGATCGGATTTCTGGGCTGCGGCAACGTCGGCGGCGGCGTATGGAACCTGCTGGAGGGCTTCAGGAAGGAGCTGGCGCATCGGGATAACCTGTGCATCCGCGTCAAGAAGGTGCTTGTGCGCGATGTCAACAAGGCGCGTACCTGCGCCGTGCCGCCGGAGCTGCTGACCACGCAGGTTGAGGACGTGATCGGCGATCCGGAGATCAGCATCGTGGTGGAGTTCATGGGCGGCGAGCAGCCGGCGACGGAGTATATGCTGCTGGCGCTGCGTGCGGGCAAGACCGTCGTGACCGCCAACAAGGTTGCCGTGGCGCTGAACTGGCACCGCCTGCAGGCCGCCGCGCAGGAGGCGAACGTCGGCTTGTACTACGAAGCCAGCGTCTGCGGCGCGATTCCGATCATCGAAACCCTCCATTCCGCCCTGCAGGCCAACCGCATTGACCGCATGATGGGCATCATCAACGGTACGACCAACTACATTCTTTCCCGCATGTACGAGCGCGGCGAGAATTACGCGGATGTACTGGAGGACGCCAAGCGCCTGGGTCTGGCGGAGCCGAATCCCGCCTCCGACGTGGAGGGCTATGATGCGGCGTACAAGCTGTCCATCATGGCCAGCCTGGCCTTTCATGCCCGTGTCCCCTTCAAGAAGGTGTATGTGGAGGGCATCACCCGCCTGACCGCCATGGACATCACCTGCGGCAAGGAGATGGGCTATGTGCTCAAGCTCCTTGCGCTGGCCAAGCGGAACGGAAACACCATTGAGGTGCGCGTCCATCCGACCTTCATCCCCGCGGATCACCCCCTTGCGCAGGTGAACGGCAGCTTCAATGCCGTGTACCTCCATGGTCATGCCTGCCAGGAGATGATGCTGCAGGGCCGCGGCGCGGGCGACATGCCCACGGCCTCCGCGGTGGTTGCCGACATCATCCATGCCGCCACCGTCGATGTGCACGTCCATCCCACCTTCGCCAACACGGAGGATGCGGATGTGTCCCTGACCTTTGACGATAACTGGAACAGCAGCTACTTCATCCGCCTGTCTGCCGAGGATCGTCCCGGCGTGCTGGAGAAGATCGCCGGATGGCTTGCGCAGAAGGATGTGTCCATCGCCACCATGATGCAGAAGGGCCGCGTCGACCACGGGCGCGTGCCACTGATCCTCATCACCCACGCCGCGCCGGAGAAGGCGATGCAGTCCGCGCTGGCGGCCTTCGATCCGTCGCTGTGCACGGTGGAGAGTATGATCCGCGTGGAGAAGTAAGCCCATGGCGAGAGACGTTGAGATTCATGGCATTTACCGCCATTTCAAGGGCCGCTGCTATCTGGTGGAGGATGTGGCGCGCCATTCCGAAACGGGCGAGGAGTATGTCGTGTACCGGCAGCTCTACGGCGAGAGAAAGCTGTGGATTCGCCCCAAAACGATGTTTCTGGAGCCGGTCGACCGGGTGAAGTACCCGGACTGCAGGCAGGAATACCGCTTTGAGCTGGTGGAGCAGCTGACGGTGGAATGATGTGACGACGCTTCAATGAACATCTCTGGAGCAGAATAATGATGCGCCCTGTCCTGAAGTGAGGACAGGGCGCGATTATTTATTCAAACACAGCGGTCAGCTTGACCGTTCGGGTAAAGGTAAAGACGGTTGTTTCGGCGGAGGCGTCCTCGACCTGACCGTAGCTGCTGGAAACCGTCCAGCCGGCGAAGCGCCTGCCCTCGGCGGGGACGGCGGTTACGGTGATGCCGAATTCCGGGAAGTACTTCACGGAGGTTGTCTTTTCGATGGGCGTTTCCTCCCGGCTGTTGATGAGGATCGTGCCCTCGCCCTCGATCTTGAGGGTGAGAGTGACGGGATTGCTCAGCTCGAAGGGCTGCTTGAGGATGTCGAGGAAGCGGTCGTACCGACCGCTAAAGTAGGTGCGGATGTTCTTGAGGTGGGTGGAGAAATGGTTGGTCGGGTTCCAGGTGACCCACTGGGGCCCGAAGCGGAGCAGGGTGTCCGCCTGATAGGGCAGGTACCGGTCCGTCATTTCGTCCAGCAGCGCCCCGGCGCGGGCCTTGCTGAAGTAGAGGTTGCGGATGTCGCAGGCGGCGCTGACGAACTCGCCGAGGAATTCCTCGCTCTGGATCAGCGAATTGAACAGCAGCCCCGGGTGACGCCATTTGTAATCCGTGGTGGTCAGGACGGGCGTGATGTTGTCCTCGCCGAAGGTGGCGCCATTGTTATAGATGCCGGAGGAAAAATCCGTGTCGTAGAGCATCATGCGCCATTTGCCGTCAGCATAGGGGCTGTCATCCTCGCCGGGCACGCGAACGCGCCACATCTGCCAGTTGTTGTTCTGGAAGGGGCCGTCCTGGTTGCCAATGTAGAGCTGCAGCGCGCAGTAATCCGCAAAGGAGCCCATGTCCAGCATTTCACAGGCTTTGGCGTACTTCTCCGGGTCGGACATGTCGCTGTAGGCGATGTAGTTGAGCATCTCGTCAAACAGCGCGATGTCCTCCTCCTCACCGTCGTCGATTTCGCCGACCTTGACGGTGACCACATTGTCATTGTTGATGCCGTAGTGATAGTCGATGTAGTTGTCGGAATATTCCTCGTTCAGCGTGTACAGGCCCCAGTATTCGCCGTTGATGAAGGCGATGACGGGCAGATTGGCGGCGGTGTCAAAGCGCATTCCCTCCGCCAGACGCTGGATGAAGGGATCGCGGATCTTGCCGAAATCGCAGTCGTTGCCGCCGTTGCGCAGCGTGAAGGACTTGTACTTCTTCACGGCCTTGCCGTCGGATTCCTTCAGATTGCCGGGGAAGAGCTCGTACTTGACGTTCTTCTCGCCGTAATCTGCCCGGGCGATCAGGCGCAGGGACTTCTGATTGCCGCCGCGGGAGGCGCCGCCCTTGATGCGCACGCCCATGTCCTGCGTGAAGCCCTCGCCCTCGGCAGGCAGGAAGGTGACGGTGACGGGGCGCTCCCAGGCGTCGCCGCGCTGGGTGTAGTTGGCGGTCCCCTGCCAGGACTCGAAGGCTTCGGTCTGATCCTTGACCCACTCGTCGTAGACGCGCCCGGTGACGTAGATGCCCGTGTCGTAATCGAACAGGTGGCTGGGGTCGATGGCCAGGAACACCAAAGCGGTATCGCCGTAGAGCTCCTGCCGGTTATAGCCGATGAAGTAGGTGCCGCTGACCACCGGGCTGCGGGTGCCCTCGGGCATGATGGCGACGGCGCGGATGATGTGCGCGGACGGGAAATCCATCTGGGGAACGTAGGTGTCGCCCAGCGTGATGCCCGTCCGATGGCTCATGGGATCGTCCTTTTCGGTCGTCCACAGGAGGGTGATCGTGCCGTCGTAGAGGGTGTCGGTTTCATCGGGGATGGAGCCGTCGGTGGTGTAGTAGATCCTCGCGCCGCTCACGTCGCAGGTGATTTCCAGCGGCATGGGGTACTCATAGAAGCCGCTGGCGAGGCTGAATGTGATTTTGCCGCGCTCCGCGAGGGCGGCGGCGCCAAACGCGCTCAGGCAGAGAAGCAGCAGGACGAGGGTGCGGCGGAACAGCTTTTTCATGGCGATATGCTCCCGTTGGTGTGATTTGTGTTTTCATTATCCCACATCAGCCATCCGCGTGTCAATGGACAGACTGGCAGACGAATATGCGATATTTGCCCGCTTATCATCAAAAATTGCGGCCTCCGTCCGGGAAGCCGCATAGACTGTCAAAATAGCCCTGGGAGGTGTCGGAGGGCCCGCAGACCCTCTGACTGGATTCGTATCGACCGGCTTTGCCGGTCGGGCGGGGCGTTTCCGGCTCTGCCGGAAACTTTCCTTACACGGAGGAACGGCCGTCGGGGCTGCTTGCAGCCCTGACAGTGACGGAGTGCAATGCCTCGAAAAAGTGCCTGAAGCACTTTTTCGACACGCTGTGCGGCCTCCTGTTTCGGATACCGCAATACGTCTTTCATTTCCCGTAGGCCTCCACAAACCGCTCCGTGCCGGTGATGATTTCCTCCGCGCTCAGCCGCCCGGAAAGCTCCAGCACCTTGATGGGGCTTTGCAGGATGTACGGGCGGTAGGGTGACAGCACGTCGCCCGGCAGCGTGCAGGGCGCGTAGTGATCCAGCGCGTCCACCGCGTCGTGGATGTGCATGCCCACGATCATCTTCGCCGCCTTTTCGGACAGCGGGAGCGCCTGCAGCCCCATTTCCTCCATCATGATGCCGTGTCCCGTGTCCAGCCAGATGCCCACCGGACTGCCCCAAAAGCGTTCGGCAATCAGGTCGAACTCGCCAAAAACCGGACACTGATGGCACATGGCCCGGTTCTCCATGCCCAGCTTCACGGGCAGGTCATGCCGGGCGACGTAGGTTGCCAGCTCGTCGATGGACTTCATCATCCGCTCCAGATAGGGCTGTGCCTGCCGCGCGGCGAGCATGCGGGCATGGAGCGCACGGTATGCTTCCGTGTCCGTCTGATGCGCCTTGATGAGCGCCTTGAGCGGCACGTCGAAGACCTGCGGATCAAGAGGCACCTCCGTGGGATGGAAAACCACCGCGCCGGCGCCCAGCACACAGGCCCATTCCACGCTGCCCTTGGCCAGCTCCACGGCCTGCTGGCGGAGGGCTTCGTCCTCATAGCCCAGCATGACCGAATCCGTGTCGAAGCGCTTGTCGAGGGTTTTGGGGAAAACGTTGTGAACGCTGGATACAGCAATGGCGCCCTCGGCAATGCGGCGGCGAATGCCGCTGATCCACTCGGGGCGCACCTGATAATTCAGCTCCACGCGGGTAAAGCCCAGCGCGAGGAGCTGGTCGATCAGCTCCTCGCCGGAATGGGCCTTGCGGAAGTTCCACATGGTGGAGATGGCGAGATCGGCTTTGGTGAAGGACATGATGGCAGCCTCCTGTACATATATTCTGGACTACGCTTCATCTGCAATGTGTCATTCGTACAACACATACCATACGCCGTCATCGTCGCTCCGCACCCGGCTGATACCCATTGTCATCCGCGGCTATTGTAGTCCTGATCGATGCTTTCCTTCCAATCCGCACGGATTTCGCGGCAGCACCGGGCCATGTGAACGGCTGCGTTCAGGGCGTCGAAATTCGTCTGGATCCCCTGGGCGTCATTGTGGAAGTTGGCGGCTCTGTCGGCGCTGATGCCCATGCGGGAGGCTGTGCCGACCGCGTCGATGTTCGCGCCCAGGAACAGGAACTCCCAGCCGTACTTCTCCTTCTGCCGGGTGATGAGCTGCTTCACCCTTTCAGCCGTGTAGCGATGGCTGGCGTTTTCCAGGCCGTCGGTGGTGATGACGAAGAGCGTGTGGTCCGGCACATCCTCCTCGCGGGCGTACTTGTGGACGTTGCCGATGTGGTGGATGGCATCCCCGACCGCATCCAGCAGCGCGGTGCAGCCGTAGGGGCAGTAATCGTTGCAGGTCATGGGTTTGACATCGGTCACGCTGACGCGGTCATGGAGCACAACGCTCTCCTCGTTGAACAGTACGGTGGAGACATAGGCTTCGCCCGGCTCGCGCTGCTGCTTTTCGATCAGGGAGTTGAAGCCGCCGATGGTGTCTGCCACCATGCCGGCCATGGAACCGCTGCGGTCAAGGATGAAAACCAGCTCCGTCAGATTCTTCTTCATGATGATATCCTCCTGTTTGATGTGATGTGGCGGTGTCCCGCCCTGCATCATGAGCATATCATCCTTCGGTGTTCTCCGGGTCGCTTTGCAGGCGACATTTCAGAAAAAAGCCTTACGCACCCTTCTCGCTGCCCAGCAGCGGCTGGTCGTAGTGCCACAGCGCCTGATTGATGATGTCCACATCGTACATGCCCCGGGTGATGAAGTATTCCAGAATCACGTCGAAGATGCTTGCGTGGTTCAGGCTGTATCCGGCCCGGGACAGCAGCTCGCGCGCTTGCGGAAGGTTCAGCTTCAGCGCCACGCAGAAGGCGGCTACGGTGGGCTTCCGGGGCGTATAGCCCGGGTTGTTGCGGATCTTGCTGAACAGCTTGCGGTCGACGTTCGCGCGGCGGTAGCATTCCGCGTCCTTCATGCCGCGCTCGTCGATCAGCCGCAGCAGCAGGCCGGAGAACCCCTCATCCAGCTGGTGAAGCTGCCGGACGAGCTCGGCGGGCAGACCATCCTTCGTGCTGTCGGACGTGTGCTTTGCGTCGACGGCGCTTTCCTGAACCGGTTCATAAAGGCGGTAGCTGCACAGGGGCATATTGTCCGCAGCGCGCGTTTCATCAATGGAGGCCTGGCGGCGGGCAGTATGCTGATCCACATAGTGCTGGTCGATGAACTGCTGCACGTCCCGGAACAGCTTGTCGCTGAGCACGTAGGATTCCCTGTCGTACACAACAAGGTAAACCGTCATGTCGTGCTCGGCCAGGAAGGCGCGGATGGTCTGCATGGCCACCTGCATGGCTTCTGCCTTGGGGTAGCCGTATTTGCCGGTGGAGATGAGCGGAAAGGCAATGGATTCAAAGCCCCTTTCCGCAGCCAGCTGCAGCGCCTCCCGGTAGCAGGCGCGCAGCAGGGTTTCCTCGCCGTAGCTTCCGCCGCGCCAGACGGGCCCGGCTGTGTGGATCACATACCGGCAGGGCAGGTTGTAGGCTTCGGTCAGGGTGGGTTCTCCTGTGCGGATGCCGCCCTTGCTCCGCAGCGCCCCCAGCAGAGAAGGGCCCGCCTTTCGGTGAATGCTGCCGTTCACGCCGCCGTTTGGCGTGGGCGTTCCGGGGTGCGCGCTGCCGGCAGTGACGATGGCGTCCACCTCCATGCGTGTGATGTCTTCCCGGATGATTTGCAGGGGCATTCGGATCACCTCCCGTTGGATCAACGTTTTTTCACCGGTATATCACAATCAATGAGCCAATCCCGAATACTGCACAAAGCTGCTGCGTTCAACCTCATCCGACCTTGCTCCGCTCGGCCACCTTCCCCAAAGGGGAAGGCTTGGAAGCGCTCACGGAATGCATGAATCTGCTCAAATACAGAGGATGTAGTCTTTGCCTTCCCCTATGGGGAAGGTGTCACCCGCAGGTGACGGATGAGGTCATGACACGCGCTGTTTTGTATTTTCAAATTCGCTCATTCATAGTATATCACAAAAAACGGAAAATGAAAAGAGCGCCGCAGCGTGCAGCGCTCCGATGGGGCAGGAAAATCAGGCGAAGAACAGCTTGTTCAGCGTCATGGGATCGATATACTCGCCGTCCTTGTAAACGCGCATGTTGCCGGAAGCGATTTCGTCAATCAGCATCACGTTGCCCTCGGCGTCGTAGCCGAACTCGAACTTGATGTCGTACAGCTCCAGCCCCTTTTCCTTCAGGTCATCGGCAACGATCTTTGTGATCGCCTGGGTGGCGGCCTTCAGGTCGTCGTACTGCGCGGCGGTCATGACCCCCAGATCGACCAGACCGTCCTTGGTGACCAGCGGATCGCCCTTGGCGTCGTTCTTGAAGGTGGTTTCGACATAGGCAGGCAGATCCTGACCCAGCTCGCAGTAGTCGGAATAGCGACGGTAGAAGGAGCCCACGGCCTTATAGCGGCAGATGACCTCCAGACCCTTGCCAAAGACCTTCGCGGCCTTGACCTCCATGGTGGTGTCATCCAGATTCGCGCTCACATAGTGGGTGCGGATGCCGGCGGCGTTGATTTTCTCGAAGAAGTAGATGGACATGCGCAGATTCACATCCCCCACGCCCTCGATGGTCAGGCCAACGCTGTTCTCGCCGGGATCGAACACGCCGTCCTTGCCGGTGCAGTCGTCCTTGAACTTCAGCAGGCAGTTGCCGTTGTCGAGTGCGTACACGTTCTTCGTCTTGCCGGTGTAAAGAAGCTTCAGATTCTCCATTTGCTACCTCTCCGTTCTGTATGTCTGGTTGTTCTGGGGCAGACCATCCAGCATTATACTGCCATTCATCGGTATTTGCAAGCCCTTTTCGACGGGAATCCGAATTATTTGCAAAAGTCGGAACGGAACATTCGCTTTCCGGGCAGCTCGCCACCAGAATGTGCAGGCGAATCCTGTGAAGGGTCTCCTGTTGTTTTCATCCATTTCTAATCCAAAGCACACCCGTTTCTCAGGACAAATCCGCCGGAATGCGGTATGATATCACCGTCAGCACGAAAGACTCGGCAGAGTCAGCATAGAAGGAGGATTTCCATATGGCTACCAATAAGAACAACGGCATCTTTTCCCGCCTTTTCGGTACCCGCTTCATCGTCACCAGAAACGGTGCGCAGATCGTCAACCTGAGCCTGCTGTACTGCCTGATTGCCGCGATGACGGCTCCGTGGCTGTTTGTGGGCAGCCTGATTGCCGCCCTGGTGCTGGGCTACAAGTTCGGCTGTGAGCGCAACGCGGCGGACTTCGGCGACAGCTTCGACGAGGTTGTCCGGGAAGCCAAGGACAATGTGCGCAGTGCGGTGGACAGTATCAAGGGAAACCACCAATAACCCCAACGAAACCGCCGGAGCGAACGAACGTGTACGCTCCGGCGGTTTTGGGTTTTGCTTGCTGGCGGGAGGATCAGTTGGCGTATGTGATCTTGTTCACAAACAGCAGGAATTCCACCCGTCTTGTGGTCTTTCAACGGTACATAATCGCAGTTGGCTAAGGTAATGCCTTGACTTTATTTGTCTGTGTTGCCTTTGCATTGTTTGATATTGCCATTACATTTCCAATATATGCCACTCATTTTCCCAATTTATCTACGGACACCCAGATAGCGGGGCGGACGCCAAACCACTTGTCATCATTATACGTCCTCAAGGAATAGCCCTTAATTTCGCCTTTTTCGCCAACCCCATTGGCAAATTCACGATATGCTGTGCCCGTCTTGCTATTGTCCCCGTAAAAGGAGCGCAACCACCAACAGGTGGTTCCCTGTCCATCAACGAACGTCTCTTTAGCCTGATAAGCTTTGTTAGCTACTGCATAAGCTGTGGGAACAGCACGGCGTGCATTGTCACTCTGAAAGTAGCGTAATGCTTCCGCTTTGCTCAGCAGGAACACTCGATCTTGCGTGGTTGCGACAATGTCGTACTCGTTCGCGGTGCTGATATTTGATATCAGAACAGCGTTTCGTTCACTGCTGCTGAACGCCTTATTAAAGAATACATCATTAAGCCAGTTGCGAATGTCGCTGTCACGCCATGAATCGTAGGAGTCTTTGTTAAAATAATGGGCATCAAGACAGTAACGCGAAATCAACAGTGCTTTGTTTTCTTTCGAATCATAATCAAGTACAAGCCATTCTATATCTTCGGTGCCATTGGAAAAATTGTTGTCCTGCTCATAGGTGCCGTAGGTAACGATACTTCCAGTTTTTTGGAAAGCTTTGAGCTGGGTGGATGATAAGGTGGGTTCGGGTATGGGTGTAGCTGTGGGTGTAGCTGTGGGTGCAGCTGTGGGTGTAGCTGTGGGTGCAGCTGTGGGTGTAGCAGTGGGTGTCGCCGTTGGCGTATCAGAGGGTGTATCAACGGGTGTATTAGCGTGTGCCGTCGTTGACTCCTCCGTCCCCCGTGGATTTCCCCCCCCGGGCTGCATCAACCTATTAATCAAGACGCCGCTAACCAGTACCATTGCCACTGCCAGTATTGTCAAGGTGCGCTGCACAGTCCGCCGCAGAGGCTTGACATACTTGTGAATGTTTCCCAGCACCTTCCTCTCTGCCTTCAGATCCATCACAACGGCTTGCAGCCTTCTGTGCCGGAACTCAACCGGAAGCTGCGCGGGAGAGATGCTATCATACAGCAGCGGAATCAGGTGTGCATTCCGACCATTGTCGATTTTCTCGAGGTAGCGTTGCCATTCACTCTGTACCCACGTGCTCGTCAGGTACTGCGCGTTGGAGCAGAGGACCAGCATCACCTTCGCTGTGTCCAGCGCGTGGTAGATGCCCGCCTCGTAGCTCTCGCCTGCCGCGCCCTCCAGTGATTTGGGCGCGAAGAAAACCCGGTAGCCCTGTTTCACCAGCATTTCGTACAGGTCGCGTGCCCGGCGGTAATCCTCTGTGTAGCCGCCGTCTGCTGTTTTGGTCTTGTGGCACAGGAAGATGTCATAGGGCGGGCACTTCTCCGCCAGCTCGTGGATGTGCGCCATGGCGCGGTCGATGTACGCCGCGTCCTCCATGTACTGCGCGCGCACCTCCGGCGCCGCCAGCTGGCAGGCACGCTGGAAGTCTCCCTGCTCCTGCAGGGGGGTGCGCTTGGCCATGTGTACTTCCCACAGACGCTTGCCATTTTCGGTTCTGCACACCGCGCCATAATGGCAAAGCAAGCGGCTCCACAGCGCCTCCGCGTTGTCGGGACAGCTGTTGAGGACGTACTGATAACTCTTTTCCGCGTTGTAGAAATCACGGTCGGCCTGCTGCTGGATGGCGCGACGGAAGTTGTCCAGCACGATGCCCTCGATCCTTGGACACTCGTTCAGCGTTCCACAGGCTGCGCAGACCACCACTTTGCTGTCTGTTGCAAAATACAGCTGCCTCGCACAGCATCGGCATTCTTTGGTAACCGGCATGAGAGATTCCCTCCTGTGTCAGGTTTTGGAATATTGTAGCACAACTTGTTCCTGTCAGCAAGGGGGATTGCGGTCGGGTTTCTCTTTTCTGCTATCAGGAAAAGCGGTGTACCCGCAGCGTCCTGATTTCAAAGGGTTTCATCCTGAGCGGAATCTCCGTCCCCGCGCCCAGCAGTGCGCCGGTCTCTCTTTCGTCCATGGAGGATTCGTAGACCTGCGCGTCGAAGGGCAGGTGCAGCACGCCGGAGGCCTGGGTGCGCAGGCTCTCGTACAGGCGGAGGATGATGTCGTCCGTCCCGGCGGGAGTGTCGGCGGGCTTCACCGTCTCGAGGATGATGGCGTCGCCGTCCACCCGGAAGCCCGCGTCCTCCCGGCAGGGCTCGGTAAAGGCGATGCCTGCCCTGACCACGCCGCTCTCCCGGAAGCCGGCCGCAAAGGGCATGATGGCGTAGCTGAAATGCTGTAAGCCGCGATCCGCCGTGTCGTCGGGCACCAGCGGCGCGCGCAGCAGGGACAGGGCGATTTCGCCGCGGTCGGTGGATACGCCGCGAATGCCGTCCGCCAGGATGGCGAAGCCGCGGTTCTCCTCGCACAGCGCCGTCCAGCGGTTGGAGCAGCTCTCGTACCGATCCGCCGCATAGGCGTGGGAGGCATGGCAGGGACGCTTCACATGGCCGAACTGAATCTCATGCAGCGCGTCCTCGCACAGCACGTTGGAGGCGAAGTGCACCTTGAGCAGCTTGCGGCGCTCGTGCCAGTCCACATCGGCATGGACGATGAGCCTGTCCGACCCCGCTTCCAGGCGAAGGCGCATCTCCGCATGGCTCTGCCCGAAGGCATAGGTGACCGCCAGCTCAGCCAGCTGCGGGGTGCTTGCCAGCACGCGGCTTTCCGCGCGGAAATCCGTGTCGCGCTGTCGCTTCTGCCAGTCCCGGCTCATTTCCCACGCGTCGTAGCAAACCTCGATGTTCTCGTACAGCCGCCAGTCGTTCATCCTCTGACCCGGGTTCATCAGCGGCAGACCGCTGCGCTTGTCGGTGATGGCCGTGATGGCGCCGTCTCTGTCCACCCGCACGCGGAGGATGCTGTTCTCCATCAGGAAGCCGTCCGCCGTTTCGACGAGGGACACGTCGTTGCCGGCTGTTCTGGCTTCAGCGGCTTCCGTCAGCGGAGAATCGGCCTTCAATGTGCCGATGAGTGCCTCCAGTGCTGCCTCGGCTGCCCGCAGCTGTGCCTCTGCCTCCGCGTGTACCCGTTGGATGCCCGCACCGGCGGCGACGTCGTGGAACTGGCAGAACATCACCGTATCCCACGCCGCGTCCACCACGGGCAGATGCGCTGCCCGCTCCGATGCAGGCCGCAGCGCCAGCAGGGCTTCCGCGTCGTGCAGCTGCCGCTCCACGCGGGTGATCAGCAGCTTGGTCTTTCGCTGGGTTGTGTATGTTCCCCGGTGCCACGCCAGATACAGCTCGCCGACCCAGCGGTTTTCCGCAGCCTGCCGGGCGGTTTCCTCAAAGAAGCCGCGCAGGCTGCCGTAGTGCGATCTGGGCAGGCCCTCCAGATCCTCCATGCGCCGGGCCATTTCCAGCATGTCGCGGTTCGCGCCGCCGCCGCCGTCGCCGTAGCCGAAATTGTACAGCAGCGTGTCGATGTTCTCCTGCTGGACGCGGTCGGTTTCCCAGCGCTGCACGAATTGCCCCGGCGTGACCTGCGCGTTGTTTTTGAAGAAGCACAGCGCCTCAACCGTGCTGCCGTCGATGCCCTCCCAGAGGAAGTTCTGATAGGGGAAGCGCTCGCATTCCGGGTCGGCGCGCAGGAGCTTCTGGGTGGCGAAATACGGGATGTCCAGTTTCCGGAGAATCTGAGGGAGCGCGCCGGAATAGCCGAAGGTGTCCGGCTGATAGGCGACCCGCGATTCCACGCCGAGCTGCTCGCGGTACCAGCGCTTGCCGCGGACGAGCTGCCGGATCAGCGACTCGCCGGAGGGCAGGTTTGTGTCGCACTCGATGTAGAACGCGCCTTCGGGATCGATCTGTCCGCGCGCGCAGGCGGCCTTCACCCGCTGCCAGAGCTCCGGGTGCTGCGCCTGCAGCATGTCAAGCAGCTTCGGCTCGCACAGCAGGAAGCGGTATTCCGGGTATTCCTCCATCAGGGTCAGCTGATTGGCGTAGGTGCGGGCGACCTTGTGCCAGGTTTCCTCCTCCGGCCACAGCCAGGCCAGGTCAATGTGACTCTGCCCCAGCAGCCACAGGGTCGGCGCGGTGGAGCCGTTGCGGCAGTCCAATGCGGGAGCCAGCACGGCGCGCGCCCTGCGGAAGCTCTCCTGCCGCGCTTCCTCCGGCAGCTCGAAATCCGCCGTGTAGGTGAAGTCCATCAGCGCTTTGGCGACCCGCTGACGGCGCAGCGATTTCTCCGGCAGCGTTTCCAGCAGCCCGCAGAGCACCTCCACGTCCATATGCAGCTGATAGGCTTCCTCGTTCCAGAGCGCAAGGCGGCTGGGCCTCACTGTGCACTGATGCTCCGGCACGGGCGGAAGGGCAGAACGCTCCGGCGGACAGGGCGGCATGTCCTCCAGCCGTGCCCCGTGCCCTGCGTAGCTTTCCAGCAGCACCTGAACGGATTCGCCGGCGCTGGCGCACCGGCGCAGCACCACATGGTCACGGCCCTTGTCGTTGCTGCCGCGTGCCTGACCGTCGACGTAGATCAGCTGCTCGCCGCCCAGCCCCGGCAGGAGGATCACCCGCCGGCCCTCGCAGGAGGCCGGCAGCGTAAAGGAAGCCCGGAACCATGCGTACTCCCAGCACGCGCCCCATTTCGTCCCGATCGGGAAGGGCCGCATCGGCTTCAGCATGGCCTGCTCCGGCGTCAGGCGGTCGATGGTCGTGAAGCCGTCGAAATCCACCGTGCCAATCGGGGTATACAGGTGATTTGCGAGTTCCTGCCGCCATGCCTGCAGCCGCTGACGGTTCTGTCGGGACAGATGTTTCATGGGTTACGCTCCTTTGTGGGATGTCGTCTGCTTCAGCTCGCTGCACAGCCGTGCGATCCTGCCGGGAATCCGGCTTTTCAGCGATTCCCACGGGCAGAGCAGCGATGCGTCGGGCACTGCGCCCCGATCGAAGTGCAGCGTTGGCTCAAAGGCGTATTTCTCGCGGATGTGCGCTGCGGATATCGCGTCCTGCTCCGGCGAGGAGTGGTATGCGCCCTCGAAGGGGCCGCCCACCAGCACGCCGCCGCCGGCAGCATCGGTGCAGCAGCTGCGCCAGTCGGGCAGCAGCCGGAACAGATTGCCGTCCGGCAAAAAGGCATGCTTTCCCGGCTGACAGTAGGCGTGGACATGCGTACCGTCCGGTGCCTCCCCGATGGGGAAGCCGGGCTCCCACAGCGTCCTGTACTTCCCGTGAAAGCTGCCCTCTGCCCGGGTTACGCGGCCGTCCGCCGCCACCCAGACCCAGACGTGCTCCAGATCGTACATGTGCTGGATGTCGTAGTCCCAGTAAAACGCGTACTCGATCACCAGCCCGCAGGCATCGGGGGTGACGGTTCGTTTGGGGAACGAATCGCTCCGCGCCGTTTCCCGGAAGATGGTGTAGCCTGCCGCAACCAGGGGAATGGTTTCCTTCACATCGAAATGGAGGATGGGTGCGTACCTGACTGCCAGCTGCTTGTCCTGCATGGAACAGACTCCTTCCGCTCTGCGTCATTGAACTGGGCAGGGAGAGGACGGCGCCGCCCTCTCCCGTGGATGGGGGAACCTTAGGGAACCTCTGAATAACCCGGCGGTACGCTGGCGGCTGAATTTCAGCCATCTGCTTCTTGCAGAAATCTCGATTTACAGGAAGTCAAACCTTCGATTTCTGCAATCGCATCTGGCAGAAATTCCGCTCACCATCGCACCACCTCATTTATTCAGAGTTTCCTTAGAGACCGGTTTTTTCCGCGATGTACTTCCGCGCCTTGACAGCATACTCGAAGGGATTGGCCCTGGCGGGATCCTGCTCCGCCTCGACGACCACCCAGCCCTCGTAGCCGCTTCTTTCCAGGACGTCGAAGATGGGCGCAAAGTCCACATCGCCGTCGCCGGGCACGGTAAACACGCCCTCGCGCACCGCCTGCAGGAAGCTCCAGCCCTCGCGCTGTGCCCGATCGCGAACGGCGAGGCGCACGTCCTTGAGGTGCACATGGCGGATGCGGCCGATGTACTTCTCCAGCACCGGCACGGGGTCGATGCCCGCAAAGGTCAGGTGCCCCGAGTCGAACAGCAGGAACACCTTCTCAGGGTCGGTGAGGGACATGAAGGTGTCGATTTCCCCGGCGGTCTGTACGCCCGTGCCCATGTGGTGGTGGCAGGTGAGCGTCATGCCCTTTTCCTGCGCCAGCGCGCCCAGCTCGTTGTAGCCCCGGGCGATCAGCGCCCACTGCTCCTGCGTGTATACAGGCTTGTCGCTGCCGAAGATGTTCAGGGGCTTCCCCTGGATGGAATTGCCCTGCTCGGAGGCGCCGATCACCCTTGCGCCCAGCGCGTGCAGACGGTCGCGGTGCGCGATGAAATTGCGGATGGTCACCTCGTACGGCTCGGAGGTGAACAGCGTGGAAAACCACGCGTTGCAGATTTGCAGCCCGCGCACGTCCAGCTTGTGCCTGAGGACGTTCACGTCCTGCGGGTATTTGTTGCCGATCTCGCTGCCCTTGAAGCCTGCGAGGGCCATTTCGCTCACGCATTGCTCAAAGGTGTTTTCGCGGCCCAGGTCGGGCATATCGTCGTTCGTCCAGCCGATGGGCGCGATGGCCAATCTGACCTTCTCAGGATTCAGCATGGTGTCATTCTTCCTCTCCGTCTCAGAATTCGCGGGTGTTCCTCACATGTGCCATCAGATCGTCATAGGCAGCCTGCACGCGGGGCTGGGTGGAAACCTCCGCCACGCCCACGCGCCACCAGCTTTCGTACCCCGGCGTCATGGAGCCGGGCAGCACCTTGATGTCGTAGAGCACGGGCAGGGGCTGCGTCAGGGCGTCGGCAAGGGCTGCGCGCAGCTCGGCGATGGTGCGGACGGTGTAGGTCTTCAGCCCGTAGGCGGCGGCGTTTGCGGCGAAGTCGATGGGCAGGATGGGCCCGTCCAGCTCGCCCGTTTGCGGGTTGCGGTAGCGGAACACCGTGCCGAAGGTATCGTTGCCCTGATTGTGCTGCAGGTTTTCGATGCAGCCCCAGCCGCTGTTGTCGAACAGGCAGAAGTGCACCCGCAAGCCCTCCTGCACGCAGGTCAGGAGCTCGGAATGCGCCATCATGTAGGTTCCGTCGCCGAAGAAGGCGTAGACCTCCCTGTCCGGCGCAGCCAGCTTCACGCCCAGCGCGCCGTTTGTCTCATAGCCCATGTTGGAGAAGCCGTATTCCATGTGATAGGTGCCGCGCTCCCCGGCGCGCCACAATCGCTGCATGTCGCCGGGCAGGCTGCCGGCGCTGCCCACGGCGATGTCGCCGGGCTGCATGAAACGGTTGATTTCGCCCAGCGCCCGGGTCTGGGACAGCCCCTGTGCCGGGTCGGCGGCGTAGTGCGCGTCGACGATGGCGTTCCATTCCCGGATGGCCTCGCGCACCTCTCCGCCCCACTGTGAGCGGTAGCCGTTCAGCGCGGCGGTCATGGCCTCAAGACCAGCCTTCGCATCGCAGAGGATGGCCTCCGCGTCCATCTTGATGGCGTCAAAGGGGCAGATATTCAGCCCGATGAACTTCGCGTCCTGCCGGAAGAGCCACTTGGAGGCGGTGGTGAAGTCCGTCAGGCGCGAGCCGACGGCGAGGACGACGTCCGCCTGCGGCGCCAGCACATTCGCCGCCTTTCCGCCGGTCACGCCGATGCCGCCGGTATTCAGCGGATGCGTCCAGGGGAGGGTGCCCTTGCCGGCCTGTGTTTCGGCAAAGGGAATGTTCGCCTTTTCGCAGAAGGCCGCCAGCGCGTCCCCCGCCTCGGAGTAGCGCACGCCGCCGCCGAGGATGACCAGCGGCTTTTCCGCTTTCAGGAGGATGGACATCGCCCGGTCCAGTTGCCCCGGCGTCATGGGGCGGCGGTCCAGGTGCCAAACGCGGCGGCGGAAGAAGTCAGCCGGATAATCATAGGCCTCGCCCTCCACGTCCTGCGGCATGGCAAGGCAGACCGCGCCGGTATCCGCCGGGTCGGTCAGCACGCGCATGGCGTGGAGCGCGGCGGTGATGAGCTGCTCCGGGCGCTCAAGGCGGTCGAAGTAGCGGCACACGCCGCGGAAGGCGTCCGTCACCGTGTGCCCGAAGGACTCAAAGAACTCTGCCTGCTGCAGCACCGGGTCGGGCTGACGGCACGCGAAGGTGTCGCCGGGCAGCAGCAGCAGCGGAATGCGATTGGCCGTCGCGCAGCCCGCGGCGGTGACCATGTTCATCGCGCCCGGGCCGATGGAGCTGACGCAGGGGATGATCTCCCGGCGGTTCTTCTGCTTGGCGAAGGCCATCGCGGCCAGCGCCATGTTCTGCTCGTTCTTGCCCTGATAAAAGCGGAGATGATGCCCGCCCTGCGCCAGCGCCTGACCGACGCCCACCACGCAGCCGTGACCGAACACGCCGAAGATGCCGTTCACGAACCTGCTTTCCGCGCCGTCCATTTCCACATATTGCGCGTCGAGGAAGCGCACCAGCGCCTGCGCCATCGTCAGTCGAATGCGTTCCATCACTTGCCTCCATAGCGGTCGCCCCAGTAGGGCGCGTCCTTCTCCTGCACCCACAGGTGCTCGCCGACGAAAACCGGGTACTCCGGCTGCCGGTAGGGGCAGCCGTCCAGATGGCGGATCGCCCACAGGTACCACAGCGCATAGCCGGGCGGCGTGCACTGGGGATGGGTCATCCCGGCGGGAATGCATACGGTATCGCCGGAATGCACCTTATAGACGGTTTCGCCCACCTCGGCATAGCCGAAGCCGTTTTCCGGGTTGTTCTTGTAGTAGTAGATTTCCGGCTGGGGATGGTGATGGGGCGGATAGCTCGACCACTTGCCCGGGAAGCCGATCACCTCGCCCAGCACGAGGTTGGCGTAGGGCGCGTTGCGGTAATCGAAGATCGTGCGGACGATGCGGGTGCTGGTTTCGTGCATGGTGCCCGCGCCGCGGAATTCATCGGGGGTGTCCTGGGGCAGGTAGAGCTTGGCGGGGAATTCCCGCCCGTTCTCCGTGCGCAACACGTTGACCTCGCATTCCTCGCTCAGGCAGGTGACGGTCACGCCCTTCGTGCCCTTGCTGACATGCAGGGCTGTGGGCGGCATGTCGAAGCAGTTCTCGCGGTACTCGGTGTGTTCGCCGTCGTCCCACCGGAAGCAGACCTTGCCGTACACCAGCAGGAAGGCGCGCTCCAGCGGGGCTTCATCGCGGAAGCTCTCGCCATACCTGAGCCGCAGCACGCCGAAGTCCATCAGCATATCGCCGCTGCGCCGGGTGATCTCCGTATAGCCGAAGGCGTGGGGGCCGTTTGCGCGGATGATATCGCTCATGGCTCACGCCTCCAGTATCTCATCAATCCGGACGGGACGATGCTCGTCCAGGGACTTTTTCGCGGCCTTGGCCAGCACGACGCTCATCAGTCCCGCGTGGATGCCTACGGGCACCTCCCTGTCTCCGTTGACGGCGGCGATGAACTGCTTCATCTCTTCCACGAAGGACGCCATGTAGCGCTCCAGGAAGAAGTACTGCGGCTTGTCGCTCATCACGCCGGCTGCGGTGGAGACGCGCACGGTGGAATCGCCGTCGTTCTCGCCCGCCGCCATGCCGAGGGAGCCGAACACCTCGACCCGCTGGTCGTAGCCGTAGGCGGCGCGGCGGCTGTTGTCGATCACGCCCAGCGCACCGTTTTCAAAGGTCAGGGTGACGATGGCGGTGTCCACGTCGCCGGCCTCGCCGATGCGGGGATCAACGAGGGACGTGCCTGTCGCGTAGACCTCCTTCACGTCGCAGCCCGCCAGGAACATCGCCATGTCGAAATCGTGGATCATCATGTCGATGTACAATCCGCCGGAGGAGGCGGCATACTCGGGAGACGGCGGCTCGGGGTCGCGGGAGGTGATCTTGATCAGCTCTATCCTGCCCAGCGTGCCGTCGGCGGCCAGGCGCTGCACCCTGCCGTGATTGTGGTCAAAGCGGCGGTTGAAGCCGATCTGCAGCTTGCGTCCCGTCTCTTTGGCGACCTCGGCGGTCCTTTGGATCTTCTCGATGGTCAGGTCGACGGGCTTCTCGCAGAAGACGTGCTTGCCGGCCTTCATCGCGGCGATGGCGATGTCCGCGTGGGTGGGCGTGGGGGAGCAGACCAGCACCGCGTCGATGGCCGGATCGTTGATGATGTCCATGAAGTCGGTGCCCCAGGCGGGCACGCCGTAGGTCTCGGCGAGGGCTTTGGCGGCTTCTGCCACCACGTCCGTCACGCGCACGACCTGCGCCTGCGGGATGTGGTAGGTGATGGACGCCGCATGAACCTTGCCGATGCGGCCTGCGCCGACGATGCCGATGTTGAGCTTTTTCATGGTCGGTTTCCTCCTGTCATCACAGCTTTTCCTGTGTGTAAACGATGCACTCGCCGGGCAGGCCCGTCGTGGGATGCTGACGGCATGTCCCGCCGAAGTATTCATAATCCGTGTCCTGCGCGGTCTGACCGTCGAGCAGCTCCGTGCAGGCCTTGAGCAGGGTATCGGTGATGTCCGCCGGGATGTAGTCCCTGGCGTGACCGGTGAGAACGCGGTCGAAGTCGCCGCCGCAGCGGGCCTTCAGGGCGAGCAGCGTTTCCCGCAGCCGGGCGATGGGCAGGCTTTCCGCCAGCTGCATCCACAGGTGCGGATTCAGCCCGTCGCCGGAATAGAGCACCCGCGCCGCCCTGTCCAGCAGCCCGACGGAGCCGGCGGTGTGCCCGCTGAGGTCAACGACCTCCAGCACGGTGCCGCCCAGATCAAAGACCTGTCCGATGGACAGCGGCCGGGTCGGACAGGGCCGGAGCCCGGAGGCCGTCAGCCTGTCCGCGATGAAGCCGAAGTGCTCCGCCATCAGCTGCTCGTCCGCCGGGTGCAGCCACGCCTCCTCAAAGAACACGTTGCCGTAGACGTGGTCGCAGTGCCCGTGGGTATTGACCACGGTCACGGGCAGATCGGTCAGGGTGCGGATGATCTCCGCCAGGTTCTCCTCGCCGTTGAGGGTGTCGATCAGCAGCGCGCGAACGCTGCCGCAGATCAGGTAGCAGGTGCTCTCGCCCGCGTCGTCGATCAGGTAAACGCCCGGCGCAAGCTGCCGGATGATGGCTCTTTGCATACGGGTTCCTCCTTACAGGGAGCCGTCCCAGGTGTCGACCCTTTCGCGCTTCATTTCCTCCTCGTCGAACCACCGCGCGGTCACGCACTTCGACTCCGTATAGAACCGGAACGCGTCCTTGCCGTGGCAATGCAGATCGCCGAAGAAGCTGTTCTTGTGCCCGCAGAACGGGAATACGCCGACGGGCACCGGTATGCCCACGTTCACGCCGACCATGCCGCCGTCCGTCCGCCTGGCAAACTCCCGGGCGTAGTAGCCGCTCTGGGTGAAAATCACGCTGCCGTTTGCGAAGGGATTCCGGTTCATCAGCCGGATGCCCTCCTCGAAATCCTTCACGCGCTTGATGCACAGCACCGGGCCGAAGATCTCGCGGTTCCCCACGTCCATCTCCTCCGTCACATGGTCGAAGATCGTGTGCCCGATGTAGTATCCGTCCTCATAGCCCTCGACCCGGACGTTCCGGCCGTCCAGCACCAGCTGTGCGCCCTCGGCAACGCCGCTCTCGATGCGGGCAAGGATGCGCTCCATGTGGGCTCTGTTGCCCACGGGGCCGAGGTTGCTGGTTCTGTCATAGGCCGGGCCGACCTTCTGCTGCTTGCACAGGCGCACCAGCTCCGCCACCAGCGCATCCGCGATGGCTTCCTCCGCCACCACCACCGACAGCGCCATGCAGCGTTCGCCCGCGCAGCCGAAGGCGCTGTTCATGATGCCCGCTGCCGTGCGGCCAATGGGCGCGTCCGCCAGCACCAGCGCATGGTTCTTGGCTTCGCACAGGCACTGCACGCGCTTGCCGTTGGCGGCTGCCGTGGCGTACACATGGCGGCCGGTGTTCGTTGAGCCCACGAAGGTCACGCCGCGCACATCGGGGTGGGTCAGCAGCGTCGATGCAACCTCCGTTTCGCAGGGGACAATGTTGAACACGCCGTCCGGCACGCCGGCTTCCCGGTACAGCGCGGCGATTTTCAGGCAGGTCAGGGGCGTTGTGGGCGCGGGCTTGAGCACGAAGGTGTTGCCGCAGACGATGGATAGCGGCGCCATCCAGCCCACGGGGATCATCGCCGGGAAGTTCCAGGGCGCGATGCCGGCGAACACGCCGATGGGCTCGCGATAGAGCGTCGTGTCATACCCGGCGGAGGTGTCCATCAGGCTCTCGCCCATCAGCAGGCTCGGCGCGGAGCAGGCCAGCTCCGTCATTTCCAGCGCCTTGCCCACATCGCCTGCCGCTTCCGACCAGCACTTGCCGTTCTCCGTGGCGACGAGCCGGGTCAGCTCCTCCATGTCGCGTTCGATGAGGCTGTGCAGCTTGCGCATGATGGCGGCGCGCTTGCGCACGGGGGTGTTCTTCCACGCGGGAAAGGCTGCCTTGGCGGCGGCGATGGCTTCGTTCATCTCCTCCTGCGTGCACTGGGGCACCTGCGCGATGGGCTTGCCGGTGGAGGGATCGTAAATCGTGAAAAAGGCGGTCGCCCTGCTTTCGGCATAGGCTCCGTTGATAAAGGGCTTCATGATGGGCAGCTCGGACATTGTCGGGGTTCTCCTTCCTGTTGATTACAGCGCCGTCACCACGTCGCCGCAGGTCTTTTTCTTTTCGGTGATGAAGGCCGTCAGCGCTGCCTCCGTGGGCATATCCCGGCTGCAGGCGTGGCTGGCGACCAGCATCGCCGCGCTGGCGCTGCCCATTTCGAGGGCATCGCGCAGCGGCTTGCCTGCCAGCAGACCGTGCAGGAGGGCGCTGGCATAGCCGTCGCCGCCGCCAAAGCCCTTCAGGGCATCCACCGGGAAGGGACGCACGCGCCAGTTGCCATCCGCCCTGGAGTAGGCGCAGGAGCCCTCCTTGCCGTGCTTGATGACGATCGCCTGCGCGCCCTTGCCCAGCCAGTAGTCCGCGCTGGCTTCATCCGTGCCGGGAAGCCCCAGCAGGCGCTCCATCAGGTCGAATTCCTCCCGGGAGCCGAGGATCATGTCCGAGCGCTCCGCCACCAGGGAGGTGTAGACGGCGATTTCGTCCTTGTTCTTCCAGGTGTAGGCGCGGTAGTCCGCATCGAAGATGACCGTCGTTCCCGTCTGTCCGGCAAAGGTGAGCGCCTTCAGCGCGGCCTCGCGGGTCGGGCTGGTGCACAGGCTCGTGCCGGAAATGAGCAGCGCCCGGCTGGAGGCGATGTAGGCGCGGTCCACGTCGTCGGGATGGAGCATCAGGTCCGCCACGCCCTCGCGGTACATGAGGATGCTGCTCTGGGTGGGCGAGAGAATCTCCGTGAAGGTCAGCCCCAGCTTCTCGCCGTTCGTGCAGCGGGTGATGTGGCTGACGTCGATGCCCTCGTTCACGAAATACTGCGTGACAAAATCTCCGAACTGGTCATCCGAGACCTTGCCAAGGAAGCCGGCCTTCCGTCCCAGCCGCGCAAGCCCCACGGCGATGTTCGCGGGGGAGCCGCCCAGGTATTTGTTGAAGTGCTGGCTCTCCGACAGGGGACGGTTGTAATCGGTGGGGTTGAAGTCGATGGCCACGCGGCCGACGGGGATCACGTCCAGCGGACGGTTTTCCTGCGGAAAGATGTTCATGTCGCTGCCTCCCTGCGAATGCCGAATTGCTCAATATGCTGCCGGGCGACGGCCTCCGCCGCGTCCGACATGCGTCCAACCATGTCAAAGTAGTCCTTTGCGCCCTGCGCGGCCTGATGCACGGCCATGAAGGACGCGGTGGCGATGTTGATCTTGTGCATCCCCAGAGCGATGGCTCTGCGGAAGCCGGATGCGGTGATGCCGGTGCCGCCATGCAGCACGAAGGCGGTTTGGCCGCAGCGCCCCTGCATCCTTTCCAGCACGTCAAAGCGCAGCTCCGGCGTGCCCTCGTAGACGCCATGGGCGTTGCCGATGGCCACGGCCAGCGCGTCCACGCCGGTTTCGCGGATGAAGCGGACGGCTTCCTCCGGGTCGGCGCACTGTGCGCTGAGCGCCGCGCCGCTCTCGGTTTTGCCCACCACGCCGATCTCGGCCTCGACCGACGCGCCGCAGCGCGCCGCCAGCGCCATCACCTCCCGCGTCCGGGCGATGTTCTCCGCCATCGGCAGGCGGCTGCCGTCAAACATGACGGATGTGAAGCCCGCGTCGAGAGCCTGGCGGATGCACTCGTCCGTCATGCCGTGATCCAGATGCACGGCGACGGGCACACGGGCTGTCCGCGCCGCCGCCAGCATGGCGCCGCCGATGACGGGCAGGGGCGAATACGGCAGCCGAACCTCCGCCACCTGCAGAATGACAGGGGTGTCGAGCGCCTCCGCAGCCCGGAGGACGCCGGTGATCATGTCGATGCCGGATACGCTGAACGCACCCACGGCACGGCCCTGTTCACGGGCTTCCTGCAGCAGCTCCTTCATATTGGCAAGGGACATAAGCGAACCTCCTTGTGCGGGGGGAGTCATTCGCCGGCGACAATCAGCTCCACGCCGCTGTCAGCCAGCATGCTGCGCATCGCTTCCTCCGGCGGGGTGTCCGTCACCAGCGCGTCGAAGGCCTCCAGCGGCGCGTAGGTCATCAGGCCGGTGACGCCGAACTTGGCGCCGGCGATCAGCAGCACCGTCTTTTCCGCGCTTTCTACGGCGCATTTCTTGATCTCGAACTCCATCGGGCTGGAGTTGGTCACGCCGTGACCGGAGACGCCGGTGGAGGCCATGAAGGCGGTGCGCACATTGAAGCGCTTGAGATAGCGCACCGCGTCGTCCCCGGTGAGGGAATGGGTCTTGCGCCGCACCTGCCCGGGCAGGGCGATCAGGGTGATGTTCTCGTGCGGCAGCGCGCGGATGATCGCCTCCAGATTGTTGGTGATGATCGTCAGGTTCTGCCTGTCCGCCAGATGGTCGATCATCTGCAGGGTCGTCGTGCCGGAGTCGATGAAGATCACGTCGCCGTCCCTGACCAGCTCCGCAGCGGCCTTGCCGATGGCGGCCTTGGCGCTTTCGCTGCCCCGGCGGCGCACCTCATAGGGGGTGAGTGCCTGCTCCGTCGGCCGGGCGCACACGCCGCCGTACACCTTGGTCACCGTCCCCCGGGCGCACAGCTCCGCCACATCGCGCCGAACTGTGTTCATGGATATATCAAAACGGGTGCGCAGCTCCTCCATGGTCGCGGTGCCGCGCTGCGTGATATACCGCTCCATTTCCTGTATGCGGTCTCTTTTCATATGCACTTTCCTCCCGGACGCGCGTGAAGCCGTCAGCCCACGCGGCCTGTAGATCGTTCATAGCCTTCTACCCTCTATTTTACCGAATTATTCCCATTTGTAAAGCACATTTTGGTCATATTTTGGGAAAAATCAAAAATTTCTTTTTCAACGGTTGCAATGTGGGTCGGGATTTGCTATACTCATTCCATAGGGAATGTGTCGAAAATGATATACGGAGGGAAACGCCGTGGATTATCATGCGTATGCCGATCTGGTGATGGGCCGTCTCCAGGCTACCCATGGGGGCGAGGGCCGGTTTGGCGATCATATGTCGCTGGATACCTGGGAATGGCCGCAAGGCGTGGCGGTCTATGCGATGATGAAGGTCTGGCAGGCGACGGGCGAGGAGAAAATCCTGCGCGACCTGCAGGCGTGGTATGCGCGCCATCTGGCTCAGGGGCTGCCACCGCGCAACATCAACACCACCTGCCCCATGCTGACCATGACCCTTTTATATGAAGTGACCCGTGATGAAAGCTACCGTCCCCTGATTGCCGACTGGGCGGAATGGGTGATGACGGGCCTGCCCCGGACGGAGGAGGGCGGCTTCCAGCATATCACGACCCACGAGATGAACCCGGGTCAGCTCTGGGACGATACGCTGTTCATGACCGTGCTGTTCCTCTACCGGGCCGGTGTGGCGCTGGACCGGGCGGAATGGCGCGACGAGGCGAAATACCAGTTCCTGCTGCACATCAAGTACCTCCACGCGCAGGAGACCGGACTGTGGTATCACGGCTGGACGTTTGAGGGCCGCCACCATTTCGGCCGGGCGTACTGGGCGCGGGGCAACAGCTGGATCACCTGCGGGGCGGTGGACTTTGTGGAATGGCTGCCGGAGGCGGATCCGGTGCGCCGCCTTGTATTGAACACGTGGCGGGAGCAGTGCCTGGCGCTGTGCCGCCTGCAGGATGCGCAGAGCGGTCTGTGGCACACGCTGCTGGATCATGCGGACAGCTATCTGGAGACGTCGGCTTCTGCGGCGATCGCGTATGGACTGCTCAAGGGCGTGCGGCTGGGGCTGCTGCCGGAAGGGTGCGCTCCTGCAGCCCGGAGGGCGCTGTCGGGCGTGCTTGCCATGGTGGGTGAGGACGGCACCGTCGGCGGCGTTTCCTACGGGACGCCCGTGGGCGACACGGTGGACTTCTACCGGACGATTCCCATTCAGCCCACGGCCTACGGGCAGGGCTTGACCTTCCTGATGCTGACGGAAGCCATGATGATGTGAAAAGGAACACGGATTGGTATCTTTTGAGTAAATTTATCATAAACTTTACATTTTCTCTCTTGCATATCTGAGAGTGATTTGATATAATGCAGCTATCAAGGATTGTGTTGTATGCAAACCTGCTCATATTGTGCGAGAACTTACCCACAAGCATGAGAGGTGTGATATCCGATGAATCATCGCGAGGAGCTGCTGCGTCAGCATGACGCATATATTGAGAGCCTGCTTGCCCGGCAGATCACCGGGCCGGGAGATCCCCGCTTCGGCGGCTTCTGGACGGAGAGCTTCCATGTGGAGCCCCGGCAGAGCGGCTTTTTCCTGGGGGACATGATGGCGGCCTTCTGCACAAAGGACAGCCGGTGGTATCTCTCCGCCCGGCTGGGCGACGCAATCCGCGCCGACCTGACCTACATGGAGCAGCATCAGCGGCCCGACGGCTGCTTCGACCTGACGCCCTGCAACTACGCATCGCCGCCGGATACGGCCTTCATGATGAACGCGGTGCTCAATGGCTGGTGGCTGCTGGAGAAGTGCGGCGCGCCCGAGGCGGACTTCATGCGCGAGCGGGTGTACAGGCTGATTGATTCCACCTCCCGCGGCATCGCCGCCGGCGGCTTCCATACGCCCAACCACCGCTGGGCGATTGCGGCCTGCCTGCTCTCCTGCGAGAAGATCACCGGCAACTCCGCGCTTGGCGACCGGGCCAGGGAGTACCTGCGCGAGGGACTGGACATCAACCGGGACGGCGAGTTCGCCGAGCGCAGCGCGGGCAACTACAATCAGGTCAACGATGACCAGATGATCCGCCTGTATCTGGCGACGGGGGATACGGCGTATCTGGAGGCGGCGGCGCAGAATCTGGAGATGATGTACTGCTACTTCGATCCGGACAACTCCGTCTTTACCAACAATTCCACCCGGCAGGATCTGGGCAGGAAGGTCTACTCCGAATCCTACTACATCCTGTACCTGCTGGTGGGCTGGCTGCTCGGGCGGCCTGACCTGGGCGCGATGGCCGAGTGGATCTGGCAGGACTGCCGCCGCAGGAACGTGTACCCGGGCGGCGTGGAGTGGCTGCTGCTCTTCCCGGAAATGGACGCCTATGGTGCGGATGCGCCCTTCATGAAGCCCTTTGAGCGGTATGACCGGCTGTTCCCGGCCTCCGACATCGCCCGCATCCGCGCGGGCCGCTGGAGCTGCTCATTGCTGCGGGGCAAGGCGAACTGCCTGTACTTCCAGCACGGCTCCTTCTCCATGTACATGACCATCTACGCCAATCTGTGCGACCGGCGCAACTTTCTGGCCGACACCCTGACGCCCACCGAATCCGGGTATGAGATGAAGGCACACGCTGCGGGCTGGTATTACCTGCCCTTCCCCGAAAAGCCGGAAACCTCCGACTGGTGGGCGATGGACAACCCGAACCGCCGCCCGAAGACGGAGGGCCTTCCGCTGGACACGACGCTTCAAATTGTCAAGCGCCCGGACGGCATTGACCTGCATATCCGTACCGAGGGCATTGATCAGCTGCCCCTGCGCATGGAGTTCTCCTTCCTGCCCGGCGGCTACGTCCGGACGGAGCACTTCCTGCAGCGGGCCAGACCGGGCGAGAGCGTCAACGTGGTGGACGGCCTGGTCGAGGCCTGCGGCCCCGGCGGCGAGTGCATCACCATCGGCCCGGCCTTTTCCGCCCATGACTTCACGGACCGCATGGGTGGCGCGTATCCCCTGTCTGACAAGCACTACACCGTCTACTTCACCGCCTATACCCCGGTGGAACGGGTGATCCGCATCCGCGCCAGACGCAAGGACCGGCATCTGTAACGCCGTCAATCCCCATATGCATCAGTCCGTGAGGGCAATCGCGGATGAGATAGAACAAGGAGGAACCAAGCATGAAGAAATTCCTGTCCCTGGCACTGGCTGCGCTCATGCTCCTTGGCATGATTCCCTTCGCCTCTGCTGAAACAACCTACACCGAAGCGCCCTACTGGGCGGACAAGGGCCTGCCGGCGGTGGAAGACCGCCTGCCCCTGGAGCCCATGGTGGAGGACGCTGACTATCTGACCATCGGCACCTATGGCGGCGAGCTGCGCCGCAGCGCCGGCGGCGGCAACTGGGACGCCGGCAAGCCCATCGAGGAGGGCCTGTTCCGCTTCACGACCCAGGGCACCGTTGAACCCAACGTCGCCAAGGGCTTTTCCGTGAATGAGGACGCCACCGTCTACACCATTTACCTGCGCGAGGGCATGAAGTGGTCCGACGGCGAGCCCTTCACCGCGGAGGACTGCGTGTGGTTCTACAACGCCGTGTGCCTGAACAAGGTGGACGGCAAGGGCGTGCGCAACTGCCACAAGGATGCCAACGGCAATCCCGCCGTGGTCGAGAAGGTCGATGACACCACCTTCACCGTCACCTTCGGCACCCCCAAGTACGACTTCATCGAGGCGCTGACGGTCGACCTGAAGTGGCACTACGCGCCCAAGCACATCTTCGAGGACATGGTGCAGGCCATCATCGACGGCCGCAATGACGAAGCCCTGGCCATCGGCAAGGAAATTTGCGGCACCGAGTTCTCCGACGTGGGCAAGCTGGGCAAGGAGACCCTGTACTACTTCTGGAACTACCCGGGCATCCCCACGCTGAACCCCTATGTCCTGTCCACCGAAGCGGGCAAGAACAGCATCAAGGGCGAGTACTACGAGTACGTCCGCAATCCCTACTACTGGAAGGTCGACAAGGCCGGTCAGCAGCTGCCCTACATCGACAAGATCGTCTATATCTCTGTTTCCAACGTGGATCAGCAGATCATGCTGCTTCTGGACGGCACCGTCGATTACCAGACCGTTGCCATGGAGAGCATCCCCACCATCCAGGAATCCGCCACCAAGATCAATATCTATGAGTGGTCCGGCAGTGACTGGGGCTCCGTGGGCTCCCAGCTGCACTTCAATCTGAACGTGGCGGACGAGCACCTGAATGCACTGTTCAACAACATTGACTTCCGCCATGGCATGTCCATCTGCGTGGATCGCGAGGAGTTCGCGTCCCTGTTCTCCGATGGCTGGCTCATGGGCGGTCAGGCCGCTCCCCAGCCCGGTCAGCTGGGCTACTCCGAGGAGTGGGCCACCAAGTGGACCGAGTATGACGTAGCTGGCGCCAAGGCCCTGTTCGAGTCCGCCGGTCTGGTCATGGGTGCTGACGGTTTCTATGACTTCGCCGATGGCACCGACTTCGTGCTGAACATCGTCTCTGTCGCCGATAACGGCGCTGCCGAGACCTACAAGATCCTGGAGCCCTACTTCCGCGCTGCGGGCATCAAGTGCACCTTCAAGGATTCCGACCGCTCCAACATTGATAACGACCTGCTGGGCAACGCCGTGGAGTGCATGCTCTTCCCCGTCACCGGCATCGGTGATATCTCCATCATCCTCAAGCCCAACTCCATGATTCCCGGCTACGCCACCAACGTGGCCTGGTATGGCAGCATGGACGAGACCACCGCAACCGGCGACCTGCTGAAGCTGATCGAGCTGAAGAAGCAGCTGGATGTGACCGCCGACACCGCCGCCCGCACCGAGATCGCGCTGCAGATGCTCAAGCTGCACGAGGACAACATGTGGACGCTGGCCTATGTCGAGGCGTCTCCCACCTACCATGCCGTGAACGCCCGCATCCATAACTTCCTGGAGGAAGGCGTCTGGTCTGATATTTACCGCGACATGGGCATCGCGCACTGCCAGTGCTGGTACATCGAGGAGTAATGCTGCCATTCGTTCCGGGGGTGTCATTCGCACGGCGTCCTTTCCGGTCTGGCTGTGCTTGCCGGAACGGAAAGCTGCCGCGCCCGGTGGCATAGATGGACGAGGATCAGCAAAACCCGTTCCTGTCACGCGCAGAGCATTGATAACCTGATGTAAGGGTGCGGGAGGCCGCTCCGTTCCGACGGGAAGCCTCCCGCACTTCTTCGAATCATACTGATTCTCAATAAAGATGCTGCATTCGCACAGCGCCTTTTTCCAGTACGCTTCGCTTCACTCAGCTTTGCCAGAACGAAAAATTCGCTGTGCTCTGTGCAACATTTATCATGTGAATGAGTATCACGCCTGAAAGGATTCGAGGCCAATATGCAGAAGCTTGACAAAGCAAAAGTCGGGCAGGTGCTCCCGACGATCGTCAACCTGGCTTTCCTCATTTTCCTGGCGCTGAAACCCTGGCCGGAAGGGGCGCTGTCCGGCGCCGCGTGGCTGGTCTGCGCGACAGGCATGCTCTTTGCCGGCCTGCTTGTGCTGTACCTGGCGAAACGCGATGTGTATGACCGCATTGCTGTGTGGGCGATGCTTGGCATCACCCTGCTGTGCCTGATCGGCGGCTTTCTGGGCAGCGCCATGTGGCTGGTGGCGCTGGGCCTGCTGGTACAGCTGATGGCCCGCTTGCGCAGGAACAGCCACGAGATGTACCGCTATGTCAAGCGGCGCATCCTGATGTTCATCCCGACGCTCATCATCATTTCCGTCGTCATCTTCTTTGTCATCCAGCTGCCTCCGGGCGACTATGCCACCGCCTATGCCGGCGCGCTGGCGGCTGAGGGCGAGATCCTCTCTGCGGAGGAGATCGAAGCCCTTCGGCAGCAGTTCGGCCTGGACGACCCATGGCTTGTGCAGTACGGTAAATGGGTCTGGAATATCATCACCCGGGGTGACTTCGGCTACTCCTTTGAATATGGCAAGGATGTATGGGCTGTCATCATGGAACGGCTCTACCTCACCCTTGGCGTATCCTTCGTCATTTTGGTTTTCCAGTATGGCGTGTCCCTGCCCATAGGCATCTACTGCGCCAACCATCAGTACTCCGTCGGAGACTATGTGCTTTCCTTCTTCGGCTTCATCGGTACGGCGACGCCAAACTTCCTGCTGGCCATCATCATCATGTATATCATCTATGTCAACACGGGCGAAACCAAGCTGGGTCTGTTCAGCCTCGAGATGATGCAGAACGGGATGCGCTGGGAGTATGTGCCCGAGTTCCTGGGCCGCTGTGCCATCCCGCTGATCGTTATCGGCACCTCCGGCACCTGCGGCATCATCCGTACCGTACGCGCCCAGATGCTGGACGAGCAGGCCCGCCAGTATACCCTCTGTGCCCGGGCCAAGGGCTGCTCCGAGGCGACGATCACCTACAAGTACTGCCTGCGCGCGGCGCTCAATCCTGTGGTGTCCGGCATGTCCGGATCGCTGCGCACCATCTTCTCCGGCTCCACCGTTTCCGCCATCGTCATGAACCTTGCCATACAGGGCCCCGTGCTGCTCAAAGCCCTTCAGTCGCAGGACATGTACCTGGCCGGTACCATCGTGCTGATTCAGGCTGTCCTGGTGCTGGTGGGCACGCTGCTGAGCGATATTGCGCTTGCGTGGCTTGATCCGCGCATCCGCTTCTCGGAAAGGAGCTGACGAGATGGCACTGTTCAAGAAAAAGACGCCCCGGGACGAGTCCTATTACCTCGCTTCCCAGTGGACGCTCATGTGGCGCAAGCTGCAAAAGCACAAGCTGGCCAGATTCTCACTGATCCTGCTGGCTGTACTCTACCTCGGTGCATTGTTCGCTGATTTCATTGCCCCCTATGGTCTGGAGGAATTCGCTTCCGATTACCAGAACAAGGCGCCCACCACCGTCCACTGGTTTGACGAGGAGGGCAACTTCAGCCGTCCCTTTGTCTACAGGCTCAAGACGGAGCGCATCCGTACCAAGGTGGATGGCAAGCTGAGCTTCACGGTGACGGTTTCTGAGGACACGAGCGAAAAGTATTACGTCGCCTTCTTCGTGGAGGGCACACCCTACAAGCTCTTTGGCTTCATCCCCTGTAACACCCACCTCTACGGTCTGGTGGATGAGAACGGTGAGCTGCCCGTCAAGCGCGATCAGATTACCGGGGAAATCCGTACCCACACCGTCCGCATCAACATCTTTGGCGCCGATACAAACGGCGGCTGCATCTTCTCACGCATCCTCTACGGATCGCGCGTATCGCTGACCGTCCCCTTTGTGGCTGCAGCCATCTCCTTTGTGCTGGGTATCCTGCTGGGCGGCATTTCGGGCTACTTCGGCGGCTGGATTGACAATGTGATTCAGCGCATCATCGAGGTGCTCTCGGCCATTCCCTCCATTCCCCTGTGGATGGCCCTGTCCGCCGCCATTCCGCCGAATATCTCCGTATCGGCCATGTACCTGTATATCACGATCATCCTGTCCTTCATCGGCTGGACGGGCCTGGCCCGCGTGGTGCGCGGCAAGTTCATCTCCCTGCGCAATGAGGATTTCGTCACCGCTGCCCGTCTGGCAGGCGTGAGCGACTTCAAGATCATTGTCAAGCATCTGGTGCCCGGCTTCCTGAGCTACCTGATCGTCAACCTGACGCTGGGTATTCCCGGCTCCATTCTGGGCGAGACGTCCATGAGCTATCTGGGCCTGGGCATGAAGGCGCCCGCGACCAGCTGGGGCGTGCTGCTCAAGGAGACGCAGGATCTGGTCTCCGTGGCACAGTACCCGTGGCGCATGATTCCGCTGATTTTCGTCATCATCACCGTGCTGGCCTTCAACTTCCTGGGCGACGGCCTGCGCGACGCCGCTGATCCGTACAAGTAAGAAAGGAGGCCCGAAGCATGAGCGAAGTGAAAAAGCCCGTCATACAGGTCAGGGATCTGCATGTGAACATCAAGATGGATGAGGGCGTCCTGACCCCGGTGCGCGGCGTGGACTTTGAAATTGATCCCGGCGAGACGCTGGGGCTGGTGGGGGAATCCGGCTGCGGCAAGTCCCTGACCAGCAAGGCCATTCTGGGCATCAACGACAAGAAATGCACCTCCACGGGCGAGATTCTCTTTGAATCGGAGAACATGGGCGTGGTCGATCTGCTGAAGCTGCCGCCGCGCGGCAAGGAGATCCGTTCGGTCCGCGGCAAGCAGATTTCCATGATCTTTCAGGAGCCCATGGTCGCCTTCAGCCCCATGTATACCATCGGCAATCAGATCAACGAGGCGACGCTGCTGCACATCACCAGGGACAAAAAGAAGGCGAAGGAGCTTTCCATTGAGGTGATGAAGAAGGTCGGCATCGCCAATGCCGAGAAGCGCTACGATCAGTATCCCCACGAGTTCTCCGGCGGTATGCTGCAGCGCGCGCTGATCGCCATGGCGCTGGTGTGCAGCCCGAAGCTGCTCATCGCCGACGAGCCGACGACGGCGCTGGATGTGACCATTCAGGCGCAGATCCTGGAGCTGATGCAGGAGCTGCAGAAGGACTTCGGCATGTCCATCCTGTTCATCACCCATGATCTGGGCACGGTGGCAAAGATGTGCGACCGGGTGGCGGTGATGTATCTGGGCAGGATCGTGGAGACCGGAACGGCCCGGGAAATCTACAAGAATCCGCAGCATCCCTATACGCGCGGCCTGATGGGCTCCGTGCACAAGATCGGCACGCTGAAGCAGGAGCGCCTGTTCTCCATTGAGGGCACCGTTCCGCTGGCGCTGAACCTGAAGCCGGGATGCGGCTTTTACGAACGCTGCACGGAACGGATCGAGGGCGTGTGCGACAGGGACGACCCGGGCAGCGTCTGCCTGGGCGGTACGCACTGCGTCGCCTGCCACCGCTGCAAGGGCGCCGGCAATGACGTGCGGAAGGAGGAAGCATAATGGCTGAGAAATGCGAGCATCCGGAGCAGAAGCAGGAGCAGCTGGAAGACCGGCTTCCGGCGGATGTGCTGCTGTCCGTCCGCCATGTCTCCAAGACCTTCAGCTCCAAGGGCGTCAATGTCCGGGCGGTTTCCGATGTGTCCTTCGATGTGAAAAAGGGCGAAACGGTGGGCATTGTGGGCGAATCCGGCTGCGGCAAGACGACGCTGGGACGCTGCATCGTCCGTGCCCATGACGCAAGCGAGGGCGAGGTGCTCTATCGGACGATCGACGGGCGCACGGTGGATTTCCTCCGGGTGGACAAGAAGGAAATGAAGGGGATCCGCAAGGAAATCCAGATGATCTTTCAGGATCCCTATTCCTCCCTGGATCCCCGCATGACGGTGCTGGACATCATCGCGGAGCCGATTCTGGCCAACTACCCAAAGATGCCCAAGGCGGAGCGCGAAAAGCTGGTGATGGACATCGCCGCCAAGGTGGGCCTCAACACCACCTACCTCAAGCGCTATCCGCACGCCTTCTCCGGCGGACAGCGCCAGCGCATCGGCATTGCCCGCGCGCTGATCCTCAAGCCCCAGCTGATCGTGTGCGACGAGGCGGTCTCCGCGCTGGATGTGTCCATTCAGGCGCAGATCATCAACCTCCTGCGCGACCTGCAGAAGGAGCTGAACCTGACCTACATCTTTATCAGCCATGACCTGTCCGTGGTGGAGCATATCTCCAACAAGGTGGGCGTGATGTATCTGGGGCGGCTGGTGGAGTTCGGCGAGACGGAGAAGCTCTTCTCCGGCCCGAAGCATCCCTATACCGAGGCGCTGCTGTCCGCCGTGCCCGTTGCCGACCCGGATGTGGAGATGGACCGCATTCCGCTCAGAGGTGAGATTCCCAATCCGGCGAACCCGCCCAGCGGCTGCTATTTCCATGCCCGCTGCAGCTACTGCACCGAGCGCTGCATCGCGGAAGCGCCGCAGCTGCGTGAGGTGGATGGCCGCATGGTTGCCTGCCACTGCGCGGAGGAGCTGACGCTGCGCGGCTTCGACTATTCACAGCCGTGAGCGGCGATATATCAATCATCATTCGGAGACAGCCTGCGGGGATTCCGCGGGCTGTTTTGATTTATACTAATTCTCAATAAAAATGTTACATTCGCACAGTGCCTTTTCCGTTCTGGCTGCGCTTCGTTCCACTCACCGTACTTCCAGTACGCCTCGCTTCACTCAGCTTTGCCAGAACGAAAAACTCACTGCGCTCGGTGCAACATTTTTAACGAGAATTAGTATCAGACTGTATGCGAGAGGAAGCAGCGGACGTAATCTGAAAGTTAATTTGTAAGCTAACAGATAAGCATGTGTAAATGTAAAACCCGGTCAATTCTCTGCCTGTTCCGGCGAAAAAATGTGCCGAAGTGCTTGACAAGCGCCTGTGAAAAGCTGTATAATATGTGCAAGCCTAACCGTTAAGTTAACGACAGTCCGCCAGAATGGAGAAATAGAGAGCGCTTTTTGATGGAGATGGACAGACAAACGGAGGCTAACCAGAAGTTAACAAAAAGCTAACAACCATGATGAGCTGAAAGGATACAAGAATGCTGACAAATGAGATGAAAACGCACCTGACGCAGAAGATCCTGCCCTTCTGGCAGGGCCTGACGGACTGGGAACGCGGCGGCTGGTATGGCTATGTGGACAAGGATCTGAACGTCATCAAGGACAGCCACAAGGGCTGCATCCTCAACAGCCGCGTGCTGTGGACGTTTGCGACGGCGGCGCGCGTGTTGAACGACGAGGGCTATTTGACCTACGCCCGTCATGCGCTGGCCTTCATGGAACGCTTTGAGGACAGGGAGCGCGGCGGCGTGTACTGGTCGGTCACGGCGGACGGCCGCCCGCTGGACAGAACCAAGCACACCTACTGTCAG
This sequence comes from Aristaeellaceae bacterium, assembly GCA_051883695.1. Classification (GTDB taxonomy): domain Bacteria; phylum Bacillota; class Clostridia; order Christensenellales; family Aristaeellaceae; genus UBA11524. Next base: position 75,715 of record JBJEUF010000163.1, read on the forward strand.
GCCTTTGCGATTTACGGCCTGGCGGCGTACATGCGCGCAGCCGGCGAGGACGATCCCCTGTACGCGCCGGCGAAGGAACGCGCCTTCCGCCTGTTTGAGGTGATCGAAGGGAACTGCTCCGACGCGGGCGGCTACGGCGAGGCCTTCGAGCCGGACTACACGCCCGTGGGCAATGAGAAGCTCTCCGACAATCCCACGCTCATGGAGCGCGGCGAGGTCGCCCAGCGCACGATGAACACGCTCCTGCATGTGCTGGAGGCCTATGCGGAGCTCTACCGCGCCGTGCCGGACGAGCGGGTGCGCAGGGCCGGTGAAACCTGCCTGCAGCGCTTCCTGCATGTGATGTACAACGAGCCCGCACGCCGCCTGGAGGTGTTCTTCGACAGGGATTACCGGAGCCTGCTGGACATGCAGAGCTACGGTCACGACATCGAGGCCAGCTGGCTGATGTGGGACGCGGTGGAAGCGCTGATTCCCGAGGACGAGCGCGCGCCGTACCGCGCCATGTGCCTGACGCTGGCGGAGGCCACCTGCGAGCGGGCCTTCACCGATCACGGCATGGAGAATGAAGTCGTCGAGGGCAGGGTGGAGCACACCCGCGTCTGGTGGGTGCAGGCGGAAACCGTGCTGGGCTTTGCGAACGCCTATGAGCTGACCGGCGACGCCGTCTGGATGGAACGCGTGCGGCAGCAGTGGCAGTATGTGCTGGACGTGATTGCCGATCCCCGCCCGGGCAGCGAATGGTTCTGGTCCACGGACGAGAACGGCGTGCCGACCCCGAAGCCCATCGTCGAGGAGTGGAAGTGCCCGTATCACAACGGCCGCATGTGCCTGCGGATGATTGAGCGCGCCTGAATGGATTCAATGAATTGACCGGAGGGAATTGTCATGGTTGAAATCCTTGTGACCGATCAGCTCCTTCACCTGCGCAACGATCACGTTTCCTATGTGATTGGCCTGCTGGAGGGCGGCATCCCCGCACACCTGTATTTCGGCAGGCGCATCACCGGCATCAACCCTGCCGCGATCCTGCGGCATTATGATCTGCCCGAGGACGGCAGCTTCTCCGTGCAGGGCTGCGCGCTGGATCATGTGCCCCATGAGTATCCGGCCTTTGGTCTGGGTGATCTGCGCGAGGGCGCGGTGAGCGTCCGCCGTCAGGACGGCACCCGCAGCGTTGACCTGCGCGTGACCGGCGTGGAGGTGCTGGACGGCAAGGCCGAGCTGCCGGGACTGCCCGCGACCTTCGGCGGGTGTGCCAAAACGCTGCTGCTCCGCATGAAGGATGCGCTCATCGGCCTGGAGGCCACGCTCTCCTACACCCTCTTTGATGATGTGGCGGGCGTGATGCGCTCCGTTTCCTTCCGCAATGTGTCGGACAGCGATCTGGTGATCGAGCGGGCGTACAGCCTGTGCCTGGAGCTGCCGGACAGCCGCTATGACCTCATCACCCTTTCCGGCGGCTGGAGCCGCGAACGCGAGATGATCCGCCGCCCGCTGACCATGGGCGAGCAGGGCGTCAGCTCCCTCAAGGGCGCGACCTCCCTGCACAATGCCAACATGCTCTTCCTTGCGCGTCCGGAAACGACCGAGGCGCAGGGCGAGGCGATCGGCGCGGCGCTGGTGTATTCCGGCAACTTCACCGCGCAGGTGCATGTGGATTCCCACCGCTACAGCCGCGTATTCCTGGGCCTGAACGATGTGGATTTCCAGTGGACGATGGGCCCCGGCGAGACCTTTCAGACGCCAGAGGCCGTCCTGGTGTATTCCGACAGGGGCCTGGACGGCATGAGCGCCCAGTTCCACCGGGTCTGCGCCGAGCATCTGGTGCGCGGTAAATACGCAAAGGCGCCCCGGCCGATCCTGCTGAACAACTGGGAGGCCACCTACTTCGGCTTCAATGAGGAGAAGCTGCTGAGGATTGCCCGCACCGCGGCGGACGTCGGCGTGGAGCTGTTCGTGCTGGACGACGGCTGGTTCGGCAAGCGCGATGATGACCGCACCTCGCTGGGCGACTGGTTTGTGGACACGGCGAAGCTGCCCGAGGGCATGAGGCACCTGAGCGATCAGGTGCACGCGATGGGCCTGAAGTTCGGCTTGTGGTTTGAGCCGGAGATGATCTCCCCGGTCAGCCGGCTGTATGAGCAGCATCCCGACTGGGCGATCCGTATCGCGGGCCGCGAGCCCATCCAGCAGCGCCAGCAGCTCACGCTCGATCTTTCCCGCGGGGATGTGCAGGACTTCGTATATGAAGCCGTTGCGCAGCACCTGCGCGAGGACGGCATCGACTATGTGAAGTGGGATATGAACCGCAACTTCTCCAACATCGGCTCGGCCATGCTTCCGCCGGAGCGCCAGAAGGAGCTGCCGCACCGCTACATGCTGGGCCTGTACCGGGTGATGGAGCGGCTGGTCAACGATTTCCCGGAGGTGCTCTTTGAGTCCTGCTCCTCCGGCGGCGGCCGCTTCGACATGGGGATGCTCTACTACATGCCCCAGACCTGGACCAGCGACAACACCGACGCGCTGTGCCGCTGCCGGATCCAGTATGCCACCTCGCTGGTTTTCCCGCCCTTCGCGATGGGCAGCCATGTGTCCGCCGTGCCGAATCATCAGACCGGGCGCGTCACGCCCATCGAAAGTCGCGGCAACGTGGCCATGTCCGGCTGCTTCGGGTATGAGCTGGATCTGAACACCCTGCCCGCCGGGGAGCTGGAGAAGGTCCGGCAGCAGATTGCCCGCATCAAGGCGCTCCGTTCCACGCTGCTCTACGGCGATTTCCATCGCCTCCTCAGTCCCTTTGAGGGCGATGATACCGCGTGGATCACCGTCAGCCAGGACAGGAAGGAAGCGGTGTTCATGCTGACCCGCGCGCTGGCGAAGTCCTATACCTTCCCGCCGCTGGTGCGCCTGCGGGGTCTGGCTGCGGACAAGACCTACACGGTGGTGGAAACCGGCGAACGGTATACCGGCGATGAGCTGATGCAGCTGGGCCTGTCCGCACGGCTGCCCTGGGGCGATGCCGCCAGCGTCAGCCTGACGCTGCGGGCGGCGGACTGAATGCCGGGTGTGAAGACGCGAATGGAGGTGAAAACGGCATGGGCGTGACAATGCGCGACATCGGCAAGCGGATCGGCGTGAGCGCCGTGACGGTTTCCAAGGCGCTGTCCGGGAAATCCGGCGTGAGCGAGGAAATGCGGCAGAAAATCGTGAAGCTGGCCGCAGAGCTGGGCTACGTCAACCCCAATGCGCAGCCGGGAAGGCCGGGCAAGGGGCTGGATGTGGGCATCATCGTGCCGGATCAGTTCTTTTCCAACGATACGTTCTATGCCATGTTCTACAAGCTCCTGATGCAGACGCTGTCGGATGCCGGGCACTTCGGCATTCTGGAGCTGGCTTCGGAGAGCCTGCAGAACGCCATGACGCTGCCCAACATCGTGCGCAGCAGCCGCGTGGATGCACTGATTGTTCTGGGACAGCCCACCGAGGCATACACACGGCTGCTCGTGGAGCAGCAGCTGCCGGTGGTGACGCTGGATTTCTATTACGCGGGCATTCCGGTGGATGCCATTATCGGCGACAGCGCCTTTGGCGCGGCTGCGCTGACGCAGCACCTGATTGCAAAGGGACACCGCGACATCGGCTTTTTGGGCAATGCCAAGGCGACCAGCTCCATCATGGAACGGTATCTGGGCTTCACCTCGGCGATGCTGATGCATGATCTGCCCGTTCGTCCCGAATGCGTGGTGAAGGATCGCGATGACAACAACGTGCTGCTGGATCTGACGCTGCCGGAAAAGCTGCCGACGGCCTTTGTGTGCAACTGCGACGTGCTGGCCCGGACGCTGATTGACACGCTGCAGCGGCGGGGCGTCCGCGTGCCGGAGGATGTGTCCGTCGTGGGCTACGACGATTTCAACAACGTGCCCGGCTCCCTGCCTCTGACCACCTTCCGGGTGGATACCGCTGCCATGTGCCGGATGGCGGTGAAGCTGGTGGAGGAGCGCTGCGCAGGCGACCGGAAGCCTGTGGTGCGCACGGTTGTGGGCGGCGAATGCGTCTACCGCGATTCGGTAAGAGCGATATCCCGATGACGATCTGACCGCAGGGAAGCCTGCGTCATGATACATGGAGACCAATGACCCATCATACAAATCGACTGAAGAAAGAGGTAATCAACCATGGCCGTGAAGCTGATCAATGCCGGTTCCCTCCCGAACATCCCGTGGCAGGACAAGCCCGCCGACCTCAAGACCGCCGCTCCCGTGTGGCGCTACACCGGAAATCCCGTCATGGGCCGCAATCCCACGCCCGAAATCGCCCGGATCTTCAACTCCGCCGTGGTGCCGTGGAAGGACGGCTTCATCGCGGTGCTGCGCGGCGAGCAGGTCAACGGCGTGCCCTATGTGTACCTGGGCCGCTCCAAGGACGGCATTCACTGGGATGTTGACCGCCAGAAGGTGCCCTTCGTGGACGAGAACGGCAAGCCCAAGATGCCTCACTATGCCTATGATCCCCGCCTGGTGAAGGTGGATGACACCTACTACATCATCTGGTGCACCGACTTCTACGGCGCGTCCATCGGCATGGCCAAGACCAAGGACTTCGAGACCTTCACCCGCATTGAGAACCCCTTCATTCCCTTCAACCGCAACGCCGTGCTCTTCCCCCGCAAGATTGGCGGCATGTTCAAGATGATGTCCCGGCCCTCCGACTCCGGTCACACCCCCTTCGGCGACATCTTCATCTCCGAGTCTCCCGACATGGAGTACTGGGGACATCACCGTCATGTGATGGGCCGTGGCTCCAAGTGGTGGGAGTCCGTCAAGATCGGCTCCGGCGCGGCGCCCATCGAGACCAGCGAGGGCTGGCTGCTGTTCTATCACGGCGTAGCCACCACCTGCAACGGCTTCGTGTATTCCATGGGTGGTGCGATTCTGGATATCAATGAGCCCAGCAAGGTGCTCTACCGGTGCGAGAACCACCTGCTGACCCCCGAGGAGCCCTACGAGGTGACCGGCTTCGTGCCCAATGTCGTGTTCCCCTGCGCGACGCTGCAGGATGAGGACACCGGCCGCATTGCCATCTACTATGGCGCGGCGGACACCAACGTGGGTCTGGCCTTCACGAATGTGGACGAGATCGTCACCTACATCAAGGAGCACTCCGACCTGCAGTGGGGCGACGACGTCGCGGATGTGGACAACTAAGGAAACTCTGAATCAATGAGGTGGTGCGATGGTGAGCGGAATTTCTGCAAGAAGCAGATGGCTGAAATTCCGCCGCCAGCGTACCGCCGAGTGATTCAGAGGTTCCCTAAGAAGTCCGGATTGCCTGAGCGAAGGGGAGTCTTTCCGTGCTGAGTCTGAAGGGGATCGATTCGAATAACTGGCGGATTCCGCTGGAGGTTCATGAGCATCAGCGTCCGTATGTGGCTTCTGCCACGGTCACGCTGGCCCGAGCCTATGCGTTCAATGCCCAAAACAGCCATGCGGTTCACATCTGTCTGGACGGCGAACCGATCGGCATGGCGCTGTGGTATGACTGGCCGGAGGCGGATGCCTATGTGCTCAGCGAGTTCTTCATCGACCGGCGATGGCAGCGGCAGGGCTATGGCCTTGGCGCTGTCCGGCTGGTGCTGGAGGAGCTCCGGCGGGAAAAACGCTTTCCGCGCGTCACGCTGTGCTATGTTCCGGGGAACGACGCCGCGCCCCGGCTCTATGAGAAACTTGGCTTCACCCATGATCCGCTGGCAGACGATGCCGAGGATGATGACGAAATCTGCATGTCCCTGATGCTGTGAAAAGGAGGAAATCTCTGATGCAGTCCCGTTCCTTTCAGTCCCTGATGGAAAGCTACGAGCGGCTCATCGTCCGCCCGAACCCGGTGAATGACCGCTATTACAACGGTCTGTTCACCCGCTATGAGCATCCCGTGCTGACCCGTCAGCACATTCCGCCCTTCTGGATGTATGACGCGAACCCCGATACCAATCCCTACATGATGCAGCGCCTGCCCGTCAACGCCACGATGAACTCCGGCGCGATCAAGGTGAACGGCAAGTACTGCCTGGTGGTGCGCGTGGAGGGTCAGGACCGCAAGTCCTTTTTTGCGGTGGCGGAATCCGACAAGCCCACCGAGGGCTTCCGCTTCCGCGATTATCCCGTTGTGCTGCCCGATACCTGCGCCGAGGAGACGAATGTCTACGACATGCGCCTGACACAGCATGAGGACGGCTGGATCTATGGCGTGTTCTGCTCCGAGAGCAAGGATACCGCGTCGAACGACCTGTCCGCGGCGGTGGCGGCAGCCGGCATCGTCCGCACGAAGGATCTGGAAACCTGGGAGCGCCTGCCCAATCTGAAGACCCTGCGCTCTCCCCAGCAGCGCAACGTGGTGCTGCATCCCGAATTCGTGGAGGGCAAGTATGCCTTCTATACCCGTCCGATGGATGATTTCATCGAGACCGGCAGCGGCGGCGGCATCGGCTTCGGCCTGTGCGAGGACATCACCCACGCGGTGATTGACGAGGAGAAGATCATCTCCGCCCGCAGATACCACACCATCACCGAGAGCAAGAACGGCGCCGGCGCGACGCCCATCAAGTGCGACAGGGGCTGGATCCACATCGCCCACGGCGTGCGCAACACCGCTGCCGGGCTGCGCTATGTGCTCTATGCCTTCATGACCAGCCTGGAGGATCCCACGAAGGTCATCGGCGAGCCCTCGGGGATGCTGCTGGGCCCGCTGGGCAAGGAGCGCGTGGGCGACGTGAGCAACGTGGTTTTCACCAATGGCGCGATTGCGGATGACGACGGCAGGGTGTACATCTACTACGCCTCCTCCGACACCCGGCTGCATGTGGCGGAAACCGACATCGGCCGCCTGTGCGACTACCTGCTGAACACGCCCGCCGATCCGCTGCGCTCTCCGGATTGCGTGAAGCAGCGCTGCGAATTGATCCGCAAAAACCTTGCGTACCTGAAGAAGTAAGGGGGACGGCGTATGTTCAGGCTGGCACCCCTGTTCGGCAACGGCTGTGTGCTGGTACGGGGCAAGGAGATCCGCATCTTCGGCGGCGCGAGCGATGGAACGCGCGTCACGGCGGAGCTGCTGGCGGCGGATGGGACGCTGCTGGCGAAGGCCTCCTGCACGGCGCGGGAGGGCGCCTTCCTGCTGCGCCTGCCCCCGCAGCAGGCGGCTACCGGCTGCACGCTGCAGGTGACGGACGGCGAAATGCTGATGGTGTCCGGGAATGTGGCGATCGGCGAGGTGTATTTTGCGGCCGGTCAGAGCAATATGGAGCTGGAGCTGCAGAATGCGGATGAGGGCAGGACGCTGATTGAGAAGCACCTGGATCCCGACCTGCGCTATTTCAACGTCCCCAAGAAATCCCTGTGGAACGAGGAGGCCGTCCAGGCGGAGGGCTGGAGCCACTGGGAAGCGATCCGTCCCGGCTATGGCAGGGACATGTCCGCCGTGGCGTACTTCTTCGCGGTGAAGCTGCGGGAAAAGCTGGGCGTGCCGGTGGGCGTGATCGACTGCTACTGGGGCGGCACCTCCGTGACCTGCTGGATGGACGAGGAGGCGCTGAACCGCACGGCGGAGGGCCGGCGGTATCTGCGGGAATACGCGGAGAAGGTCGGCGACAAGACCGTTGCGCAGTGGCAGGCGGAGGAGGACGAGTTCCAGTCCGCCATGAACGAGTGGAACGGCAAGGTCGCCAAGCTCAGGGAAGACCGCCCGGATGTCACCTGGCCGGAGATCAACGAAATCTGCGGCGCGTGTCCGTGGAATCCGCCGGTGGGCGCCGGATCGCCCTATCGCCCGGCAGGGCTGGTGGAAACGATGACCAAGCGCGTCGCGCCGGTGAGCGTCACGGCCATCCTCTACTATCAGGGCGAGGAGGACACATGGCGCACCGGGCACTATGAGGTGCTGCTGGCAGGCTATGTCCAGCGGATGCGCGAGCTGCTGGGGGACGATACGCTGCCCTTCCTGAATGTGCAGCTGCCGGTCTTCGTCAACGCCACGGACACCGTGGACAACCACCAGTGGGGTGTGCTGCGCCACGCACAGGAGCTGGTGTACAAGCAGGTGGCGCATACGGGCCTGGCCTGTATCATCGACTGCGGCGAGTGGGACAACATCCATCCCACGGACAAGCGCACGCCCGGCGAGCGGCTCTATGAGCAGGCGCTGCGGGTGATCTATGGCGAGAAGGGCGAGAAATCCCCGGAAGCGGTGGGCAAGTACACCGTCGGAAATGTGCTGACGGTGCTTCTGGACGCCCCGGTTGCCATCACCCGCGAGGGTGACGAATGCGCGGAGATCGCAGGCGCGGACGGCGTGTGGCACAGGGCGGAAATCGAGGTGGATGGCGACAGGCTGCGCCTGACGTCTGCGGAGGTGGCTGAGCCGGTGTACGCGCGGTATGCGCACAGCAACTGGTGCAGGGTGCGGCTCTTTGGCGAAAACGGTCTGCCGCTGGCTCCCTTCGTGCTGGAATACTGATGACAGAGAATCCCCCGGAACGCGTCCGAATGCGGCGTGCGTTCCGGGGGATTGCTATGCCGTGGCCTTCAGCGGCGTATCCGGCTTCTGCCGGAGCTGGCGAAGCGTGCCGCCTGTGATGAGAATCGCCAGCCCCAGCGCCAGCACATCGGCCACGGGCTGGGCGATCTGTACGCCGGTCAGGCCGAAGAGCGGCGGCAGAAGCAGCAGCATCGGAATCAGGAAGATGCCCTGACGCGCGCTGGAGATGATCAGGGAACGGATGCCGTATCCGATGGACTGGGTGAACATGTTGCTCATGATGATGAAGCCCCACAGCGGGATGGTGGTCAGGTGGCAGCGCAGGGCGAAGGCGCCGATCTCGACGGCCTGCGGATCGTTCCGGCGGAAGGCGGTGAGGATGGGCGTGGCGGCAATGAAGGCGATGCAGCCCAGCACCAGCAGAATGACCGTCGTCACCTTGACGCAGAACCAGAAGGCTTTGCGCACACGGCTGTACTGTCCCGCGCCGTAATTGAAGGCGCACACGGGCTGGAAGCCCTGACCAAAGCCGATGACCGCGGAGTTGACGAACATCACGATCTTGCTGACGATGCCCATCGCGGCGGTGGCGGCGACCTGCGCATCGACGGCGACAAAGCCTGTGATGGCGTTGTTCAGCAGAATGGTGGAGATGCTGGCGATGCCCTGACGGCCCAGGGAGGGCAGGCCGTTGTTGATGATGCGCCCGTACATGTGCCGGGTGGGGCGGAAACGGCGAAGGCTGATGGAGATGGCATCCGACCGCAGGTTGCTCTGCAGGAGCAGAATCAGGAAGCTGACCGCCTGGGAGATGGCGGTGGCGATGGCGGCACCCGCGGTGTTCAGCCCGAAGCCGAAGGGCAGCGCAAAGCCCAGACCGATATCCGTACCGGCTTCAAAGATGAAGATGGGATCCAGCAGCATGTTCAGGATGCCGCCGGTGGTGATGCCCGCCATGGCATAGGCGGCAAGCCCCTGAAAGCGCAGCATGTTGTTCAGCACGAAGGAGCACATCATGAAGGGCGCGGCGTAGAAGATGTAGCTGGCGTAGTCAATCGCGTGGGCCAGCACGTCCGGATCCTTGGCGCCCAGCAGCGGAATCAGCCAGTCCAGCGACAGATTGCCGATCCCCATCACGACGATGCCGGTGATCAGCGCTGTGAAGAAGCCGACGGAGGCGAAGGTGCGCGCCTGCTCCGTATCGCCCCGGCCCAGCGCCTGGCTCAGGTTGGTGCCCGTGCCCATGCCGATGGTGAAGGCGATGGCCTGGATGATGGCCATCAGCGGGAACACAACGCTGACCGCCGCCGCCGGAGCCGCTGCGCCGATGGCGCTGAGCTGGCTGACAAAGAAGGTGTCGGCAGCGTTGTAGATGGTGGTGATGAGCATGGAGATGATGGTCGGAATGGCCAGCCGGGGGATGATGCGCTGCACCGGATCGTGCAGCATCATGTGCTGGCGCTCGGCGGGAGTCATTTTCATGGCATGTCAGACCTTTCGGAAGGATGGCGTTTCATGGGGATTTTCGACGAAAAAGTGCAAAAGTCCTGCGTGAGCGCAATGAAAAAGCCATCCGCCGGACAACGGATGGCTTCTCATCAGATGAGCAGCAGCAGCCCCTGCGCAGCCGCCACGGCGATACAGGCGGCAATGGCGACCGTCAGCAGCCCGTGCCCGCGCCAGGCCATCACCGCCGCGACCGCCAGCCCGACGGCGGCTGTGCGGATATCGCCGGTGGATTCCAGCACGGCGGGTATCGTCATGGCGGCGAGGACGGCATAGGGCACATAGTGCAGGAAGGATTTGATGAAAACGGATTTGATTTCCCTGCGGAAAACCGTCAGCGGCAGCATGCGGATCAGATAGGTGACGCCGGCCATCGCGGCCAGATAGAGCAGGTAGGCAGGCCAGGTGAGGGTCATGCTGCCGCCTCCTTTCCGGCGCTGTCTTCCTCATGAACGGGGAAGAGCAGCGCGCCGACCGTTGCCGCGACAACGGCGCAGATGATGACCACAAAGCCGCCGGACACGGTGTTCAGGACGGGGAGATACCGGAAGGCGATGCTGACGGCAATGGCGATGAGCGCCACGAGGGCAATCGGCTTTTCCTTCCGGGCGGGCGGAATGACGATGGCGATGAACATGCCGTAGATGGCGATGCCCAGCGCGTTCGTGACGAATTCCGGCAGGATTTCGCCCGCAGCCGCGCCCAGCAGCGTCCCCAGCGACCAGCCGATGTAGGGCATGAGCATCAGCCCGTAGAGGTAATGATGATGCAGCTTTTCCGGCTGGGAGGACGCGACGGCGAAGATCTCGTCCGTGTTGGCGAAAGCGAAGAACATGCGGCGCGGCGTGTTCATCGTCGGGCCGAGCTTCTGGGAAAGGGACAGCCCCATCAGGGCATAGCGCAGGTTGATGATGAACTGGGTCAGCGCCATCTCAATCAGCCCGGACTGGAGCGCGGTTTGCGAGACCATCACCTGCAGGCCGGCAAGCTGGCCCGCGCTGGTCAGGTTGGTCATGGAGATGAGCAGCGCCTGCAGGATGGTCAGGCCGCTGTCCGTGCATTGGGTGCCGAAGGCGAAGGAAACGGACAGGTAGCCCAGACCGATGGGCAGCCCGTGGCGCACGCCCTTCATAAAGAGCTTGTTCATGGGGATTCTCCTCGGATTGTGTCGTTGTATGCATGTGCAGCCATCATCGTACCACGTTGAACGGGCTGCGTCAATGCCCCAGACGGTATGAAACACAGGAAAAACCGCATCGCGCGGATGCGGTTTATCCCAGCTCAGACCATCTCAACGCCCTTCTCCGTCACCACCGCATAGCACAGCGACGGACGGGCGACGGGTGCATTCCCGATGACGATGGCGGCACGGATGGCGGCTTCAGCCCTTGCCGCGTCCTCCTCGCTGCGGGCATACAGCGTGCAGAGCACCGTCTCCGGCGTGATGCGCTCGCCGATGCGCACGGGCAGGACGTACCCCACGGACGGATCAATCACATCCGTCTTTTTGACGCGTCCTGCGCCCATGGCCTGTGCGGCATAGCCGAGCGCTTGCGTGTCCATGCGGGAAACGTAGCCTTCGCAGCCGGCCCTGACCTCGCGGATGAGCGCCGGATGGGGCAGACGGGCGGGATCGTCCACGCAGGCGGTGTCGCCGCCCTGCGCGGCGATGAGCGCCCGGAGCTTCGCAAGACCCGCGCCGGAGCGCAGCGCATCCAGCAGCAGCGCGCGCGCTTCCTCCGTGCTGTCCGTGCGACCGCCCAGCACCAGCATGTGGCTGCCCAGCAGCAGTGCGACCTCCAGCAGATCGCCCGTCGCGCGTCCGGCCAGCACGTCGATGGCTTCCCTGACCTCCAGGGCGTTGCCGATATGGGTGCCCAGCGGCTGCCCCATGCCGGTGACGATGGCGCGCACCGGCTTGCCGGACAGCGTGCCGATCTCCACCATGGCCTTCGCCAGCGCGATGGCGTCCTCAACGGTTTCCATCAGCGCGCCGGAGCCGGTTTTCACGTCCAGCACGATGGCGTCCGCTCCGGAGGCCAGCTTCTTGGACATGATGGAGGAGGCGATCAGCGGCAGGCTGTCCACGGTAGCGGTTACGTCGCGCAGGGCGTAGAGCGTCTTGTCCGCAGGCGCAAGGGTGGCGGTTTGGCCGATCACAGCCAGGCCGATCTCCTTCACCTGCCTGACGAAGCGCTCCTCGGTCAGGCTCACGCTCAGCCCGGCGATGGACTCCAGCTTGTCCAGCGTGCCGCCGGTGTGCCCCAGGCCGCGCCCGCTCATCTTCGCCACCGGGACGCCGCAGGCAGCCACGAGCGGCGCAAGGACGAGGGTGGTCGTGTCGCCCACGCCGCCGGTGGAGTGCTTGTCCACCTTCACGCCGGGGATGGCGGACAGATCGCACACATCGCCGGAATCGCGCATGGCGAGGGTCAGGTCGGTGGTTTCCTGCGCGGTCATGCCGTTCAGACGGATGGCCATCAGCAGCGCGGCCAGCTGGTAATCCGGGATGCTGCCGTCCGCGGCGCCGCGGGCAAATTCGCTGATCTCGGCTTTGGTGAGGGCCTGACCGAGCTTTTTCCTTGTGATGATTTCGAGCATGCTCATGGTGACAGCTCCCTTGCTGTGATTTGAACTGCCATCATTATACCATACTTTCGGCGCAGGAACAAGGGCGTGCGGGCAAGGAGAACAAAATCGGCGATCCGCATGGATGGAGATTGTAAAAGATGCTCCGGCGGCTTGCAGAACAGGAGCATCCTGTGTATAATGGAAACATACCGTACGAACGGAAATTGTCATCCTGGGAGGAAACATGATGAAGAAGCTGCTGACGTTGCTGCTGGCTCTGGGAATGCTGCTGGGCTGCACGGCCTTTGCGGAAACGACCGACTATCTGGGCGTGTGGGTGCTGACCAGCGTGGAGTCCTTTGGCCTCACCCTGGATCCCGCTGCGTTCGGTCTGGATGCGGTCATGACGGTCAACGGGGACGGCACCTGCGTGCAGGAGTCCATGGGCGAAACGATGGATTGCACCTGGGAAGAAACGGAAACGGGCATTGTCGTGAACGATGCCGAGGGCGATCTGGAATACTACACCTATGTGGACGGAACCCTGGTGCTTGAACAGGCAGGCATGAAGATGATTTTCGAAATGGTCGCCTTGCCGCTGGCGAATCAGACGCTTGCTGATTTCAACGGCGACTGGGAGCTGTCCTGTGCGGAGTACCTGGGCGAATTCCTGGACGTTGAGGAGATCGGCATGGCCGCCAGATTCCACCTGGAGGACGGCAAGGGCCATGTGGAGCTGGTGTACACCGACGGGACGGAAAGCTACGATGCGGTGTGCAAGCTGGAGGAAGCGGAGGACTTCGGTACGCTGATGTACTTCCTGCTGCTTGATCCTGCCACCGGCGAACCGGACGGAAGCGGCATGGCGCTGGCGCTGTACAGCGATGGCGAGCTGGTGTGGTTCGATTGGGACGAGGAGGACAATGACGTCCTCTACTGCTTCGTGCGCGTGGAGGAAACGGCTGCGGAGTGATTCGCGCGGAAAAGGGGCTGCCCTTGGGGCGGCTCCTTTTTCGTTGCCATCGGGCGGAAAGTGTGGTACACTATGCTGGAGCGGGGCTGGAACGGCGATTAATACTAATTCTCGCTAAAAATGTTGCATTCGCACAGCGCCTTTTCCGCTCTGGCTTTGCTTCGTTCCGC